>JAODLY010000008.1 GCA_025464445.1 Rhodoglobus sp. | reverse complement strand
CCCCGCCCGCCGGCAGCCAGTGCTTCGCTGCCCCGACGCCGCGCCTGCCGCCGCCCCTTCCAAACGTTAGCGATCTCAAGGAAGAACTTGCGGACTTCCTTGATATCGCGAGTGTGCGAGCGGGTCGCCCGCCGCAGAGCGCGGAGCGGGTGGCGAGCGCGGAGCGGGTGGCAAAGCGCGGAGCGGGGTGGCGAACGCGGGCGGTCGGAAAATTGGGATGAGCGCGCTCGGCTAGGTTTGAGTGCATGACCTCGGGCACCACGAAAGGCGGCACTCAAGGCACCGCGCAGGGCATGGTGCACTCGAGGGCGCCTGGCAAGATCAACGTCTTCCTCAAGGTCGGCTCGATGCTCGACGACGGCTATCACGATGTCGCTATCGCTTACCAGGCCGTGTCCCTCTACGAGGATGTGCGGGCCTATCCGGCCGACGACTTCTCGGTGAGCGTGAGTGGCAGCGTCGAACTCTCGCGGGTGCCATCCGACGGTTCCAACATCGCCATCAAGGCCGCCCGCCTGCTCGCCCGGCGCACCGGCTACCGGGGCGGTGCGCGCCTCGAGATCGAGAAGCACGTGCCCGTGACCGGCGGCATGGGCGGGGGATCGGCGGATGCCGCGGCAACCCTCATGGCCTGCGACCACCTCTGGGGCACGGGACTGCCACGCGAGGACATGCTCGAACTCGCTGCCGAACTGGGATCCGACGTGCCGTTCGCCTTCACCGGTGGCACGGCCATCGGTACCGGCCGCGGCGACCAGCTCAGCCCGGCGCTCGCCAAAGGACAGTTCCAGTGGGTGCTCGCCGTCTCCGACTTCGGGCTGTCCACACCCGCCGTGTACCAGGAGCTCGACAACCACAGGGATCGTCACGCGCAGGACATCTTCCCCGCCCAGGTCGCGCCATCGGTCGACGCCAACGTGCTGCAGGCGCTGCGTGCCGGCGACCCGCACATGCTTGCCGAATGCCTGTACAACGACCTGCAGGCTCCCGCGATCCACCTGCAGCCATCGCTCGCCGGAGTGCTCGAACTCGGCGAGGAGAACGGCGCGCTCGCCGGCATCATCTCCGGCTCCGGCCCCACGGTCGCGTTCCTGGCCGCAGACCTGGACTCCGCCCTCGAACTGCAGATCGCGCTCAGCGCGGCACGCCTCACCGTCGTGCGCGCCACGGGGCCGGTGCACGGGGCACGCATCGTCAGCGACTGAATGGGCACTCGGCAGTGAATGCCGCGACTAGCATGACCCCATGAACGCGCGCAGGGTCGCCGTGTGGGCGGCCCTCTCCGGTATCGTCGCTGCCCTCGTCGTGCTTGCCGTGGCCGAACTTGTCGCGCTGTTCATCTCGCCGGCGTCGAGCCCGCTGTTCGGGGTCGGATCGCTTGTGATCGACCTGGTTCCCGGCTGGTTCAAGAACGTCGTGATCGCGCTGTTCGGCACCAACGACAAGCTCGCCCTCTTCGTCGCGCTCGGCCTGCTCGTGGCCGTGCTCGCCGTCATCGTCGGGCTGCTGGAACGCCGCCGGCCACCGTGGGGCTCCGTGTTGCTCGGGGTCGTCGCAGCGGTCGCGGTCGGTGCTGTCGTCACGCGAGCGGATGCCTCGCCGCTGTGGGCCGCGCCCACCCTCGTCGGGGCCGCCTGCGGCATCCTCGTGCTGAGGTCCCTCGCGAGACGCCTCGCGGCCTACGCCACAGGATCCCGCGCGGGAACACGGGTCACTCGCCGGGCGTTCCTCGCAATGCTCGCCGCCACCGCTGGCGGTTCACTCGTGGTGGGGATCACGGCCCGTACGGTCAACGCGGCGAACGCAGCTGTCAACACGCTGCGGGAGGCCCTCAAGCTCCCGGCCCCCGCAGTGCCCGCGCCGCCCATCCCGACGGGCGCCGACCTCCGCATCGACGGGATGTCCGACCTCATCACGGCGAACGCGGACTTCTACCGCATCGACACCGCGCTCCAGGTGCCGGTGATCGACGCCGCAGCGTGGACGCTGAAAGTCACGGGCATGGTGCAGCGCGAGGTGACGATGACCTTCGCCGAACTGCTGGCGCTGCCGCTGACCGAGTCGGTCATGACGCTCACCTGCGTCTCCAACGATGTCGGGGGCAACCTCATCGGCAACGCGACCTGGCTCGGCTATCCGATCCGGGAGCTGCTCAAACGCGCGGGGCCGCTGGCCGGCGCTGACATGGTGCTCTCGAAGAGCGTCGACGGCTACACGGCCAGCACGCCCCTCGAGGCGCTTCTCGACGAGGAACGGTTCGGCGTGCTCGCGGTCGGCATGAACGGCGAGCCGCTGCCGCTCGAGCATGGCTTCCCGGTGCGCATGGTCGTTGCCGGGCTGTACGGCTACGTCTCCGCAACGAAGTGGCTTGTCGAGCTCGAGGTCACCCGGTTCGCCGACAAGAGCGCGTACTGGACTGACAGGGGCTGGGCCGAGCAGGGGCCGGTGAAGGTGGCATCCCGAATCGACGTGCCCGCATACCTTGCACTCGTGCCGGAGGGCATCGTCGCGATCGCGGGCGTCGCGTGGGCGCAGCACGACGGCATCGCCGGCGTCGAGGTGCGCATCGACAGGACCGGGTGGGTGCCCGCGCGCCTTGCGTCCCCGATCTCGATCGACACCTGGTGCCAGTGGGTCTACGAGTGGACGGCGGTCAAAGGCGCACACCTCATCGAGGTGCGGGCGACGAACAGGTCGGGGGTGACGCAGGTCAATGACAGGCTCTCGCCGTTCCCGAACGGCGCAGAGGGCTGGCACCAGATCACCGTCGAGGTGGTGTGAAGTAGATTGGCAGGCGACATGGTCATCCCCTTCTCCCTGCCCCTAATTGACGACGACGTCGTCGCCGAGGTCAACGACGCACTCCTGAACACCGGCTGGCTGACGACAGGCCCGAAGGTGCGCCAGCTCGAGGTCGAGATCGGCAAGCTCACCGGCACACCCGTGCTGTGCGTCAACTCCTGGAGTTCCGGCGCCATGCTCATGCTGCGCTGGTTCGGTGTGGGCCCGGGCGACGAGGTGATCATCCCCGCGTATACATACTCGGCGACCGCGCTGTGTGCGATGAACCTCGGTGCGACGGTGGTCATGGTGGATGTCCTCGACGACTTCACTATCGACCCCGCGAAGATCCGGGCGGCGATCACCCCGCGCACCAAGGCGGTCATTCCGGTGGACATGGGTGGCTGGCCGGCCGACTACGACGCCATCCACGCGGTGCTCGAAGCCGCGGATGTCACGGCCCTCTTCGCGCCAGCGACGCCACGCCAGGAGAAGCTCGGCCGCATCCTCGTCGTTACCGACGCCGCGCATTCCATCGGATCCACATACAGGGGCCGCCCCAACGGACAGTTCACCGACGCCACAGTCTTCTCGCTGCACTCGGTGAAGAACATCACGACCGGCGAGGGCGGCGCAGTGTGCATCAACCTGCCGGCCCCGTTCGACAACGATGAGGAGTACACGTTCCTCAAGGCGCTCGCACTCAACGGGCAGAGCAAGAGCGCGTACGAGAAGAACGTGCCAGGCGCCTGGCGTTACGACATCATCGACCAGGGTCTCAAGGTGAACCTGCCCGACATCAACGCGGCCATCGGGCTCGCGCAGATCCGTAAGTACACCTCGACACTGCTGCCCGACCGCAAGCACAAGTTCGAGCTCTACCAGGAGGGCTTCGGCCAGTACGACTGGGCCATCCTTCCCCCCTATCGGGATGCCGAGCGCGAGTCGTCCGCCCACCTCTACCTGTTGCGCATCGCCGGGGCCGACGAGCAGCGCCGCGACAGGATCATCACCGCGATCTCCGAGCAGGGGGTCGGGGTCAACGTGCACTACATCCCGATGGCGATGCTCACACTGTTCCGCGAGCGCGGGTATGACATCGCCGATTACCCGAAGACCTACGAGCTGTATGCCAACGAGATCACGCTGCCGCTGTACAACACCCTCACCGAGGAACAGGTCGCCGAAGTGATCCACGTCGTCGCGCAGGCCGTCGAGGCCACCGCGTGACGCCGGCGTCCTTCTCGCTCCCGGAGTTCATCGCGAAGCATGTGACATTCCGCTCGGAGAGCATGTTCGCCGCCGACCTTGCCGCGCACGACGGGCAACTGCGCGCCGGGATCGTGGGCAAGTCGGTGCTCGTCATCGGCGGGGCCGGCACCATCGGGGCATCCTTCATCCGGGCGCTGCTGAAGTACGAGCCGTCGCGGTTGTGCGTCGTCGACATCAGTGAGAATGGGCTCACCGAGCTGACCCGCGACCTGCGCTCCACCGCCGGGCAATTCGTGCCCGATGACTTCGTCACGTACCCGATAAGTTTCGGCGACCCGGTGTTCGAGCGGATGCTCGCCGCGTGGGGCCCGTTCGACATCGTCGCGCATTTCGCCGCCCACAAGCACGTGCGCAGCGAGAAGGACCGCTACTCGATCGAGGCGATGCTCGAGAACAACGTCGCCAATACCGCGCACCTGCTCGACCTGCTGCTGGCCTCCCCGCCCGAACACTTCTTCTGCGTGTCCACCGACAAGGCGGCCAATCCGGCGAACGTGATGGGGGCATCCAAGAAGCTCATGGAGGAGGCGGTGCTCGCCTACGCCGAGCTGCTGCCCGCCACCACAGCCCGTTTCGCGAATGTCGCGTTCTCCAACGGCAGCCTGCCCGCGGGCTTCCTCGAGCGCATCGCGAAGGGCCAGCCGCTCTCCGCGCCGTCAGACGTGCGGCGCTACTTCGTCTCGCCCGACGAGAGTGGAGAGCTGTGCCTTCTCGCCTGCATCACGGGCGAGCCCGCCGACATCTTCTTCCCCAGGCTCGAGGAGCCGAAGATGCTGACCTTCGCGGCCATCGCCGACGCGCTGCTCGCGGAGCTCGGCTACGAACCCGACCGCTGCGCCACCGAGGAGGAGGCGCGCCAGAAGGCCGCACGCCGGGATCCGGCGGCCACCACCTGGCCGGTGTACTACTTCGAGTCGGACACTTCGGGGGAGAAGCCGTTCGAGGAGTTCCACACGGCGGACGAGACCGTGGACCTGCAGCGCTTCGCAGCCCTCGGTGTCGTCAAGGCGACCGCGGTGCGGGATGTCGCGGGCATCCGCTCGACGGTCGACGAGTTGCACGCCCTCTTCGCACAGCCCGAACTGCCCAAAGAAGCCATCGTCGATGTGCTGGCCCGGCTCGTTCCCACATTCCACCACGTGGAAACCGGGAAGAGCCTCGATTCGAAGATGTAGTGGCGTGTACCTGACGGTCAAGCGAATCCTCGACTTCCTCCTCGCGCTTCTCGCGCTCGTGATCCTCATCGTGCCGCTCGCGATAATCATGATCGCCCTGCGTTTCAGCGGTGAGGGCGAGGTGTTCTACCGGCAGAGCCGCATCGGCTTCCACAACACGACTTTCGGCATCTGGAAGTTCGCCACCATGCTCAAGGACAGCCCGAACATCGGCACCGGCAGCCTGACCGTGCGCGGCGACCCCCGCGTGACGCGGGTGGGCCGCGTGCTGCGCGCGACGAAGATCAACGAGCTGCCTCAGCTCATCAACGTGCTCACCGGGGAGATGAGCTTCGTCGGCCCGCGACCGCAGATGCAGGTCGACTTTGACATCTACCCTGAGCACGTGCGGGACACGATCTACAACGCCCGCCCCGGCGTCACCGGGATCGGCTCGGTGGTCTTCCGCGATGAGGAGCGGCTGCTGTCCCAACCGGGGGTCGACCCGCGCGCGTTCTATGAGGAGAAGATCGCCCCATACAAGGGCGCCCTCGAGATGTGGTACCTCGATCACCGGTCGCTGCTGACCGATCTGCGGCTCGTCGTGCTGACCGCCTGGGTGGTGTTCGTGCCGGAGTCCACAATCGTCTATCGCACATTCACCGACCTGCCCGGCAAACCCGACTGGCTGACTCTCAGGTCGTGACGGCCCGTCGGGTTTAGCATCAGCCCCATGGCATCGCGGCGGCTCTGGGCGTCATTGGTCGGCGTGCTCTCGGCCCTGGTGAGCCTGGCCGTCGCTGAGGCGATCGCGGCATTCCTGGTGCTACCGGCCTCGAGCCCGCTGTTCGCCGTGGGCTCCTTCGTGATCGACATCGTGCCCGGCTGGTTCAAGACGGCGGTCATCGCGCTGTTCGGCACGAACGACAAGGTCGTGCTGCTGGTGGCACTCGGCGTCCTCGTGCTGGTGCTGGCGGCAGCCGTGGGCATCCTGCAGTACCGTCGGCCGCCGTGGGGTGTTGTCGGGCTGGTCGCTGTCGGCGCGTTCGCAACGCTCGCGGCATCCACCCGGGCGGATGCCAGCGGGTTCTGGGCGATCCCCACCCTCGTCGGCACAGTGGCGGGGGTCTTCGTGCTGCGCGCCGCGACTGAGCGGTTGCGGGTGTGGACCGAGTCGGCGCCGCGCACCGCCACCAAGCGCGACCTGGCTCGCGCCGGGCTCACGCGCCGCCGATTCTTCATCATGCTGGGCGGCACGGCTGCGGGTGCGCTCGTTGTCGGGCTCGGCGCAAGGGTGATCAACGCAGGCACCGCGGCAGTGAATTCGGTGCGTGAGGCGCTCACGCTGCCGAAGCCGGCCACGGCGGCACCGCCGATTCCTGCGGGCGCCGATCTCGGCATCCCGGGGATCTCGCCGCTCATCTCCGCGAACGACACGTTCTACCGCATCGACACTGCGCTGCAGGTTCCCGTGATCGATGCTTCGGCCTGGTCGCTCAAGATCACCGGCATGGTGGAGAACGAGGTGCAGCTCAGCTTCGCCGAACTGCTCGCCCTGCCCATGACCGAGCACACTGTCACCCTCATGTGCGTCTCTAACGAGGTGGGCGGAAATCTTGTCGGCAATGCGACCTGGCTGGGATATCCGATCCGCGAACTGCTCAAGAAGGCGAAACCCCAGGCCGGCGCGGATATGGTGTTGTCCCGCAGCTATGACGGGTTCACGGCGTCGACGCCGCTCGAGATCCTGCTCGAGGAGGATCGCGAGTCGCTGCTCGCCGTCGGCATGAACGGCAAGCCGCTGCCGCTGGAGCACGGGTTCCCGGTGCGCATGGTGGTGCCCGGGCTGTACGGCTACGTCTCAGCGACCAAGTGGGTGGTCGAGCTGCAAGTCACCCGCTTCGCCGACCACACCGCGTACTGGACGGATCGCGGCTGGTCTGACCACGGCCCCGTGAAGACCTCATCGCGCATCGATGTGCCCTCGAGCGGCAGCCGCGTGGATGCCGGGACGGTTGCCGTCGCGGGCGTCGCGTGGGCCCAGCACACCGGCATCGACCGCGTCGAGGTGCGCGTCGACGGTGGATCGTGGCAGCCGGCCCGCCTCGCCGACCCGATCTCGATCGACACCTGGCGGCAGTGGGTCTACGAGTGGGATGCCGCGAGCGGCAACCACACCATCGAGGTGCGCGCGACGGATGCCGCGGGCATGACCCAGTCCGGAACGCCCGTGCCCGTCGCACCCAACGGCTCCGAAGGCTGGCACACCGTGACGGTAAGCGTGGCCTGAGCTTCGCCCCGCCGCACCCGCCCGCGTCGCCGCCGCGCCCGCCCGCGTCGCCGCCGGGGCGCCCGCTCGCCCGCTGTTTCCACCCCACACCCGGCGGGCATGGTCAATACACTCCTGTCCGTCAGCACATTTGTGAACCGTCCTAACAAATGTGCTGACGGCCAAGAGCGTATCGAGGGGGCAGGCCGACCTCGCCGAAGTGGCCGGAGAAAGTTGCGGGGCGGCGGAACGGGCGCGCAAAACCAGGCCCGCAGCCGGAGCGCCTAGGCTTGCGCGAGTGGCACATCTCCTCGGCGCTGAAGCGCTGCACCTCGAATACCCGACCCGCGTCATCTTCGACAAGGTCACGATCGGGCTCGACGAGGGTGACCGCATCGGCATCGTCGGCCGCAACGGTGACGGCAAGTCGACCCTGCTGCGCATGCTCGCCGGCCGGCTCGAGCCCGACGAAGGCCGCGTCACGCGCCGCGGTGGGGTCACGCTCGCGATGCTCGACCAGGCGGACGAGCTCGACGGCACGCGCACCGTGCACCAGACGGTCATCGGCGACATCGACGAGCACGTGTGGGCGGGCGACCCCAACGTGCGCGACGTCATCGCGGGACTCATCTCCGACATCCCCTGGGAATCACTCGTCGGCGACCTGTCGGGCGGGCAGCGCAGGCGTGTCGCGCTCGCCGCCCTGCTCATCGGCGACCACGACGTCATCTTCCTCGATGAGCCCACAAACCACCTCGACGTCGAGGGCATCACGTGGCTCGCAGGTCATCTCAAGCGTCGCTGGTCGACGAACGCGGGCGGGCTCGTGGTCGTCACCCACGACAGGTGGTTCCTCGACGAGATCTGCACGGCCACCTGGGAGGTGCACGATCGCCTCATCGAGCCCTTCGAGGGCGGGTACGCGGCGTACATCCTGCAGCGGGTCGAGCGCGACCAGATGGCCGCCACGATGGAGTCGAAACGCCAGAACCTCATGAAGAAGGAGCTGGCCTGGTTGCGCCGTGGCGCACCGGCGCGCACCGCCAAGCCGAAGTTCCGCATCGACGCGGCCAACGCCCTCATCGCCAACGAGCCGCCGATCCGCGACTCGGTGAGCCTGGCATCCATGGCGATGCAGCGCCTCGGCAAAGACGTCGTCGACATCGAGAACGTGTCCGTGAGCTACGGCGACAAGCAGGTGCTGCGGGATGTCACGTGGCGCATCGCTCCCGGCGAGCGCACGGGCATCCTCGGGGTCAACGGCGCGGGCAAGAGCACACTCCTGAACCTGGTCAGCGGCACCCTGCTTCCCACGAGCGGGAGGGTCAAGCGCGGCAAGACAATCAAAGTTGCGACGCTCACCCAGCAGTTGTTCGAACTCGAAGACATCTGGAACGACAGGGTCAGCGACGTCATCTCGCGCCAGAAGAGCACCTACATCACCGGGGGCAAGGAGATGACGCCGAGCCAGATGCTGGAGCGCGTCGGGTTCGCGAGCGCCCAGCTCTCCACCCAGGTAAAGGACCTTTCCGGCGGGCAGAAGCGGCGGCTGCAGCTGCTGCTGATCCTGCTGAGCGAGCCGAACGTGCTCATCCTCGACGAACCGACGAACGACCTCGACACCGACATGCTCGCCGCGATCGAGGACCTCCTCGACACCTATCCCGGCACGCTGCTCGTCGTCAGCCACGACAGGTACCTGCTCGAGCGCGTGACCGACAACCAGTACGCGATCCTCGACGGGCACCTGCGGCACCTGCCGCGCGGAGTCGACCAGTACCTCGAACTTCGCTCCGCGCAGCAAGGCCGATTGAGCTCGTCGAAATCTGCCGGCGGGGTTTCGACAGGCTCAACCCGCGGGGGCGGCTTGAGCGGCGCCGAGCTGCGCAACTCGCAGAAGGAGCATGCTGCCGCCGCACGCAAGATGGAGAAGATCACCGCCCAGATCGCGGGCGTGCACGAACGGATGGCCGTGCACGACCAGTCCGACTACGCGGGTCTCGGGGCACTCTCGACCGAGCTTGCCGACCTGCAGGCTCAGCTCGACACCCTCGAGCTGCGCTGGCTCGAGCTGGAAGAACTGCTCGCCTGAGTCGCTCGGCCGCGCGACCGGTCTGATCCACGGGGCTGACCCGTGGGATGCCGTTCATCTGCGCCCGGACGGCTGGTAGACCTCAGACCTCGATGGTGATCGATCACCGCGCCTGCGGCGGACTCCTTTCAAACGTTCGCGATCTCAAGGAGTTCGTGAGCGCATTCCTTGAGATCGCGAACGAATTGGAGTAAGACGTCGAGAGCACAGCGGAGGGGTGCGGCACGAGCCGGGGGCCGAGGTCGAGGTCGAGGTCGAGGTCGGGGTCGAGGTCGGGACGTACAACCCCCGCCCGGTTCGTCCGCTGGTGCGGAACAATGGTGAGACCATGTCCCACGATCATCCCGCGGCCGCCGGCCGGAGCCGGCTGGGCATAGCGCTCGGCATCAGCGCCGCTGTGCTCGTCGCCGAGTTCGTCGGCGCGATCATCACCGGCAGCCTCGCGCTACTCGTGGATGCGGCGCATGTGCTCACCGATGCCGGCGGCCTGGCGATCGCGCTCACGGCGGCGTCCCTCGTCGGTCGTCCGGCGAACGCGAAACGGACGTTCGGGTTCGGCAGGGCGGAGGTGCTCGGCGCAACTGCGCAGGCAGCGATCCTGCTCGCGGTCGGCATCTTCGTGCTCGTCGAGGCCGTGCAGCGCCTGTTCGATCCTCCCCACATCGCGGGCGGCCCGCTGTTGCTGTTCGGTGCCATCGGGTTGCTCGGCAATGTGGCATCCATCGCGGTTCTGGCTTCAGGGCGCAAGTCGAACCTCAACATGAGGGCGGCCTTCCTCGACGTGCTTGGGGACGCGCTGGGCTCGATCGGGGTCATCGCCGCGGCGATCGTGATAACCCTCACCGGCTTCGAGCTCGCGGATGCCATAGCCGCGATCCTGATCGGCGCGCTGATCCTGCCGCGCGCTTTCCTGCTGCTGAAGGAGGCCACGAGCGTGCTGCTCGAGTCCACGCCGAAAGGGCTCAACCTCGACTCCGTGCGCGACCACCTGCTGCGTCTCGACCACGTGCGGGCCGTGCACGACCTGCACGTGAGCCAGATCGCGACAGGCCTGCCGGTGCTCACCGCCCACGTCGTCGTGGACGATTCGTGCTTCTACGACGGCCACGCACCGAAGATGCTCGACGAGTTGCAGGATTGCGTCGCCAAGCACTTCGACGTGCAGGTCGACCACTCCACGTTCCAGCTCGAGCTCGCCGAGCACGGTGCGCACGAGCATCCAACGCACGACTGACTGGAGGTCGCCGCCGCGCCGCGTCAGCCGAGCGCCGGCACGCCCGCAGCCGTGGCGATGAATGCTGCGGCGAGGGACATGCCCGCGACCGCGAACCACGAGATCCCCGCCACTGCGAGGGGTCGCGCGCCGGTGCGGAGGAGGGAGCCGATGCGGATTGCCGATCCGATTCCGAACAGCGCCATCCCGAGCAGCACGAGTTGGATGTCCGCCGCGGCAGTGAGGAATTCGGGGGAGAGCGGCAGCAGGGTGCGGGCGAGCACTGCCGCGAGGAAGCCGAGGAGAAAGAGCGGCACGATCGGCGGCCGCGCATCGGCGGTCTCCCGGTTGCGCAGGGCGAGTCCGGTGATGGCGATCATCGGGGCGAGCAGCGCGACCCGGGTGAGCTTGACGACCACGGCGATGGCGAGGGCGGATGCTCCCGCGACCTGGGCGGTCGCGACCACCTGCCCGACGTCGTGCACGCTCGCTCCCGTCCACATCCCGAACTGCTCGGCGTCGAGTCCGAGCACGGGACGCAGCAGCGGCAGCACAGCGATGGCGAGCGTTCCGCACAGCGTGACGAGGGCGATCGGGGTTGCCATCTCCGACTCCTTCGAGCGGGTGACACCGCCCATCGCGCCGATGGCGGAAACCCCGCAAATCGAGAAGCCGGCAGCGATGAGCAGCGGCTGGTCCCCGGGCAGCCGGAACAGCCTGCCCACGCCCAGGGTCAGGCCGAAGGTGAGCAGTACTATCGCCACGATGAGTGCGAGCACGAGCCAGCCGAGCCCGGCGATGTCGACGAGACTCAGGCTGAAGCCGAGCAGCACGATGCCGATGCGCAGCAGTCGCCGGGATGCCGTGGCGAGTCCGGGTTGCGTGGCGGCCCGGAACCGCGCGGGCCACGGGATCGCGGCAAACCCGATGCCGAGCAGCACACACGCGGTGAGAGTCGGCACGACGGGCACGACGAAATGCAGCCCGCTGGCCAGCCCGAATGCGACGAGCGCGGTTGCGAGGCCGAGCAGCATTTTCATCTCAGTCGAAGTCGAGGCTGAGCTTGCGCAGCAGGGCGCTAAGACGCTCCTGGTCTGCCTTCGGGAGTCGGTCGAGCAGGTCTGACTCGGCTGTGAGGAGCGTGCTGATCGCGGCATCCACGCGTTCGCGCCCGCCTTCGGTCATGACCACGAGGATGCCACGGCCGTCGTTCGGGTCGGTGCGACGTTCGACAAGCGCGCGTGTGACGAGCCTGTCGATGCGGTTTGTCATGGTGCCGCTCGACACGAGTGTCTGTTGCAGGAGTGCCTTGGGGCTCAGCTGGTATGGCGCACCCTCCCTGCGCAGGGCGGAGAGCACGTCGAACTCCCAGAGCTCGAGGTCGGATGCCGCGAACGCCGTGCGCCGCGCCCGCTCGAGGTGCCTGGCGAGTCGCGCCACCCTGCTCAACACCTGCAGCGGTGAGAAGTCGAGGTCTGGGCGCTCGCGGGTCCACGCATCGACGATGCGGTCGACTTCGTCGCTGGCGGGCATCCGTCTAGTATCGCGCGCGGCCCGGCTCGTGCGCGCGTTCGCCGCGTGGTGCGGCTCCGCGTCTGGCGTGTTTCGGCTCCGCCCGGGGTGCGACTTCTCCCTCTGGCGACTCCTGGCCGTCGGCACATTAGTTGGCGAACCTAACAAATGTGCTGACTCCCATGAGTACCCCCAGGGGCCGGGTGCGAATGTCAACGGCGCCGCCCGAGCGGGCAAAGACGCCGGCCTCGAGCGTCTGGCAGACTTGATGCGCGCCGAATGGTGCGATCCGCTTTGGTGTAATGGCAGCACGACAGCCTTTGGAGCTGTTAGGTCTAGGTTCGAATCCTGGAAGCGGAGCGTGATGAACCCATGACCGACAAGCAGCTCGCCGTCATCGTCCTCGCCGCCGGGCAGGGCACCCGCATGAAGTCTTCGCGGCCGAAAGTGCTCCACACCCTTGCGGGGCGGTCCCTCGTCGGTCATGTGCTCGCGACTGCCCGCTCGCTCGATCCCGCGCACATCATCGCGGTGGTGCGCCACGACAGGGACACCGTCGTCGCGACGATCGCCGAGCTCATGCCGGAGGCCACGATCGTGGACCAGGACGATGTGGCCGGCACCGGTCGCGCCGTCGAGGTCGGCATCGCGGCCCTGCCGGGTGATTTCGTGGGCGACGTCGTGGTGGTCAGCGGCGACGTGCCGTTGCTGGATGCCGCGACTCTCGCAACCCTGATCGCCGCGCACCGCGCCGCCGGGGCCGCCGCCACCCTGCTCTCCGCAGTGCTCGATGACGCCACCGGGTACGGCAGAGTTGTCCGCGACCCGGACGGGCGGCTGCTGTCGATCGTCGAGCAGAAGGATGCCACTGCCGCCGAGCTCGAGATCCGCGAGATCAACTCGGGCACCTACGTGTTCACCGCCGGCGCCCTGCGCCGCGAACTTCCGCTCGTGACGACGCAGAATGCGCAGCGGGAGAAGTACCTGACCGACGTCGTCGGCCTGTTGAGCGCTGGCGGGTCGGCAGTGGAGGCGATGACCGTCGAGCACGGCTGGATGGTCGCCGGCGTCAACGACAGGGTGCAGCTCGCCGAAGCGGCGAAGCGCATGAACGAGCTGATCGTGCGCCGCTGGCAGCTCGAGGGCGTGACCGTGCAAGACCCGTCGACGACCTGGATCGACGCGGATGTGACTCTCGCGGAAGACGTCGAGCTGCTGCCGGGCACGCAGTTGAAGGGTGCGACGCTCGTGCAGTCCGGGGCGATTATCGGCCCGGACACGACCCTCGTGGACTGCGAGATCGGGGCGGGGGCGACGGTGAAGCGCACAGACGCGACGCTCGCGGTGATCGGGGCAGGGGCATCCGTTGGTCCTTTCGCCTACCTGCGGCCGGGCACCTATCTCGGGGCGGACGGCAAGATCGGCACGTTCGTGGAGACGAAGAATTCGACGATCGGCGCGGGCAGCAAGGTGCCTCACCTCAGCTACATCGGGGACACAACCGTGGGGGAGCAGTCCAACATCGGTGCTGGCACGATCACCGCGAATTACGACGGCGTGAACAAGGGCGCGACTGTCGTCGGCTCACACGTGAGAAGCGGCTCGCACAACGTGTTCGTCGCCCCGGTTAGAATCGGTGACGGAGCCTACACGGGAGCCGGAACTGTCGTCCGAAAGGACGTCCCGGCAGGCGCACTGGCAATCAACGTGGCTCCGCAGCGCAATATGACGGGCTGGGTCGAAGCCAACCGTCCGGGCTCTGCAGCGGCCCTGGCGGCTGCAGCTGAGTCCGGCGACACCACGGCGACGGCCACCGACCAATAGAAGCACGGTGCCGGCCAGCCGGCAGAGAGCGGGGACCGTTGTCCGAGATCAAGATCACCGGACAGAAAAGGCTCGTGATCGTCACCGGTCGAGCCCATCCCCAGCTGGCGATCGATATCGCGGAGGAGCTCGGCGCCGACCTCGTGCACACCGACGCCCGCACGTTCGCGAACGGCGAGATCTACGCCCGCTACGACGAGAGCGTGCGCGGCTGCGACGCGTTCGTCATCCAGTCGCACACCAACCCGATCAACGAGTGGCTCATGGAGCAGCTGATCATGGTGGATGCGCTGAAGCGGGCATCTGCGAAGCGCATCACCGTCGTCTCGCCGTTCTACCCTTACGCCCGGCAGGACAAGAAGGGACGCGGGCGGGAGCCGATAAGTGCCCGCCTCGTCGCCGACCTGTACAAGGCCGCCGGCGCCGACCGCATCATGAGCGTCGACCTGCACGCCGCGCAGATCCAGGGTTTCTTCGACGGGCCCGTGGATCACCTGTTCGCGATGCCCGTGCTGTTGGCGCATTTCCAGAAGATTCTCGACCCGGCGACGTTGACTGTGGTTTCCCCGGACATGGGCCGCGTTCGCGTGGCCGACATCTGGAGCGACAAGCTGGGCGCTCCCCTTGCGATCATCCACAAGCGGCGCGACCCGCTCGTGCCGAACAAGGTGACCGTGCATGAGATCGTGGGCGAGGTCGACGGTCGCGTGTGTTTGATCGTCGACGACATGATCGACACCGGCGGCACTATCGTGAAGGCTGCTGAGGCGCTCAAGCAGGCGGGGGCGACGAAGGTGGTTGTCGCGGCGACGCACGCGATTTTCTCGGAGCCGGCATCCACGTTGTTGCAGACTGACGTCATCGATTCCGTGGTTGTGACGGACACGTTGCCGATCCCGGAGTCGAAGCGTTTCCCGACGCTCACGATCCTGCCGATCGCCCCGCTGATCGCCCGCGCGATCCATGAGGTGTTCGATGACGGGTCGGTCACGTCGATGTTCGACGGCGCGGCTTAGTGGCTGGCATCACCACCCCGCGTCCCTGGCTGAAGTCGTACGCGGAGGGCGTGCCTGAGGAGATCGAGCTGCCGACGGGTTCGCTCTACGACCTCGTGTCTGCGTCCGTCGAGGAGTTCCCGAAGAACGTCGCGCTCGAGTTCTTCGGGGCGACTACCACGTATGCCCAGATGGGTGAGCAGATCGACCGCGCCGCCGAGGGGTTGCGTCTGCTGGGCGTGCAGAAGGGTGACCCGGTCGCCCTCGTGCTGCCGAACTGCCCGCAGCACATCGTCGCGTTCTACGCCGTGCTGCGGCTGGGCGCGATCGTGGTGGAGCACAACCCGCTGTACACGCCGCGTGAGTTGCGCCACCAGTTCGAGGACCACGGCGCGAAGGTCGTTATCGCCTGGAACAACGTGGTCGAGACGATCCAGGCGTTCCCCGCGGATGTCGCCGTGGAGACCATCATCTCCATCGATGTGACGCGGGCGATGCCGTTCGGCACCCGCGCGCTGCTGCGGCTGCCGATCGCGCGGGCCAGGGAGTCACGCCAGGCGCTCACGACCGGGGTGCGTGGAACGATCTCATGGAAGGACCTGCTGAAGGCCGCACCGATCGACCCGGACATCATCCGCCCGGGCGCTGAGGATGTCGCCCTCATCCAGTACACGAGCGGCACGACCGGGCTGCCGAAGGGCGCGACGCTCACCCATCTCAACCTGAACACGAATGCGGCGCAGGCTCGCGCCTGGGTGCCGACTGTCAAACGCGGCACGTCCGTGGTCTACGCCGTGCTGCCGATGTTCCACGCTTACGGCCTCACGCTGTGCCTCACTTTCGCGATGAGCATGGGCTCGCGGCTCGTGCTGTTTCCGAAGTTCGACCCCGATCTCGTGCTGCCGGTGATTCGCAAGCGGCCCGCGACGTTCCTGCCTGCGGTGCCCCCGATCTACGAGCGCCTCACGGCCGCGGCGAAGGAGAAGGGCGTCTCGCTCAAGGGCATCGAGATCGCGATCTCGGGCGCGATGCCGCTCTCTGCGTCCGTTGTCGAGCCGTGGGAGGCGCAGACCGGGGGATACCTCGTTGAGGGCTACGGCCTTTCGGAGACTTCGCCCGTGCTCATGGCGAACCCGGTGGGCCCGTCCCGCGTCGCGGGGACCGTTGGCCTGCCGCTGCCCAACACCGAGGTGCGCGTCGTCGACCCCGAGAATCCGACCGTCGACCGCAAGGCGGGCGAGCAGGGTGAGCTCATCGTGCGCGGCCCGCAGGTGTTCTCCGGCTACTGGAAGAAGCCCGACGAGACGGCGGCAGTTTTCGTTCCCTCGTCTGATGAGGGTGCCGCGTGGTTCCGTACCGGCGACATCGTCACTGTCGACGAGAAGGGTTTCGTGCGCATCGTCGACAGGATCAAGGAGTTGATCATCACCGGCGGCTTCAACGTGGCACCGAGCGAGGTTGAGGACTGCCTGCGCGAGCATCCGGATGTCGCGGACGTGGCCGTCGTCGGCCTCCCGTCGCAGCACAGCGGCGAGGATGTTGTCGCCGCGGTGGTGCTCGCGCCGGGGAAGTCGCTCGACGAGGCGGGCATCCGGGAGTTCGCGCGCGCGAACCTCACGGCCTACAAGGTGCCCAAGCGCGTTTATGCGGTGGATGAGCTGCCCAAGTCCCTCATCGGCAAGGTGCTGCGCCGCCAGGTGCGCGAGTCGCTGCTCGCCGCGGGCTAAGAGTTCTCGGTCGGCGCGTTCGGGATGCGCGCACCGCCCGGGATGAGGCCGAGGGCGGCGACGAGCACCTCGTGCCCACCGAACTCGACGGCGTAGCAGTTCCAGCCCATGCCGGCCGGGCTGAACATCTCGAAGCGGGTCGAGAAGGTCACCGCCTCCGGCGCGTAGTACGCCGCGTATGCGGCACATGTGGACAGCGCCGTGCGATTGGCGGTATTCACTGTCAGCAGTAACCCCGGCAGGATGAGCCCGACGAGGCCGATGACCACGACGACGCGCATGACGGTGACGAGGTGCGGGCTGCGCAGCGGCTTCTCGTGCGGCTGGTAGCCGGCGAGCTCAGGCTCGTCGTCGTACTCGTCGTAGCTCTCAGGCATGGCCGGGCCATTCTCTCACCCGCGGCTGGGAGCCCGATTTCCCCGATTTCTATGTCAGTTCGCGCCAACGTTCGCGCGAACTGAGGAACACGGAGCCATCGCTCAGCGCGCGTCGGTTGCCGGCGCAGACGTGAGGGTGTCCCAAGCAGCCATCGCGCAGGTGATGACGGTTTCCAGCTCGACGCGGGTGGCGCCGTCGCGGGCCTGTACGGATAGGCCGTGCACCACCGTCGTGTAGTAACGGGCGATGGCGTCGAGGCCGGCAAGTGGCGTGCCGAGATCCTCGTCGGTGACTCCGCGGGTGAGTCGTTCTTTGATTGTGGTGAACTGGTTGCGGCGGCGATCGGCCAGGAGTTCCCGTACCGCTTCGTTTTCCACGGCGCCGGTGAGCCCGGCCAGCACGAGCATGCAGCCGGGCGGTGTCCCTGGGCGGGTGATCTCGTCGGCGGTGGCGCGCAGCATGGCGTGGACGGCAGCGTGTGCTGTGGGCTGTTCGCGCAGCGCTCTCCGGGGCGGCTCGCCCGACGTCGTGCCGTAGAGCACCATGACCTTGCGGAACAGATCTTCCTTGCTGCCGAAGCAGGCATAGATGCTGGCCGAGGCGATTCCCATGGCGTCGGCCAGGTCGTTGAGCGAGGTTCCGTCATAGCCGCGTTCCCAGAACACGTCCATCGCCTGCTGCAGGGCGACGTCGGGATCGAATGTACGCGGCCTCCCCCGAGTAGCCACCGTCATGCCTCTCCCACTTGTTTGTCGTTCGTTCAAGATTACCTTGACTTGCATCGAATAGCCATGGCACGATTTGTTTGTCGTTCGACAAACAAAAGGAAGCCGATGAACATTCCCGCAACCATGCGCGCCCTGCAGCAGACTTCGCTGAACGGACCGCGAGACCTGCACCTGATCACCGACGCGCTCGTACCGGTCCCTGGCCCGGGCGAGGTACTGATCCGCGTCGCCGCCGCAGGCGTCAACTTCGTCGACATCTCGCAAGCCCGGGGCACCTTCGCAGGCGGCCCGACGCCGCCGTACCTGGCGGGCATCGAGAGCGCGGGAGAAGTCGTCTCCGTGGGCGACGGCGTGACCACCCTGCAGCCCGGCATTCACGTCGTTGGCCTCAGCATCACGGGCGGCGGCTTCGCCGAGTACGTGGTGGTGCCCGCGATCGCCGCGCTGCCGGTGCCGGCCGGCTGGACCGATGAGCAGGCACTGGGCCTGATCGTGAGCTGGCCGACCGCGCTGGCGGCGCTCAAGCCACTCGGGGGTGTCACCGTGGGGCAGACGGTGTTGATCCACGCCGCTGCCGGTGCGACCGGCCAGGCCGCGGTGAAGATGGCCAAGCACTACGGCGCGATTGTCATCGCCACGGCCTCGCCCGGCAAGCATGACGTTGTGCGCGCCTTGGGCGCCGACCACGTCATCGACTCCCGCGGCACCGATATCGCTGCGGACGTGCTGCGCTTGACCGGTGGAGCGGGCGTCGACCTGGTGCTGGAAGGGGTCGGCGGCGCCACCCTTGAGGCCAGCCTGGCCGCGACCAAGCGGGTCACCGGTCGGGTCGTCGTCTATGGCCTGCCAGGCGGCGAAGCAGCGATCACGAACTGGGACCTGGTCTACAAGCACCAGGTCCACATCATCGGCCTGAACATTGGCATGCTGGCGCAGGCCGCACCGCGGCTCTTCGGCGAGGTCATGGGCCAGTTGATCGAGCTCGTCGCGACCGGGGTGCTCGGCCCCGTCCAGCCCACCACCTATGAGCTCGCCGAGGGGCCGAAGGCACTCGCGGAGCTGGAAGGGAGGGCCACAGTAGGCCGCTTGGCACTGCTGCCCTGAGCAAGCCCGACAAGGACGATCCCAAGCACGCGACGATCCATCCCACGAAACGAAATGAGCAAAGAAATCGTGACTACCACCGAAGCCCAAGAAGAAGAGGCCGCTGTCCTCGCCGTCCTCAGGGGCGTCAATGACGCCTGGGACAGGGCCGACCCAGACGCGTTCGTCGCCGAGTATCTCGAGAACGCCAGCGCGATCCTGCCCGGCTCCTACCTGGAGTCGCGCGAGGCTATCCGCGGCGCCATGGCGTACTCGTTCAACGGGCCTCTGAAGGGCACGCGCACGTCCGGCAAAGTGCTGGACATCCGGTTTCTGAACGACGACGTGGCCGTGGTCGTCAGCGAGACCGGGATTCTGATTCCGGGGGAGAGCGCGGCCCCGCCGGAGCGCACCGCATACGCGAGCTGGGTGCTCGCCAAGCGGGACGGCAAGTGGCTGCTCGCGGCGTATAGCAGCAGCCCCTCGGTCGCGCCCGGGCCCGGCCGGTGACCGTCGGCTAACGTTGGTGCCCCGTCCCGGTTGCCCGGCGCGGGGCGCCGCCCTCTGGCGAGAGGGGGCTAGTGCGAGCTGCCCTCAGACTCGATCTCCGTACGGTCGCCCGACCACAGCGTGTGGAAGGTGCCCTCCTTGTCGACCCGCTTGTAGGTGTGGGCCCCGAAGAAGTCGCGCTGGCCCTGCACGAGGGCCGCGGGCAGGCGCGGTGCGCGCAGGCCGTCGTAGTAGGCGAGGGACGAGGAGAACGCTGGCGTCGGGATGCCGGCGTGCGCGGCATCGGACACAACGTTGCGCCACGCGTCCTGGGCCTTCGCGACGACGTCGACGAAGAACGGGGCGGTGACGAGCGACACGAGGCCCGGGTTCTCGGCGTAGGCCTCGGTGATGCGGTTGAGGAAACGCGCGCGGATGATGCAGCCCCCGCGCCAGATCTTGGCGATGTCGCCCTTCTTGATGTCCCAGCCGTACTGCTCCGCGCCCGCGACGATCGCATCGAACCCCTGGCTGTAGGCGATGACCTTCGAAGCGTAGAGCGCGAGGCGAACGCCCTCGATGAACGCGTCAGGGTCGGCAGGGCGGAATGAGTCCTCAGACGGACCCGGCAGGGATGCCGCGGCGGCACGTTGGGCCGGCTTCGACGAGAGCGCCCGCGCGAACACCGCCTCGGCGATCCCCGACACCGGGATGCCCAGGTCGAGCGCGGTCTGCACCGTCCACACGCCGGTGCCCTTCGACCCGGCCTGGTCGAGGATGACGTCGACGAGTGGCGTGCCGGTCGCGGCATCCACCTGCTTGAGCACTTCTGCGGTGATCTCGATGAGGTAGCTCTCGAGCTCGCCCTTGTTCCACTCGGTGAAGATGTCGGCGATCTCGGCGGGCGTCTTGCCGGTGCCGCGGCGGATGAGGTCGTAGGCCTCCGCGATGAGCTGCATGTCGGCGTACTCGATGCCGTTGTGGATCATCTTGACGAAGTGGCCTGCGCCGTCGTGTCCGACGTGGGTGACACAGGGCTCGCCTTCGGCGATGGCGGCGATGGACCTGAGGATCGGGCCGATGGTGGCCCACGCTTCATCCGACCCGCCCGGCATGATGCTCGGCCCCAGCAGGGCGCCTTCTTCGCCGCCGGAGATGCCGGCGCCGACGAAGTTGATGCCGTGCTCGCGCACGGCCTTCTCGCGGCGGATCGTGTCGGTGAACAGCGCGTTGCCACCGTCGATGATGATGTCGCCCGGCTCGAACACGGCGACAAGCTCGTCGATGACGGCATCCGTGCCCTTGCCGGCCTGCACCATGATCAGCGCGGTGCGGGGCTTGGAGAGGGATGCCGCGAACTCGGCGATCTCCTTCGATGCGACGAAACCCGCCTCCGGGTGCTCGTCGATGAGTGTCTCGGTGCGGGCCCAGGTGCGGTTGTAGACGGCGACCGTGTTGCCCGCGCGGCTCGCCAGGTTGCGCGCCAGGTTGGAGCCCATCACGGCGAGCCCTACGACCCCGATGTTTGCTTTGGATTGCTGCTCTGACGCCATGATCTCTCCTGGGGATGGTCGGTCTTGGAGACACTTCGCGCGCCTGCTCACCCAACGCTAGCAAATCGTGGGGGACCGGCCGCCGGGTGACCAAGGGGGGTCGAGGGGGCGATACGGTGATCGCATGACTGTTGCGCCGGCGAGGCCGACCTGGGTGCTGTCCGGTTTTGGGGATGAGATCGACGCAGACCCCATCGTGCAGGTCGCGGTTCTTCAGGGGCTCGGCGCGAACCACATCGAGGTGCGCAGCGCCTGGGGTACGAACGTCATCGATCTCGACGGCGACCAGCTCGGCCGGCTCGCCGGCATCCTGGCGGAGCGCGGGATGGCTGTCTCCGCAGTCGCGTCCCCGATCGGCAAGGTGGATGTCGCGCTGCCCGTCGACCACGAACTGCGGCGGCTCGAGCGGGCCATCGCCGCGGCGCACAGGCTCGACAGCCGCTACATCCGCATCTTCTCGTTCTACCGGGCGGACGGCGTCGCGGTCGAGAGCATCCGTGACGATGTGCTGGTGCGGATGCGCGCGCTCGCGACTCTCGCCGAACGCGAAGGGGTGACCCTGCTGCACGAGAACGAGAAAGACATCTACGGCGATGTGCCCTCGCGGGTGCTCGACCTGGTCGAGTCGGTCGGCTCCCCGAGCCTCAAGGTCGCGTGGGACAGCGCGAACTTCGTGCAGGTCGGCGTGCGCCCGTTCACCGAGGGTTACGCCCTGCTGCGGCCGCACCTGGAGTACCTGCAGGTCAAGGATGCCGTGGCCGCGACGGGCGCAGTCGTGCCGTCGGGCGAGGGGGACGGCCAGCTGCCCGAGACCCTCGCCGCGTTGCGGGACGACGGCTACGCCGGCTTCGCCTCGCTCGAGCCCCACCTCATCGACTTCGACGCGACTGGCGGATTCTCCGGTCCCGCCCTGTTCGGGCGCGCCGCTCGGGCATTCGCGGGGCTCACCGATGGGTTGGGCGTGAGGCTCGCATGAGCGCGCCGCTCGGGGTGGCCATCGTCGGCTGCGGCATCATCGGGGTCAACCACGCGAGGGCGATCGCGCGTCACCCCGGCCTTGCCATCGTGGCGCTCGTCGACGCGGTTCCCAGCGCGGCGACGGCACTCGCCGACCTCGTCGGTGGCGAGCTGGGGCTCGACCGCCCACGGGAGCACGCGAGCCTCGAGGCCGCGCTCACCTCGGGCGGCATCGATCTCGTGGTGATCTGCACGCCGAGCGGGCTGCATGTGCACCTCGCGGAGGAGGCCGTCGCGGCCGGCGCAAACGTCGTGATCGAGAAGCCTCTCGACGTGTCGCTGCCGCGGGCACGGCGCATCGCCCAACTCGCGCGGGATGCCGCGTCGCGCGGCATCGTCGTCTCCGTGATCAGCCAGCACCGCTTCGATCCGGCGTCCGTGGTGGTCGCGGCGGCCGCGCGCGACGGGAGATTCGGGCGGGTGACGAGTGCCGTGGCATCCGTAGCCTGGTGGCGCGACCAGGCCTATTACGACTCGGGCACCTGGCGGGGCACCTGGGCGCTCGACGGCGGCGGTGCCGTGATGAACCAGGGCGTGCACACCGTCGACCTGCTCGTCTGGTTCCTCGGCACGCCCGTCGAGGTTTCGGCGCACACCGCGCTGCTCGCTCATGAGCGGGTGGAGATCGAGGATGTCGCTGTCGCCATCATCCGCTTCGACTCCGGTGCGCTCGCCACCCTGCACGCCACGACCGCCGCGTATCCCGGGCTGTCCGCCCGCATCCAGGTGTTCGGCTCGACGGGATCGGCGAGCATCGACGACGACAGGCTCGAGTACTTCCACGTGGCCGGCGGCGCCGCGGGCAACCAGGCCGCCGACCTCGTGCCGGCATCCGAGCTCAAGGGCGCAGCGCCGCCCGCCGACGCCTTCGTGACGGGTCACCTGCGCCAGTACGACGACGTGGTCACGGCGATCCGTTCGGGCATCCCGCCGGCAGTGACTGTGGATGACGCGCTGCTCTCGCTCGCCGTCGTGCGGGCTATCTACCTCTCGGCGACGCTGCACCGCCCGGTCGCGATGACCGAGGTGCTGGAAGGTGTGCTCGATGATGTCGAGGTGGTGACTGGTGGTTGACGCCTCGATCGTGGTGATGGGCGTCTCCGGATCGGGCAAGTCGACGATCGGCACCCTGCTGGCGGAGGCCCTCGGCCTTGGGTTCATCGATGCCGACGACCTGCATCCGGCGGCCAACAAAGACAAGATGGCGCACGGCATCCCGCTCACCGACGAAGACCGCTGGCCGTGGCTGGGAGCCGTGGGGGATGCGACGGCCCTGGCCCCGTGCGTCTGCGCGTGCAGCGCGCTCAAGCGCGCCTACCGCGACGCGCTGCGGGCGAAGGACCCCGGTGTGGTGTTCGTCGAACTCGACGGGTCCCGCGAACTGCTCGCCGAGCGCATGGGTGCGCGCGAAGGTCACTTCATGCCGACGTCACTGCTCGACTCGCAGCTCGCGACCCTCGAGCCGCTGCAGGCCGACGAGGCGGGCTTCCGGGTGGGCATCGATGCCACCGGGAGCGAGATCGTTGCGGCGATCGTGGAGCGGCTGCGCGGGCAGACAACCGGCGGGTAACTCGCCGCCGTGGCATCCGTGTAGAATCGGGCACTGAACTTCGGCGAGGGAACCAGCGGTTCCGTTATCGACGCGGTGGGTGAGTCCCCGTGTGTTCGCCACCACCCACCAGGAGAAGAATCATGGCCCAGAAATCATCAGAGCCGCAGAACAGCAACCACCTCGTCACGGAAATCCGTGACACGTTCGGCAAGGGCGTCGCCCGCAAGATCCGTGCGAAGGGCAAGATCCCCGCGGTCATCTACGGTCATGGCACCGAGCCGCAGCATGTCACGCTGCCGGGTCACGAGACCGCGCTGATCCTGCGCAAGTCGAACCAGGTGCTCGAGCTCGACATCCAGGGCAAGACGCAGCTCGCGCTCGTCAAGGATGTGCAGAAAGACCCGGTGCACCAGATCATCGAGCACATCGACCTCATCGTCGTGCGCGCAGGCGAGAAGGTCACCGTCGACGTGCCCGTGCACCTCGAGGGCGAGTCCGCCTCCGGCACGAGCGTGAACCAGGATGCCAACACCGTCTCGCTCGAGGTTGAGGCAACGCACATCCCCGAGAACATCGTCGTGTCGATCGAGGGCCTCGAGGAGGGTGCGCAGATCCACGCGAAGGATCTTGCGCTGCCGAAGGGTGCGACCCTCATCACCGACCCCGACACGCTCATCGTCGGCATCACCGGCGAAACCGCACAGGACCTCGGCGAAGAGCCGGAGGCCGCAGCGGATGAGGCGGCAGGCGACGAGGCGGCAGAGTCCACCGATGACGCGGCCGCCGAGGCCGCCGAGTAATCACCCCGTTGGACGACCACTGGCTGGTAGTCGGGCTCGGTAACCCCGGGCCCGGCTACGCCGGCAATCGCCACAACGTGGGCCAGATGGCCCTCGCCCTGCTCGCCGACCGCGCCTCTGCGACCTTCAAGAACCACAAGGCAAACGCGGCCGTCGCCTCGGGGCGCAGCTTCGCCGCAGGGCCGCAGCTGCTGCTCGCCAAGCCGAACACGTTCATGAACGTGTCTGGGGCTCCCGTCGCGGCTCTCCTGCGTTTCTACAAGCTTTCTCCGGACCGCTTGATCGTGCTCCACGACGAGCTCGACATCCCGTTCGATTCGCTGCGCCTCAAATTCGGCGGCGGGCACGGTGGCCACAACGGCATCCGGGACATCATCGACGCGATCGGCACCGGCGACTTCACGCGGGTGCGCATCGGCGTCGGTCGCCCGCCCGGCCGTCAGAACGCCGCAGACTTCGTGCTGCACGACTTCGGTTCCGCCGAGCGCGCGACGCTTCCCACCCTGCTCGAAGACGCGGCGGATGCGGTCGAACTCATCGCCTCGCAGGGCCTCACCGCCGCGCAGCTCAAGTTCCATACCGCGCCGCCGGCCTAGCGGTCGCTGCCTCGTCGGGGTACCTTCGGCCCATGTGGATCGACCCCGTAACCAGCAACCCCGGCCTCTACTCAGTGATCTTCGAGAACGAACGCGTGCGCGTACTCGAGTACCTCGATCAGCCCGGCCAGGAGTCGATCCCGCACGATCACCCTGACAGTGTCATGGTCACGCTCTCGTCCTTCTCGCGCCGCCTCGCCTCGGGCGACAAGGCCGTTGATGTGGAGATGCCAGCGAGCACTGCGCGCTGGCTGGGGGCGCAGAACCACAGCGGGCATAACACGGGCTCGACGCCGACCCACTGCATCTTCGTCGAATTGAAGGAGCCTCCCCTCGCGCCACGCACCGGCGAACCCGTGCTGGGCCCCACTGCATCCTGAGCTGTCGCGCGCACCGACCGGCGGCTTCCCCACACTGGGGTGGTGGGTTCGTGCTGGCGAATGGTCCATGCAGTGTTACCGTCAGGAACCCGGCACAGAGATCCGCCTGCCACATAACGCAGCATCAAAGGCCATTTGTCATCCCGCACCGCACAGTTCCGTCCTTCTCATCGAGCCGCTCACAAGGTCGTCACCCTCGCGGTGGCGCTGATTCTCGCGACAGTCGGCGTGCTCGCGGCTACGCCGGCTCCGGCCCGTGCCGTAGCCCCCAGCACTGACTTCTGGTCGGGCAAGACCGTGGGAGCACCGCAGCCGGCCCCGGGCGACCAGGCGGGGATCATCACGATCCGAGACGCGAACGCGCAGGCGTCGAAGGGCGAGGTCGTCGTGTTCACGGTCTCCGGATATTGCCAGGACGCGACCGCCGACGGCAACGCCGCGTCGATCTGGCTGGAACTCGACGGTGCGACGTTCCCTGTCCTCGCGACCTGGAACACCGCGGGCACGCCGAACATCTTCTCGGCGCAGGTGTCCGTGACCGTGACCGACAACAACAGGGACGGGTTCGCTCCCCTCCAGCTCCACGCGGACGGCGCTGCCTGCTATACCGGCGACGGCACCAGCTCGATCGACGAGCTCGTCATGACGTTCGTCCTACCACTCGGCCTGGCCCCTGGCTGCCCCGGGGATGCCCCCGGCGTGCGGCTGAACTCCCTGCCGCAGGATGGGCCGATCGGCACCTATGCCTACCCGGTCACGGACCCCGCAGGGACCTATACGACAAACTGGGGCACAGAGGCCCGCGGCATGGTCACCACCCTGCAGGGCGTGAGCGTTCCGGGCGGCGACTACCTGCAGACGACCAACTCATTCTTCGGGGCATCGGTCGCCGGCTGGATCGGCTTCAGCCAGGTCATGCAGACGAGCCTCGATGACCAGACCTACACGACCGAGTCGTGCACCGTCAGGGATGTCGCGACGGCATCCGACTACTCGGGCTCTCTCACGCCCTTCCACGGCCTGGGCGTCACCACCCAGGACACCTATGTCAGCGCGGATCTGCTGAGACATGTCTGGACGCTGACGAACGGCACCGCGAGTGATGCCGGCGGGTTCCCGGTTTCGATGATGAGCACGCCGTGGGACAACACCAACACGCTCACGCTCGACACGACGACCTGGGGCGCGACGTTCGACGACGGCCTGGGCCTGAACGATCCGGTCGTCACCCACCTGTGGGGAGGCGCCGACGTGCAGGTCGAGCCGGCTCCCGCGCTCGACGTCGTACCGCTGGCCTCCAACGTGTACGCCGCGCGGGATGCCGAAACGGGGTGGCTGGCAGACCGGGCATCCATGCCTGATGCCTATTTCGCCGACATCCCTGGCGACATCCTCAACTGGGGAGCGGGCGCCGAGACCCCCGACGTCACGATCGGCAACGGGGTGGTGGTCGGATTGGACCTGCCCACGATCGCGCCCGGGGCGTCCATCAGCATCGTCGAGTTCGCCCATGTGCAGTACGTGACGTTCGGCGGCGCGGTGCAGTGCCCGGCCTTCCCGGGCGCCCCGATCACCCTCGACGGCAACGGCGACACCGCTCCAGTCGTCACGAGCGATCCCGCTGCTACGTACGACACGAGCTGGAGTTCCAACCCCGGGGGATACCTCGAGGATGCCGCGGGCACGACGGCAGGCAACGACCCGTTGCAAGGCAACGCGTTCGACGGGTTCAGCTCGTCGCTGACGACACCGGACGACAGCGTCGCGTTCTACCCGGCCTGCACCTATCGTGATGGCACGAGCGATTACTCCTACGACCCAGCACAGCTCGACCATCTGACGGTGACAGCCCAGACGAGCTATGTCGCCGCCGACCTGTCACGCCGGGCGTGGACTTTCACCAACAACGGTGGTGTCGCCGTCGGGGATGTCGACGTAACGATAGGCACGAACCTGGGGTCCGACGGCCCGACCACGCAGGTGGCCACCACGTCGTTCGGGCGCGTGACCTCCGACCCGAGCGAGCAAACCCCTGTGGTCACGATGCTCTGGGGCGGACCAGCGCCCAGTGTGCTGCCGACCGCGCAGTTCACGGTCGCCGGTATCGCTGCGAGTGCGGCCGCGGCTGCCGCAGAGAGCCGAACCTGGTTGAGCGACGCCCTGGTCATCTCCGACCAGTACTTCGACGACCTTGCCGGGCCGGTCCTCAACTGGGGTGACACTGCGCAGGCGGCGCGGGTAGACGACGGGGCAGGCGGGCAGGCCGATGCGGTCAACACGACCTATCACCTTCCCTCAGTCGCCCCAGGGCAGTCGGTGACGATCGTCGAATTCGCGCACCTGCAGTACTTCGCCCCCAGCCTCGACATTCCGACCTGGACGGATGTCGACCCCGGCGCCTTCTACCTGGGCGTTCCCGCGACTGATGCGATCGCGGCATCCCCCGCGGTCACCGGCTACACCCTGCAGTCGGGCGACCTGCCTGACGGGGTGACCATCGACAGCGACGGTCTCTTGGGCGGTACCCCGACCACACTCGGCGAGTACGACTTCACTATCAGGGCTACGAATGCGAACGGCTTCGCGGACCAGCAGTTCACCGGCTCCGTGCTCGGCGCCGAAATGCACCTCGAGCTCGGCTTCCAGGTTGGCACGGACATCCGGGATGCGACGATCACCGGTGTCGCGGGAGGGCTCGAGGTCGGCTCGACCTGGACCATGACGCTGTACTCGACGCCGATCGTCATCGGCTCTGGGGTAGTCGGCCCGAGCGGCATCCTCAACGCGCTCATCG
Source organism: Rhodoglobus sp. (assembly GCA_025464445.1). Taxonomy (GTDB): domain Bacteria; phylum Actinomycetota; class Actinomycetes; order Actinomycetales; family Microbacteriaceae; genus Rhodoglobus. Next base: position 16,292 of record JAODLY010000008.1, on the reverse strand, counting down.
CTCTACCCGCATCGACCCCGCCCGGACAGCATCGCATCGTGCTCACCGGGGTGGCGCCGGGCGGCACTCCGCTCTCGACAACTGTGTGGTTCACCCTCGGCGCCAACGGGGTGATCGTCGCGGTGTCGCTCAGCGGCCCGACGCCAAGCCTCGCAGAGCTCGCGTCCACCGGCGCCTCCCCGTGGGATCCGGTGCGGTTGGCGCTGCTGTTGGTGGGGGTGGGTGTGGTGTTGTTCGTACGCCGTCGGGGTCGAACAGTGCTGGCCTAGACTTGCCGGGTGCCACTCGAAGGATTAATCGCGGCCCTTTCGCGCGCCCGAACGTTCGAGAAAGCACTCGAAGCACCCACGAGAAGCGCCGACTTCTCGCTCGTCGACGGGCTTCGCGCGCCGCTGATCGCCGGCCTGCTCACGCGCAAGGGCGGCCCGCGGGCGCTGCTCGCGATCGTCGCGACCGGGCGCGAATCGGAGGCCCTGCGCCGCTCGCTCGCGGCGTACCTTCCGACAGCGCAGATCGTCGAGTTCCCGGCCTGGGAGACGCTGCCACATGAGCGGCTGAGCCCGAGCGCGGAAACCGTGGGCAAGCGGATTGCGGGCCTGCGTGGCATCCGGGACTGGACTAAAGGCAACCAGAAGACGCCGTTCGTTTTGGTCGCGTCGGTCAGGGCAGCACTGCAGCCGCTTGCCGACAACCTGACGACCGTCGAGCCGATCGCTCTCAAGGCGGGCGGGCGCGGGTACGACCTGGCGGAGCTCTCGAAGAAGCTCGTCGACCTCGCGTACTCGCGGGTGGACATGGTGACCCGGCGCGGCGAGTTCGCGGTGCGCGGCGGCATCCTCGACGTGTTCGCGCCCACCGACGAGCATCCGCTGCGGCTGGAGTTCTTCGGGGACGAGCTCGAGCAGCTGCGCGCCTTCTCGGTCGCCGACCAGCGCTCGCTGCCGACCGAGATCACCGAGGCCGAGCTGCCGCCGAGCCGCGAGCTGCTGTTGAGCGAGGCGGTGCGCCAACGGGCGCGGGAGATGCAGCACGAGTTCCCGAGCCTGTCGACGATGCTCGCCAAGATCGGCGAAGGCATCCCCGTCGACGGCATGGAGTCGCTCGCCCCCGCGCTCGTCGACAGGCTTGTGCCCCTCACCCACTATTTGCCGGCGGATGCCGCGATCGCCGTGCTCTCGCCCGAACGGGTTGCGACGCGCGCCGTCAACCTCAGCGAGACCAACCGGGAGTTCCTCAGCGCAGCGTGGAACGCGGCGACGGCCGGGGCCGAGGCACCCATCGACCTCGACGCCGGCGACTTCGTCACCCTCAACGTTCTGCGGTCGTCGGCAGGCAACCGCCCGTGGTGGACGATGTCGAGCTTCGACTCTGGGCGGATTGAGCCTGTCCCGCGGATTGAGCCAATCCCGCGGATTGAGCCTGTCGAAATCCGGCGGATTGAGCCTGTCGAAATCTCGAGCTCGATCACCGGCGATGACGATTACGTGCGCCTCGACGGCACCGCGGTGCCGAGTTTCGCAGGCCAGCCCGACGGAGCACTCGGGCACGTCGCGAACCTCCTGCGCGACGGCTGGACTGTCGCGGTGACGGCGGAGGGTGCAGGGCTCGTGGAGCGCGCCGCCGACGTGCTGGCCGAGCATGAGGTGTCCGGCCGTGCGGTGGAGGCCTACCCGGTGGATGCCGAGGCCGGCGTCGCGTACCTGGTGCGGGCATCCGTCGATGTCGGCTTCGAATTGCCGGATGCCAAACTCGCCGTGCTGAGCGAGGCCGAGTTCTTCGGCCGTGCCGCCGGCTACGACTCGAGGCAGGTAAAGCGGCTCGCGAGCCGCCGCAAGAATGTCGTCGACCCGCTGCAGCTCAAGAGTGGGGACTTCGTCGTGCACCAGACGCACGGCATCGGGCGCTTCGTCGAACTCGTGCAGCGCGAGGTGAGTACCGGCGGGCGCAACGCGATCAAGACGCAGCGCGAGTTCCTGGTGATCGAATATGCGCCGAACAAGCGGGGATACCCGGCGGACAAGCTCTACGTCCCGACCGACCAGCTCGATCTGCTCACTCGCTACGTCGGGGGAGAGGCGCCCGCGCTGAGCAAGATGGGCGGCAGCGACTGGGCCGCGGCGAAGGGCAGGGCCCGCAAGGCCGTGCGCGACATCGCTGTCGAACTCGTGAAGCTCTACAGCGCGCGCATGGCGTCGCGGGGGCACGCCTTCGGCCCGGACACCCCGTGGCAGCGCGAACTCGAAGAAGCGTTCGCGTTCGCCGAGACCCCGGACCAGCTCACCACGATCGATGAGGTGAAGGCAGACATGGAGCGGCCCATCCCGATGGACCGGCTGCTGAGCGGTGACGTCGGCTACGGCAAGACCGAGGTCGCTGTGCGCGCGGCGTTCAAGGCGGTGCAGGACGGCAAGCAGGTCGCGATGATCGTGCCCACCACCCTGCTCGTGCGGCAGCACATGGAAACCTTCGCCGAGCGGTTCGCGGGGTTCCCGGTGCACTTGCGTGCGCTGTCCCGGTTCCAGACCGACAAGGAGGCGAAGGAGACTATCGCGGGCCTCGCGGATGGCACTGTCGACGTGGTCATCGGCACGCACCGGCTGCTCAGCGCGGGCATCGCCTTCAAGGATCTCGGGCTCGTCATCATCGATGAGGAGCAACGTTTCGGTGTCGAGCACAAGGATGCGCTGAAGAAGCTCAAGACGAATGTCGACATCCTCGCGATGACGGCGACCCCGATCCCGCGCACGCTGGAGATGGCGGTCACGGGCATCCGGGAGATGTCCACCCTGGCGACGCCGCCGGAGGACAGGCACCCGATCCTCACCTTCGTCGGGCCGTACTCGGAGCGGCAGGTGGGTGCGGCGATCCGCCGCGAGCTGCTGCGCGAGGGGCAGGTCTTCTACGTGCACAACCGAGTGGCTTCGATCAGCCGGGTCGCGGCGCAGCTGCAGGAGCTCGTGCCTGAGGCCCGCATCGCGGTCGCCCACGGCCAGCTGCCCGAGCATGTGCTCGAACAGGTGATGGTCGACTTCTGGGAGCGCAAGTTCGACGTGCTGGTGAGTACCACCATCATCGAGACCGGCCTCGACATCGCGAACGCGAACACCCTCATCATCGACCGCGCGGACAAGTACGGCCTGTCGCAGCTGCACCAGCTGCGTGGCCGGGTCGGCCGCGGACGCGAGCGCGCATATGCCTACTTCCTCTACGACGAGTTGAAGCCGCTGAGCGAGACCGCCCTCGAACGTCTGGGCACGATCGCGGCCAACAACGAGCTGGGCGCGGGCATGCAGATCGCGCTCAAAGACCTGGAGATCCGCGGGGCGGGCAACCTGCTCGGTGGCGAGCAGTCCGGCCATATCGCCGGCGTCGGCTTCGACCTCTACCTGCGCATGATCGGCGAAGCTGTCAGTACTTTCCGGGGGGATGTCGCGGAGGGCCAGACCGAGCTGCGTCTCGAGCTTCCCGTGGACGCGCACATCCCCGAGGAGTACGTCGAGTCGGAGCGGCTGCGGTTGGAGGCGTACCAGAAGCTGTCCACGGCCTCGGCGCCCGCGGCATCCGCGGACAGCATCGACCACGTGCTCGAGGAGCTCACCGACCGCTACGGCGACCCGCCGGAGCAGGTCACGAACCTCATCGCCGTCTCGCGACTGCGGCGCATGGCGCAGAAGGCGGGCCTCAGCGAAGTCGTCGTGATGGGCGACAGGCTGCGCATCGCGCCGGCGGAGCTTGCCGACTCGATCCAGGTGCGGTTGCAGCGGATGTACCCTGGCGCGCGTTACCTCGCCGCGGGGGCAGCGGTCATCGTGCCCCTGCCGCCCGAGCCGACCGACACGCAGCTCATCGAATGGACCACGGCCCTGCTCGTGTCGATCTTCGGGGCAGGGGTCGTGGCGGCCGACGCGCCCGCCGCCGCTTCGCCCGGGGCGCCCGCCCAACCGGCGGGCGCGGAGTAGGTCGCTTCGCCCCGCGTTTCGAACGTGTCCACGTCCGGGCGGGCCTAGCCCCGACTCCCTCCCACCGACACCCCGCGCCCGCGTTCCACCGACTCCAAAGCGCCCGCTGCGGTCAACCGCGCGCCTCGATACCGTGCGGAGATGCCCACCAAACCCGAGCCGCTCGTCGGCGGAGAGCCGGCCCGCCTCATCCGGGACACGATCCGCAGCTTTCCGCTGAGCATCCGGTTCGATGGTCGCGTCGAGGTCGAAAACACGGCGACCGGTGAGGCGGCCGAAGCATTCGCTCGTGCCTACGAGGTGATGGAGCTCGACGTCATGACCCGGCAGTTCCAGTGCACAATCCACGAGGCGCACCGCACTGTCGACGAGCACGAGTTTCGGATGATGGTGTTGGGGGCGATGGTGGTTCGCGCTCGAGTGCAGCTCGACGACTGGCGGGTCGACGGGATGTGGAGTTGAGTCGAGCAGTGGGCGGGGTGAGCGTCGAGTGGTACGCTCACGCCATGAGTGGGACGTACATGATGAGCGTGGGAGACCGCGGCCGAGTCGTGCTTCCAGCCGAGCTTCGGCAGGCCAAGGGATGGGTCGAGGGAACGCTCCTGATCGCCTACGAGACCGAGCAGGGTGTTGTCATAGCAACCCGAGACGAAATTCTCCGGCGCGCACGCGCGCAATTGGCAGGCGCACCAAGCCTCGTTGACGAGCTGCTTGCCGAGCGCAGGGCGGCAGCTGCGGAAGAAGACAAGTGAACGTTTTCGACTCATCCGCGTTGCTGGCCTACGTCAACGATGAGCCCGGCGGCAAGGTCGTGGCGAATGCGCTCGACGCCGGCGGCGTGGTCCCGAGCCCGAGCTGGGCGGAAGTCGCCCAGAAGGTTCGCGCCGCTGGTGCGGATTGGGATGCCGTCCGTGGCGCCCTTCTCAGCTTCGAGCTCGCTGTCGTACCCGTCACGATGGACGACGCCGAGGCGGCCGCCGAGCTGTGGCAACGAGGAGCGGGACTCTCGCTGGGAGATCGACTGTGCCTCGCAGTGGCGGCCCGCCTCGATGGGGCAGTCCTCACGGCGGATCAACAGTGGAGCGCACAACCGCGAGTCAAACTCATCCGCTAGTTGGCGTGGGAGTGCGCACAACAGGGGGCTGGGCCGCGGGTGTAGAACGGGATCATGCCCCAAGCTCTCCGCTTCGACCTTGTGCCGCCGACCCCTGCGCAGTTCAAGCGGCTCCACGAGGCGACCGGCTGGAGTGCCGTGACGCGCGACGAAGCGTTCTTCGCCCGCGCCCTCACCGGGTGCTGGTTCGTCGCCAGCGCCCACCTCGACGGCCAGCTTGTCGGGATGACGCGGGTGATCAGCGACGGCGTCATGCACGCGTTCATCACCGAGATGATCATCGAGGAGTCGCACCGCGGGCAATCGGTGGGTGCGGCGCTGCTGTCGTTCGTGGTGGACGAGATCCGCGCCAGAGGTGTCGACGACATCCAGCTGTTCGCGGCGGCCGGGCGCGTCCCGTACTATGAGCGCAACGGGTTCGTCCGCCGCCCGGATGACGCGCCGGGGATGCGCTGGGTCGGGCCGAGTTGAGCTCAGACGAGCGGCGGCTCGGTGGGAACCGGATCCGCAGGAGTCGGCAAGGGCGAAGCCACGGCCGCTCCATCGAGCTTATGCACGCCGTACACCGCAACCGGGATGAGCACGAGCGAGCGCAGGTCGAACAGCACGTGCACGATGATCGGCACCACGATCGTGCCGGAAACCGCGTAGAGCAGCATCAGGATCGCGCCAACAATTGTCGTGCCGACCACACCCGGGATGCCCTGGTACACATGCAGCGCCCCGAAGAGCAGCACGCTCCCGAGCACGGCCGCGAGAGCGCTGCCCGAGGCGCCGTAGATCACGGCGGGCAACGCGAGGCGGAACATGAGCTCCTCGACGACACCCGCGTTGACGGACAGGATGGCGCCGAGCACGAGCTCCTGGCGGTTGCGCGGCAGCATGGCGCTGATGTCGCCGATCATCGGCACCTCCTGCTCTTTGCGCGCCGAACGGGCCCCGATCACGGTGAGCACGACGAGGGCGATCATCACGCCGAACAGCACGCCCCACGCGACCTCGGGCTCGTGGATCAGCAGCCCGCGCAGTTCGCGCACGCCCGGCCATCCGGTCAGTTCCTGCAGGAGTGGAGCCACGGCGAAACCGGCGAGAATCAGGAGGGCGGCCGACAGCCCCCCGAATTGCAGGAAAGATTCGAGCAGCCATTTGCGAAACATCCGCTGCCGCTCTGCTGTCAGGCGGAACGACTTGAAGCGTCGGTATTCGCGGCGGTCCCTGTGGATGGCGCGCAGCACGAGCACCGCGAGCAGGGCGGCGAGGGTGAGCCACAGCAGGGGTCGGGTGAGCGCCCAGGACGGGTCGAGCATCTGACAATGCTGTCACGGGGCTGTGCCTTTTCAGGAATACGGACACAAAGTCCAGACTTGAAGTCATGGTGACTACTGCCGTCGGCTTCCGCTCAGAGCGCGGCCCCATCCTCATCTCCCTCATGGTCACGACGGGGCTCGTGGCCATCGATGCGACGGTGCTCGCGACTGCCGTGCCGACGATCACGAAAGACCTCGGCGACTTCGCGTTGTTCCCGTGGCTGTTCTCCGTGTACCTGCTCGCGCAGGCGGTGACGGTGCCGATCTATGCGAAACTCTCGGACACGTTCGGCCGCAAGCCCATCATCCTCATCGGTATCGCACTGTTCCTGCTCGGCTCGATCCTGTGCGGGTTCGCGTGGAGTATGCCCGCGCTCATCGCGTTCCGTGCGGTGCAGGGCCTGGGTGCCGGCGCCGTGCAGCCGATGTCGATCACTATCGTCGGTGATATCTACACGGTCGCGGAGCGTGCACGCACGCAGGGCTACCTGGCGAGCGTGTGGGGCATCTCGTCAGTTGTGGGGCCGACGCTGGGCGGACTGTTCTCGCAGTTCGGCATCTGGCGCGGGGTGTTCTTCATCAACATCCCGCTGTGCATAATTGCGGGTTGGATGCTCATCCGCTCGTTCCACGAGAGCATCGAGAAGCGCGAGCACAAGATCGATTACCTCGGAGCTGTGCTGCTCACCGTCTCGCTGACGCTCCTGATCCTCGCGGTGCTCGAGGGGGGACAAGCCTGGGCCTGGAATTCACCGCAGTCGATCGGCGCGTTCGTGATCGGCGGCCTGGTCTTGGCAGCCTTTGTTCTCGTCGAGACCCGCGCCGCCGAGCCGATCCTGCCGCTGTGGGTTTTCTCGCGGCGCTTACTGCTGACGACAACGCTCATCGGTCTCGGAGTCGGCGCGGCCCTCATCGGCCTGACAAGCTATGTCCCCAACTACCTGCAGGGCACGATCGGCGTCGCTCCCATCGTGGCGGGCCTGGCGCTCGCGGCCCTGACGATCGGCTGGCCGATCTCGGCGGCCTTCGCCGGGCGCTTCTACCTGCGGATCGGCTTCCGCAGCACATCCCTCATCGGCATCGCGGTGGTGCTCGTCGGGGCGATCGGCCTCACGCTCTTCGTTTCGACGCCCTCCGTCGTGATCGTCGCGGTGAGCTGTTTCGTCATCGGCCTCGGGATGGGGCTCGTCGCGGTCCCGTCCCTCATCGCCGCCCAGTCGAGCGTGCCCTGGAACGAGCGCGGCGTCGTGACCGGCACCAACATGTTCGCGCGTTCGATCGGCAGCGCAGTGGGCGTGGCGATCTTCGGCGCGATCGCCAACGCGATCTTTGGAGCGGGGGATGCCGCGTCCCTCTCGCCCAGCACGATCGAGGCCGGCACCGGCGCCGTGTTCCTCGCGGTGCTCATCGTGGTTGTCGCGACCGTGGCGGCCACGATCGCGATGCCGCGGACCACGGTGGAGTTCGGGACCAACGCGAGCGCGGCGCCGGAGGCGACTGCGGCTTGACGTAGCCCCGAACTGGGGCGTGATCATGGCGAGTTTTACTCGTAGTTTCGAGACATGAGGAGCGATGTCGTCAGCGACCTAGGGCCCTATCTGAACGCGGCGTCCCTTCTGGTGATCGGAGCATTTCTGGTCGGCACCCTCGCTGTCGCACTTGTGCTCTGGGTCGCCTACTCAGTGATTTGGCATGCCGTTCGTCGCGGAATGCGCGAGTTTCATGAGCTCGGGCTTCAGCCGGCGTGGGTTTCCTACTTGCACGCGCCAGTTGCTAAGGCGCCCGCGGCGGCACCGAAGCCAGAGCCCGAGCCCAAGGGGGGCTGGGTCCTTAGTTCATCTCGCGCTGACGAGGGCTGACGGAGACCGGCTCCCGCTGCTGAGGCGTGTAGGGGTCGCCAAACCCGTCGTGTTAGCCAGGCGGAAGAAGACTCTTTCTGACCAAGCGCCTTAGAAATCAGCGGTCACTGCTGTGTGGAAGTAGTCGAATAGCGCAGCATTCACGGGTTCTTCGAAGCGAAGTGCCATCCGCACGACTGAAAGCGGCCGGCCGTCGCTCCCGGGCATCGTCGTCTCTTCGGCTTCTGCTGACTGTGCTCGCCCCAGATAGTAGAAGTCGGAGCCCTCTGCGTCGTCCTTCTTTGCGAAGACGTGGAGCTCAACGCTGTTATCCACGATCGGGCGAACATCTGGACTCTCGAGATTGCGTTTGCTCTTCGAATACCAAAGCAATGTCCGTGGATCGAGCAACTCGTCTTCATAGGCCGTACTCGCCGAGACCTCGTTCGATTTGTGGAGTGTCACAAAGATCGGGCAAGTGTTGGTCGTGGAATCCACCCGGTAGCCGTAGATCGTCGAGTACATGTTGCTCGACCAATCGAGCAGACGGCTTGCATCCTTGCGGGAATACATCAGTCCGGCAGTAAATGGACGATCCGACAGGTAGCGGGCGTTGATCAGTTCCAAGCCCGTCTGGATCAGATCGTCAACGTTTCGGCCAAACGCGTCGGAGGATTCGTACGCGCGGGCGAACGCTGAAGTTACGCGTACATTCCCGTCCGCGGTTCTTTCCGCAAGCCCTCCGATTCGGAAAGTCTGCTGCTCCGTGGCCGTGTTGAACTCAAGCGTCAGGCTACGGATCGCACTGTTCACGACAGCTTCCGTGGCGGGAAGCTCAGCCGCCTGATATTCATCCACGATGGAGGCATGACTTAGTCCGCCGCTGTCCAGGAGCGTTCGCAGGAGAAGCAGTTCGTGCGGTCGCTTTGCCGTCAGCAGCTCCTTCGAGACGACCGTGAGGAATCGTGACTGATCGACAGTGAGGTCGGATTCTTCGCCAAACAGCTTGGCGAGAAGTTCCGGATAGTTGCCAAGCTTGGTTGCTAGTAGGACGGGGTCGACCGACTCGAACCGCAAGAAATCCAAGAGCATCGGAAGGTGCCCGACTCGGTTGCGGATGCTCTCGATTGCGGCCTTCAAATTGTGCAAACTATCGAGCTTGGTCTCGGCGAGAGAGCGGAGCACCCTCTCCTGTGCGATTCGATCGAATCGCACGCTCGAAAGCCCCGCAATGACGCCTACTTCTTCGGCCGCGATGAGGTTCTTACGCAGAGATTCTCTGTTGAGGGATTCGTCCCCGAAGAGAGCGATCGGGATCAGGAAGTTGTTTGCGTAATTCCCGATGAAGTCGATAACGACCAAGTACTCCTTGCCTGGAGCATTCCTGAGCCCTCGGCCGAGCTGCTGTACAAAGACAATGCTGGACTGGGTCTGACGCAACATGACGACCTGATTGATGGTCGGGATGTCGACGCCCTCGTTGAAGATGTCCACAGTGAGGATGTAATCGAGAGCACCGGCCTCGAGCCTTTCCACGACACGTTCCCGTTCCTCAATCGAGTCCTCGCCCGTGAGAGCAACTGTTCTAAGGAGCGCGCCGCGAAACTCTTGCCGATTGAGCTCTTCAGAGAGGGCGCGCGCCTCATCCTTGCGACTACAGAAGATCAGCCCGCGTGGAGCAACACCCGCCTGGCCGTAGGTTTTGAGCGCGTTCAGAATGTGGTCGACTCGCTGCGAGCCTGCTAAACGTACGAGGGAAGTGCCCTCCGCGACAACGAGCCCATCATCGAACATGACGTCAGCGACCCCGTAGTAGTGAAACGGCGAGAGCATGTCGAGTTCGAGCGTGCTCTTGAGACGGATCTCGTAGGGCACGTTGTAGTCGAACAACTCAAAGATGTTTACGCCATCGGTTCGCTCAGGAGTTGCTGTCATTCCCAGAAGGAACTTTGGGCGGAAATGGTCGAGGACACGATCGAAACTCGTCGCTCCGGCGCGATGAACTTCGTCGATGAGGATGTAATCGAAGGCGTCTGGGTCGAGTTCATAGAGAACACTTCGTTGTGAGAGCGTCTGTACCGTCGCGAATAAGTAGCGTCGGTCTGTCTGTCTGATCGAGCCGGTGAGTTTGCCGAACTCCCCCTCCGGAGCACCAAGAACCCGCTGAAACTCGCGCATTGCACGATCGAGGATCTGCTCCCGATGTGCCACGAATAGCAGCCGTTGGGGATTGACGGCGCGCACGTCGAGCGCCGAAAGGATTGTCTTTCCCGTGCCAGTCGCGGAAATGACGAGGGCACGATCTTTGCCTTCTTCCCGCACCTTCGCGATTGCTGCAAGAGCATCGATCTGCATTGCGTTCGGCGTGATGATTCCTGCATCAGGTTGCTGCGCCGCCGGCTCGATTGACGGCCCGTGACGAGCTGGAGGAGTTGGAGGAAGGTAGTTTCTCGCGTAGTCGTCGATCCACTCCTGCGTAAGCGGGACGGAGGTGAAGAGTTCCTCGTCAAGCAGGTTCGTGAACTGTTCTGCCAGGTCGCTATCGCGACTGGCCGATACCCGCAAGTTCCATTCGTGATTTCGGGCGAGCGCACCCTCGGTCAGATTCGAGCTGCCGAGGATGGCGGTGACGCTCTCGGGCCGCTGGAACACGTAGCCCTTCGGATGGAACGCCACGTCGGGATGAAGCCGCACGTCGATACCCTCGCGGCTGAGGTTGAGGAGCTCAGAGAAGGCTTGAGGCGAATTGAAGCCGAGGTAGTTCGACGTGATGATTCGACCGACGCCCTCGAACTCAATCAGTTCCTGCTTGAGTAGAGCTATCGCGCGGGGAGACACAAATGCCACTGAGAAGGTGAAGGAAGAGGCCCGCCGCAGTTCGTAGCGGAGCGCACGCAACATCGAATCAGTAGCGGTGTTGAGGACGAGATGCGGGTGGAATTGCCGGGGCGAATGAACGGCGCGGTCGAGGTACCCAAAGCCAATGTCCTGCCCGAAGGGCTCAAGATCACTGAAGTCGAAGTTCACTGTGGTGCGAATTTCTGCTGAATGAGGTCCACAGCAGGAATGTCCGCGGGCGCCCACTCGAGGGAGCGCAGTTCCGCAGGCTGCAGCCACAACACAGCCTGATGCTCGGAGACCTCGGGCTCTCCTTCGACCAGTTCGCAATAGAAGGTCGTCAAAGTGACAATGCCGAACTCGTATTCATATGTTGTGGCCGTGATGGTCTCTCCGACCTCCACCCGGCAGTGGAGTTCCTCGTCGATCTCGCGGCCGAGAGCCTCGCGCGGGGCCTCGCCTGGTTCGATCTTGCCGCCGGGGAATTCCCACATTCCGGGGAGAGCTCCCGCGGGTCCTCGCTGAGCACAGAGGACGGTCCCACCCCGCACGATGACAGCACCCACAACGTCGAGATGCTTCTTCACCGCGGCTCCTCTCGGCCCGTCATTTCGGGCGTCGTGCCAAGCCTATTGGCGAAGGAGTTTCTAACCTCGCAGCGCGAGTGCGAACGGCAGTACCGGTCGACCTGGTACCCCTGCAGCATCTCGGGTCGACGGCGCGAGCGCCCACGCTTCTCCACAAACATGGGGCTCTGGAGCTACGAGTGCCTGGGCATACGGACACTGTAGGCATGACGATGAGCGGTGATCCATCGGTTTTCAATGGCTATAGACACATTGCGTATAGCGGCTAGAATTTCAGTGAAGCGACGTGCGGTGCTCAAGCGGGTCAAGGCGGCGGCCCAAGCGCAGGGTCTTGAATTCCGAGAAACCGAGCTCACCAATCACACCGGAATCGTTGTCGGCAACACACGAAGCACTCTTGGCCGACACTCGGAGATTGCGGAGGGAACGGCTTACGCCTTCTTCAGGCAGTTCGAGAGCGAGTTAGGAAAGGGTTGGTGGCGTTGAAGTACTCATCGCAGGCGCACAAGGAAGGCCGTTGGTGGATCGTGCAAAACGATCAGCACCCCGGCGCTCTTTCGCAGGTAAAACGACTTGACCTCGCGGCCGAGGCACAGCGAGAGGCAATAGCCTTCGTTGCCGGCGTTCCCGTGAGTTCGGTGGATGTGGAGGTGCGCGCAACAGTGAGCCCCGACATTGATCGGCAGCTCGCGGAGGCGACCGAGCTTCGCATGGAAGCGATGGTTAACGAGGGGCGGGCCGCGGCGATACGTCGAGCCGTGGCGGAAAAGCTTGAAGCTGACGGATTCACCCTGCGTGAGATCGGTGTCGTGTTGGGGGTGTCGTACCAGCGAGCGCACCAGCTCAGGATGTTGCGCCTTGGCGTCGGCGAAGACATAGGGGACCCCGAAATTATGGCTCAAGCCCGTCGATAGCGCGCGGCATTTCCCCACGTTTCACCGAGGCGGAACTGATCGCCATGCAGGAGCAATCATGACCACGACCGTTCAGCGCATCCCGTTGAATACCCTGGCCGTCGCCTTTGGTCTCGCCGGGCTGGCGAACGCCTGGTCGGCGGCAGTTCGACTACTTGGGGTGCCCGCGATCGTCGCGGAGGCGTTCTGGCTCATCGCGGCCATTGCGTGGGTGTGGCTGATCGTGGCCCACCTGGTGCGCGGTCTTCGCAGCGCGGACAGTCTCGCCGCCCAGCTGCGGCATCCCGCCCAGGGGCCGATCGCCGCGCTCGTACCGGTCGTCGGCATGCTGCTGGGGGCGCACCTGCATTCGTTCGCGCCTGTCCCCGGCACCGTGCTCGTGGTCGTGTCTATCGCGGTCGCCGCGCTGTTCGCGGGCTGGGTGTTGGGCTTCTGGGTCGGCGGCCACCTCAAGCCGGAGTCGATCCACCCCGGCTATCTGCTGCCGACGGTCGCCGCAGGGCTGGTGGCCGCCGCCGCTGCGGCCGCGGTCGACCTGCCCGCCCTGGCGATGGGAGCCTTTGCGGTCGGCATCTTCTTCTGGCTGGCGATCTTCCCCCTGCTGCTCGCGCGGCTGGCGTTCCTGCCCGCCCTGCCGGATCCGCTCATGCCGACCCTGGCCATCCTGGTCGCGCCACCCGCTGTCGCAGGCTCAGCCTGGTTCGCGATGATGGGGCAACGGGATGACGCGGTCTCGAGGTCCCTGCTCGCCCTCACGGTCGTCATGCTCCTGCTGCAGCTCGCCCTCGTACCCCGCTACCTGCGGCTGAAGTTCTCCCTCGGATTCTGGTCGTTCACCTTCCCGTTCGCCGCGACCGCCGTCTACGGCATCGAGTGGCTGTCCGTGGCGGGCTTCGCCGGGTGGCAGCCCGCGGCCGTGCTGGTGCTCGTCGTGATCACCGTGCTGATCGGCGGCATCGGAGTGCGGTCACTCGTGGTCGTGTTGTCCGAGCGGCGCCGCGTGCAGGAGGCCGAGTTGCTCGTCGCGGATGACGCTGTGGAGGATGGTCGCCCCTAGCCTCGCAGCGCGAGGGCGAACGGCAGCACCGACTCCGCACCCGCGCGGCGGAGTGCGCGGGCGGTGACCGTGAGCGTCCAGCGGCTGTCGGCCAGGTCGTCGACGAGCAGGATCGGCCCCGCGGCATCCCGAACCGCATCGGCGAGCAGGGAGGGCACCGCGAAGGCGTTGAGCACGCCGGCCAGTCGGTAGGCGCTGTTGCCTCCGGGCTCGCCGGTGGGGCCGTCGGCGGTGAAGGCGAGGGATCCGAGGTAGGGCAGCCGCCCCGCGCTGGCCAGGCCGCGGGCGACCGAGTCGACCAATAAAGGATGCCTGCGCGAGGGCACGGACACGACGGCGACCGGGCGCTCATCCCAGCCCCAGTCGCCCAGCACGCGGGTGCACGCGGCGATGAGCGCGGGGGTCGCGGGCGCGTCGGTCTCGACGGGCGCGCCGGTCTCGACAGGCTCGACCCGCCGAGGGGCGAACAGCGCGCGCAGGGTGTTGCCCCAGCCGAGGTCCGTGAGGCGGGCGAGGGCGCGGCCCTCCAGCATCCGCTCAGCCGGCGGGATGTTGCCCTTCACACTCGCCGACCCGACCGGCCATTGCGCGCGCGGCTCGATCGGCACCCCGACTTTGTCGAGGGATGCCGCGGCGGCACCCTCCGCGTCGGAGCTCAGGTCGACCGGGTACCAAGCGCCCGCGCAGTTGTCACACCGGCCGCACGGCGCCGCGGTGTCATCGTCGAGGGCGCGCTGGAGGTATTCCATGCGGCATCCACTGCCCGTTTCATATTCGAGCATGTGCTGCTGCTCGGCCGTGCGGGCGGCGGCGATCTTCTCGTAGCGTTCCGCGTCATAGGTCCAAGGCCGGCCGGTCGCGACCCAGCCGCCCTGCACCTTCTGCACTGCGCCATCCACGTCGAGCACCTTGAGCAGCAGCTCGAGCGGAGTGCGGCGGATGTTGACCAGCGCCTCCAGCGCAGGCGTGCTCGTCGGGCGGTCGCGCTCCAGTTCGCGCAGCACGGCTTCCGCGCGCGCCTGGCTCGGCATGCTCGCGGTGGCGAAGTAGTGCCAAATGGCTTCGTCTTCGGGGCCGGGGAGGAGCAGAACGTCGGCGCTCTCGGTGGCGCGGCCGGCGCGTCCCACCTGCTGGTAGTAGGCGACCGGCGAGCTCGGGGCGCCGAGGTGCAGCACGAAGCCGAGGTCGGGCTTGTCGAACCCCATGCCGAGCGCGCTTGTGGCGATCAGTGCCTTGACCTCGTTGCGCTTGAGCTGCTGCTCGGCATCTTCTCGCTTACCGGTGTCGGTCTGGCCGGTGTATGCACGGACGTTATGACCCTTGTCCCGCAGCAGCTTCGCGGTGTCCTCGGCGGCGGCGACCGTGAGCGTGTAGATGATGCCGCTGCCGGGCAGGTCGTCGAGGTGGGTGAGCAGCCAGGCGAGTCGCGCCTGCGCGTTGGGCAGCTTGAGGACGCCGAGCCGCAGGCTCTTGCGAGCGAGCGGCCCGCGGATGGTGACCGGGCTGATCGAGCCTGTCGAGATCTGCTCGGCGACGTCGTCGACCACGCGGCTGTTCGCGGTCGCGGTCGTCGCCAGCACGGGCACGTCTTGGGGCAGCCGCTCGATCAGGTCTTTGAGCCGCCGGTAGTCGGGCCTGAAGTCGTGGCCCCAGTCGCTGATGCAGTGAGCTTCGTCCACGACGAGCAGGCCGGTCTTCTCGATGAGCACGGGCAACTGCTGTTCGCGGAACTGCGGGTTGTTGAGACGCTCGGGGCTCACGAGCAGCACATCGACCGCGTCATCCCGTAGTTGCTGCTGGATGTCGGCCCACTCATGCGGGTTCGTCGAGTTGATGGCCACCGCGCGCACGCCGGCCCGGGATGCCGCGGCGATCTGGTCACGCATCAACGCGAGCAGCGGCGACACCAGGATCGTCGGGCCTTTTTGTTGCCGCCGCAGTAACAGCGTCGCGACGAAGTAGACCGCGGACTTGCCCCAACCGGTGCGCTGGACGACGAGGGCCCGCTGCGAGCGCTCGACCAGCGCTGCAATGGCGGCGTCCTGGCCCTCACGGAAGACGGCGTCCGGCCGACCGGTCAGTTCACGGAGGATCGCGAGAGCCTCGTCGGCGATCTCGGTCGGAGGCGCGGCGGTGCTCATGCCGACGACAGTAGGCAGCCCGACCGACAGAAGGGGCCACCGCGCGATAGTCGGGGACTGGGGAGGAGGATCCACAGACGATGCGACCGCCGGACAATCACGTGCACACCAGGTGGTCATGGGACACCCAGGACTCCTCGACGATGCGGCGGGCCTGCGAACGGGCCGTCGCCCTCGGCCTGCCCGCGATCGCGTTCACCGAACACCTGGACTTCACGGTCTGGCACGAGGACGACGCGGCGACGTCCCACGGGCTCATCGACCGGCACCCGGCCCATCAGCTGCCCATCGATGTGGACGGCTACTTCGCCGATCTCGAGGAGTGCCGCGACCGCTTCCCGGAGCTGCGGATCTGGTCGGGCGTCGAGACGGGGGAGCCGCACCTGTTCGCGGCGAGCGTGGCCCGGCATCTGGCGCAGTCCCCGGTCGACCGCGTGCTCGGCTCCCTGCACTCACTGAACCGCGACGGGCGGCTGGTCGGCGTGGGGCGACTGCTGTACGCGGACCCCGACGGCACGATGCGCCGCTACCTCGGCG
>JAODLY010000048.1 GCA_025464445.1 Rhodoglobus sp. | reverse complement strand
AGGCCGTCCGTCGCGCCCGTGATGAGGATCGTGGGATTCACCGTTCCAACCTACGCGCCGCGGGCCGCCCGTCGATCGCCCGGGCGGCCTGCGCCGCGTCAGTCGATCACCACTCGACCCATTCCGTGCCGCCCGGCTTCCAGGCGCTGGTTTCCGGCGCGCCCGTGAAGGCGGGGGAAACTAGCTCATAAGTCGCCTGCTCGTACCATGCGTTCATGCTGTCGACGTCGATCCACTGGTCGACGGCGAGCACCTCGACGGCCGGGGTCGAGCCGGGCATGGGCACTGGCACCCACATGGTGTGGCCGAGCTGGCCGTGCAGGCGGGCGGCATTGATCTTGGCCGCAGCGTCCGCATGGAACGCCTCCTTCGCCGCGTCGAACGAGCTCACGCCGACCCGGAGCAACCCGACCGCGCCGAGTGCCTTGCCCGAGGGCGCGGGCAGTACGTAGTTGCCGAAGCCCTCGGCGGGCATCCACAGGGTGGCTTGGTAGTCGTCCCAGAGCATCCCCGCGCCCTCCTGGGTGCCCTTGTCGGCGAAGAACTGGCCGAGCCCTGCCGGGCTGTTCCAGCTGTCGAGGAACAGCAGCCGGGTCTCGGCGGCGGCCGGCACGAAGACGTTGTGGCTGAGGTCGCCGAGCGATTTCGCCGCGGCTACTCCGCCAGGGCTGCCCGCCGTCGCGTTGTGGAGCTCGAACGCCTTCTCGGGGGCGCCACCCTTGGGCGTGCCGAGCACGGTGAGGAGGTAGACCTCTGCGCCGGCGTCCGCTGGGTAGATCATGTCGTTCACGGTGAGTCCTTTCATCGGTATCGCGACTCCCGACGGGGAGCCGCTGCGTACCCGACGAACGAAGACACCGGTTTTGGACATGACTTTCGAAATGGGTCTAAGCGGGAGGCGCAATCCGTCGTATCCGAGCGCTGTCGGCGGATCTCGTGCCCCTTAAGCCCCCGTCATGTCCCGAATGCGCAGCCGTCGCAGCCCGAGCACCGCGAACACGATCGCGAGCAGGCCGATCACGATGAGCGGCACGGCCGAGAAGTCCTCGCCCACCCGTGGCACGGCGGTGAACGGCGTGTTGCCGACCACCCAGTCGGGCAGGCCGAACAGGTCGCCGAACATCGACAATACGACAAGCACCCCGAAGGCGCCCCACGTGACTGCGCTCGCAGCACGCGGCAGCCAGGCGGCGCAGAACACCACGAATGCGATGATGAGTAGCACCGATGGCCAGTAGGCGAGGGATGCCATGGCGAACCGTCCGCCCTGGCTGGGATCGTTGACGGAAGCACCGAAGCTCGCACCGATCGCGTAGCCGCTGACGGCAAGCAGCAGGAACGAGATCACGGCGGGGACCACCATCCGCGAGAGCGCCCACCCGGTGCGCGAGATCGCGCGCGACCATTGCAGCTCGGCTCGGCCATTGGCTTCCTCGGAGCGGATTGTGTCCGTGCTCTGCAGCGCGAACGCCGAGACCAGCAGCACGTTCGCCATCGCGAAGAACCCGAGCAGCCCCTCGACGACATCCTTCGCGCCGCCGACGAAAGCCTGAGCGATCGGGTTGTCACCCGCGAGCAGGTCCGCCATCGCTGTTGCCACGGTGCCGAAGAACAGGGCGCCGACGAGCACGCCGAGGCTCCAGCCGATGATCGAACCGCGTTGCAGGCGCAGCGTGAGTCCCACGGGTGTCATGGTCAGCGCGCTCGCATGTCGCGGGCCGCGCCGGTCGGGAAGGATTCCTTCGCCGACATCCCGTCGACGCTCGAGCAGCAGGGCGGCCGCGCAGAGGGCCACACCGGCGGCGACCGAGATGGCCAGGGGCCACCACAGGTTCTCGCCGTACGAGCGCATCTGTTGGCCCCAGCCGATGGGAGACGCCCAGCTGAGCCCGCTCGGATTGTCGCCGTCCGCCTGCAGGTCTGCGGCCGCGCGCACCAGGTACGCCGCGGCGAGCACGACCGATGCGAGCGTGTTGGCGCCGCGGCTGGTTTGTGCGAGTTGGCCGGTGACGGCGGAGACGCCGATGAACACGAGGCCCACACCCATGATCGATGCGCCCATGGCGAAGGCCCCATCGGCGGGTAGCCCCTGGCCGATCGCCGCGAGCGCGGTCGTTACGCCGATGACCACCGAGAACCCTGCCGTGACAACCCAGTTGGCGAGCGAGTATGCGTGCTGTCCGAGCACCCCGCCGCGCAGCAGCTCCGTGCGGCCGGCTTCCTCTTCGGCGCGCCCGTTGCGAGTGACCAGGAAGATGACGGCGAACGCGAGCCCGATCGCCTCGGTCATCCAGAGCTTGATGTTCAGGATGCCGCCCAGGGTGCTCGCCGCATAGGGCAGCCCGGTGAGCGCGGCGACCGCTGGCGTGTTCGCGATACCGGCATAGGCATCCCGATCGGCCTGGGTCGGGAATGCGACTCGCTGGGATTGCACGACGACGGCGATCAAGCCGGCGAGCACGATCGTCCAGATCAGCATCCTGAGCCAATTGCGGCGCAGGATGAACCGCACCATGATCGGGAATCCGGCGTAAGCGTCGACCACTCGCCCCCGTCCCGGCGTGCTTAGTGAGGTGCGCGTGCCGCGGGTCTCGACGGCGGTCATCGCTGCGCCGCCGCTTCGGCCTGGTCGGCGTGCACGCCGTAGTGGCGCAGGAACAGTTCCTCGAGCGACGGCGGGGTCGAGATGAGACCGCGCGGGCCGAGGGGCGCTAGCGCCGTCATGACTCGCGGCAGCGCGCCCTCGTCCACGGAGAACGACACCCGCACGCCATCGACGGTGAGGTCGGTGACTCCCTGGACAGCCGAGAGAGCGGCGGCATTGCCGTCGATCGTGACGGTGATCGTCGAGCGCTGCAGGTGCCGCAGTTCGGTAAGCGTGCCCGATTCGACGGTGCGCCCATCCCGGATGATCATCACGGTGTCGCAGAGTTTCTCGACCTCGGCGAAGATATGGCTCGACAGCAAGACCGACCGCCCTTCGGCCTTTGCCTCGGACACGCAGTCGGTGAACACGCCCTCCATGAGCGGGTCGAGCCCGTTTGTCGGCTCGTCGAGGATGAGCAGTTCGGCACGACTCGCGAAGGCCGCGACGAGGGCGACCTTCTGCCGGTTCCCCTTCGAGTAGCTGCGCGCTTTCTTCGTCGGGTCGAGGTCGAACAACTGCAGGAACCTGTCGATGCGGGCGCGGTCGACATCGCCGCGTAAGGCGCCGAGGATGTCGATCGCCTGGCCTCCCGTGAGGTTCGGCCACAGGGTCACGTCGCCGGCGACATACGCGACGCGGCGGTGCAGTCCTACCGCGTCGCGCCAGGGGTCGCCGCCGAGCAGGGTCGCCGTGCCCCCGTCAGCGCGCAGCAGGCCGAGCAGGATGCGGATGGTCGTGGATTTTCCGGATCCGTTGGGACCGAGGAATCCGGCCACACTTCCCGTGGCTACGCGCAGGTCGAGCCCGTCGAGGGCACGCACGGCGCCGAAGTCCTTCTCCAGGCCGTGCACGTCGACCGCGAGTGTTTCAGTCATGTTCTTTCTCCGGTTTTGGAAGGTGAGGGATGAGATGGCGCATCGTCGGATGCTCCCGGCGGCCCGGGGAAGTGCGCCACGTACTCGTCGAGCACCGACCTGTCGACGAGAATGCCCTCGGTGAAGAGTTCGAGCGTGGGCAGCGTGATCGAGTCCGTGAGGCGATGCATAGCGGTGCCGAGATCGGCGAGGTCGAGATCGGGCATGAGCGTGAGCTGCACGAGCAGGCCGCCGAGCGCGCTGGTCACGAGATAGCGAGCGCGTGCCGCCGGGTCGCGGCTGGGCCTGATGAGCCCCGCCCGCACCCCGTCCTCGGAGAAGATCTCGGCTTCGGCGATCATCTGTTCGACGAATTCGCGCCCTGCGGCGCCGCCGTCGCGCACGCTGCGCAGGATGTAGACGAACATCGGGGCGAAATCGTCGAGTTGCGCCAGCATTGCCATGGTCTGCGTCGGCGACATCCTCATGCCCTCGACCTTGAGGTCGCGGTAGCGGCGCAGCACTTCGGCGTCGCATTCGGCCCGGAGCGCGTCTTTGGTGCCGAAGTGGTGCCGGATGAGACCGGGGCTGACTCCCGCGCGCGCGGAGATCTCGCGCACCGATGCCTCGAACCCACGGAGGGCGAAGCACTCGATGGCCGCGTCGCGCAGGCGGGCCCGCGCGGTCAGGTCATCGGGGGATCGATCCCATTGCGCGCCATCGACTATTTGCACGAGTAGCAAACTATACGACTGTATAGTCGCTGTCAACGGTCGCGACACGTGTCCGTGCCGAGCTTGAACACCTGTGGATAACGGCTCGCATCACGTTCAGTCGTCGCGAATGATCGACGCATGTCCAACGCCCTCGCGCAGATCGCGGACCAGGTACGCGAGCGCGTGCGTCGCGATGGCGTGGATCTCGGCAGCGACCACGCTCTCGCGGCGAAGTACGTGCACGACGAGGTGCGCCGCTACAGCGAGCGGGCGCTCGGCGGCTCGGTGCCCCTGCTCGCGGACGAGTCGCTCGCGACACGGCAGATCGTCGCCACGCTCACCGGCTTCGGTCCGCTGCAGCCGTTCTTCGACGACCCGGACATCGAGGAGATCTGGATCAACGCACCGGATGCTGTCTTCGTGGCGAGGGACGGCATCCCGGAGCTGACCGGCGTGTCACTCGGCGACGGCGAGGTGCGCGACCTGGTCGAGCGGATGCTGCAGTCCTCCGGCCGCCGCGTCGACCTCAGCTCGCCGTTCGTGGATGCCTCGCTGCCGGACGGCTCGCGGCTCCACGTCGTCATCCCCGACGTGACGAGGCGGGATTGGGCCGTCAATATCCGCAAGTTCAACCAGCGCATCCGCGATTTGCAACGGCTCGTGGCGCTCGGCAGCCTCAGCCAGCAGTCGGCGGAGTTCCTGCGCATGTGCGTGCTTGCCGGGCAGAACATCCTGGTCTCCGGCGCGACGCAGAGCGGCAAGACGACGATGCTCAACGCGCTGCTCGCCGCGACCAGGCAGGCCGAACGGGTCATCACCGTCGAGGAGACGTTCGAACTCGCCGTCGGTACGCGCGACACGATTGGCATGCAATGCCGCCAGCCCAGCCTGGAGGGCACCGGCGAGATCACGCTGCGCCGGCTCATCAAGGAAGCACTGCGGATGCGCCCGGACCGCCTCGTTGTCGGCGAGGTGCGCGAGGCGGAGTCCCTCGACCTGCTCATCGCGCTCAACAGCGGGCTGCCGGGCATGTCCAGCATCCACGCGAACAGTGCTCGGGATGCCCTCATCAAGCTTTCGACGCTGCCCCTGCTTGCCGGTCGCAACATCGACTCGGCTTTCGTTGTGCCCACGGTCGCGGCCTGCATCGACATCGTCGTGCACTGCGAACTCGGCAGGAACGGTCGCCGCCGGGTCGTGGAGGTCATCGCCCCGAGCGGCCAGGTCAATGCGGGAGTCATCGAGACCAGCGCGATCTTCGCGATCGACAAGGGGGCGCTGCAACCGACGGGCGGCTTTCCGGCGCGCACCGTCAAGTTCCGCAACGCGGGGCTGGATCCCGTCTCGATACTCGCGAAGGCGGCGCGATGAGCGCAGCGCTTGGGCTTGTGCTCGCCGCCGGGCTGCTTCTCACCGCATCGCCGGTGCTGTGGCCGCGACGGGCGGTGCCGGTGGCACGCTCGATCCGCTGGGTCGAGTCGATACGCGAGCGGCTTGTGCAGGCCGGGCTCGGGCAGGTGGGTGTCGGGGTCGTCGTTGTCGTGTCATCCCTGCTGGCCATTGTCGCGGCGGCCACAGTCTTCGCGACGCTGTCGGTCGTGGTGCTGGCAATTGCTGCCGGTGTCGTCGCGTTTCTCGCGCCATCGATGGTGATCAGCTGGCGGGCCCGTGCGCATCGACGGGCAACCCGGGTGGTGTGGCCAGACATCGTCGACCAACTCGTCTCAGGGGTGCGCTCCGGACTCGCCCTGGCCGACAGTGTGGTGATTCTCGCGCATGCCGGCCCGGCGGCGACCCGGCCTGCCTTCGCCCTCTTCGAGGCGGACTACCGCGCGACGGGCAATTTCGCGCTATGCCTCGACGGGCTGAAAGGTCGGCTTGCCGACCCCATAGCCGACCGCATCATCGAGACCCTCCGGATGTCGCGCGAGGTCGGTGGCAGCGAGCTCACCACCGTGCTGCGCAATCTCAGCGCCTACCTCAGGCAGGCGAGCGCGATCCGGTCGGAGGTCGAGGCGCGGCAGTCATGGGTAATGAACGCCGCGAAGCTCGGGGTCGTGGCACCCTGGGTGGTGCTGCTCCTGCTCGCCACCCGCCCCGAGGCGGCGGCTTCATACAATTCCGCGGCGGGGGCGACCCTCATCGTGGTGGGCCTCGTCGTGTCGTTCGTCGCCTATCGGCTCATGATCGGCCTGGGTCGGCTGCCGGAAGAGCGCAGGTGGTTCGCGTGACTGCCGTTGTCTCGTGGGGAGTCGTCGCGGGAATCTGCCTGGGCTTCGGCCTATGGTTGCTCGCGAGCATCGCCCCACGTATGAGCCGCCCGCGCCTGGCCAGGCGGGTTGCACCGTATCTCGTGGACATCTCCGCCGGCGCACGCGAATCGCTCAGCCCCGCGCCACCCGGGCCGCTTCCCGTGATCGGGGTGCTTCTCGAGCCGGTCGCTGCGCGGGCCCGCCGCGCGCTCGACAACGTGCTCGGCGGTGCGGAGGCGATCGGCAGGAGACTGCGGCAGTCCGGATCGTCGCTGACCGTGGAGGGGTTCCGCTCGCAGCAACTGCTGTGGGGACTCATCGGTGGAGCAACCGGGGTCGCCGCGGCGGCCGCGGCGGCGCGCATCCAGTCGGTGCCGGTCTGGGTGCAACTCGTAGTCGTCGTGGTGTTCGCGATCGCCGGGGTCATCGCGCGGGACTACGTGCTGCAGCGCGCGGCCCGACGTCGGCTCGCGAGGCTCGCGAGCGAGTTGCCCGTGATCCTCGAGTTCCTCACACTGAGCCTCTCCGCGGGGGAGGGAATCCTGGATGCGATCCGCCGGGTCACGCGCACGAGCACCGGCGAGTTGTCCCGGGAACTCGGGACAGTCGTGACGGCCGTCAATACCGGCCTCCCCTTCGCGGACACGCTTACAGCGCTTGCCCGCGACCTCGAGTTGCCGCCCTTCTCCCGCTGCGTCGAACAGGTCGTAGGCGCACTCGAGCGCGGTACTCCGCTCGCCGAGGTCCTGCGTGCGCAGGCTCAGGATGCCCGCGATGACGCCAAGCGAGAGCTGCTCGAGGTCGCCGGCAAGAAGGAGGTGGCAATGCTGTTCCCCCTCGTGTTCCTCATCCTGCCGGTGACTATCGCATTTGCGATCTTTCCCGGCATCTTCGTGCTTCAACTCGGACTGTGAGCGCCCCGGCCCTGTGGAAAGTCGGCGCTCGCATCGAGCGCCCGGCGGCACGATGACTTCGATGCATTGAGGAGGCGCTATGAAACGAATCCGACGACTGGCCTGCCGAATGGCCCGCGAGGAGCGCGGCGATGTTCCCGGCTGGGTGCTCATCACGTTAATGACTGCAGGCCTCGTGATCATCATCTGGGGGCTGGCCGGCCCCGCCCTCAGCTCTGTTTTCCAGCAGGCGATAGAGCGGGTCAGCGGGTTCTGAGGTGATGGCCCGCGCGCGGTCGAAGCTCGGGGATGACGCGGGCTCGGCTATTGCCGAGTTCGTCATGGTCGCGGCTCTCCTCACCGTGCTCACGCTCAGCGTCATCCAGCTCGGGCTCGCGCTGTTCATCCGCAACACCGTCGTGGACGCCGCTGCGGAGGGTGCGCGCTTCGGGGCGCTCGCAGACAACTCGATCTCGGATGGTGTGGCCCGCGCCACTGACCTCATCACCGTCGCGCTGGGGCCGTCCTATGCGCGAGACGTTACTGCCGACACGGGCAGCTACCTCGGGCATCCCGCAGTCATCGTCACGGTGCGAGCTCCCCTCCCGCTCATCGGGCTTGTGGGAATCGACGGCGGGCTGGAGGTGTCCGGGCATGCGGCGATCGAAACGCTGGACTGACGACGGCGGCTCCGCGTCGCTCGAGTTCGTCACTGCGGGCATGATCCTGCTCATCCCGCTCGTCTACCTCGTGCTCACCATGGCTGCCATCCAGGCCGGCGCCATGGCCGCGGAAGGGGCCGCACGCCAGGCGGCGCGGGTCTTCGTGCAGTCGGGAAACCTCGCGAGCGCCCAGGCCAGCGCCGCCAGGGCCGTCGAGTTCGCGCTCACGGACCATGGGGTCGACCCCGACTCTGCAACCATCGCCGTTACCTGTCGGCCGAATCCGGGCGCTTGCCTGACAAGGCGCGGCTTCGTCACGGTCGCCGTCGACTTCTCCGTTCCGCTTCCGCTCGCTCCAACGGTGCTCACCGGCGGGTTCCCGCTCTCGATTCCGGTGCACGCGACGGCGACCCAGCAGGTGTCCCGGTTCTGGGGTTCCGGATGACGCGGCGCAAACCTCGCCTCCTCGCCGCCGACGACGGCTCGACCCTGCCGCTCACGATCTTCTACGGCTTCCTGTCCCTCGCGCTCATTCTCATGGTCGTCGCGGCAACATCGCTCTATCTCGAGCGCAAACGGCTGTACACCCTCGCGGACGGCGCGGCACTCGTCGGCGCCGAGGCCTTCGCGCTCGACGACGTGACCCTGACGCCGTCCGGGTACCGCCCCAACCTCACGAGCGCCGAGGTTTCGGCGGCAGTTGGCGGGTATCTCGACTCCAACCCGATCGGCGACTTCGACTCGCTCGTGGTCGAGAGCGCTGGCACCGTCGACGGGCGAAGCGCGACGGTCTCGCTGTCGGCGGATTGGAGCCCGCCCGTGCTCTCGCTGCTGTTGCCGCGCGGGCTGCGGCTCGAGGTCACGGCGGTCGCCCGATCGGTGTTCGGCTAGTGGCCCGCGGCATCACCACACGTGGTGCTTAACGTTGGACGGCGGCCCATCGGGCCGCCGTGATCAAAACGTTACAGTAGCGGAGTGCCCTGCGGGCGGTTTGCAGCGCATTTGCAGCCGCTGTTTACCGGATGTCTAGCTCGGCGACAGGGTCAGTCCCTGCCATGCCCGAGGAAGAGGGAGCCGACCCCGATCCCGATCATCATGACGCCGCCGGTCGCCCCGAGAGTCGAGATGCGACGCGGGGAACTCGCGAACCAGTCCCTCGCGGCCCCGGCGGCGAGTGCCCAGACACTGTCGGTGATGAGGGCGATGGCGACGAAGAGCGTGCCGAGGGTGAGCATCTGGAGCGGGATGCCGCCGGCCCGGTAATCCACGAACTGGGGGAGCACCGCGATGAAGAACACGATGGTCTTGGGGTTCGAGATCCCGACAAGCATCCCCTGCAGCACGATGCGCCATTTCGGCTTCGGCGACACCGTCGCCGTTGCGGCATCCGCTCGCTCGCGACGGTGGCGGATCGCCTGCACCCCGAGGTAGATGAGGTAGGCCGCGCCCACGATCTTGACGACGGTGAACACGATCGCCGACTGCGCGATGACAATGCCGACACCGAAAGCCACGGCCACGACGATCACCGCGGCGCCGATGGCATTGCCCACGACGCTCAGCAGGCCGCCGATCTTGCCGAGGGAAAGCGAGCGTCCGATAACGAACAGCACGCTCGGGCCCGGTACCAGAATCAGCGGAATCGACACGAGCGAGAAGGCGAGGAGGCTCGCGAGCGGGACCATCACGACAGCGTACCGGGCAGGCAGCCGGGCCTACGCGACCGGGAGACCACCCGCGGGTAGAGCCAGCGTCGGCGGGTTAACCGGCGGACGGCGCGCGCGGGACGCGCGGAATGTACCGCGGCAGGTAGCGCGCGATCACCCCGGCACCGACGAGGCCGAGCACTCCCATCGCCCCAGCGGCAAGGGCGAGGGATGCCGCGGCGGTGATGCCCGCGATGGCGAGGGGCGCCGCGGCTCCCCCCAGGTTGCCCGTGAATCTCCACGCGCCGAGGAATGGGGCGGGGTTCGAGCGATCTGCGAGGTCGGCGCCGAGCGTCATGAGGATGCCGCTGCCGAGCCCGTTCGCGACGGACAGGAAGATCGCGGCACCGATGAACCAACTCACGTTCGAGGACAGGTTGTGGGTGAACGCGAGCACGAAGTGCCCGACGCCGAGCCCGATCATCGACGGCAGCGCGCTCCACAGTCGCCCGTATCGGTCCATGATCTGGCCGCCGGTGTAGAACAGCGCGAAGTCCACGGCGCCGGCGATGCCGATGATGATCGCGGTGTTCGTCTCGCTCACCCCGATACTCACAGCCCACAGCGGCAGGATTACTTGCCGGCTGGTGCGGAGTGCCCCGATCAGTGCGGCGCCCAGCCCGAGCCGCGAGAGCACGGCGCGGCTGTTGTAGATCGTGCGGAACAGCCCGGCGGACTCCCGCTCGGCCAGCGCTTCGCCCTCCCGCATGGTGCGCCCGGCAAGCCGCACGGTCGCCACGGCGCCGAACGTCTTCGTGGGGTCGGGGAGGGTCACGAGGATGACGGCGGCGCCCAGGCACGCGACCACATGAATCCAGAATGCCGCGTTCGCCGAGCCGGTGAGCTCGATCACGCCAGCGGTGATGAATGGGCCGATGAAGTAGCCGAGCCTGAACGTGCCGCCGAGGGTGGAGAGGGCGCGTGCGCGAAAGGCGAGCGGTACGAAGCTCGTCATGAATGCGTGGCGCGCGAGGGAGAACACGGCTGCGGAGAGGCCGATGAAGAAGATGCCGAATCCGAGCGCCACCGGGTTGGGGGCGATCACCGCGATCACGAGCCCGAGGATCGACAGCGCAGCCGCCCCGATCATCGCCGGGCGCTCGCCGATGCGGGCGATGAGCCAGCCACTGGGGATGTTGCCGAACAGTTCGCCCAGGGTGAGCAGCGCCGTGACGAGACCGGCGATCGCCAGGGAGGCGCCAAGATTATTCGCCGCGATCGGGATGATCGGGATGATCGCGCCCTCGCCCGTGGAGAACAGGAGCGTGGGCAGCAGGGCGGGCAACGCGATGGAGCGCCAACGGAATTCTGGCTCGGCGGAAGTCATCGAATCTCACGTTACTCGACTCGTTCCGCGGTGAAGGCGAGTGCGCCTGCTCAGCTCTCCGAGCCTGGCAGCCCTCGGCGCGCGCGGCTCGCCACGAGTAGGCCGGCGAACCCGGCAAGCGATGCCAGCGCGACGCCGGTGCCTACTGCGGCGGCGGCATTCGCGTCATCCCGGGCTTTGGCGGCGGCTCGTTGCTGAGCGGTGAGGCGGGTCGTCGCGTCGGTGGTGAGCATTACCGGCTCGACCCGAACGGCAACCACCGGCGCGGGCGCAACTGGCGCGGGCGCTGCCGGTGCGGAGGCTGCCTGCTCGACCACCGGCGCGGGAGGTGCCGCAGGCACCACTGCGGGCGCTGCTGCCGGGGGTTCGGGTGCTCGCTGGCCGTCGCCGCGATCATCCCGGTTGTTGTCGCCCCCGCCGTCGCCGCCGTTATTCCAGCCACCCCCGTGGCTGCTTTGGTTCCAGCCGTCCCCGCTGTCACCGTCCCCGCCGCCCCCGGCGTTCTGCGCTTGCGCCTGGCCGGCTGGTGGCTGTGCGAGCGCGGCAGCCGGGACACCCAGTGTTCCCGCCACCACAGCGATCGCGGCGGCCGCTGCGAGCTTGCGCCGTCTCGGCTTGTGGTTGAGTGTGTGCCTTCCCATGGTTCCTCCCCTTTGGCCCAATGGTTCCGCGTCTCGTTATCGACGCTACGCCTGGTGTTCAGACCTGTCCACCCCTGTTTGGGGGGTACTCAGCGAATACTCGGCGTTTCCCGCAATTGCATGCCACCGTCGGGCGATGCGGTCGATCGCGAACTCCGGGGGGTCGGTGGACGCACCCCATAGATCCAGGGGGAACGCCGACAACATGGGCAACGGATCCCACGCCGGGGGTGCAACTCCGCCCGCTGCCAACGCATCGTCGACCGTGCGCGCGATCGCGTCATCCGGATCCCGTCCGGTTGAGAGGTAGTAGTCCTCATATTTCAGTCTGTCCTCAGCACCCGTTCGCACGACCCTCGCGGGCACCCCGAGGCTCTCAGCGACCACGATGCCGTGCAGGGACGAACCGACCACGAGCCGACTGTTCGCTATGCGTCGCAGCACATTCCCGATCGGCCAACGCGGGTTCACCACCTGTCTGCGCGAAGTGAGCGTCGCCAGGTCGTTGAGATTGGGGATTATGGATGCCGCATGCCTCCGCCGACCCGCCGGAACGATGAGTCCAGGCTCGAGCGCGCCCAGCAGCAGTCCGGGGTCGCCGAGGATCGCGGCACCGGGCATCCCGAGTGCCTTCGCCAACGCGGCCTGGGTGCGCGGCCCCCTGACGCCGCGGATGTCGAGGCCGGCGGAAACCGCCTGGCCGACCTTGGCGTTCACACCGGAGCCCCACACCACGTCGCCCTCCCGGCCGAAGTGCAGGATCGATCCGATCGAGAGCAGCCGTCGCGGCGCGTCAGCCGCGCCAAGCCCCAGTTCCCGCACGAGCGCTCGGACGATTCGCGGGGCGAGCAGGTCGCCGAAGTTGCGGATCGGCCGGGGGAACCGAGCCGGTGCGCCCCAGGGGCCCGTGCTGCGTACCGGGTCCCAGTAAGCCACCTCGACCCCGCGCACGTCGACGAGGCCGAGTTGGCCATCGCGCCGTGTCATCCGCCCGCTCCAGCCATGTCAGGGCTCAGGCGCGACCCCTCGAATCCCCGGCTCGCCGGCTCACTCTGGCCACTGGGCTGGATGGCGGCCTGCTCGGGATTGACGAGCCGAAGGTCGCCGCCGACGCGATCGACGACGTCGACGTTTCCGGTGCGGTTTCCATCTTTGCCAACAGCTGTCGGCTGGGCGCACTTTCCCTTGTTCCAGTTCTCGACTATCGAGTTGGTCATCGGCATGTCGCAGTTCGAGACGAAGCCCACGATGTTCCTGTCGAAGACGAGGCCCGCGATGGGTTGCACCATGACCGACCCGTCGAGCATCGTGTTGTTGCGCACCACGACGTCAGCTGCCGTCGGTTC
Organism: Rhodoglobus sp.; assembly: GCA_025464445.1. GTDB lineage: Bacteria > Actinomycetota > Actinomycetes > Actinomycetales > Microbacteriaceae > Rhodoglobus. The sequence goes on along the minus strand of JAODLY010000048.1, from coordinate 21,279 downwards.
ACGCAGGTCGAGCACTGTGCCTTGACTGCACTTCTCGGTCTTCTCGACGCAGCCCTGGAGAAAGTTGGATTCCACGAGCACGGACTTGATGCCGTCACCCTTGCCCGGTGAGAAGATGAGGGCCGCGTTGTCGCAGGCGCCGAAGTAGTTGCCCCTGATCACGATGTCCGAACTGTCGAAGAGCTGTACGCAGTCCGAGTGGACATCGCTGCCTGCGCCCTGCCCGAAGCCGCGCACTCTCGAACTTTCGATAAGCAGGTTGTGGGCGCCACCGACCTGGATGCCGTCGATGGACGTGCCGTTCTCGATCAGCGCGTCGGAGATGACCACCCCGTCAGCATGAACGAACACACCCGACCCATCCACGTGGATGCCGTCGAGATGAGTGCCATCCGCCCCCGTGTTCAGATAGACAGCTCCGCTGAAGCCAAGATTGCGCCAGGTTATCGAGGGTAGGTCGAGTTCGAGCTTGCCGAACACCGGTTTCGCTGACCGGTCGGGTTCGACGACTACCCCTTTCGCGAGCTTCGGCACCACCGTCGCATCGAGAACGAGATCGCCGTAGTTGCCGTCACGCACAGAAATCGTCTGCCCCGCGGCGGCCTTGCCCAGTGCCCCGGCAATCGTGCATGGCTGGGCGGCGGTACACGACGTTCCCGCGCCGTCTGCCGCGACGACGAGCGCATCCGTGGGCTTTTGCGCCGAGTCCGTCGGCGCCGCCGCGCATGCGGACAGGGTCGCTACCGCCAGCAGCGCTATCGCCGCGAATCGCGCGTTCACGCCGCTCTCCTCGAATGAAGCACCACTTCGCGAATCCGGCGAGCGTCCCGCCGGTACGCGGGTATGGCGAGCGCGGCCGCGCCCATGAGGGCTGCCGCGACGATGCCGAGAATGAGTGAGAGCGCGGCGGGTGCTCCGGGAACGGTGGCGCCGAGCCACGCTGCGCCGAACAACGCCGGAGCAAGTAGCAGTGGGCGCACTATCGGGGTGAACACATCGGTTGTCGTGACGAACGTGCCGCGGATCGCCAGCAGGAATCCCGGTATCAGAAGCGCGCAGGACACGAGCCCGTAGAGCAGCGCGAGACCACTCATTCCGTTCCACAACAGGCCGACGACGAACGAGAGGATCACTATCGGCTTCGTGACGAGAAAGTACACGAGCTGCCGATGTGCGCGACCAAGCGAAATGTAGAGCCAGCCGGAGACGTTGCCGAGCGCCTGGGCCACTCCGGCGATCGCGAGCAGGGCGAACAGGGGAGCGGTCGCCGACCACTGCGGGCCGAGGAGCACCTCGATGAGCGGACCGGCGACGCCGGCAGCGACAGCGAATGTCGGGATCGACGCGTAGCCGATGACGAGCATCGCCGCACGGACGTACCGGCGGTACGCTTGCTCGTCATCCTGCAGCCTGCTCAATACCGGCAGGCCCACTCTCGCCAGCGGCCCGTTGAGCTGGGATATCGGCAGCATGAGCAGCGCATACGCGCGCGTGTATGTGCCGAGCGCGGCGGCGCCGAGCGCTCGGCCGATGAGAACGTTGTCGATGTTGCGGGCTGCGTAGTTGAGCAGTTGCACGCCGAAGATGCTCCCGCCGGTGGTGAGCACGGGAGCGAGATCACGCCAGCGACCCGCGCCGCCCAGGTGAGGGCGCACCACCAGGACCATGGCGACCACACGGTAGACGGCCGCGAGCCCGGTGAGCAGCACGAGGGACCACACACCGGCCCCGAGCGCCGCCGCGACGATCGAGCCGGCGACTCCCACCGCCATGGAGAGCACATCGCTCAGGGCGATCGCGCCAAACCGCAGCTCGCGCTGCAGGTGTGCCTGGAGGGGCATCGCGAGGCTGTTGAGCAGCACTATCGGCGCGAGGGCGATCGTGAGTGGAACGAGCGCCGGGTCCCCGTAAAGGGCAGCGACGAGCGGAGCGCTCGCCATCGCGAGGCCAGCGGTCACGATTCCCAGCGCGAGCGAGAAGCGGTAGATCGTCGCCCACAGTTGGTCGTCTATCTCGCGAAGGCGCACTATCGCACCACTGAGCCCGAACTCCCTGATCAGGTCCGCGATGCCGACGATGGCGCTCACCATGGCGATGAGTCCGAAATCCTGCGGCAACAGGATCCGCGCGAGCACGACCGTCGACACGAGCTGCAGCCCCGTGCGCGACCACTGTCCGCCGATAGTTACGAGTGCCCCCCTGCTCGCGCGGTGCGCGAGTGTTGGCTCAGCGTCGACCACAGGATGCCGCGTCATACGCGACTCGTTTCGTCGCGATCCCAGGCCGCCGCCGCCGGTCCCGCGAGTTTGTGGCGGGCGATCGCACGGGTGCGCAGTTGCACGATGCAGTACACCGCGAACGGCATCCACAACCCCGGTCGCGTCGCCACGCGCCCGGCGAGGCCGGCGAGAGAGGAGCCGGTGGAGGGCACAGCTGCCGCGATACCGAGTTCGCGCAGTTGGCGGTCTCCCGCGGCGATCCGCCCGCCCCGGCGCACGAGGGCAGTGAGCGTGCGCGGCGGCCGCACGGTGAAGCGGCCCGACGTGGTCGCTCGCTCGGATTGGGCGAAGAGACCCCGGACGAATCGGTCGTCGCCGATGACGTCTGGGAATGGCCCGAACCGGGCGCGGCCCGCGCGGGAGAGGGCGTACACGCCGGAGCCGATGTGCCCGGACCGCCGGAACTCGCTGAGCTCCCATACCGCGTAGTAGGCGCGCACCGCCCGGCTCGAGCCGCGCAGGTCGAGGGCGAGGGCGGGCGAGGCTACGAGGCTTGGGCCTTCGTCGAGCTCACGCCCGAGAGCGAGCACCGTGCTGCCGTCGATCTCGATGTCGGCGTCGACATAGGCGCGCGGGAATGCGCGCGCGGCCGCGTCCCCCGCGTTGAGTGCCGCGACCTTGGATGCCGCAGGGATCTCGAGCACACGGATGGCGGGGTCTACCCCGCGGGCGACGGACGCCGTGGCATCGTGGCATCCATTCGCGACCACCACGATGTCGAGCTCACCCTTGGAGTCCGCGACCAACCGCTCGAGAAGACGACCGATGACGCGCTCTTCGTCGTGTGCTGGGACGATCACGCTCATGCGTGGCTCGGTCATGTCGGCACCCGCATGCGCAGGATGGCGCGCTCGACGGGGGCGCGTTCACGGCCGGCTCCGATCGCCCATGAACCGAGGGCGAGCAGCAGGAAGAATGTGAGCACAGTCTGGATGAACGAGAGGCCGTCGAAGAACGCGAGGGCCACGCCGTAGCCGATGAATGCCGTCGCGACCGCGAGGGCAAGGTCTCGCCGGTCATCCGGCGCCCCGGCCCGCTTCGCGAATGCCGCGAGACGACCGATCGGGACCACCAGGAGCAGCACCAGCCCGACAACGCCGACGATTCCCGACTCCAGAAGCGTCGTCAGGTACTGGTCGTCGAGGATGAATGCGTTGGCGCTCGGGCCGATGGTGACGCGGCTGCCGAGCCCGGTGCCGAACAGCGGCGAGAAGGCAGCCTGCTCGAGGCTTGGGCCGAGGTCGGCCAGTCGGCCGGATCCCGTCCAGCCTGGCGAGCTCATCTGCGATTCAATGAGTGCTTGCGGGTTGAGCAGTTCGGTGATCATGCCGATCACGTTGCGTGCGGAGATCGCCAGCGATGCCGCTGACGCGAGCAGTCCGTAGAGCAGCAGGCGCGGCACGATCGCTGGTCGGATCACGACGACGAACACGATCATCACGGCGATCGACACGAACGCTGTACGAGACACCGCGGCCAGCGTGCCGAGCACCATGATCATCGTGCATCCGATCCAGAACAATTCGCGAGGACCGGGCCGGCGCGGCCAGGTCGCGTGCCGCGCGAGATACACCCCCAACGGGATCAGCATGACGAGGAAGACCGCGAGGGCGATCGGATGCTGCGCCGACGCGAACGCTCTCGCAGTGCCCGCCTTCACGAAGACCGATTCCTCTTGCGAAAGTCGTTGGAGGGGCAAAAGCGCGAAGAAGTCGAGAAACAGGTTCACGCGCGTGACGCGCTCGATTGTCGCGAGCGCCCCGACAAATGCGCCGCTGAGCACGAGGGTGACGATCGTCAGATCCAGCAGTGCGCGGGATTGGATGATCTGCCGCGTGACGAGGAAGACCGAGCAGATTATCAGCAGGCTCACGAGGCTGATGACCGCGTTTGGTGCGAGCTGGCTCGCGACCAGCCCTGGCACGTTGGTGCCGATCGAAACCAACTGGGTAGCCAGGAACACCCCCACGGGTGCGCCGAACTCGAGTTGCCTCCAGCGAAACTTCGGGTCGATCAGCAGCGCTCCCACCACCGTTGCGAGGAGCAGGAGAACCAGGATGCGGTATGGATCTGCCGCGAACGGCAGGCTTATCGGCAGCGTGTAGCGCCGCGCCGGTACGAGGCAGACGACAAAGACGAGCGCGACCGCCGCGCCGGACCAGCTGAACACGACCGCCCGAAATATGTAGAGCAGGGCCACGATCGCCACGAGGGCACCAACGGTGAGGGGGTCGGCGAACAGGATGCCCGCCCCCACCGCCAGCACGAGCAGGCCGGTTCCCAGTACGGCGCGCAGGCGTGCTTCCCTACCGATTCCCCGGGCATGAGCGGGCGGTGCCTGGGGCTGGGCGGGCGGTGCCTCGGTCGATTGGGTGGTTTGTTCGGTGGTCATCGTCTGCCACCGGAACCTAGCGGCGCGCCGGCTCGGGAAGGTTCGATCCAGATGGAGGGGCTCCATAGCCGGCGGCCACAGGAACCTGGCCGCTAGGCGAGGGTGCGCTCCTCGGAGATTGTGCCTGCGCCCGCGCGGGTGCCGTATGGCGCGTCGCCCTGGCATTGTCCACGGCGAAGATCAGCGCCAGGAACGCCAGCAGCACGCCGACGCCCACCGCCACGACTGGCAGCAGCGGGCTCGTACCGTCGAGTGGTTCTGCCGCCAACTGGCGCACCGTTGCGAACTGCACTCGCAGGTCGGGTGTAACTCCAGAGGCGTCCTGCTGCGAGGCCGCGAAGGCCGCGAACACCTCGGCGGCCGTCTTGGATATCTCCTGTGCCCGGGTGGCCGAAGTCGACTCGCCCATGATTTCGAGGATCGGCAGCCGGTACGTTCCGGTGTTCGTCGCGCTTGTCGGTTGCGTCGTGCGTTGCGCGGCAGTTATCGACTCGTTGGCGCCGAGCGCTCCGATCTTCGCTTCGACCCCTGCGCGCACGTCTGCGCCGGATGCGATGTACGCGTAGACGACGGTAAGCGCAGACAGGTCCCTCGCCGCGGGTGGATTCTGTCCGCCGACTACCACCTGGGGTGCGTTCTTCGTCGAGAAGACCGACGTCGGATCGCTGACGAGCAGCTGGGTCGATGCTCGGAAGTGCGACTCGGCGCGCGGTTCGAGCGCGCCGTTGACTATCCCGTTCTCCACACGGAACGCTGTCGCGAATGCCGCGAGGACTGCGATGAGCAGGCCCACGACCAGAAGGAACTTGTGCCGCGACAGCACATTGAAGGTGTTTGTCAGATTCATGGTGATTCTCCCGACTTTCAGTCGATGTCGAGCGTCTGCTCGCGCATTCTGATGATCGGCCCCATTGCCCGGATCGTGCCCGGGTGCTGCTGCTGCACCCCAATCGGGGGTCACGCCCCCCACTCGACGGTAAACACCTTGACCGGTGAAGCGCAACAGTTCACAGGTAACGAGTATGTTTCCGGGGTTGGTGATTCACCCCCGAATGGGTGACCCTAGAACTGTCGACGTTTCTCGCGCAGGTCGAATCAGGGGGTCCAGATGGCAAGGATGAGCGACGCACTCCGCTCTGTGCTCGACCCGCGGACCTGGGTGCACGGGATGCGGCTGGCGCACTTTTCCTCGTACAGCCACGTGCGGCAGGTACGGCTTTTGCGGCGCGGCAGCATGGTCACGTTCGCGCCGAATGTGTCATTCCGGAATGCCGAACGCATCGAGCTCGGGGCGGGCAGCCACATCGGCGAGTTCTGCGTGATCTGGGCCGGAGATTCGACGGGGCGCATCGTGCTCGGCGAGAAGTGCCTGCTGGCACCAGGCGTCGTGCTGACGGCATCCGACTATGGAATCGTCCAGGGCACGCCTGTGATGGACCAACCCAAGCGCGAGCGCGACATCGTGATCGGCGCCGACGTCTGGCTGGGAGCCAACGTCGTCGTCACCGCCGGGGTCACGATCGGTGAAGGCACGATCGTCGGTGCCGGCGCCGTCGTGACCAGGGATCTCCCGCCGCAGGTCATCGCCGGCGGCGTGCCCTGCAGGGTGATCGGCCAGCGACCCACGGCCGGGGCATCGTGAGCGCGCCTGTGCTCGCGATCATCGTCGTGAGTTACAACACCCGCGAACGCACGCTCGCCTGCCTGCGCTCAGCACTCGCCGAACCGGCGGGGGTCTCGACCGAGCTGATCCTCGTCGACAATGATTCGACGGACGGTACAGCCGATGCGATAGAGGCGGAAATCCCCTCCGTGCGGGTCGTGCGGTCGGGATCCAACCTGGGTTTCGCGCGGGCTGTCAACCTCGGCGTCTCGCGCACGGCCGCTGACTACGTGCTGCTGCTCAACCCGGATACCGTGGTGCTGCCCGGCTCGCTCGATGCGCTCGTGGGTTTCGCCATCGCCCATCCCGAGTACGGCGTCTACGGAGGCCGCACCCTGCGCGAGGACGGCACAGTCGACCCGAGTTCGTGCTGGGGCGCACCGAGCCTGTGGTCCCTCACCAGTTTCGCGGTCGGCTTGTCGACCGCCTTCCCGCACTCGCCGGTATTCGATCCGGAGTCCCTGGGCCACTGGCCGCGCGACACGGTGAGGGAGGTGCCGGTCGTGACGGGATGCCTCCTGCTCGTGCCGCGCGCCTCTTTCGAGCGCCTCGGCGGCATGGACCCCAGGTTCTTCCTGTACGGCGAGGACGCTGAGTTCTCGATAAGAGCCGCGCGCGGTGGTCTTCGTCCGGTCATCGTCCCCGACGCGACGATCGTGCACGCCGTCGGGGCATCAACCGGGTCGCGGGGCCCGAAGATGAACATGGTGATGGCGGGCAAGGTAACCCTGCTGCGCACGAGCTGGAGTCCCTTCAGCGCCGGCCTCGGCGTCGGCCTCCTGCTCGCCGGCACATTCCTCCGTTCGCGCCTCGAGAAGGTCGCCAACCGCGACGACAGGATGTGGACCCACGTCTGGAAGAGCCGCGATCGCTGGTTGCCGGGCTACCCGGTCGCCGAGCGCACGCTGTTCGGCGTCGGGGTTAGCGGATGATCGAGCCCCGCGACGTCGTCTTCACCTTCACGTTCGAGACGTGGTCGGATGCCGTGGCGCGAGGCATGGCCCGCCCACCCGACAGGCTCGCCCTCACCCTGCTCGATCATCCCGCTGTGCACAGGCTGCTCGTGGCCAACCCGCCGCGCAGCGCCGTCAGGCGCGCCGCGAAGGCAGTGCTCGGCCGTCACGAGGCGGCCTTCCCGCACGATGACCAACACCGGCTGGTGACCCCGTTGCGCATCGGGCAGGTGGATCCGACATCGGTCGGGGGGCAGGAACGTGAGGGTGCCGCCTATGGTCGCTCGCTGGGCCGCTCGGCTCGGCGGTTCGGGATGGCCCGACCCATCGTGATCACGTCGAGCCCGTTCGCGGCCGGGTATGGGCGTTACGAATGGTCGGCGGGGGCGACGTATTACGCGCGCGACGACTGGTCTGAGCTGCCCGCCCGGCGCGCATGGTGGCCGGCAATCCGCGAGGCCTACGCGCGCATTCGCGAATCGCGGATGCCCGTGGTGGCCGTCTCCCAGGCGATAATCGACCGCATCGACCCGCTGGGTCCCGCGGTCGTGGTGCCGAACGGGGTCGAGCCGCAGGAGTGGGCTGGGTCGGTGCCGCCTGACCCGTCGTGGCTCGCGGGCATCCCGCACCCGCGCGCCCTTTACGTGGGCACCCTCGACTCGCGTCTTGACGTTGACGGCCTGCGGGTGCTCGCAACGCGGCGCCCCGAACTGCAGATCGTGCTCATGGGCATCGCGGGAGAGCCGGAGCACATCGCGGCGATCGCCACCGTGCCCAACATCCACGTGCTGCCGCAGACAGGCCGCGCCGGGCTGGTCGCGGCCATCCGCAACTCCGACGTATGCCTCGTTTCGCATGTGCACAATGAGCTGACCGCTGCCATGAGCCCACTCAAGATCTATGAGTACCTCGCAGGCGGAGTGCCCGTGCTCTCAATCGATCTTCCCCCGGTGCGAGGTATTGACGATCGCGTGCTGCTGGCCGACTCCACCGCCGATTTCGCCGACCTGCTCGATGAGGCTCTCGCACTGGGTCACCAGCCCGAGGCCGAGCGTCGTGCATTCGTCGACGCCAACTCCTGGCGAAGCCGACACGATCGCATTCTCGCTGTGGCATTCGGGTCTGTCTGATGATCGTTGCTGCCGAGCCGGCGTTCCGTACGCGGCACGCCAACCCGTACAACGCCCTGCTCTACGACGCCGTCAGCGCCCGAGGGCCCGAGGTCCGCGAATACAGTCCCAGCGACCTCTTGACGCGTCGACCGGATATCGTCCACCTGCATTGGCCCGAGTTGATATTCCTGTCATCGCATCGCGGCTGGCAGTCCGCGGCGCGGCTCATCGTTTTCGAGGCGCTCATCGCTGCAGCGCGGCGGCGCGGCACGCGACTTGTCTGGACGGTGCACAATGACGGCGCCCACGAACATCGCGATCCGCGCCTGCACCGGCGTCTCGAGCGCATGCTCGCCCGCCAGCTCGACGGGGTATTCACCCTCAGCGACGCGGGCGCTGAAGCCTTCCGGTCTCGATTCGGCACGGAAATCCCGGTCTTTCATACCCCGCACGGCCACTACCGGGAGGCGTATCCGCTCACGGCCGACCGCCGCACTGCGCGCGCTGAGCTCGGTGTCGAGTTAGAGGCGACACTCGCGCTGGCTGTGGGCCAGGTGCGCGCGTACAAGAACCTGCCAACGCTCATCTCTGCCGCCCGCGAGCTTGACGATCCGAACCTGTTGGTGGCGGTGGCGGGCGATCCGGACGGCCCCGGGAGTGAGGCTGCTCTGCTGGCCGCGGCGGGGGATGATCCACGAATCCTGCTCGACCTCGTGATGCTCGACGACGCGAGGATGGGTGCCTGGCTGCGCGCCGCCGATATCGTTGTGCTGCCATACCGCCGCATCCTCAATTCGGGCGCCGCGATGCTCGCCCTGTCGGCAGGCAGGCCGGTAGTTGTTCCCGCAGTCGGGGCGATGCCCGAGCTTGCCGCGATCGTCGGCGCCGAGTGGGTGCGCCTGTACGAAGGGGAGTTCACCGCGGCCACCCTGAGGTCGGCGCTGGAGTGGTTGCGAGGTGTGCCGCGCGAGGTGGAGCCGGACCTGTCCGCGCTCGAATGGGGCGGGATTGCAGATGCCACGGTCGCGGCCTACTCACGCCTTCTCGAGACCCCATTGCGCCGGTCAACACGCCGAGAGGGGTTGCGCTCTGGCGGTCGATAGCGTGTGATGGAGGTCGTACCCCCCGGAAGGGGGGCCGTGAGACAGCGTCGTCACCCGTCTGAAGGTGAGCCACTTCAGGGGCTCAGAGGGGGCCTTGGGGCTCCGAGGGGAAGGACGCGTCATGACGGAAATGCTCGTAGCGACAAGTGGGGGGCACCTCACACAACTGCACATGCTCCGGCCTCGCATCGCGTCGGGCACAGACGTGGTGTGGGTCACGGATGCCACTGCGCAGAGCACATCGCTTCTAGCGGGTGAGCGCGTCATCCCGCTGCCCAACCGGCCGCCGCGCGCCTATCTCGGCGTGCTCAGGGATTATCTGACGCTCTGCGGCGCGTTCCGGCGCGAGCGGATCGAGCACGTGTACAGCACGGGTGCGCAGATGGCGCTTTCCGCGATGCTCGCGGCGAAGACATTTCGCGTTCCGTTCTCATACATCGAGAGTGGCACGCGCGTCAGCGAGCTGTCCGCCACGGGCCGCCTGCTCGACCATGTGCCCGGGGTGGGCCGCTACGTTCAGTATCCTTTCGCCGCGAATCACCATTGGAAGTTCGCGCTTTCCGTGTTCGAAGGCTTCAGCGTCGTGCCTGCCGTCCCGGGCCAGGACCCGCCGCGGGTGATCGTCACCGTCGGGGGAAACGCGCACTACGGCTTCGAGCGGCTCATTCGGCAACTGCATTCCGTGATCCCCGCCGACTGGTCGGTGCTCTGGCAGGTGGGGCCGTCCGATGTGGGCGACCTGGGGATCCAGACGGTGAAGAGCCTGCCGGCGGCGCGGTTGCGCGATGAGATCGCCGCAGCCGACCTGGTGATCTCCCACGCCGGCACCGGGTCGATTCTCACCGCGCTCTCGCTCGGCAAGCGACCGATTGTCGTGCCGCGTCGCACGGCTCACGGCGAACACATCGACGGTCACCAGAACGATCTCGCCAGCTACGTCGCGAGCGAGGGGCTCGCCATGGTCAGGGAGGCTGATGCCATCACCCTGGAGGACCTCCAGGAGAGCCGGCGGTACCGAGTGCTCGCCGCCCCGGAGTCCGTGCCAGTGCAACTCTGAGGGAGGCAGACGGTGCGTGTACTACATGTGACCGAGGCCTTCGGCGGGGGCATCCAATCGGCGATCGCGAACTACGTCGACGGGCTCGATGACGTCGACCACTCGCTGTACTCGCGGGCGCGCGACGCGCAGTCGACGTGGGCCTGGCCCGGCGGATCCGGGCACGAGGTCTACGCAGGGGGGCTGGTGGGGTTCTTCGTTCGACTGCTGGCGAAGGTGCGCGAGGAGAAACCGGACGTCGTGCACCTGCACTCGAGTTTCGCGGGCCTGGCCCGCGCGCTGCTTCCGCCGGGGCAGGCCGTCGTGTACTCGCCGCATTGCTACGCGATGGAACGCCGGGATGTGCGGGTGCCGGTGCTCTGGGCGTTCGCGCTGGCCGAGTTCCTGCTCGCGCGCCGGCGCCAGTCGACCGCGGCGGTGAGCCTGCGCGAGGCGACGCTGAGTTGGCGGCTCAACTGGCGTACGCCTCGCATCCTGGTTCTCAATCCGGCGCCGTTCGGGATGGACCATGCGCAGCGGCCCAGGGACACCGGCACCGACGAGATCGTCATGGTCGGGCGGATCAGCCCCCAGAAGGATCCCCACCTGTTCGCGGAGGTCGCGCGGGCCTGCACCGACCGTCCCTGGCACTTCGTCTGGATCGGCGACGGCGAGGCCGAGGACAGGGCCGACCTCGAGGATGCCGGGGTCGAGGTCACCGGCTGGACCCAACCCGACCTTCTCGCCGAACGCCTCGCCGACGCGACACTGTACCTTCACAGCGGCGCCTGGGAGGGAGGGCCCGTGTCAACAGTGGAGGCGGCATCGCTCGGCGTCCCGGTCATCGCGCGGGACATCCCGAGTATGAGGTCCCTCGGTTACCCGGTAGCCGGAGACGGGCCAGGGCAATTGGCCGCGGGCGTGACGCGATTCTTCACCGACAGGAGCTACGCGGATGACGTTGCCAGGCGCAGCGTGTCCGTCGCTTCAGCCGCAACCAGGGCCTCGATGAGCGCTTCGCTGCTTGATGCCTACACAAGCGCCATCGAGCGTACATCGCGCGGGCGGCCAAGAGCGCGGTAGCGCCAGCCGGCATCCCGCCATGCCGTCGCATCGAGGCAGTTGCGGCCGTCGATGACTATGGGCTGGGAGACAGTCGCACCGAGTTCGTGTGGGTCGAGGTCGCGATATTCGTCCCATTCGGTGAGCACCATGACTGCATCGGCATCGCGTACGGCCTCCTGGATCGAGTCGACGTAGCTGAGCTCGGGGAAGCGCTTGCGAGCGTTCGGGATCGCCTTCGGGTCGTGGCACAGCACGGCTGCGCCCTGCAGCGCGAGCTGCGCAGAGACGTTGAGAGCGGGCGAATCCCGCACGTCGTCTGAGTTCGGTTTGAAAGCCAGGCCGAGCACCGCGATCCGTCGGCCAAGGATCGAGCCCCCGAGCATTTCGCGCGCGAGGTCGACGGCGCGTTCCCGCCGTCGCATGTTTATGCGGTCTACTTCGCGCAGGAAGGTGAGCGCCTGGTCGGCCCCCAGTTCACCGGCCCGCGCCATGAACGCCCTGATGTCTTTGGGCAGGCAGCCACCGCCGAAGCCCAGGCCGGCGTTGAGGAATCGGCGACCGATCCTCGCATCGTGCCCGATGGCATCCGCGAGTTGGGTCACGTCGGCGCCGGCGGCCTCGCACACTTCTGCCATGGCGTTGATGAATGAGATCTTTGTCGCAAGAAAAGCGTTCGCCGCGACCTTGACGAGTTCGGCAGTCTCGTAGTCCGTAACGACCAGTGGAGTGCCGGCACCCAGGGCGGCGGCGTACACCTCATCGAGCGCGGCCTTCGCCTGCCCGCCGTCGACTGCGAGCCCGTAGACGAGACGATCGGGGCGCAGGGTGTCTTCGATGGCGAAACCCTCCCGCAGGAACTCGGGGTTCCAGGCCAGGCTCGCACCGGATCCACTCTTCGCGATCCGCTCGGCGAGGCGCCGGGCGGTGCCCACCGGCACCGTCGACTTTCCGACCACCAGGTCGCCGGGGCGCAGCCAGGGGATCAGCCCTTCGACCGCAGCGTCGACGTAACGAAGATCTGCGGCGTTCTCGCCATTCTTCTGGGGGGTCCCGACGGCGACGAAATGCACGTCATTGCCGTGGGCGTCGGCGAGGTCTGTCGAGAACCGCAGCCTTCCGCTCGCGAGTGCCCTCTGCAGCAGCTCGCCGAGGCCAGGTTCGAAGAACGGCGCCTCACCGGAGGCGAGCGCCGCGACCTTCTGTTCGTCGACATCGATACCGACAACGTCGTGCCCGAGTTCGCTCATACTGGCGGCGTGCACCGCTCCCAGGTAGCCGCAGCCAATCACGCTCATCCGCATGGCAATTCCTCTCAATCGAAGTAGGTATCAGCGCCGTTGGGTTCTGGTCAATAGGCGCCATCGCGCCCGAGCACGGTCTTCGCCGTCCGGAAGAGGATCGCGAGATCACCCGTGAGGGTCCAGTTCTCCACGTAGTAGAGGTCGAGGCGCACGCTTTCCTCCCACGACAGGTTCGACCTGCCGCTCACCTGCCACAGGCCGGTGATGCCCGGTTTCACCAGGAAACGCCGGTGAACATGCCGTTCGTATTCTTCGACCTCGTCGGGCAGCGGTGGCCGGGGACCGATGAGCGACATGTGCCCGGCGAGCACGTTGAACAGTTGCGGCAGCTCGTCGAGGCTGTAGCGGCGAAGCGTTCGGCCAAGCGGGGTGACCCGCGGATCATCGCGCATCTTGAACAGCACGTCATTTCCCGCGTCGGCAGAATCGCGCAGCTCGGCGAGCAAAGCCTCGGCCTCCGGCACCATCGAGCGGAACTTCAGCATCGAGAATCGCCGCCCGTTCTTGCCGATCCGTCGCTGCCGGAACAACACGGGGCCGGGCGAGCCCAGACGTATCGCGAGGGCGATTGCCGCAAGCAGTGGGGCCAGTACGAACACCAGCCCAGCCGAGGCAACAATGTCGAAGAGGCGCTTCGAGTGCATCTTGCCGCCGCTGTATCGCGGGGTCTCCACGTGGATGAGGGGCAGTCCGGCGACCGGGCGGGTAAGGATTCGGGGCCCGCCGATGTCCGTCAGCGTCGGAGCGACGATGAGGTGCTGCTGGCCTGGTTCCAGTTGCCAGCTCAGTTCCCGGATGCGCTGGGGCGGCAATTCGTCTGAACTCGTGAGCACAATCGTGTCGGCGCCGGTCTGCTGGATTGTGCCGATGAGGTCGTCGAATGCGCCGACGATGGTGAGTTCTTCCCCGATCTCTGCCGAGTCTTCCTGCCCTGCCGGCACGCAGATTCCGAGCAGGTGGTACCCGGCCTCGGGCATCCGGGCCAGCTGGCGGGCGATATGCGTGACGGAAGTGGCCGACCCGGCGAGCACCACCCTCGCGGAGAATTGCCCGGTCTCCCGTTGGACACACAGCCAGCGCCTCCACAGTCGCCGAACGACGATGAGGGCGCAGAGGCCGATCGGTAACGCGATGAGGAAGTAACCGCGGGCGAGCTGCAGGTCAAAGAGGTATACGACGATCGCGAGTAGCCCGAACGTGGAGAGGGACGCCTGCACGACGCGACGATATTCGGTGGAGCCGGTACCGACTGTGCGGGGATCGCGGCTCGCGAACAGCGACAGCAGACCCAGCCAGACAATCACGATCGCGATCGAGTACACACCGGCATAGGGCTGGGCCCCCCTGAGCGGCACCGGTTCGCCCTCGATGGCACTGAGCACTCGCACCCACACGATCTGCGCGCCGAAGACGGTGCTCGTGACCAGCAGGGCATCGCTGAACAGCAGCCTTCGCCCGTACCGCATCTCCCAGGGCTGCGTTGCCCGGGAGACTATTCCTGTGTTTTTGTCGATTTCACGACGCAACGCAACAGACATCCGATTCCCCTCGTCGGTGTGCCTTTTTACGTTACGCCGCGCTCATGGCACTCGTAAGGGGGGTAGGGAGAGTTCACAGGAAGGCAACACCCCGTAACACGTTGGAAACATGCATGCCTCGTCAAGACGAGGTCCCCCTCAGGCCCGATCAGGGAAGTGTGAGGGCCGTGATCACTATCGCGAGGGTCACGAGTGTTCCGAGCGCGAGCGCGATCGAGGCGATGACAGTTGCGACGAAGGCGCGCGAGCGGCGACCTGCGACCCTGTCGGCGGTGGTCTCAATGTAAAGGGGCAGTCGGGTTGACGTCATTGTGCACGCTCCTTAGCGATGAGACGCACTATAAGGCGCGCGGGCGCGACAGGCAAGGGGGCATGGCGGCGTGCCGCCGGGCGGCTTCCCCCCGAGCGAGCGCACGGGGTGTGGTCTTTGCCCTCCGGTAGGCTTGCTGCCGACATGGACGAGCTCGATTTTTCGGAAGACATCGCCGCGCTTCGCTCGACATTCGCGGACATCCGCTCGGTTGTCGGTGTTGAACGGCTCGAGGCCGAGATAGTCGACCTGAGCGAGCAGGCCGGGGTTCCCGACCTCTGGGACGACACCGAGAAGGCCCAGAAAGTGACGAGCGCGCTGAGTCATCGGCAGGCCGAGTTGGCGAAGATCACCTCCATCGCGTCCCGGCTCGACGACCTCGAGATCATGGTGCAGCTGGCTAATGAGGAGTCGGATGCCGCGGCGGCGGCCGACGCCCGCACCGAACTCACGAGCATCCAGAAGCTGCTCGGCGAGCTCGAGGTGCAGACCCTGCTCAACGGCGAATGGGACGCGCATCCCGCTGTCATCACCATTCGCGCGGGAGCTGGGGGTGTCGACGCTGCCGACTTCGCCGAGATGCTGCAGCGCATGTACCTGCGCTGGGCCGAGCAGCACGGGTACCCTGCCACCGTCATGGACACGAGCTACGCGGAGGAGGCCGGCATCAAGTCGACGACCTTCGAGATCGACGCGCCGTACGCCTTCGGCACCCTGAGCGTCGAGGCCGGCACCCACCGGCTGGTGCGGATGAGCCCGTTCAACTCCGCGGGCAAGCGGCAGACGAGTTTCGCCGCCGTCGAGGTGATCCCGCTCATCGAAGAGGCTGGAGCCATCGAGGTGCCGGAGAGCGACATCCGGGTGGATGTCTTCCGCTCGAGCGGCCCTGGCGGCCAGTCGGTCAACACGACGGACTCCGCGGTGCGCCTCACCCACCTTCCGACCGGTCTCGTCGTCTCGATGCAGAACGAGAAGAGCCAGATCCAGAACCGCGCCGCCGCGATGCGTGTGCTGCAATCGCGACTGCTGATCATGCAGCGCGAGCAGGAGGCCGCGGCCAAGAAGGAGCTCGCGGGCGTCATCACGGCCAGCTGGGGCGACCAGATGCGCAGCTACGTGCTCGCTCCGTACCAGATGGTGAAAGACCTGCGCACCGACTACGAGGTCAACAACCCGTCGAACGTGTTCGATGGCGATCTCGACGGCTTCATCAACGCGGGGATCAAGTGGCGGAAGCGGGACAAGGACTAGCTGGGAGTCCTGGCGCGGGGCGCGTCGTTGCGCGCATAGTCGCGACGGCTACTTAGGCTGGCACCAAATGATCAGGTTCGACTCTGTCTCCAAGGCCTATCCCGGCACCTCGCGTCCGGCGCTGAACTCCGTGAACCTCGAGATCCTCAAGGGCGAGTTCGTCTTCCTCGTCGGTGCCTCCGGCTCCGGCAAGTCCAGCTTCCTGCGGTTGATCCTCAAGGAGGAGAACCCGAGCAAAGGCGACATCCACGTGCTCGGGCAATACCTGAACACCCTCACCAACCGCAAGGTCCCCTACTTCAGGCGCAACCTCGGGGTGGTATTCCAGGACTTCAGGCTGCTGCCGAACAAGACGGTGTTCGACAACGTCGCCTTCACATTGCAGGTCATCGGCAAGAGCCGCGGGTTCATCCAGGAAGCGGTTCCTGATGCCCTGAAGATGGTCGGCCTCGCCGGAAAGTCCAACCGGCTCCCGCACGAACTGTCCGGCGGCGAGCAGCAGCGCGTCGCGATCGCGCGGGCCGTCGTGAACAAGCCCGCGATCCTGCTGGCCGACGAGCCGACAGGAAACCTCGATCCCGCAACCTCGGCGGGCATCATGACACTGCTCGAGCGCATAAACGTCGGCGGCACGACAGTGATCATGGCGACACACGACGCGGGCATCGTCGACCAGATGAAGCGCCGCGTGATCGAGCTGATCAGTGGGCAGATCGTGCGTGACGAGCGGCAGGGTGGCTACCAGACACAGTCGGTGCCCGTGCAGGGCTTCGGCATGGCGACGACAGGGTCGGTCAGCGGTGCGCCGTTCGGTGGGGCATCCGCCGTCGACAGGGAGGTGCAGCAATGAGGCTGGGCCTGATCCTCGGCGAGGTCGCCAATGGGCTGCGCCGCAACATGTCGATGGTGATCTCGGTCATCCTCGTGACATTCATCTCGCTCACCTTCGTTGGCGCCGCGATCCTGTTGCAGATGCAGATCGGGCAGATGAAGGGCTACTGGTACGACAGGGCCCAGGTCGCCGTCTACATGTGCACGGATGTCGACACGACGGGCAACTGCACCCAGACCGAGGCGACCCAGGCCCAGATCGCCGCTGTCAAGAGCCAGCTCGAGTCAAGCTCACTCGCCCCGTACATCAAGAAGTACGAGTTCGAGACCCATGACCAGGCTTACAAGAACTTCCAGGCCCAGTTCGCTGACAGCCCGATTGCCGGGTTCGTCACGCCCGCCACGCTCAACGAGAGCTTCAGGGTCAACCTCATCAACCCTTCCGACGCCGATATCCTCATCGAAAGCCTGTCCGGGCTTGCCGGGGTGCAGAACGTCGAAGACCAGCGCGGCTATCTCGACCAGATCTTCGCGGTGCTCAATGCGGCTTCGTACACGGCGATCGGCGTCGCTGTGCTCATGCTCGTCGCCGCCGTGTTGCTGATCGCGACGACGATCCGGCTCAGTGCCTTCTCCCGACGGCGGGAGTTGGGGATCATGCGCCTCGTGGGAGCGTCGAACCGTTTCATCCAGACGCCGTTCGTGCTCGAGGGAGTCTTCGCAGCCCTTGTCGGCTCGCTCCTGGCCGGGGCTGCAATCGTCGCGATAGTGCAGTTCTTCGTGCAGGGCTACCTGTCCACGACGCTGCAGACCACGACCACCCTTGTCGGGCTCAGCGATGCCGTGGTCGTTGTGCCGATCCTCATCGTCGTGGGTGCTGCGCTCGCCGCGGCCGCGTCGAGCGTGGCCATCAGCCGCTACCTCAAGGTATGACCCTCCCGTAGCCGTCGCGGGCGGGTTAGCCTGTCATGACCATGGCCGCGCCCGTCGTCGAGCTCTCCGACATCACTATCCGGTATGAGCGCGCGGGTGCAGAGCCCCTCGATATCGTCGTCGGCTATGACCTCGCTCTCGAAGCGGGCAGGATGCACTGCCTCGCCGGCCGCAGCGGGTCGGGCAAGACGAGCATCCTGCGGGTCGCCGCCGGTCTCGTGCGGCCTTCGGGCGGAGACGTGGCCTGGGCCGGCGAGTCGCTCGCGGCCCTGAAGGATGACGCGATCACCCAGCGCCGTCGCGACTTCATCGGCTACCTCGACCAGGGTGGCGTGCTCGTCGGTGGACTCAGCGCGCTCGAGAACGCCTTGCTGCCCGCCGTCCCCGGCCGGCGCACGCGCGGGCTCGAGCCGCGAGCGCGCGGCCTGCTCGAGCGTCTCGGGGTTGGGCACAGGGCGTCCCATCGCCCGGACCAGTTGAGCGTGGGGGAGCGGCAGCGGGTCGCGCTCGCGCGGGCGCTGCTGCTCGAGCCAGCAGTGCTCATGGTCGACGAGCCGACGGCGTCGCTGGACCGCACGAGCGCGGATTCGGTTATCGACCTGCTCACCTCGCTCGCCGCCGAAGGCATCGCCGTGCTCGTCGCCGCGCACGACGAGCACCTCGTGGCGGCCGCCGACAGTCGCACGACCCTGGCCTGATGCCGGTCCCGGGGCCGGCCGCGCGGCTGTGGCGGGATCGGCCCCGGCTGGTGGCCGTGAGCCTGCTCGCGGTTGTCGCGGTCGCGGCATCCGCGCTGCAATCGACGTCGGCGACCGTGCTGCAACAGACCCTCGACGAGAACTGGCGGGGAACCTACGACATCCTCGTGACCCAGGGCGGAAAGGATCCGGTGACGGCGGGTTTACTGCGCTCCGATGCCCTCGTGGATGCCACGGGGGGCAGGCTGAGCATGGACGATCTCGCGCTGATCCGCGGCCTGCCCGGGGTCGAGGTGGCGGCACCCGTAGGCGAAGTGACATTCCTCGGCGGCCTCAGCCCGGCCCAGGGCCCACGGCTGTGGCTGCCGGTTCCCGTGCGTCCAGACGCGAGCCTCGAGCATCCGCAGGCGTTCCGGATCACCGTGCAGAGCGAAGTGGATGACGGGGTGGGCACTCGCGCACTCGCCCCGGAGACCGTGCTCGCCTTCGCCTACCAGCCGACCTATTCGCAGATCGTCTTCGGGCCGAACGGCGCCCCCCTGCTGGACGACAGCGGGCAGGTGGTCTACGCGACCCACGAGCTGGCCGACAGTCCCCGGCTGCTGTCCGCCGACCGCACGGTGCCGTTCGCGGCGGGGGCCTACGACGCGCGATCAGCGACGGTGCCGATGGGCCTGCTCACGGATCCGCAGCCGCTCGCCAACGTCGCCCTCGTCGATCCGGTGGCCGAGCGGCAGCTGCTGGGGGATGCCGGTGCCTTCCTGGACCCGCTGGTGGACGCCCACTCGGCACCGGGAGTGGTGCCGATTGTCGTGCTCGACCGCAAGCCCACGTCGGTCAACGCCAAGATCGTGGTTGAAGAATTCGACAATGTCATCCCCGGCGTTGGCGGGGCCGAAGCCGTGGAGCAGGCTCAGGGCACCGGCTTCCTCCAAAACGGCCAGCTCGCGCCGAAGATCCAGGACCAGTCCACGACGGTCGTGGGCAGCTACTCCGTCGACCTCTCGACAGGCGCCGACCCGTTCTCCAACGGGCTCACCCTGCTCGGCGGGGTCAGCGCGGCGACCGCTGAGGCATCTGGCGCGCGCGAGCCCGGCAAGGCTTCGCCGCGGTCGATTCTCAGCGGGCAGTACACGGTTCCCGACACGGCCAGGGATGACGGCCTGGGGGTGCGGCTTGCGGCCCGCGGTTACGCGTCGTTCGGGTTGTATTCGGCGGCGCCGCTGTCAGGTGACGCGCCCCACGGCTCGGTCACCGACTACATGAAGTTCTATGGGGCTGTCGGGCAAACCCAGGTGGCAGACGAGCACTTCGAGGTGGTCGGCAGGTACAGCCCCGAGGAGTTGCGCGCGAAAGCGGGCGAGACCGACTTCGCACCGCTCGGCGGCTATGACACGGTGAATCCGTCCATCGTGGCGGACGCGAGCGGTGTGGCGATCGCCGCTCGGCCGCTCGCGACGTCGACGACCGGGTTCGGCATCCCTGGCACAAACGAAATGGCAATCGCGAGCTTCGATATCCTCAAGAACTGGGGTGTCGAGCGTCCGATCTCGGCGATCCGCATCAGGGTCGCCGGCATCGACAAGTACACGCCCGATGCGCAGCAGAAGCTCCTCGCCGCCGCGAGCGCGCTGGGCAGCCTTGGCTTCAACGCCACGATCGTGAGCGGGTCGTCGCCGCAGCGGCTGCCCGTGCTCGTGACGGGCTACGCGACGGCCGCGACCAACGCGGCCGGCGCACAGGTGATCGGCGATCTCGGCTACATCGAGCAGGACTGGTCGCGTCTCGGCGCGGTCACCGAAGTGGATGCCGCGATCTCGGCCACGAGCGTCGCGCTCCTCGCCGTATCCATCCTCTCCGTGGGCGTGCTCCTGGCAGTCGTGCAACTCGGCTCGATTCCCGCCCGCCGCGCGAACGCGGGAGTGCTGCGCCAGCTCGGCTGGCGGCGCAGGCGCATCGTGGGCTGGAACATCTCCGTCGAGCTTGTCGCGTTGCTCGGCCTCGCCGTCGTCGGCGCACTGGCCGTGGCATTCTCGATGGTGCAGGCGGTCGCGGCCGTCTCGGTCGGCCTGTCCCTCGGCCTCGTGGCCCTCACCTCCCTCGCCGCCGTGCTCGCGGGCGCGCGCGCCCCACGGCGAACGGCGCGTCGCCAGCGGGCAAGGGATTCGAGCAGGGCGGCACGCGTCAACGGCCCGATCTCGTTCGGCGCCAGACAGGCCAGGTCGCACGTCGCGCACTCCGTGTCCCTCGGTCTCGCTGTGCTCATGATCACCGTGTCGATCGCGATCGCCGTCACGGTGTTCGTGCAGGGCAGGCAACTCGCCGGCCCGACCCTGCTTGGTGCCGTGGCATCCGCGAGGGGGTGGTTGCCACAGGGCATCCTCGCCGGGGGCAGCCTCGCGGCGGGCGTGCTGCTCGCAATGCTCTCCCGACGCATGGGCGTCGAGCGGCGGCGGGAGCAGTGGGAGGCGATAAGGGCGATGGGCTGGTCCACGGCCGATGTGATCCGTGCCCACCTGGCCGAGTTGGCTTTCAGCGCGGTGCCGGGGGCGCTGCTGGGGGTCGCGATCGCCGCCGGCGTCGCCGTGCAGGTGCAGGGCATCCTGGGCCCGGTCCTGGTGGTCAGCGGCCTCGGTGCGGTGCTCGCTGTCGCTGTGGTGCTGTTCTCCGGGCGCAGGCTAAGCTAGTGGGCTGCGCTCGCCCGAGCGCCCACGACAGGAAAGCACAGCATGCCCAGGGACCGCGGCCAGAAGGTTGTCGCCAGCAACCGCAAAGCGCGCCACGACTACACGATCGAAGACACCTATGAGGCCG
>JAODLY010000044.1 GCA_025464445.1 Rhodoglobus sp. | reverse complement strand
CTCGCCGGGTGGCTCGTTCACAGCGATGACTGCGATCTACGACACGATGCAGTACATCCGCCCGCACATCCAGACGGTCGTGCTCGGCCAGGCTGCGTCCGCCGCCGCGGTGATCACCGCCGGTGGCACCAAGGGCAAGCGGCTCGCACTGCCGAACGCGCGCATCCTCATCCACCAGCCGGCTGCCGGCTCCGAGGGCGCCAGCCAGGCGTCGGACATCGAGATCCAGGCTCGCGAGATCCTCAGGATGCGCACCTGGCTCGAGGACACCCTCGCGTTCCACTCCAACCGCACGAGCGAAGAAGTGCACAAGGACATCGACCGCGACAAGATCCTGAGCGCGGATGAGGCCGTCGAGTACGGCCTGATCGACCAGGTGCTCACGACTCGCAAGAACGTACCCGTGGCGATCGCCGCGAAGTAGCCTCCACGCGAAACAGGAAGGGCCGCCCCGGTGGGGCGGCCCTTCCTGCGTTGCGGCGGCCGAGAGCGGCGTCAGGCCCTCTTGCGCCGCCCGAGCACGAGGAAGGTCACGAGCCCGGCCCCGAGCACGGCCCCTATGGCCCCCCCGATCCACAGCACACTCGAGAGGTCCGCGTCGGCATGTGCCTGTTTCGTCGGGATGGCCATGGGGGTCGCCGGGGCAGTCGGGTCGGCTGTCGCCCCGCAGACCGGTGGCGTCGCTGAGCCGGGCGACGCAGTTGAACCGTCGGCAGGTGCCCAGGCGAACCGGAGTTCGCCTGAGGCGATGTGACCATCCGCCGAAACTACCTGCCAGAGCAGCGTGTAGTTGCCAGGGGCGCCCAGGGCGGCCGCCGTGGCGAGTGTCGCATCGGCAATCGTGAAGCAGCCGTCCCCGTAATACGCGCCCGCGGCGTCGCGCACCTCGATGGCGAAGCCCGATCCGTTGCCCGTGAGATCGCCGAGCGGCTCGTTCATCGTCACCGAGAATGCGTCGGGCAAGCCCGTGATTGTGCTTCCGTCCGACGGGGTGGACGACACGAGCGTGTCGTGCGCGCTCGCCGCGAGCGGTGCGGCGAGGGCGAGCAGCGCGCCGGCGGTGAAGGCCGCGGCCGCGCGGGCAATGGATCGTCTGTGCATGAAAGTTCCTTCGATGAGGCCGCGAATGCGCGACAAATGTCCTGGGAATGAGTGGGGATGCCCGGCTTGCGGTTACGCGAGCTCCGGCGGCGGGCCACGGTGTCTCATCGGGGACAGGAGCCGGGCGAGATCGCGCGGCAGGAAGCTGCGGTCAGCGACAGCCGCGGAACCGCGGGGAGTCGCGGTGACCGGAATGAAGAGCGCGGCGAGCCGGGTGAGCAGGAGGCGGGCGGTGTCCGCGACGCCCCAGAACGCCGAGCCCGCATAGCGGAGGGCGACGATCGTGATGACGCCGGCGGCGGCGTGGGCGAGCCACATCGCCGCACCGACGTGGTGGGGAGCCGCGGCATCCATCGGCATTGCACCCATCTGGTGACTGACGATCACCGGGGTGCCGAGGCTGCCGAACAGGCCGTGGAACAGGGCCTGGCTCACGCCGACAGCGATCGCGAGCCGCCAGAGCGACATGGTGCGGCCGGCAAGCATCGTGCACAGCGCGCCGGAGATCACGAGGGACACGAGAATGCCGAACCCGGACGGCGCCACCCCGCCGCCGATCGTGTGTGAGAACGCGGCGACAAACGTCGCAAACCCGGCGGCCGTCCAGCCGCGGGCTACGCGTGCCCATCTCGAGTCCATCATCGCTCCCGTCCCGGATATTCATTCTCTCGCACGCCGTCGCCAGCGGGGGCAGCCACGGTGCGGGATGCGGCGCGCCGCGACACTTGTGGACACGGTGCCGACCAGCGTCGCCGTATCGGGTTAGGCTCGGGGATACGCACCGGTGTGTGCATCCGCTGGGGAGAGGAAGAGGACATGGCCCGGATCGGGGAAAGCGCCGACCTCCTCAAGTGCTCCTTCTGTGGCAAGAGCCAAAAGCAGGTGCAGCAACTCATCGCCGGCCCCGGCGTGTACATCTGCGACGAGTGCGTCGAACTGTGCAACGAGATCATCGAGGAGCGCCTCGCCGAAGCCGGGGAAGAGGTCTCGAGTGAGTTCGACCTGCCCAAGCCCCGCGAGATCTACGCATTCCTCGAGGAGTACGTCATCGGCCAGGAGCACGCCAAACGCGCGCTGTCCGTCGCCGTCTACAACCACTACAAACGCATCAGGGCGCGCAACACCATCACCTCTGCCGACGCCCTCATCGACGATGTCGAGATCGCCAAGTCCAACATCCTGCTGATCGGCCCCACGGGCTGTGGCAAGACCTACCTCGCGCAAACCCTGGCGAAACGCCTCAACGTTCCCTTCGCGGTTGCGGATGCCACGGCTCTCACCGAGGCGGGCTACGTGGGTGAAGACGTCGAGAACATCCTGCTCAAGCTCATCCAGGCGGCGGATTACGACGTCAAGCGCGCCGAGACCGGCATCATCTACATCGATGAGATCGACAAGATCGCCCGCAAGGCCGAGAACCCCTCCATCACCCGCGACGTCTCGGGCGAGGGCGTGCAGCAGGCCCTGCTCAAGATTCTCGAGGGTACCGTGGCATCCGTTCCGCCTCAGGGCGGCCGCAAGCATCCGCACCAGGAGTTCATCCAGGTGGACACGACGAACGTGCTCTTCATCGTCGCCGGCGCGTTCGCCGGGCTCGAGGAGATCATCTCGCAGCGCGCGGGCAAGAAGGGCATCGGCTTCGGCGCCCCCCTGCACAGCAAGGGCGACGACGTGAACCTGTTCGGCGAGGTGTTGCCGGAAGACCTGCACAAGTTCGGGCTGATTCCCGAGTTCATCGGCCGCCTGCCGGTTGTGACGACGGTCACCCCGCTCGACCAGGTCGCGCTCATGGAGATCCTCACCAAGCCGAGGAACGCGCTCGTGCGCCAGTACCAGCGCATGTTCGAGATCGATGGCGTCGAGCTCGACTTCGAGGAGGACGCCCTCGAGGCGATCGCCGACCTCGCCGTGCTGCGCCAGACGGGTGCCCGCGGCTTGCGCGCGATCATGGAAGAGGTGCTCGGGCCGATCATGTTCGACGTGCCGTCCGACGACCAGGTGGCCCGCGTGATCGTCACGAAAGAGGCCGTGCTCAACAACGCCGCGCCGACAATCGTGCCGCGCAAGGCCCCGCGCGCGGAGAAGTCCGCCTAACTCTGTCCCTCCCCGGGCCCGCCGCTGGTTGCGGCTGCCTGTAGTGCCCCGCTCGAGTACGGCGTCGACTCCTGCATTCGCGCGCGCGACGAGCAGGAGCCGCGATCACCAGGGGCGACATCACGCGGTCGCGGCATCGAAAACTCAGGACCTGACGCGATTAGGGGGCCCCTTCGCGCCCAAAACGCCGACGGGGGTGCCGATTCTCCTGAGTTTCCGTAACTCGGGCGGCACCGGCTTGACGACGGCCCGCACATAGTTCTAATGTTTATTTAGTTCTGAACAAAGCCGATCAGTTGAAGGGCATGGCAATGGCGCTCCGTCCCGCACCTCGCACCGACGTCAACCGGTCGGCGATCCTCGCCCGGCTCGGCGCCCACGGGCCTGCCTCCCGCGCGGATCTCGCCAGGGCGCTCAACGTGTCCCCTGCGCTCATGACTTCGCTCACGAAAGACCTCATCGCCGACGGCCTGCTGCTCGAGCTCGACCACTCACCGTCTCAGGGCGGACGACCGGCGCGGATGCTCGGGCTCGTGTCATCCGCTGGCAGGGCTGTCGGCGTGAAGGTCGTCGCCGACCACGTCGCATTCGTCGAGGTCGGGATCGATGGCACAGTGCGCCGCTCGGCGAGTGAGCCGTTCGACGCCTCCGCCACGACGTTCCTCGCCGATCTCACGACACTGCTGCGGCGTTTCATCGCCGGCGGTTCGCGCGAGCCGCTGCTCGGCATCGGCGTCGGCGTGCCCGGAAGCGTCGACCGCCAGGGCAACGGCCTTGTCGACTCCGCGCAACTCGGTTGGCAGCAGGTGCCGATCGGTTCGACACTGCGCCGGGAGTTCGCGCTGCCCGTGCTCGTCGAGAACAACGTGAATGCCCTTGCGGTCGCGGAGCGCCTCTACGGCGTCGGTCGGCAGCACGAGAACTTCCTCGTCGTCACCATCGGAACCGGTGTCGGCGCGGGAATCGTCGTGGACGGTGTCGTGCTGCGCGGTAACGGCGGCGGTGCGGGCGAGATCGGCCACATCCCGGTCAGCGAAACCGGCCCGCTGTGCTCGTGTGGCAGCCACGGTTGCCTCGAGTCGTTCATCGGCGAGGCATCCCTCGTCGCGAGCGCCCGCGAGCGAGGAGTCATCGGGGCCGGCAGCGGAATGGCGGCGCTGCGTGCCGCGGCAGACGCAGAGAACCCTGAGGCGACGGCGATCTTCAGCGAGGCCGGCCACCGGCTCGGCAGGGCGCTCGCGGGCGTCGTGCACACCCTCGACCCGGAGATCGTCATAATCCTCGGCGAGGGAACCGCGGCCTGGAAGCACTGGTCGTTCGGATTCGAGCCCGCGCTGCGCTCTGCGCTCATCCCGAGTCGTCGCGGTATCGCTGTGGCTGTCGAGACCTGGCAGGACGAGAGCTGGGCACAGGGGGCAGCGGCGATCGTGCTCGCGACCCCGTTCGACTCCGAAGGACTGGCCGGCGACCAGGGCAGGCTCGTTCGCGAGCGCCTCGTCGAGCAGTCGTCGCCGCAGGGGGATGACCTCCTGTGAGCGTTTCCACGGCCCAGACCAGTCTCGTGGACCGCGCCCTGCCCACGATCGCGACCCCGCCGCGCGGCCGGTCGCGTGCTGTGCGCACCCGCTACGCACTCACCGTGCTCGCGTTCCTGCTGCCGAGCGCCATCCCGCTCGCCCTCTTCGTGCTCGGGCCGATGATCGCAGCCCTCTGGGTCAGCCTCAACAAGTGGAACCTGCTCGCGCCGATGAAGTTCATCGGTCTCGACAATTACGCGAAGCTCCTGACCGACCCCGGCACCGGTGAGGTCTTCCTGCACACGGTGTATTACATCGTCGGCTACCTGCCTCTTGTCTACATCGGCGGCCTCGGCCTCGCGCTCGCCCTGAACACCGCGCTGAAGGGACGCTCGCTGCTGAGGGGCGTCTATTTCCTGCCGGTCGTCACCAGCTGGATAGTCGTCGCCCTCGTGTGGCGCTGGTTGCTCAGCCCGAGCTCGGGGGTCGTGAACACCGTGCTCGGATTCTTCGGGATCGCGGGGCCGGGCTGGTGGACCGACCCCACCTGGGCAATGCCGTCGATCATCCTCGCTTCGGCGTGGAAAGACCTCGGTTTCGTCATGATCATCCTGCTGGCGGGCCTGCAGGCCATCTCGCCAGACATGTACGACGCCGCGAAAATCGACGGCGCGGGATGGTGGCGCCGGCTGTTCAGCATCACCCTGCCGCTGCTATCCCCGTCCACCTTCTTCGTGCTGGTGATCTCGCTCATCAACGGTTTCCAGGTCTTCGACCAGGTGTATGCGATGACCGGTGGCGGCCCGAACGGCGCCAGCGAGGTCGTGGTCGAGCAGATCTACGACCTGACATTTCGCTATGGCAAGGCGGGC
This sequence comes from Rhodoglobus sp., assembly GCA_025464445.1. GTDB lineage: Bacteria > Actinomycetota > Actinomycetes > Actinomycetales > Microbacteriaceae > Rhodoglobus. Next base: position 149,845 of record JAODLY010000044.1, on the reverse strand, counting down.
GAGGCATCCGCCCTGTCCTGGATGCTCTTCATCGTGATCCTCGCGGTAACGGTGATCCAGGTGCGCGGGCAGCGGAGGTGGGTCACCTATGGCTGACGCGCTCCTGTCCGGGCCGCTCGTTCGGGCGCCGCGTAGCCGCGAGGCGAACGCGCGGCTGATCGGGTTCATCCTGCTGCACGTGGTCATCATCGTCGGCGCGCTCATCATGTTCTTCCCGTTCCTGTGGACGATCATCACCTCGATCACACCCGGCGCGAGTCTCACCAACAGCCCGGCGTTGATCCCCGCGAATCCGTCGCTCGACGCGTACGCGCGGTTGTTCGCGGAACGGCCCTTCGCGCAGGTCGTGCTCAACAGCCTGCTGCTCGCGGTCGTCACGACTGTCGTTCAGCTGGTCACGAGTTCGACGGCCGCTTACGCGTTCAGCCGCATGCCCTTCCGGGGGCGGGGCGTGGTCTTCGCGGTCTACCTCGCGACGATGATGATCCCGCTGCAGGTGCTCATTGTTCCGCTGTTCGTCGAGTTGAAGACATTCCACCTGCTCGACACCTACCTCGGCGCACTGCTGCCGACATTCGCCTCTGCGTTCGGCATCTTCCTGCTGCGCCAGGCGATCCACCAGGTGCCGGCAGAGCTCGACGAGGCGGCGACAATCGATGGTGCCGGGCACTTCCGCATCTTCTTCGGGATCATCCTGCCGAACATCCGCCCCGCGCTGGCCACCCTGACCGTCTTCTCGTTCATGGGCAGCTGGAACAGCTTCCTCTGGCCGCTGGTCGTGTTGCGCTCGCCCGAGTTGCAGACCCTGCCGATCGCCCTCGCGGGCTTGCAGGGGCAATTCGTCTCGCAGTGGGACGTCATCATGGCCGGTTCCGTTGTCAGCGTCATCCCGATGCTGGCGCTCTACATCTTCGCCCAGAAGTACGTCATCCAGGGCGTAGCCAGCTCGGGGATCAAGTAAACCCCGAGCGACAAAGTCACCATCAGCACAATCACATCAAAGGAGATAGCACCAGATGAATCGCAAGCTAATCGCCGCGGCCGGCATCGCCGGCATCGCAGCCCTCGTGCTGGCCGGCTGCTCAGCAGCCACGCCCGCCGAAACCGGACCGGTCACGATCACGTACTCGAACTTCATCTCCAACGGTGGAAACGAAGACAACCTGGCAAAGATCGTCGCCGCATTCGAGAAGGCCAACCCCGACATCACCGTGAAGGTGACGACGTTGCCGTATGACTCGTATGGCACCGCCCTGCAGACCGACCTTGCGGCCGGCACCGAGGCGGATGTCTTCGACATCAACGGGCCCTCGGCGTACGGACCGCTGCAGACGAACGGCGTTCTCGCCGCGCTCGATGGCGTCGACGGCAGCGTCTACAACACAGCGCTGCTCGACAGCTACGCCACCGGCGGCGTGCAGTACGGCCTCCCGACATCGTTCTCCGACGTGGTGCTGTACTACAACAAGGACCTGTTCGACGCGGCCGGGGTGTCTTACCCGACAGCCGACTGGACCTGGGCCGACGAGACAGCTGCAGCCCAGAAGCTGACGGATGCCGCCGCTGGCGTCTGGGGCGACCACCAGCCCGTCTCGTACAACGAGTACTACAAGGTGCTCGTGCAGAACGGCGAGACGTTCCTGAATGCCGACGGAACCAAGGTCGCGTTCAACACCCCGGGCGGAATCGAAGCAGCGCACTGGCTTGTGGACAAGAGCGGCACGACAATGCCGACGATCGACCAGGGCCAGGGCACAGCCGATTTCGACACCAACCTGTTTAAGGATGGCAAGCTCGCCATGCTGCACACCGGCATCTGGGTCTTCGGCAGCTTCGCTGACACTCCCGCCAACTGGGACATCGCCGTCGAGCCGGGCAACACCGCCGTCGCGAACGCGGTCTTCTCCAATGCTGTCGGGGTTTCCGCGAACTCGAAACACCACGATGCCGCCCAGAAGTGGGCCGAGTTCCTCTCGTCGTCCGACGACGAGGTGAACGTGCGCCTCGATTCCGGTTGGGAGCTGCCGACAATCGCCGACACGGCGAAGCTCAACACCTACCTCGACAAGGGCAAGCCGGCCAACCGGCAGGCGGTGTTCGACGCGGCGAAGAACATCGCGCCGGCACCGTCGATCGGTGACGCGCAGTCGGAGATGCAGGACATCATCACCGGTGAACTCATCGAAGCACAGGCCGGTCGCGAGACCGTCGAGCAGGCGCTCGACAACGCGGAGACGAAGATCAACGCGCTTCTCGCCGGCTAAAACAGCATGAAATCGGGTCCCGGAGCCCAGTGGACTCCGGGACCCGCCATGACATCACCGCGACAGTCGCGGCTTGCGATAACAGGGGAGAACCACAGGATGACCGACGTCGTAGACCGGGCCGACAGCGAAGAGCTGGCAGGCCTGTCCCGACTGGCGAGGACGAGCGTGAAGCTCATCCTGCGCCTGCAGGACGAGTCAGGCGCCTACCCGGCCAGCCCGACGTTCTCGGCGTATCGCGGCTACTCCTGGTTTCGTGACGGCGCGTTCATCGCTGACGCGATGTCGGCGGCGGGAGAGATCGAGTCGGCAGGGCGATTCTTCGACTGGTGCGCGCGCATCCTGGATGCCCGCTCGAGCCAGGTCGCCCGCATCGTCGGGCGAGCGGGCACCGACGACCCGGTGCCCGACAACGAAATGCTCGCCACTCGTTTCACATTCGCTGGGGACGAGGGCGAAGACGAGTGGTGGGACTTCCAGCTCGACGGCTACGGAACCTGGCTGTGGGCGGTCGCCGAGCACGCTGCCCGCCACGGACTGTCGCTCGAGCGCTGGCAGGCCGCGATCGACCTCAGCGTCGACTACCTGCTCAGTTCGTGGAGCCGCCCGTGTTTCGACTGGTGGGAGGAGCGCGCCGAGGAGGTGCACGTCTCCACACTTGGCTGCATCGCGGCGGGGCTCACGGCTGTGGCCGCCGCCCTGGACGACCAGCGCGCGCTCGACGTGCGGGTCGCGATCCACGACATCCGCGCCCTCATCCGCACCAGGGGAGTCGTTGACGGGCATCTCACGAAGTGGCTCGGTTCGACCGCCGTCGACGCGAGCCTGCTCTCGGTCATCCACCCGCTTGACGTGTTTGCCGCAGACGGCTCGATCGGGGTGGCTACCATTGCGGTCATCGATGCGCAGTTGAACTTCGGCGGGGGAGTGCACCGCTACCTCGCCGACACCTTTTTCGGTGGCGGCCAGTGGCCGCTGCTGAGCTGCATGCTCGGCCTCGCCTTCAGCGCCGCCGGTGACAGGGAGCGGGCCGTCGACCAGCTGCGCTGGGCGGCGTCGACCGCGACGTCGACCGGCGAACTGCCCGAGCAGGTCGAGGATCACCTGCTGGATTCGTCGATGAAGGCCGAATGGGTCGAGCGCTGGGGCGCGGTGGCGACGCCGCTGCTGTGGTCCCACGCGATGTACGTGCGTCTCGCCGTCGAACTGGGCCTCGAGGTGCGGCAATGATCCGTCATCGGCCGTTCGGATCCGGGCACCCGTACTCCGTTGACACCGAGCAGCGGCATCCCGTCGATCCCATCGCGGGCCGGCCGGTCACGCTCGGCGTGCGTACGTCGGGTTCTGTGCGGGATGTCGCCCTCGAGTACGCGGTCAACGGTGGCGCTACCCAGTCGGTCGCGCTCGCCCCGGCGCAGCGGACATCCCGCGGGCAGGCGGTCGACGGCGGGCATCTCGCGTCGGCGCAGGCCCGGCTCGCCCGCTCCTCCGGCGGCTGGACGGTGAGTCTCGACAACCTGGCGCGGGGCGATTCGTACCGCTACCGGTTCGTGGGCGGCGCCGAGAAGACCCGCTGGTTCGAGTTCAGGGTCTTCGGATGGGAGGATCGCGGCGACCGGTCGGTGCTGACCGACGGCGCGACAATCGCGCGCGTGCGCCTCTCGTTGCCGCTGGCCGCGGGCGAACACGTCGCGGGCTTCGGGGAGCGTTACGACGCGCTCGACCACAGGGGTTCAACGCTGGACTCGATCGTGTTCGAGCAGTACAAGAACCAGGGGGCAGAGCGCAAGACCTACCTGCCGATGCCGTTCGCACATGTCGTGGGCGGGCGCGGCTGGGGCTTCCACGTGCGCACCTCGCGCCGGGTGTGGTTCGACATCGGCGAGAGCCAGCCGGACCGGCTGTGGATCGAAGCGGAGACCGGCCCCGACGGCGCCATCGATGTGGCGCTGTATGAGGGCACCCCGACCGAGGTTCTCGACGCGTTCCTGTCGGAGGTCGGCCGCCCGAAGGAGCTGCCCGAGTGGGTGTTCAAGCTCTGGGCGAGCGGCAACGAGTGGAACACCCAGGTCGAGGTCATGCGCCAGGTCGACGCGCACCGCGACCACGACATCCCCGTCGGCTCCGTGGTCATCGAGGCGTGGAGCGACGAGAGCACGTTCACCGCGTGGCGGGGAGCCGAATACGCCGTGAGCGATGGTCCGCACCGCCTCGCGGACTACGGTTTTTCCCAGGACGGCCCGTGGCCGGACCCCAAGAGCATGGTCGATGAACTGCATGAGCGCGGCATCCGGCTGCATTTGTGGCAGATCCCGTTGATCAAGCTGCGACCGCATCCGCGCGGGCAGGTCGCCGCGGATGCGGCGGCCGCGATCCGCGAGAAAGTGCTCATCGAGGAGGTAGCGCCGGACGGGTCTCTTCGGCCGTACCGCAACCGCGGCTGGTGGTTCCCGCTAGGGCTCATGCCCGACCTCACCGACGCGCGTGCCGCGAAATGGTGGACCGATCGGCGCCGCTATCTCGTCGAAGAGCTCGGCATCGACGGCTTCAAGACCGACGGCGGCGAGCATGCATGGGGCCGCGACCTGCGCTACCTCGATGGCAGGCACGGCGATGAGGCGAACAGCACGTTCCCGGTCTCCTACGCGAAGGCGTACGGCGACCTGCTGGAGTCCGTGGGCAGGGCGCCCGTGACCTTCAGCCGGGCAGGGTTCACCGGCAGCCAGGCGCACGGCGCGTTCTGGGCCGGCGACGAGAACTCCACGTGGGAGGCGTTCCGCTGGTCGATCTTCGCGGGACTGTCGGCGGCATCCAGCGGCATTCTCTACTGGGGCTGGGACTTCGCGGGGTTCTCCGGTGATGTGCCCGACGCCGAACTGTACCTGCGTTCGGCGGCGGCAGCCGCCTTCGTGCCGATAATGCAGTACCACTCGGAGTTCAACCACCACCGCACCCCTTCGCGCGATCGGACCCCGTGGAACATCGCGGAACGCTCGGGCGACGACAGCGTCATCCCGGTCTTCCGCCGCTTCACGAAGCTGCGGGAGCGCCTTGTGCCGTACCTTGCGGATGCCGCACGCGCGAGCATCGCGTCATCCACCCCGCTCATGCGCCCGCTCTACTTCGACCACCCGGGCGACCCGCTGGTCTGGGATCACCCGCTGCAGTGGATGCTCGGCGCCGACATCCTCGTCGCGCCAGTGCTCGAGGCCGGCGTCGCCGATTGGGACGTGTACCTGCCCGCCGGGAGCTGGGTCGACGCGTTCACGGGCGAGAGCGTGGCCGGCGGCCGCGTGGTCGCTCGAGCTACCCCGCTCGACGAGCTGCCCGTGTATGTGCGGGCCGGCGCCTGGCCGGCGCTTGCCCCCGTGTTCGAGCCACTGTCGGCGGATTGGCATGACGAGCCGGGCTCGACCCGCCCCTAGGCTTGGAGCATTCGCACAGCATCCGTTCTCCAGCCGATCTCGGCCGGGTTCGTCGCTGCGATCTCCGGCTTCGCGAGCTCATTCGCCCTCGTCATCGCAGGGCTGCGGGCGGTTGGCGCTTCACCCGCCGAGGCGTCGTCCGGGCTTTTCGCGATCTGCATCGCGATCGCGATCGTCGCGATCACGGCTGCGCTCTGGCTGCGGATCCCGCTTGCTATCGCGTGGTCGACCCCAGGGGCTGCCGTGCTGCTCGCTTCGGCCGGCCGCGGCATCCACTTCTCCGACGCCGTAGGCGCGTTCCTCGTCAGCTCCGCACTCATCGTGCTGTCGGGGCTCTGGCCGGCGCTGGGCAGGGCGATAGTCAGGATTCCCCGGCCGCTTGCGAGCGCGATGCTCGCGGGGGTGTTGTTCCCGATCTGCGTCACCCCGATCACGGCGGTCGTGACTCTTCCCCTGCTCGCCGGCCCGGTCGTGATCGTGTGGCTCGTGCTCTACCGTCTCGCGCCGCGCTGGGCGGTGCCCGCGGCCATGCTCGTCGCGGTGATCGCCGTCTTCGTCTCGGCGGGGACGGGCTGGTTGTCCGGCGCCGCGCTCACACCGCACCTGGAATTGGTCGTGCCGACGTTCGATCCGTTCATCGTCCTCAGCCTGGGGCTCCCGCTGTTCATCGTCACGATGGCCGGCCAGAACGTGCCGGGGTTCACCGTGCTCTCCACCTACGACTATGTCGGGCCGCCGCGCTTCGCCCTCCTGAGCACAGGTCTCGGCGCGGCCGCCGCGAACCTGTTCGGCGGCCATGCCATCAATCTCGGCGCGATCACTGCCGCCATCATGTCGGGGCCTGAAGCGCATCCAGACCCGGCCAGGCGCTGGATCGCGACCCTCACCAACGGCATCCTCTACCTCCCGCTCGGACTCGGGGCCGGAGTGGCTGCCGCCCTCGTGAGCGCAGCGCCGACTGTCCTCATCACTGCTGTCGCGGGCCTCGCGGTGCTCGGCGCCCTGGTCACGAGTGTCGTCAACGCCATGGAGGATCCGCGCCACCGCATCACCGCCGTCGTGACCTTCCTGGTCGTGGCATCCGGGATCGTCGTGCTCGGTATCGGCTCGCCCTTCTGGGGCCTGCTCGTTGGCGGGATCGTCATGGCTTGGCTGGGGTGGGTGCGGCCTCGGCCGACGTCGACCGCTGCGTCGCCCGCCCCACCGGCCGGGCCCACCCGACCCTGAACCGCGGCGCACCATCGGCCGACCCTGTCGAAACGTTCGCGATCTCAAGGAGTCGCATCCCGGGTTCCTTGAGATCGCGAACGATCTGAGGGAGGCGACCGGTATGGAGGCGAACGATCTGAGGGAGGCGACCGGTATGGAGGCGACCGGTCTGGGGAGGCGACCGGTAGGGAGGCGACCGGCGCGGGGGAGGCGACCGGTCTGACGCGCCCGGGTGGTGTGCCGTTGCCGGAGCCGGAATGATCGCCGTGCGGGCCGCGTTGCACCCGAGGTGAAAGCCTCGGTACTCGACCTCGCATCCGTCTATGACGGGATGTCGCACGGCGAGGCCCTCGCACAGACCATCGAGACGGCGCGCATCGCCGAGGGGCTCGGGTACCGGCGGTTCTGGGTGGCTGAGCACCACGGGATGCCCGCGATCGCGAGTTCGTCTCCCGCCGTCCTGATCGGGGCGATCGCGGCCGCGACGAAGACGATCCGGGTCGGCTCCGGCGGGGTGATGCTTCCGAATCACCCGTCGCTCGTCGTCGCGGAGCAGTTCGGTACGCTCGTGGCGCTGCATGGCGACCGCATCGACCTGGGGCTCGGTCGGGCTCCAGGCACGGACCCGCTGACCTCATCCGTGCTGCGGCGCGGAAGCGTGCAGGAGGCCGTCGATGACTTCCCCAACCAGGTCATCGAGCTGCTGTCCTGGTTCGGCACGATCCCGCCGCTCGAGAACGGTATCGGCTCGCGTGTCGTCGCGGTGCCGGGGCTGGGTGACTCACCCGAACTCTGGCTTCTCGGGTCGAGCGATTTCAGCGCACGGCTGGCTGGGCTCATGGGGCTGCCGTTCGCCTTCGCCCACCACTTCGCGGGCGGCGCAAACACGCGACTCGCGTTCGAGACCTATCGCTCGGCGTTCACCCCGTCCGTGGTCCTCGCCGAGCCGCACTCGATGGTCGCGGTCTCCGTGCTCGTCGCGGATGACGCGGCCGAGGCCGAGCGCCTCATGCTCCCCGGTTCGCTCGCCTTCGTGCGTATGCGGCAGGGGCAGCGTCCCACGCGCGTGCCCACGCTTGCCGATGCCATCGCCCACGACTGGACCCCGGCAGAGCTGGCCTGGGTGGCTGAGCGCAACTCGCAGCAGGCGATCGGCGACCTCGGCCACGTGAAACGGCGCATCGACGACCTGCTGGCGGCGACGCACGCCGACGAGGTCATCATCGTGCCGCAGGGGCCCGACCTCGCAACGAAGGTGCGCACGCTCGAAGAAGTGGCGCTGCTGCCCGCCCGAGACAGCTAAGAGCCGCGCAGGGCGTCGGCGTGGGCGCGGGCGACGCGGCGCATCCGGTCGAACAGCTCGAGCACGTTCGCCAACTCGTCGTCCGATTTGTCGGCGAGGGCTTCGCTCCAGCTCGCTGACATGCCGGCGTAGAGCTCGCCCAGCTCCCCGCGCCGCTCCTTGCGGAGGGTGACCAGCACCTTGCGCCGATCGTTGTCGTCGGAGTGCCGCACCACCCAGCCCGCACCCGCGAGCCTGTCGATCATGCGGGTCGCTGCACCCGTCGTCAGCGAGCTGGCTTCGGCGAGATCGCCCGCCGTGGCGGTCCCTGCGCGCATGAGCACGGTGATCGCGCGCAGGTCGCTGGCGGACAATCCGAGGTGATCGGCGATGGCCTGCTGGAGGGCCACCCCGTCCGCTACCGTCTCCGCGACATCCGATTGGAGGCGGAAGATCAGTTGTGCACGGCTCTGGGTGGCCATGCGTGCAGGTTAGACCCCACTGCGCGGCGCAACTGTTGCGCCACGCAGTATCAGCGTCAGTTCAGTCCACGCCGGTCGAGCAGGGGCTGGATGTCGGCGTCGCGTCCCCGGAAGTCCTTGAACGCCTCGAGCGGATCCTTCGACCCACCGACGCCGAGCAGCCTGGACCGGAAGCGGTCGCCGTTGGCGCGCGTGAGGCCGCCGTTCTCCTTGAACCACTCGACGGTGTCGGCGTCGAGCACTTCGCTCCAGATGTAGGAGTAGTAGCCGGCGTCGTATGCCGACGTCGACATCACGTGCTGGAAGTAGGTGCTCGAGTACCGGGTGGGTACGGCGGGGTTGTCGAGCCCGACATTCGCCAGCGCCGCGGCCTCGAACGCCGCGACATCCGTGACGGTGTCTCCTGCCGCGATCGTGTGCCAGGCCTGGTCGAGCAGCGCCGCGGCAAGATACTCGCTCGTGGCGAATCCCTCATTGAATGCCGACGACGCCTGGATCTTCTCCACGAACTGGGTCGGCATCGGTTCGCCGGTCTCGTGGTGCACCGCGTAGTTGGCGATGATCTCGGGCCACAGCATCCACATCTCATTCACCTGGCTGGGGTATTCGACGAAATCGCGGTAGGTGTTCGTTCCGGCGAACTTCGGGTAAGTCACCCGGGCGAACAACCCGTGCAGCGCGTGCCCGAACTCGTGGAAAAGCGTGTTCACCTCGTCGTAGGTGAGAAGCGTCGGCTCGCCTCCGGCGGGCTTGGGCACGTTGAGGTTGTTCGTGACGATCACCGGGTGATCCAGCAGCGCCGACTGGGAGATGAGCGAGTTCATCCACGCACCGCCGCGCTTCGAATCGCGGGTGTACAGGTCGAGCGTGTAGAGCCCGACCGGGGTGCCGTCCTCGTTGCTGACCTCGAACACCCGCACGTCAGGGTGATACGCCGGGATGTCTCCGCGCTCGGTGAACCTGATGCCATACAACTGCGTCGCCGCGTAGAACACGCCATCCTTCAGCACCCGCTCCGCCTCGAAGTACGGACGCATCTGGGCGGTGTCCACGTCGTATTTGGCCTTGCGCACCTTCTCGCTGTAGTAACTCCAGTCGTGTGCCTCGATGGGTTGGCCGGCCTGCGCCTCGAGGTCGGCCTGCTCTTCTTTCGCGTTGCGAGCGGCCGGCGTGGCGAGCTTGTCGAGCATCGCCGCGACGTTGGCTGGGGTCTTGGCGGTTTCGTCGGCCATCACCCAGGCGGCGTGCGACTCGAAGCCGAGCAGCCTCGCGCGCTCGGCCCGCAGCCGGGTGATCTCGAGCACGAGTTCGCTGTTGTCCCAGTCGCCGCCTCGGTTGCCGCGGGCGCGGGATGCCGCCATGATGCGGGCGCGCACGTCACGATTGGTGAGCGCGGCAAGGTACGGGTGCCCGGTGGGCAGCACGAGGGTCACGAGGTACTTGCCGTCGAGGCCGCGGTCGTTCGCCGCCAGCGCGGCCGCCGAGATCTCTCCCGGTTCGAGGCCGTCGAGCTCGGCGACATCCTCGATGACGATGGCGAGATCGTTCGTGTCGGCGAGCAGGTTCTTCTCGAAGCGGGTCGTGATGGTGGAGAGCTTCTGGTTGTACTCGCGCAGCAGGTCCTTCTCCGTGTCGTCGAGCCCGGCGCCGGCGATCGTGAACTCCATGTAGTAGCGCTCGACCAGGTAGCGGCTCTCGGCGTCGAGATCGAGCGTGTCGAGCTGCTCGTAGAGGGTCTTGATGCGCCAGTAGAGCTGTGAGTCGAGCCGGATCGCGTCGGAGTGGGCCGCGAGCAGCGGCGCGATCTCCTCCTCGAGCTGCTCGGTGAACGGGGTGCCGTCTGACGACGCCTTGTTGAAGAACACCGTCGCCACCCGCTCGAGAACCTGGCCGCCCCGTTCGAGCGGGATCATTGTGTTCTCGAATGTCGGCATGTCCCGTCTGCGCGTGATCTGCTCGACCTCGGCGAGATGGTCTGTCATGCCCTTCTCGAACGCCGGGCGGTAGTGCTCATCCTCGATCTGCGCGAAGGGAGGCATGCCGAAGGGCAGGGTCGAAGGCTCGAAGAAGGGATTGGTCATCCCACCACCCTATTCTCGAAGATTGCCCCAACAGGAAGAGCGCTACATTGCACGCGCCCTGATGCTCACCTTTGTATCTGCTGTGTTCTTGCGGCGAGCGGCATGCTTCCACGCTTCCCCGCAGGTTGCCGCGATAATCTCGCGGGATGACGCGTGCTCTCGATCTGGGCCAACCGCCTAGTCGACGGCGCTCGACGGGCGCCGTCCGCCACCGCAAGGGGAGGGCGCCGCGGCCCCTGCTGGATGCCGGGCGTTTTTTTCTCGCGGCGATCGCCGTGCTCGTGGCCAGTTCGCTCGCCATCGCGGGTGCCCTTGTGTGGAGCACGACGAGCCAGCTCAAGCCCGGCGTGCAACTGCTGCAGGCGAACGGGCAGGTCGCACCGCTTCCCCAGGTGGGTGCCCTCCAGGGCGGCGCGAACATCCTGCTTGCGGGAACGGATACGCGCACCGGCCAGGGTGGGGAGTTCAGCACCCAGGACCAGCTCGACGGCAGCTCGGGCACGGGCAGCAACGACGTGACAATGGTGCTGCACATCTCGGCAGACCACAGCAGCGCCGCGGTCATCAGCATTCCTCGTGACCTGGAGGTGCCGATCCCCGAGTGTCCGGATCCTTCGGGCGGAACCTTCTCCGCACAGTCGAAAGCGATGTTCAACACGACCCTGTCCGAGGGCGGGTTGTCGTGCGTGGTGCTCACGGCGGAGCAGCTCACCGGGCTCAACATCCAGTACGCCGCGACGATCAACTTCGACGGGGTCATCGCCATGGCCGACGCCGTCGGTGGCGTCTCGGTGTGCCTGAACGCGCCCGTGGACGACCCTTCGGCCGGCCTCAGTCTGCCGGCGGGCACGCAGCGCCTGTCCGGCAGCACTGCGCTCGCCTTTGTGCGCACCCGCTACGGCGTGGGGGATGGCAGTGACCTGGGCAGGATCAGTAACCAGCAGGTGTTCCTGTCTGCACTTGCACGCCAGGTGATGGGGGAGGGCGTGCTGTCGAACCCGATAGTGCTGTACCAGCTCGCGAACGCCGCCGCCGCGAATATCCAGGCTTCGGAATCGCTTGCCAATCCCACCTCGATGGTGTCGATCGCCCTCGCGCTCAAAAACATCAGTCTCGCCAACATCGTGTTCCTGCAATACCCCGCGGTCAGCGATCCCGAGAACGCCAACCGGGTGGTGCCCAATGACGCCGCCGCTAGTGCGCTCATCTCCGCGCTTGCCGCGGACACCCCCTTGCAGCTGACCGGAAGCCTCGGGGTGGGGGCGGCGGATGGCCCGGCACTTCCCGCCCCGCTGCCCTCGGCAACCCCATCCGTCGCCGACCTTCTCAGGAACCCCGTCCCGACGGCATCTCCGGTGCCCGTCGCGGCCCCGGCCGCCCCGGTCGCGCTTCCGTCGGCCATCACGGGCCAGACGGCCGCCCAGTCCACCTGCAGCAAGGCGAACAACTAAGCCCCGCGCACCTTTGTCTTACAAAGAACCTGTTGCAAAGAACACATTGCAAAGAATTCTTTGCAATGCTATCTTTGCAACATGGAGAATGCAGGCATCGACACCGCGGACGCGGAGGCGGCTGTGCCTGCCGCTGCCGAGGCTGCTGCGGGCGCTGGTCCTGCCGCCGGGGCGCCCAGGAAGTCGCAGTTCCCCGAAGACCGCAAACTCGACCTCGAGAGTCTCAAGGCCCTGGCCCACCCGTTGCGGGTGCAGATTCTCGACACCCTCTCGACATACGGGCAGTTCACCGCGAGTGGCCTTGCCGAGCGACTGGGCGAGTCCAGCGGCGCGACGAGCTATCACCTTCGCCAGCTCGAGCGCCACGGCTTCGTGCGCGAGGTTGAGGGCAAAGGCACAGGGCGGGAGCGCTGGTGGGAGCGGGTGCCCGGCGGCATCACGCTGTCGTCGCAGGAGCTCGCGACGTCTGGGGCCGGCCGCGCAGCATCCAAAACCCTGCTCAGGCAATGGGAGCGCACCCGCGGCGCACTCCTCACCGACTTCATGGAACACGGGTACGACGTGCTCGCCCCGGAGTGGACAGAGATCTCGACAGTCTCCACGGTGAATCTCAGGCTGACCGCCGAGCAGCTCAAGCACGTCGTCGAGGAATGGGAAGACTTCACCAACCGTGTGCTCGACGAGTATCGCGGCAAGAACCCACCCGGGTCCCGGCCGGTGCAGGTGCATTTCAACGCGTTCCCCGTGCTTGACGGCACGCCAACCCCACCCGTCTCGACCGCCGACAAGGAGGCGACAACGCCATAACAATGACTCTCGAAAAGACGCCTGCAACATCCTCGGGGATGTCGGTGGTCAGCCGTAACTTGGACACCGAGGAAGAGGTGAACACGATGACAGCGACGACAGTTTTCCAGCACGGCTACGCGGTGCCGACCACCCGACGGCCCCGCCCGCACGGGATCGACAGGGTCGTGATGCGACTCAGCCTGGCTATGCTCCGGTGGGCGCGCGCCCGCGCCGACCGCGCGACCCTTAGCCACGAGGAGCACGCCCTGCGGCGCGCCAACGACCTCGTGCTCGAGCGCGAGCGGCGCGAAGCCGCCCTGCGCATCGCGCGCGTCTTCTAGACCGCGCTACCCCAGCTCCGGCCCCGGCTTCATCGCGTCATACGCACACGGCGTCCTAGCGCCACCTCCTGTGCAGGCATTACTTTCGCGGTGGATCCGGGGCTGGTCTTATTGGCTGGGTTCTTCGACGGTGACGACTCCGTCGTGGCCGACCCGGATCGTGGTGCCGTCATCCAGCTCGACGACGGGCCTGCCCTCGAGCCAGGTCAGCGTCCAGCGCCACTGGCTCGTGTCCACCCCGGCAAGCTCGGCCTCGACGCCTCCGATCGCGGAGGTCACCGCATCGGGCAGCCTGGCCGGCGGTTCGTCGCCCACGCTCCAGCGCGTGCCGAGTTGCATCAGGTCTCCCGCTCGTAGGTGACCCAGCTGGTCTTCGTGGCTACCCGGTTGTAAACGCTTTGCGCCGTTTCGTTGTCGGCAGCAGTGATCCAGCGCAGCGTGCCCCCGCCGTCGGATGCCGCGCGCTCGGCGACGGCGTCGATGAGCGCGGCCCCGGTGCCGGCGCCGCGGTGACCGGGCTCCACGTAGAGGTCGTCCAGGAACCATGCAGGACCGGCGGTGAACGTGTCGGGCAGCCGGCGGTAATGGGCGAAACCGAAGGCGCGCCCGCCATCCGCCGCGACGACCGCGCAGACGTCGGATTCGGCATCCATGAGCCACGCCCAGACCCCATCGAGCACAGCATCGCTGAAATCTGTCTTGTAGAACACGCCGTACTCGAGGAAGAGCCGCCGCCATTCGTGCTGGTCGCCCTCGCGGATGTCGCGGATTTCGGTCATTCGCTGCCTTCCGATCGGGCCGGGTCCTCGGCGAGCACGATGTCGCGCACCTCGATCGACCCCGACTCCACGAACTCTACGCTCGCGATGCGTCCGACAGCCCTGAGGTCATCGAGGCCACCAGCGAGGATGCCGGGGCCGGCAATCGTCGCCGAAACAACGTCCGTCTTCTGCGAGGCCTTGGCGTCGGTCTTTGCCCTCCGGATACCGATGAGCGCCTCGCTCACGGCGCCGAGCAGCCCGGTCGTGGCGGCATCCACGCCGGTGTCGGCGACCGTGGGCCAGGCGGCGGTGTGCACCGATCCTTCGTGCGTCCAGCTCCAGACTTCTTCGGTTGCGAAGGGGATATACGGCGCGAACAGCCGCAGCAGCACGTCGATCGCGGTGCGCAGGGTGGTAGCGGCGCTCGCCTGCGCCTGCGGAGTGCCCGCACCGTATGCGCGCTCCTTCACCAGTTCGAGGTAGTCATCGCAGAAGGTCCAGAAGAACTGTTCTGCGGTTTCGAGCGCGCGGGCGTGGTCGTAGTGCTCGAGGGCATCGGTCGCCGTGACGATCACCGCGTTCAACGATGCCAACAGGTCGACGTCGAGCGCCTCGGTCACTTCTCCCTGGGCCTCAGGGAACGAGTACACGAACTTCGCCGCGTTCAACACCTTGATCGCCAGCCGCCGGCCGATCTTGATCTGCTTCGGGTTCTGCGGATCGAACGCGGCATCTGTTCCGAGCCGCGATGATGCCGCCCAATAGCGCACGGCATCCGAACCGTGCTCGTCGAGCATGCCCTTCGGCGTGACGACGTTGCCTTTCGACTTGGACATCTTCTTACGGTCGGGGTCCACGATGAAGCCTGAGATGCCGGCATTCTTCCATGGCACCTGGCCGTGCTCGAGTTCGGCGCGCAGCACCGTCGAGAACAGCCAGGTGCGGATGATGTCCTGCCCCTGGCTGCGCAACGAGTAGGGGAACACGACGTCGAACAGCTCGGGGTCTGTCTCCCAGCCACCCGCGATCTGCGGCGTCAGGGAGGACGTCGCCCAGGTGTCCATGATGTCGAGCTCGCCGACGAATGTCTTTCCGCGATCCACCTCGGTGAACCCATCGGGCACATCGGATGAAGGGTCGACCGGCAGCGCGGACTCTGCGGGCACTATCGGCTCGCCCTTCTCACCCGCGGGGTCGAGGTGGTACCAGACCGGGATCGGCACGCCAAAGAAACGCTGTCGCGAGATGAGCCAGTCGCCGGTGAGGCCGCCCACCCAGTTGTCGTAGCGCACCCGCATGTGGTCCGGCGTGAACGTGATCTGTCTGCCCGCCCCGAACAGCTTCTCGCGCAGCTTCTCGTCCCTCGCGCCGTTCGTGATGTACCACTGGCGGGTGGAGATGATCTCGAGCGGCTTGTCGCCCTTCTCGAAGAACTTAACGGCGTGGGTGATCGGTTTGGGATCGCCGATCATCTCGCCCGACGCCTGCAGCAGTTCGACGATCTTCGCCTTGGCGGAGAAGACTGTTTTGCCGGCGAGCTCCGCGTATGCGGCCTTGGCGGCATCCGTCACGATCACGTCGGGTGCGTCGGCGAGGATGCGGCCGTCCGCGCCGATGATCGTGCGGTTGGGTAGGTCCAGTTCGCGCCACCAGATCACGTCGGTCACGTCGCCGAAAGTGCAGATCATGGCGATGCCAGATCCCTTGTCCTTCTGCGCGAGGTGGTGCGCCACGATCGGCACCTCGACACCGAACAGCGGCGTCGTCACCGTCGTGCCGAACAGCGCCTGGTAGCGCTCGTCGTCGGGATGCGCGACGAGGGCGACGCAGGCGGGCAGCAGTTCCGGTCGGGTGGTCTCGATCTCCACCGTGGAGCCGTCCGGCTTGTGGAACGAGACGCGGTGGTAGGCGGCGGGCTGCTCCTTGTCCTCGAGCTCGGCCTGGGCGACAGCCGTGCGGAACGTGACATCCCACAGCGTCGGCGCCTCGGCCTGGTAGGCCTCGCCGCGGGCAAGGTTGCGCAGGAACGCGCGCTGGGCGGCAAGCTGCGCCTCCGGGCCTATGGTGCGGTAGGTCAGGCTCCAGTCGACGCTCAGCCCGAGCTGGCGCCAGAGTTCTTCGAACTGCTTCTCGTCTTCAGCCGTGAGCGTCTCGCACAGCTCGATGAAGTTGCGGCGGGAGATCGGCACCTGGTCGGCGGCCTTGGATGACGCTCCCTCGCCGCCCTCGAGCGGCGGCACGAACGACGGGTCGTAGGGCAGCGTGGGATCGCACCGCACGCCGTAGTAGTTCTGCACGCGCCGCTCGGTGGGCAGGCCGTTGTCGTCCCAGCCCATCGGGTAGAAGAGGTTCTTGCCGCGCATGCGCTGGAACCGGGCGGCGAGATCCATGTGGGTGTAGCTGAAGACGTGGCCGATGTGCAGGCTCCCGGACGCCGTCGGCGGGGGAGTGTCGATGGAGAAGACGTTCTCGCGCGGGTCAGGCGAACGCAGCGCGGCATCCCGATCGAACCGGTGGGTGCCGTTGGCCTCCCAGACGGGAGCCCACTTGTCTTCGAGGCCTTCGAGGGCGGGCTTCTCTGGAATGGCAGCGGCCATGGCGTGCTCCGGTTCGATATATGCGGCACCGAGTCTGTTCGCTGGGTGGCTATTCGCGCCCGGCGAGGAGGTGCCTGAGTGTGGGTTGTGGTGCGATTCTACCCGGGGCGATGGCTCGTCGGGTCGACGGCGGGGCAGCTGGCGACGCGGGGAGCTGGACTGGCAGGGCCCTGAGGGGCACGCCTACGGGCTCGCCATTGCCCGCTCAGGCGCCGTGCTCGTGTCTCTGACTCAGTTCTCCGCCTTGACCGTGATCTTCTTGCTCGCCTTGGTGCCGTCACTGCCGACGATAGTGATCGTGTAGTCAGTGCTTGAGTTGCCGCATTGGTACTCGTAGGGCACATAGCCGTCTAGAAAGTCGTCCTGGTTGCCGTTCGGGGG
Organism: Rhodoglobus sp.; assembly: GCA_025464445.1. Classification (GTDB taxonomy): domain Bacteria; phylum Actinomycetota; class Actinomycetes; order Actinomycetales; family Microbacteriaceae; genus Rhodoglobus. Next base: position 132,782 of record JAODLY010000044.1, on the reverse strand, counting down.
CAGGGTCCAGCCCATCCCACCTGTCTGCGCGTCGTTGGTGTTGACGCCGAAGTACGCGGCTACCCCGTTTTCGCTGCTCCACGACACCTGAAGATAGACAGGCTCACCCTGGCTGCAGTTGTGCGACTTGTCCATCTCGAAGCCCGTCACAGTCGTGGCGGTGTTGGGTGGTGGCGGTGGCGGAGGGGCCGCCTGAGTCTGGGTCGGCGTGGGAGTGGGCGTCGCAGTAGGCGTCGCCGACTTCGTCGGTGTGACGCTCGGCGCGGGGCTCGCCGAGGCGCTCTGGGCGGGTAGGGCTCCCGGAATCGCGTTGCTCTTGGTCAGCAGGAGCACCAACACGATGATCAGGGCGAGCAGCAGCGCAGCGCCGACAGCGCCAAGGATGATCATGAGCTTGCGGGACTTGCGTTCCTCGACGACTTCCTCGGAGGGTGCGGCCATCCGCTGGGTGGGAGCATCGCCAGCAGCGTCGAACCGCTGGGTGGGGGTGTCGTCGCTCATCGCATCCCTCGGAAAAGGTCACTGACCCGGGGATTGCCCCCAGACGAGGGACAGCTTAGGGCTGCCCCTCGTCCGATACAACGACTTAGCGAGGTCAGTTCACTTCGTCGACTGGCCGCTTCCACCGCGCCGCGACGAGCGCTGAGACGAGCGTGATGAGCGAGAGGATCGCGAGCACGACCCCCGGGTGCCACCATGCGGCATCCGTGGCGTTGGCCAGGCCCTGCGTCGCGAACGGCACGAGCCCGGACAGGGCAGCGGCGACCGCGTACGCGATCGACAGCGCGCTGTAGCGCACCGGCCCGCCGAAGATGTCGGCCATGAGCCCGCCGAGGCCCGCCCACGCGAGGGTAGGCAGGATGCCACCCACGATCATGGTGCCGACGAGGATCGGGAACGTGGCGAACTGCAGCAGGTAGTACATCGGGAAGGCGATGACGAGTGTTCCGATCGCGCCGATGAGCACGACCCGTGCCGAGCCGATGCGGTTCGCCCACGCTCCGAACAGCGGGATGGTCACGAGCTGCAGGAGGCTGCCGATGAGCGTGGCGGTGAACAGGTCGGATGGCGAGAACCCGAGCACGCTCACGCCATAGCCGACGGTGTAGGTGTTCATGAGCGAATACGACCCGATGCCGAGCAGCGCGGCGCCGACGGCGACGACTATCGCGACCGGGTACTTGCGGAATGCCGAGAGCACGGGAACGCGCTCGCGGCGGTCAGTCACCAGGAGCGTCTTGAAGACCGGCGTCTCATCGATCGCCAGCCGCAGGTAGAGCGAGACGGCGAGCAGGGGGAACGCCACCAGGAACGGGATACGCCATCCCCAGGCGAGCATCTGGTCGCCCGGGATGACGGTGGTCAGGAACAACAGCAACGCCCCGGTGAGGATGGTGCCGACAGGCGACCCGAGCTGCGGCAGCGCGGCGTATAGTCCACGACGCTTGGGCTCCGCGTGCTCTACGGCGATCAGGATGCCGCCACCCCACTCGCCACCGAGGGAGAGGCCCTGTACGAGCCGCAGCACCGTCAGGAGGAGGGGGGCCGCAAGTCCGATGGACGCGAAGTCCGGCAGGAGCCCGATCGCCCCGGTCGCAAGGCCCATGATCGTGATCGTGATGAGCAGTGTGCGCTTTCGCCCGATCCGGTCGCCGATGTTGCCGAAGATGATCGCGCCGATCGGGCGGATGAGGAACGCGACGGCGAAGACCCCGAACGATCCGAGCAGGGCTGCCCCTGGATCGAGGTCTGGGAAGAACAGCGCCGGCGCGAAGATGGCGCTGAAGTAGGCGAAGACGTAGAAATCGAAGGATTCGAGGGATGAGCCGACGAGTGCGGCCCAGACAGCCTTGCGGGCCGCTGTGCGGTCCGAGGGCGGGACGGGTGCTGCTTCTGTAGTGGTTGGCACTTTGCCACTGGTGATAGTCACAGCAAAGTCAAGCCGATTTCACAGCCAAACAATTCCCGTAAACCCAAAGGACACCCACTCAGGTGAGGCTTTCCGCGTTTGTCTTGTGCCCCTCACGGCCACGGATGTCGGCCACGAGGTCGGAGAGGTGCCCGGTTGGTTCGAGTGAGAGCGCGACGGCCAGCAGTTCGCGATAGCGCTCGTAGACGCGCAGCGCTTCGGTCTGGTTTCCCTCGGCGAGATGCACGCGGATGAGGCTCGCGTGGGCGCTCTCCCGCAGCGGCTCCACCTTCATCGCCGACCGTGCGGCGCTCGCCGCCTCGGCGAGTCGGCCCTTCTCGATCAGTACCTGGGCGACAGCCTCCAGCGCGGTCATCCGCAGCTGTCGCCAATCCTCCGCCTCAGCGACCACCCAGTCGTCGTACCAATCAGGCAGCAGCTCCTGCGACAGCGCCGCGACCGCCTCGGCGCTCAGGTCGGCGGGTGAGACGGATGCGCCAGGCCGCAGCAGGCGGTGGGCGAGGGCTTGCGCATCCCGTAGGTCGACCGCGACGGTTTCCGCGAGGCCAAGGCCGGCGCTGGCCACCAGGATGATCTCCCGGGTTGCGGGATCGAGGCGGGAGAGCGCGGAACGCAGGCTGATGCCGGCGCGCTCCTCCGTGGCATCCGGCCACATCGTTCCCGCCACCGCGGTGCGGGTGATCGCCCGATCGTGCAGGGCCAGGAAAACGAGGAGGCGCTGGGAGCCGACGGAGAGTCCCGCTATCGCCTTGCCGCCGACCCGGAGGTTGAACGCCCCGAGCACGGAGATCTCGATGAGCACCTGCGGCGCGAGCACCGTGGCATCCTCGAGTTCTCGTTCAATCGTGAGCTCGGCGGGCAGCGGGGCGGGCAGCGCCCAGCGCTCGCTCCACGCGTCGAGGGCGTCGATGACCTCCTCGAGGCCCCTGCCCTTCTCGGTGAGCACGTAGAGTTTCTCGTCCCCGGAATCGGCAACCATCTCCATGAGGCCGGCACCGACCAGTTCGGCGAGCCGGTCCCTGAGCGTGGCGGGGTCGAGATCCAGCCCGTGGCGGAAGTCCGCGAAACGCGTGGCGTCACGCCGGAGTGCTTCCCCCACTACCAGCAGGCTCCACCGTTCGAAATGGATCATGGCGCGTCACCAACCCCCAATTGGGATAAGTGTAAGACTGGGGGCTCCTTTCGGAACCCCCAGTTCGCCCGCCGCGCCCCCACTCTGTGGTTGCGACAGTGACCTTATTACTCGGCGGCTTCGCGATCCAGGCGCCGGGCGAAGAGCACTGCACCGCTACCGAGCAGGATCACGAGTAGTCCGAGGATCCCGATCGGAGCGGAGTCACTGCCCGTGTTTGCCAGCAGGCCCGTGCTGGCGAGTCCGTTCGTTGGGCCGGATCCGCCGGATCCGCCGGAGCCCCCCGTACCGCCACTACCACTGGACAATGTCGAAACTGCAACGGTGCACGTTGTGGGAGTTGTTATGACGTCATCGATGAGGGTGACGGCGCCCGCCGCGCCAGCGCTGGCCAGCAGTCGGCCGTCGATGGTCACCTCGTCACCTACAGAGATGGAGGCGTCGGCGAGGATGGTCCCGACGAACAGCGTCGCGCCGCCGGAACCGCCGTTGAGAGTGGCGGAGCTTCCCACCTTCCAATAGACGTTGCAGGCCTGCGCACCACCGATGAGGGTGACCGTGCTGCCGTTGGCGGTCGTGAGGGAACTGTCGGCCTGAAACACCCAAACCGCGTCAACGTTGCCGGCGCCGTCGAGGGTGAGGTTGCCGGTGAGTGCGAGCGATCCGGCCCGGTACGTGCCGGCGACGAGCGAACTGCCAGTGAGATCGACCAATGCCGGCCCCAGGTCATTTGTCGGCACAAGGTTGGAGAGCACGGTGTATGCAGCCACGAGGTCGTCGTGCGCGTTGAGCGCGGCACCGTTGGCCACATCCGTGCTGCCCGTCACAGTCGCGTCGGGAGCACCGCCGAATCCTGTCACCGAGGTGCCCGGAGTCAGTGCCACGTCACCCGTGATGACTGTCGGGCCCGTGTTCGTGATGGTCGATGAGGCGATGACCGCATACGAGTCGGCATTGCCGAGGAAGTCGGGATCGCCCGGTATATTCGGGTCGGCGTGCGCCCCTCCCACGCCCATGACCCCGAGACTCAGCCCGACAACGGCGAGGAAGGTCGCGGTGAGGATTGCGGTGCGCTTGAACGCTGACGGGCCTTTCGCGGCACCCTCGTCGGCGATGAATGAATTGATAGTCATGATTCCCCCTAGTGAGGGAACCTTCTCTCTGGTGGCGTTACACGAGCATCACGCCAGCGTGACAACTACTCAACAGATCGGTCTACCCCGCACCGGTTAGCAGCAATGGGCAGCGTTTCACTGTGAAACACGATTCGCTCGCGTTATCGAACCGTGACCTACTTGATCTAGTTCAGCTAGAACAAGTAGGATCATTATCGTGTTGGTGACAGTCGATCTTGCGTCCGCTCTGCCCCTCTTCGAGCAGCTCGTGGCGGGCATCCGCGCCCAGATCATCGCCGGCGAACTGCGGGCCGGCGAGCGGTTGCCCGCAGCGCGGGAACTCGCGGCATCCCTCGAGCTCAACGTGCACACCGTGCTGCGCGCGTACCAGGTGCTGCGGGACGAGGGGTTCATCGATCTGCGCCGCGGCCGTGGAGCCGTCGTGGCGCATCGGGCGGGGGACTACGCACAGCTCGGCCGCGAGATCGACCGTGTCGTCGTGGAGGCCAGAAAGCTCGGCCTCACCCCGAACGCACTCACAGCACTCATCAGAAAGGCATTCGAATGACCGTCAACACCCGTTCCGTCGTCATCGGCATCATCGTCCCCCTGGTCATCGCCTTCGTCGGACTCGTCGTGATAGTCGTGTCGCTGCCCGACCTGCCCTCGCCCGTGGCGGTGCATTGGGGGCCGAACGGTGCAGCCGACCAGTTCGGCAGCCCGATCGGCTGGCTCATTTTCATTGCCGTGGTCGCGATCGCCTGGGCCGCCTTCGCATTCTTCGTTTCCCGGCCGCTGCCGGGCAGGACCGGCCTGACGTTCAACCAGCGGCTCGTGCTGGCGGTCGGCCCGTTCCTCGTGGGCCTGATCACCGTGCTCATGGCCGGGTCGGTGCTGGTGCAACGGGGAATCGCGGATGCCCGTTCCGGCCCGTCAATCGTGCCTGTGCTCGTCACGGCCATCGTCGCGGCCATCGCCCTGGGAACCGTGGCCTGGTTCGTGCTGCCACGCCACGCGGCGCACGTCGACGCCGCGACGCCTGTGCCGCAATCGCTCGACCTGGCGGCTACCGAACGTGCGGTGTGGACCCAGCACCTTCAGGTCGCCCGCGCCGCGGCGCTCGTGCTGTGCGGCATCCTGGTCGTGGCGCTCGTCGGGGCCGGCACTGTGCTGTGGTTCGTCGCGCCGTTCTGGGTGTTCCTCGTCTGGGTCGTGTTGTTCGCCCTGCTCATCGTCGGCGTGGTCGGTACGCTCTCCTGGCGGGTGACTGTCGACGAGCGCGGATTCCTGGCGCGCTCGGTGTTCGGCTATCCGCGCTTCGTCATCCCGACGGACCGCGTGCTGTCGGCGAGGACAGTGACGACCTCCGCGATCAGGGACTTCGGCGGCTACGGCATCCGATGGGCTGGCCGCGGACGCTTCGGGGTCATCACCCGCTCGGGTGAGGCGCTCGAGATCACGCGGCACAATGGCAGCTCGCTGACCGTCACCGTCGCCCATGCCGACGTCGCCGCCCGGCTGCTCAACTCATTCGTCGAGCGAGCACGGGCGGCGAAGCCAGCGGGCAGTTCCTAGCTACCAGGCCGACGGTGCCGGCGGCACGACGACCGCGGGGCGGTCATCGCAGGTGATGGTGTTCGGCAGCTCCCACGCGGCGAACCACGGGCCGGTCGTGCCGCCACCATCATTGCCTCCCAGGTCGACGAACGAGAACTCCGACCCTGCGGGGGTGAAGTGGAACGACCCGCAGTTGTTGATGCCGACGGCGCCGACATTGCGGGCATCCACGTTCTCGAACGATGCAGAACCCGCCGAACGGGCGCTCACCACGGACGTGCCGGTGCCATCGACCTTCACGTTCTTGAAATGAACGTTGGTGATCGAGTACAGGTCTTTCACCGGCCAGTCGGTCACGAGCATGATGGCGTTGTAGGTGTTATCGAGGAAGTTGTCCCCGACGACCTCTATGTCGGCGTCGATGTTCTTCTCGAGTGCGAATATCCAGATCGCACCGAGCCCGATGTTCCAGTTCAGTTCGTACGTTCCGGCTCGCACCGTCGTGTTGTCCGTGATCCAGAGGTGCCCGGTGAAGGCCTGGGCGCCGAACCGTGCACCGACGTGGATGCCGCTGCCCTCGCGAATCGGGTCGGCGATCAGGTTTGCCGACACCGTGTTGTCCGTGCCGCCGTAGATCGCGATGCCGTTGGCGAGGGACGGGGTCTGCACGGTGTTGTGGTCGAACGTGTTGTTCGCGTTCGCCACCGTCTCCGACCACATCGCCAGCCCGTCATCGCCCGTGTTGCGCACGAAGTTGTTCGACGCTGTCGAGTTTGTCACTCCGGTGTGGAAGTTGACGCCGTCGGCGATCTGGTCGACGATCACGTTGTTCGTGAGCGACAGGTTGGTCATCGGCCCGTCGAACCACATGCCCACTTTGGTGTGGTGCACGTAGAGGCCGTCGACTGTCGAGTTGCTCAACGCTCCGCCGACGCCGTTCACCTGGTCGGTGTCGATGCGCTCGCGGACGTCGCCTTCGATGGCGAAGCCGGAGAGGTGCACGTTCGCGCTGCCTCCGGACGCGGCATCCTTGCCGTAGAAGCCGACCCCGGTGTGCACTGATCCGTCGGGTGCAGGGGTGCTAAGCGCAACCTCTTTGCCCTTGATGATCGTGTACCAGCTGCCGGCGCCTTCGACCGTGACGTTGTCGACGATGATGTGGCGGTCGACGCGGTAGGTTCCCGGCGGCACATACACGGTGAGACCGTGGCTCTTCGCGAAGGCGATCGCCTTGTCGAAGGCCTGCGCCGAGTCACGCTTGCCCTTGGGGTCGGCCCCGAACAGCAGCACGTTGGCTGCCACCAATTTGACGTAGGGCTTGCCGACGAGCTGTGAGTCGAGCAGGTCGATCACCACCCATGCCGAAGCGCTCGCCGCTGGCGCGGTCAGGCGCACGGTGTCACCCGCCTTGTACGTCTTGTCGAGCAGCAACCGCTGTTCGTCGTAGAAGTGCATGGGCCGGAACGGGGTTGCAACTGTCGGGGTGGGTGTCGTTGCCGCTGGCACACAGCCGCATTCGGTGATCCACCAGTCGGGGTGCAGCAGGCCCGCCTGCGGGTCGTTCGAGAACGGGTACTGGTTGTACAGCCAGGAGTACTGGGAGGTCAGCGTGATCTCCTGTTTGTGACCACCGTTGACCCGCACTTCGAGCGGCGCCGTGATGCCGCCGCCCTGAGCCGAATCGGGGATGCTGTAGCGCACGGTTATGGCGTTGGCAGCGGCCGGCAGCGTGAAGTCGACGTACTGCCCCGCGGTGAGCTGCACGGCGGTGCGGCCGGATGCCTCAGCCGCGAGCGCGTACGCCGTGCGGTCTGGGCCGATGAGCGTGCCGTTCGTCGCGGCGTTCTCCGCCTCCTGCTCGCTGAACCCGGTGTCTGCGCCCCGGCCCGCCACGAGCGCGGGATCGAGAGCGGCCCGGGTTACGACAGCGCTGCCACCGCTGCTGTGATTGTCGGCCTGCGCCAGCGCCGGTGTGGCACTCGCGGCGACGAGACCGATTGCGATGGCGATGGCCAGCGCCGATCCCCGTGATTTCCGATGTGGCTTGTGTGGAGCGACTGCGGCCCCGCGGACAGAAGTGATTATGTTCCGTGTCATCGTTGACTCGTTCCCGTTCGGTGTACCTGATACAGCGTTGGAATTACGGTCACTGTACGCCCGCGTTTCTCATCACGACAAGAAGATGCTAAGAAAAGTTAAGTAATTGCGAACATTGCGCAATTCCTTGCAAGAACTGTTGTCCGCCCCCGCCACCGCACCCACGGCACGCAGAGGTGCGGCTTTGGTCGCTCGGGTCGCTGGTCAGCTTCGCCGCTCGCGGCCGGGAGTCCCGTAGGATTGAGACAGCGACGCTGATCCGGCAATCACCGGGGAGTCCTCGGAAGAGCGGGTGCGAACCCGGGTAGAACCGAGCGGGGAGCCCGTCACAGCCGCAACGAGCGGTCGATTCGCGCCCAGGTGCGAGGCGGCAAGCGAGGTGGTACCGCGGCATCCGTCGTCCTCGTGTGTCAACACACGATGGAGAGAAATGTCCTACCCCCGCCACACGCCCGATGAGTCGGTCACCCCTTCGCCGCGCTTTCCGGCGATCGAGGAGCAGGTCCTCGCCTATTGGAAAGAGAACGGCACCTTCCAGGCGTCGATCGACCAGCGCGAGGGCGCGCCCGAGTGGGTCTTCTACGACGGCCCGCCGTTCGCCAACGGCCTGCCGCATTACGGCCATTTGCTCACCGGCTACGCCAAAGACCTCTTCCCGCGATTCCAGACGATGCGCGGCAAGCAGGTGCAGCGGCGCTTCGGCTGGGACACCCACGGACTGCCCGCCGAACTCGAGGCGGAGCGGCAGCTGGGCATCACCGACAAAAGCCAGATCGAGGAGATGGGCATCGAGGCGTTCAACGCCGCCGCGAAGGCCGGAGTGCTCAAGTACACGAAGGAGTGGGAGGAGTACGTCACGAGGATGGCCCGCTGGGTCGACTTCGACAACGACTACAAGACCCTCGACCCCTCGTTCATGGAGAGCGTGATCTGGGCATTCAAGCAGCTCTACGACAAGGGGCTCGCGTACGAGGGCTACCGGGTGCTGCCGTATTGCTGGCGTGACCAGACCCCGCTGTCAAACCACGAGCTGCGCATGGATGACGACGTGTACAAGATGCGCCAGGACCAGTCCGTCACGGTGACATTCCCACTCGACGGCCCGAAGGCCGAGAGCCTGGGACTCACCGGCGTGAAGGCCCTCGCCTGGACGACAACGCCATGGACGCTGCCCACCAACCTCGCGCTCGCGGTCGGTCCCGACATCGAGTACGCCGTCGTGCCGAGCGGTCCACTCGGCGCGGGCGACGGCTCGGCGCAGGGGGTTGCGGAGTTCCTGCTCGCTGCCGACACCATCCCGTCATACGCCAGGGAGCTCGGCTACGAGTCGGCGGGGGATGTCGTTATCAGCCGCACGCTCAAAGGCCGCGAACTCGACGGCGTGCGCTACGCCCGCCTCTGGGACTACTACGCGGATGCCGCGGAGTGGGGCACCGGCAACGCGTGGCAGCTGCTCGTGGCCGACTACGTCGCAACCGGCGAAGGCACCGGCATCGTGCACCAGGCCCCCGCCTACGGTGAAGACGACCAGGTGGTCTGCGCCGCTGCAGGCATCCCGGTAATCCTGTCGGTGGACGAGGGCGGCAGGTTCCTGCCGCTCATCGCCGAGGTTGCCGGGCTGCAGGTGTTCGACGCGAACAAGACGCTCGTCCAGAAGTTGCGCACCGACGGCCGGCTGCTCAAGGTCGCGAGCTATGAGCACAGTTACCCGCACTGCTGGCGCTGCCGCAATCCGCTCATCTATAAGGCCGTGTCGAGCTGGTTCGTGAAGGTACCGGAGTTCCGCGACCGCATGGGCGAGCTCAACCAGGAGATCAACTGGGTGCCCGATAACGTCAAAGACGGGCAGTTCGGCAAGTGGCTCGCGAACGCGCGCGACTGGTCGATAAGCCGCAACCGCTACTGGGGCAGCCCCATCCCGGTGTGGAAGAGCGACGACCCCGAATACCCGCGCGTCGACGTCTACGGCTCGCTCGATGAACTCGAGGCCGACTTCGGAGTGCGGCCGACAGACCTGCACCGTCCGTACATCGACGAGCTCACCCGGCCGAATCCTGACGACCCGACAGGCAAGTCGACGATGCGGCGCATCACCGACATCTTCGACGTCTGGTTCGACTCTGGTTCGATGCCGTTCGCCCAGGCGCATTACCCGTTCGAGAACCAGGACTGGTTCGACTCGCACAGCCCCGCCGACTTCATCGTCGAGTACATCGGGCAGACCCGCGGCTGGTTCTATCTCATGCACGTGCTGTCGACGGCGCTGTTCGACCGCCCGGCGTTCAAGAACGTCATCAGCCACGGCATCGTGCTCGGCAGCGACGGCCAGAAGATGTCCAAGAGCCTGCGCAACTACCCCGACGTCAACGAGGTCTTCGACAGGGACGGCGCGGATGCGATGCGCTGGTTCCTCATGTCGTCGCCGGTCATCCGCGGCGGCAACCTCGTCGTCACCGAGGAGGGGATCCGCGGCGGGGTGCGCGAGCTGCTGCTGCCGCTGTGGAGCACGTACTACTTCTTCACCCTCTACGCCAACGCGTCCGACCACGAGGCCACCGCGCGCACCGACTCGGCGAACCTGCTCGACAGGTACATCCTCGCCAAGACGGGGGAGCTGGTCCGGGATGTCACGGCAGAGCTCGAAGCGTTCGACAGCCCCTTCGCCGCCGCCAGGCTTCGCGACTTCGCCGACGTGCTGACCAACTGGTACGTGCGCCGCAGCCGGGACAGGTTCTGGCAGGGCGACGCCGACGCCTTCGACACGCTCTACACGGTGCTCGAGACTGTCACACGAGTCGCGGCTCCACTCGCCCCGCTCGTCGCCGAGGAAATCTGGCGCGGCCTCACCGGTGGCCGCAGCGTGCACCTCGAGGACTGGCCGGACGCCGCGACATTCCCGGCTGACCACGGGCTCGTAGAGCACATGGACTACGTGCGGGAGATCGCGTCGGCGTCCCTCGCGCTGCGCAAGTCCCGCGGCCTGCGCGTGCGCCTGCCGCTCGCGAAACTGACAGTGGTGACCGCGCGCGGCGACTGGTTCGCCGGCGCCGACGACATCCTGCGCGAAGAGCTCAACGTCAAAGCTGTCGAATTCGACTCGATCCAGGAGCACTCACTCGAGTCTTTCGGCATCACGAGGCGGTTGATCGTGAACGCCCGTGCGCTCGGCCCGCGTCTCGGCAAGCAGGTGCAGCAGGTAATCCAGGCGGCCAAGGCCGGCGACTGGCTCACTGCCGAGGACGGCGTGGTGGTCGGCGGGGTGGAGCTGCATTCCGGTGAGTTCGATCTCGAGCTCGAAGCCGCCGACGCCGCAAGCGCGATCGCCTTCCTCGGCGATGGCGGGTTCGTCATCCTTGACACCGAGACGACGCCGGAGCTCGAGGCGGAGGGGCTGGCGCGCGACGTCATACGCGCCATCCAGGACAGCCGCAAGGCTGCCGGTCTCGAGGTGAGCGACCGCATCTCGCTCGCGGTGACCGGCTCCTCCGAAGCGGATATCGCAGCCCTCTCCCGCTATGCCGAGATGATCGCGGGTGAGACCCTCGCCCTCGATACCGCCTTCGTGCTTTCGCCAGAGCCCGAGGCGACGGCCGCGCTGGTCGCCGAGGCCGGTTCGCGACGGGCGATCCTGCCTATCGGGCAGTACTCGAACACTGGTGTACTTGTCGTTGATGTATCGAAGTCTGGAGCCGTCAGTGTCTGACAAAAACGTGTCTGATGGGGATGATCGTCAATCCGACGAATTCGGTGAGGACGGCGACATGCCCGAGAACCCGCTCGCCGACCTGAGCCCATTCGCGGACGGTAATGAGGGCACGAACATCGACGATGACTCGGACTACGAGCTCGAAGACGCCGAATACCAGGAGGATGCCGACAGGGTCTACGAGGAACTCCTCGCCCGGATCGGCGAATCCAACCCGCAGCCCCGACTCAGCGCCACGCGCAGGGCAGTCGAACTGCTCGGCGACCCGCAACGCAGCTACCCGATAATCCACATCACGGGTACCAACGGCAAGACCTCCACCAGCCGGATCACCGAGAGCATCCTTCGAGCGTACGGACTGCGCACCGGCCTCATGACGAGCCCCCACCTCGTGCGCTTCAACGAGCGCATAGTGATCGACGGCCAGCCCATCTCCAACCGGTCGCTCGCCGCCAACTGGGCGGACATCCGGCCGTTCATCGACCTCGTCGACACCGAACTCGTCGCGAAAGACGAGGAGCCGTTGACATTCTTCGAGGCGCTCACCGTGCTCGCCTTCGCGGCGTTCGCCGACGCACCGGTGGATGTCGCCGTCATCGAGGTCGGCATGGGCGGCGAGTGGGACTCGACGAATGTCGGCGACGGGCAGGTCGCGGTGTTCACCCCGGTCGCCCTCGACCACACCCAGCGGCTCGGATCGACAGTTGCCGAGATCGCCCGCACCAAGGCCGGCATCATCAAGCCCGTCGCGAACGTCGTCTCCGCGCAACAGTCCCCGGATGCCCGCGCCGAGCTCGAGCGTGCCGCTGAGCTCACCGAATCCACGTTCTCGGTGGAGGGCTCGGCGTTCGCGCTCGAGAGCTCGGCCGTGGCGGTCGGCGGACAGGTCATCACCGTGCGCGGTCTCGCTGGCACCTACCGCGACCTGTTCCTACCGCTGTTCGGCGACTACCAGGGTTACAACGCCGCCCTGGCGATCTCCGCCGTCGAGTCGTTCCTCGGCGGGGGCGACCAGCCGCTCGTGGGCGATGTGCTCGCGGAGGGGCTCGCCACCGCGACATCCCCCGGCCGGCTGCAGATCATCGGCACAGAGCCGACGGTGCTCGTGGATGCCGCGCACAACCCGCACGGCGCGGCCGCCCTGGCCGCGGCGCTCGGCACCTACTTCACGTTCGACGAGGTGGTCGTCGTGCTCGGCGTGCTGCAGGACAAGGACGCGCGCGGCATCGTCAAGGCTCTCGCCCCGATCGCCAAGCGCTTCCATGTGACCCAGTCCCGGTCTGAGCGCGCGGTGCCCCACGTCGAGCTCGCCGAACTCGTGCTCGAGCTCACCAACGAAGACGCGACCTACCAGTTCGAAGACTTCGAACGTGCGATGCGGGATGCACGTAGTTGGGCCGCGGAGGCGCCCCGCCGCGCTGTGCTCGTGACCGGCTCGATCACCCTCGTGGGCGAGGCCATCGAGCTCGCGGCCCTGGAAGGCTGGAAGAAGTGACCACGGCTCCCGCCCGGCGGCCGCGCCGCCAGCGCTCGGTGACCGAGAGCCTGCTCAGCATCGTCCTCGGGCTCGAGGCAATTCTCCTGTTCTTCGTCGCGCTCACCGCCTTCGGCCTCAAGGCGCTGCCGCCCGCGGCGGCCCTGGGCGGGGGAGTCGGCCTGATCGTCGCACTCGCCATCGCCGGGAGGCTCGTGCGCTATCCGTGGGGCGTGTGGTTGGGCTGGGTGCTGCAGGCTGTGCTCCTGGCGACAGGCATCGTGCTGCCACTCATGTATGTCGTCGCGGCGGTCTTCGTGGCGATCTGGATATTCTGCTTCGTCAGAGGACGACAGCTCGACAGTGCCAGGCTGCAATTCACGCCCGGCGAGACGCAACCCAAGGAGACAACATGACAGTCGAAGAAACCCTCGTTCTCGTGAAGCCGGACGGCGTCGCCCGCAACCTGACCGGCGAGATCCTGCGCCGCATCGAAGCGAAGGGCTACCAGCTCGTCGACGTCAAGTACCTGCTCGCCGACCTCGACCTGCTCGCCGCGCACTACGAGGAGCACCAGGGCAAGCCCTTCTACGAGCCCCTCGTCGAGTTCATGCAGTCGGGCCCGATCGTCGCGCTGCGCATCGCCGGCAATCGTGTGATCGAGGGATTCCGCTCGCTCGCCGGCACGACAGACCCGACAACCGCGGCTCCCGGCACCATCCGGGGTGACCTCGGACGGGACTGGGGACTGAAGGTGCAGCAGAACCTCGTGCACGGCAGTGACTCGCCAGAGTCGGCGGCGCGCGAACTCGCCCTGTGGTTCTAGAGCACTAGCGCCCGGCCCTGCCCGCCGCGGGTCACCCGCCCGCGCTGAGCCCCGATGTCGCGAGTTGTCCGACGAAGTCGTTGAACGTCGTGGCGTTGTCGAGGGCGCCCGAGTACTTCTTGCCGTCGACGATCACCGTCGGCGTGCCCTGGACGGTCGCGGTATCCGAGTTCGGCAGCGGGCCGGTGAGCGCGCGTTTCGTGGCCGAAGTGACCCAGCCGCTGAAGGTCTGGCTCGTGATGCAGGAAGCGACATCCTTGCCGGACGCACCGGCATCGCTCACCACCTTCTGCAGCTCGGTGTCGGTGAGACCGGACCCGCCCTCGGCCGGCTGGTTCGTGAACAGCGCGTTATTCACCGCGAGGTATTTGTCCGGATCGAAGTTCGCGACGCACGCCGCGGCGTTCGCCGACCTCGTGGAGTACTTCGTTCCGCCGGAGGAGTTGTCGAGGATCGCTATCGGGTGAATCTCGACGGTTGCGACGCCCGCGGTGACCCACTGCGAGATCTGGGCCGCGTTCGTCGTCTCGAACTGTTGGCAGAACGGGCACTGGTAGTCGACGTACATCACGATGTTGACGGTGCCTGCCTGCTTCGTGGGGTCGGTCGGCACCGGCGTGGAATCCGGCTGGATCGCCGTGGTAGTGACGGCAGTGGTCGTCGTCCCGTTCCCGGAAATGAGGATGCCGTCGCTGAGCATGTTGAGGGGCCCCGGGCTCGGCGGCCTCGTGACGTTGAACACGACGAGCGCCGCGATGGCGACGACTGCCAGCATCCCGAGCACAACGCCGCCCTGGATGAACCAACGCTGCCTTCGCTTGCGGGCACGCTGCTCTTCGCGCTGCAGGCGGGCGTTTTCGCGTGCCTGGTCCTGCTTCTGCTTTTTGGTCAGTCGTTCGGGACTGCGGTTGCTCATTCGGCCCCTGCTGTTCGTGGACGGTCGGTGGGTGGAGACGGGCGGTGTGTCGAAAGAGTATTGGAGGTTTGCTAGGAATCGGCTGTCAGCCGTCGGCACCGCCGGAACTACAGGTAGGAGAGCAGGTCGAGCCGCAACTGTGCGACGACCGCCACGATGAGGTAACTGGCGATCGTGATCGCCGGTATCCAGGGGTAGAGCCGCTCGCCGACCGCCGCCAGCCTGACGCCGAAGACAGCCGCCCTGGCGTTGGACAGCGTGAGCGTCCAAAACAGGGGGATTGTCACCGCCCAGACCAGCATGCACCACGGGCAGAGGGTGCCGAGGTTGAAGATGCTCTGGTACATGAGCCAGATGCAGAAGGCAAGGGCACCGGCGACGCCCACGTTGAAAGCGATCCAGAACCAGCGGGCGAATGCCGCGCCGGCCAGGAGGGCGACGCCGACAGCGATCGGGGCGACGAATCCGCCGAGGCCGAGAATCGGGTTCGGGAAGCCCAGCAGGGAGCCCTGCCACGAGCCGAGATTGACCCCGCACTGCACGATGACGCTGAAGTTGCAGTCCAGGTCGGCCTGCGGGTTCGCCAGCACCGCGAGCTTGTCGAGGGTAAGCGAGAACGCCGCGTACCAACCGATCGCCCCCGCGACGATCAACACGATGGCCAGCGAAACAGGGCGGCGAATGGCCACGGCGTCAGTCATGCTCGGATTATTGCACGGCGCAAATCACGACTATCTGTCAATGCGTGCGATAATTTGGTGTAGTCAGCCGAGCCGCGCTCGGATCGACGCCAAACAATGCTTACCGGGGACACCGGACCAGCACGCAACACAGTTTGAGACAAGAACCGTGTTGCGCGAGTCGGATAGCCAGTTCCGAAGTGTGGTGACAGCACACGTGTGGTGACAGCACACAACCGACCGCGAGCCAGGGCCCGGTCGGAGACCATGAGTTTTAGTAGCGGTACCGCCGGAACAGGCGGGATAGCACACGAGAGAGTACCCGGTGGGTGGCGCGGTTGCCCACCCGGGCTAGGAGTACACCAGCAATGGTGAACACAATCGAAAACAACGAAGAGAACCCGAAGAAGAAGTCGCGCCTGTTCGGCGGCCGCAAGGCGTCCGAACCCGAAGTGGTTGCGCCCGCCGAGACAGCTCCGGTGGCACGCAAGCGCTCGACGACGAAGGCTCCCGCGAAGAAGGCCGCCGAGCATGTGTCTGCCGCCGCGGCATCCGGAATCGAGCCAGAGGCAGTAGTGAAGGCGCCGACCCGCCGCAGCCAGCCCAAGAAGGCCGCGGAGGCGCAACCGGCGGCCGAGCCCGCGGCGCAGGCTGCCCGACCCACGACATCGCTGCTCTTCCAGGCACCCGACCTGCCCCCCCTGCCGCCCCAGCGCGCCAGCCAGGCCCGCGGAAACAACGGCGGCCAGAACGGCAACCAGGGTAACGACAACCTCGACGATGGCGGCACCGTCCGCCGCCGCTCGCGTCGTCGCCCCGGCGAAGAGGCGCGCCCAGGGGATGAGGCGCCGAATACTGTCGTGCGGGTTCGCCAGCCGCGCCCGGAGCCAGTGTTGAGCAACGAACCCACCCGCGTGAAGGGTTCGACACGACTCGAAGCCAAGAAGCAGCGCCGTCGTGACGGTCGCGATGCCGGTCGACGTCGTCCGGTGGTCACCGAGAGCGAGTTTCTCGCCAGGCGCGAGAGCGTCGACCGGGTAATGGTGGTGCGCAGCAAGTTCGAGCGCATCCAGATCGCCGTGCTCGAAGACGGCGTGCTCGTCGAGCACTACGTCGCCAAGGCGCAGGACGCGAGCCTCATCGGCAACGTCTACCTCGGCCGCGTGCAGAACGTGCTGCCCTCGATGGAGGCGGCATTCGTCGACATCGGGCGTGGCCGCAACGCCGTGCTCTACTCGGGTGAAGTGGACTGGGATGCGGCGGCTGAGAACTCCGCGGAGGGCAAGAGCCAGGCCCGCCGCATCGAACTCGCCCTCAAGCCCGGCGACCGCGTGCTCGTGCAGGTCACGAAAGACCCGGTCGGACACAAGGGCGCGCGTCTCACGAGCCAGGTCTCCCTGCCCGGTCGCTACCTCGTCTACGTGCCCAATGGCTCGATGTCGGGCATCAGCCGCAAGCTGCCTGACACCGAGCGTTCCCGCCTCAAGAAGATCCTCAAGGAGGTGCTGCCCGACAACGTCGGCGTTATCGTGCGCACCGCGGCCGAAGGCGCCACCGAGGAACAGCTGACGCTCGACGTGCAGCGCCTCACGAGCCAGTGGGCAGAGATCAGCCACCAGGTCGAGACCGTGCAGTCGCCCTCGCTGCTGCACTCGGAGCCCGACCTGCTCATCAAGATCGTGCGCGATGTCTTCAACGAGGACTTCCAGAAACTCGTGATCGAGGGGGATGACGCGCGCGAGACCATCGAAAGCTACCTGCGCTCAGTGGCCCCCGATCTTCTCGACCGCCTGCAGAGCTATTCCAACCAGGTGGACTCTTTCGACGAGTACCGCGTGAACGAGCAGATCGAGAAGGCGCTCGACCGCAAGGTCTGGCTGCCCTCGGGTGGCTCGCTCGTGATCGACCGCACCGAGGCGATGACGGTCGTCGACGTCAACACCGGCAAGTTCGTCGGTTCCGGCGGAAACCTCGAGGAGACCGTCACCAAGAACAACCTCGAGGCCGCTGAAGAGATCGTGCGCCAGCTGAGGCTGCGCGACATCGGTGGCATCATCGTCGTCGACTTCATCGACATGGTGCTCGAGTCGAACCGCGACCTGGTGCTGCGCCGCCTCGTCGAATGCCTCAGCCGGGATCGCACAAAGCACCAGGTCGCTGAGGTCACCTCGCTCGGCCTCGTGCAGATGACCCGCAAGAAGCTCGGCCTCGGGCTGCTGGAGACTTTCAGCGAACCCTGCGAGGTGTGTGCCGGTCGCGGCGTGATCGTGCACCACGACCCCGTCACGAAGCACCGTCCACAGGTGCAGACCGCCCAGCCCGCGCAGGACGGCGGGGGTCGCCGCAACCGCAGCCGCGGAGGCGGTGGCGGCGCGTCATCCCCGACAGTCAAGAACGGCGTGGGCAGCTCTGGCACGCACGCGATAACCGAGGACGTGCGCAACGCCCTCGCCCGCGTGGCCGCGAGCACGGTGCTGCATACGACCGAGATCCCGGTGATCGCCGAGCAGCCGAAGGAGCAGGTGGCTTCGGCTGAGGCGACGGAGGCGGCCGCGGAGATTCTCGACATGCCCGTGACCAAGACGACGCGCCAGCAGCGCAGGATCAGCACGCACGACGCGGAGCAGATTCTCGACTCGGTGCTCGAGGCGCTTCCCGAACCGAAGCAGCCGGGGCAGGGGCGCTCGCGCGTCTCGCGCCGTGCCGGCAGCTCCGGCCAGGTCGTCAGCGCGCCCACAAACGACTGAGGGTCGCGTCGCTCCTGCGGCGGCAACCCGTTTTCCGTATGTCAGTTCGCGCCAACGTTCGCGCGAACTGACATAGGAAATTCGCGGGTCCGCCTGCGCGGTCGATCCGGTCTCACGGCGTCGCCCGCTTAGGATCGCTGCGTGAGTACACGGGCGCCGGACCGGGCGCGGGTCGACAACCCGCAGCATCCCGGGCACGACCACGACGAGCGACCGCGCTTGCCCGCATCCCGCTGGGTGTGGATGATCGTCGGCATCCTGGCACTCGCCGGCCTGCTCGCCGTGCGCGGACTCGCCGACGGCGCGGGGTTCTCACTGCCGAACCAGCTGCAAGACCTGCTGACCCTCAGCATCAGTGTCGTGATCGAGTCGCTGCCGTTCGTGATCCTCGGCATCCTGCTGTCGATAATCGTGCAGGTGTGGCTGCCCGAAGGGCTGCTCATGCGCTGGCTGCCGCGCAATCCTGTGCTTCGGCGCCTGTGTATCTCCTGTTTCGGCATCTTCCTGCCGGTATGCGAATGCGGAAACGTGCCGCTCGCCCGCGGGCTCATCGTCAAGGGCTTCACCGTGGCCGAATCGATGACCTTCCTGCTCGCCGCGCCGATCATCAACCCGATCACCATCGTCACGACCCACCAGGCATTCGGCTTCGACAACGGCATCCTCGTCGCGCGGATCATCGGCGGGCTCGCCATCGCCAACATCGTCGGCTGGCTGTTCAGCCTGCACCCCCAGCAGGACAGCCTGCTAACGCCGCGCTTCGCCGCCGAATGCCGGCGCCCGGCCGACCATGAGCACGAGCAATCCCGGTGGAGCAAGAGCGTCGACCTGTTCGTTCGTGAGACGAGTGTCATCACGCCGGCGTTGTTCATCGGCGCGCTCGTGGCCGGTGGCATCCAGGTGCTCGTTCCGCGGCAGGTGCTCGTTACCCTCGGGAGCAACCCCGTGTGGTCGATCCTCGCGATGATGGTGCTCGCATTCGTTATCGCTGTCTGCTCGAACGTCGACGCGTTCTTCATCCTCCCCTTCGCATCGAGCTTCATGCCCGGTTCGATAGCCACCTTCCTCGTCTTCGGGCCGATAATCGACATCAAGATGCTCGCGATCCTGCGCACGACGTTCACCACGAGGGTGCTCGTGCAGCTCACGGTCATCGTCGCGCTGCTGAGCGCTCTCATCGGGGCGGTGGTGAACTTTGTGGTCTAACCTCCAGCGTTGGCGCGGGGTCGCACTCGTCGCGACGGCGCTCGTGGCGACAGTCTGGCTCGCGGCGAGCAACCAGCTCGTGCTCTACATCCACCCGCGCTACATCGTCTTCACCGTGATCATGGCCGGCATCGCCCTCGTGCTCGTCGTCGCAGGCCTGCTCGCCCGGCGCGGCCATCGGGACGACGAGGATGCTCCGCCCGCGCGCCTGCCGCGACTGCTCTCCTTCCTGGGCCTGGCGATCGCTGCGGTCATCGCGATAACGATGGTGGCGCTCCCGCCGGCGACCCTCACAAGCGCCACCGCCGACCAGCGCAGCATCAACAGCACGACGGTCGGCGCCCAGGCGCAGAACGTGGACACCGTGGCATCGTCTCCGGCCGGCGCCTTCGCGAAGTTCACTGTCGTCGATTGGGCGTCGTTGCTGCGCCAGACAAACGACCTCGCCTTCTACAGTGGCAAACCTGTGGATGTGGTGGGCTTCATCACCGTCGACCCCGACGACCCGGACAACGTCTTCTACGTGTCCCGTTTCGTCGTCACGTGCTGCGCTGTCGATGCGCAGCCGGTCGGCATCCCCGTGTACTACCCGAACTGGACGTCGACGTTCAAGGCCGGCGATTGGGTCGAGGCGACGGGAGGATTCACCGCGAACCGAAGCACGACGAGCGCGCAGGGCATCGCCCTCGAGCCCGCAAATGTGCTGGCGGTGGAGCAGCCGAGTGAGCCGTACCTCTACTGAGCTGCGCCCGCGGTCGCTGGGGCGGTTCCGCCGCGCGCTCAGCACCGTCGTCGTGTCGCTCGTTGTGCTGTGCGGCGTCTTCTTCACGCTGGGCTACCTGCAGGGGCCCAAGCTCTCGAGTGCCCAGGTAGACGTGAAGGCGGTGATCGACCAGCCGGGGCAGCAGCTGCGGCTGTTCGCCAACCAGCCGGTCGCGCAGCTGAAAGCCGCCCAGGTTGTCGTGACGCCGGGTGCGGCGCACACCGTAACCACGAAGGGCGACCTCATTGCGGTGCAGTTCGCCGGCCGGCTCGAGTACGGCACGCGCTACCAGGTGCGCATCGACGGGGTCACGAGCATCTACCAAGCGCAGCCCTCCACGATCAGCTACACGTTCACGACTGCCAGCCCCGACCTGTACTACCTGCACAGGGGACAGCCGAACGACGACATCATGCGCACGACCCTCGGCGCAACTGGTGGCACTGTCGTGTACTCGGCGCCGCACATCCAGGATTTCGTCCGCAGCGAGGGGGCACTTGCCGTCGCGACCCTCGCCGACGACAAGACCAGCTCGCTCGCGCTCGTGAGCCTCACCGACGGGGCGGTGGAGCAGGTGAAACTGCCAGAGGCGGGTGTGGTGCAGAAGCTCGGAGCATCCCCCACCGGCACCATGATCGGCTTCACATTCACGAGCGCGGGCGACAGCATAACTCCCGCGTATTCGTCGACGCTCATGTTTCTCGACCTCCAGGGTGCCCGCGTGGTCGCGCCGGTGACCGGTCTCGACGGGAAGCCCTTGCGGGTGCTGGCATGGCAGATGATGCCTGAGGGAACGGGCTTGCTGGCGCTCAGCCGGGAGCGCAGCCTCTTCCTCATCGATCCGCTCACGGCGGGCGCAGTCACGCCGCTCGGGCAGTTCAACGACCTCGGGCTTGTCTCGCGGGATGGCACAGTCGTCACCGTCAACGACCCGTTCGGCACTGCCGTGCTGACCATCGCGGACGGAACCCAGGTGCGAATAGCCGCATCACCTGTCGACAACAGCGGCAGCCCGACCTACCTCGGGGTCGCCGAACTCGTCCCCACGGGCGGCAGGGTGGAGAAGGTCGTGATCGCCCAGCCCGGCGGCAAGCGCTTCTCGAGCGTGCTCGCGTTCGACGATGGCACGACGTCGACGGTGCTCTACCGCACGCCCAACGACGCGGGCAGCATCGAGAGTTTCTCCATCTCGCCGAACGGGCAGTACGTGGCGATCGACACCGTGCCCGACACGTCGGCGGCGGTGAGCGACGGCTACTTCTACGACGCACGATTCGTGGGCACCGAGACCGTTTTCGTGGAGATAGCGAGCGGCAAGGTCGTCAAGAGCCTCGACGGGTTCTCGCTCAACTGGTGAGCGGCCGGCCGCCCATCGCGGCAACCCGTTTTCGTATGTCAGTTCGCGCCAACGTTCGCGCGAACTGACATAGCAATACAGCAGCACCACGCCGCGGGACGACGGCGGCACCGCCCTCAATGCCTGTCGCGCTGCGGCACGCGCAGGCCGCTGGCCCGCAACCGCTCGACGAATTCGCGCACCCCGACGGGTTCGGCACCGAGGGCCACGAGCTCGTGCCACATCCGCGCGGGCACGTCGTAATGGTCGAGGTCGAAGCCGCGCCGCGGAAGGCCTGCCGATGCCGCGAACGCATGCAGCTCATCCAGCGAGGTATCGCTGACGATGTGGGCCCATACCGTGTCATGCGCCGGCCAGATGGGCTGGTCGATCAACACGGTCATGGCCCGATTGTAGGCTGGCACGGGTCGTTTGACCGGGGCCCTAAAAGTCGGGTATCGTTGACCCTTGGTGTCTGCTGGGCCGAGCCCGCAATCGAACGCCAATAGCTTCCAACGTTAGGGTCAAAGTGGTTTACGCAGTTGTGCGCGCCGGTGGTCGGCAGGAAAAGGTCGAGGTCGGCACGATCGTGGTACTCGACCGCATCAAGGGCGACAAAGACGGCAACGTCGAACTCGTTCCCGTGCTGTACGTCGACGGTGACAAGATCACCCACGATGCCAAGGCCCTGACGAAGATCAAGGTCGTCGCCGAGGTCATCGGTGACGAGCGCGGTCCGAAGATCGTCATCCAGAAATTCAAGAACAAGACCGGATACAAGAAGCGCCAGGGCCACCGCCAGGAGCAGACCCGTATCAAGATCACAAGCATCGCTTAAGGGAGCTGACTACTCATGGCACATAAAAAGGGCGCTAGCTCCACCCGCAACGGTCGCGACTCGAACGCGCAGCGCCTCGGCGTGAAGCGCTTCGGCGGCCAGGTAGTTCTCGCCGGCGAGATCATCGTCCGCCAGCGCGGAACCCACTTCCACCCGGGCGCCAACGTCGGCCGCGGTGGAGACGACACGCTGTTCGCCCTCGCGGCGGGCGCTGTCGAGTTCGGTGCGAAGGGTGGCCGCAAGGTCATCAACATCGTCACCTCCGCTTAGTCCCCTACTGAGCCGCCACCCGATTCTTCGAATCGTCTGGACTGCTCAGCGGGGGCCCAATTTCAACTGAGAGCGAGCTTCGGCTCGCTTTCACCCTTTAACACCGTAAGGAGAGTGCCATGGCGTCATTCGTCGACCAGGTCACCCTCCACCTCCTTGCGGGGCACGGCGGCAATGGCTGCGTCTCCGTGAAGCGCGAGAAATTCAAGCCGCTCGCCGGCCCGGATGGGGGCAACGGCGGTGACGGCGGCGACATCGTGCTGGTGAGCGACCCGCAGGTCACGACCCTGCTCGGTTTCCACCGGGCGCCGCACCGCAAGTCTGAGCACGGCCAGCCGGGCCAGGGCGACCACAAGAGCGGCACCTCCGGCGAGGAGCTGCTGCTCGCTGTGCCCGTCGGCACCGTCGTCAAGGATGCCGAAGGCAACCAGCTGCTCGACATGGATGCCCCCGGCCTGCGTATCGTCGTCGGCCCGGGTGGCCAGGGCGGGCTCGGCAACGCCGCGCTCGCGACCACGAAGCGCAAAGCCCCCGGATTCGCCCTCCTCGGCACCCCTGGCTTCGAGGGCGACGTGTTCCTCGAGCTCAAGGTCGTTGCGGATGTTGCGCTCGTCGGCTACCCGTCGGCCGGCAAGTCCAGCCTCGTCGCCGCCATGAGCGCAGCGAAGCCGAAGATCGCGGACTACCCGTTCACCACGCTTCACCCGAACCTCGGGGTCGTCGAGTCCGGGGAGACCCGCTACACGATCGCCGATGTGCCCGGCCTCATCGAGGGCGCGAGTGAGGGCAAGGGCCTCGGACTCGAGTTCTTGCGCCACGTCGAACGCTGCACGGCCCTGCTGCACGTGCTCGACTGCGCGACGCTTGAGCCGGGCCGCGACCCGATAAGCGACCTCGACGTGATTCTCGGGGAGCTCGCCGCCTACCCGGTGCCGGAGGGCCAGCTGCCGCTGCTCGAGCGCCAGCAGCTCATCGCGCTGAACAAGACCGACGTGCCGGAGGGCCGCGAGCTGGCCGACCTGGTGCGCCCGGAACTCGAAGCGCGCGGGTACCGCGTGTTCGAGGTATCCGCGGTGTCGCGCCACGGCCTGCGCGAGCTCTCATTCGCGCTCGCCGAGCTGGTGCAGGCCGACCGCACGCTCAAGGCCTCCGAGCCGCAGAAGGCGCGCATCATCATCCGGCCACGAGCGGTCAACCAGAAGGATTTCGCCGTCAGGGTCGACGGCGGCACCTACGGCAACGTCTACCACGTGATCGGCGAGAAGCCGGAGCGCTGGGTTGCGCAGACCGACTTCAACAACGAGGAGGCCGTCGGCTTCCTCGCCGACCGGCTCGCCAAGCTCGGCGTCGAGGACGACCTGTTCAAGGCGGGCGCCGTTCCAGGGGCGAGCGTCTCGATCGCCGGCCGCGAATTCGACTGGGAGCCGACGCTGTCATCCACCGCCGAGCTCATCACGAGCCCGCGCGGCACCGACTCGCGTCTGGACGACAACCGGCGCGACACGAACCGCAAGCGCCGCGCCACCTACCTTGAGCGCATGGATGCCAAGGCAGAGGCCCGCGCAGAGCTCGAGACCGAGCGGCTGGCCGGCATCTGGAACACGGATGAGGGCTTCGCAGTCGAGAAGGCGGAAGACCTCGGTTCTATCGAAACCCGATCGGATGACAGTGACTAGCACTGTCGTCTCCCGCGCCGACCTGCCCACCGCCCGACGCATCGTCGTGAAGGTCGGGTCGTCGTCGGTCAGCGGCCCGAACGTCTCGCAGATCGGTCCGCTCGTCGACGCGCTCGCGGCGGCGCACGGGCGGGGGAGCGAGGTGATCCTCGTCTCGTCGGGGGCGATCGCCACGGGCATCCCGTTTCTCAAGCTCGACGGCCGGCCGACAGACCTCGCCACCCAGCAGGCTGCGGCGGCGGTGGGGCAGAACGTGCTCATCTTCCGCTACCAGGAGAGCCTGGACCGCTACAAGATCGTGGCCGGGCAGATCCTGCTGACCGCTGGGGACATGGAGAACCCCACCCACCGCAGCAACGCTCAGCGGGCGATGGAGCGGCTGCTGGGGCTGCGCATCCTGCCGATCGTCAACGAGAACGATACCGTGGCGACCCAGGAGATCCGGTTCGGAGACAACGACAGGCTGGCCGCAATGGTCTCGGTGCTCGTGCACGCCGACGTGCTGGTGCTGCTCTCCGACGTCGACGCGCTGTACACCCGCCCGCCCGGCGAGCCCGGGGCTCGCAAGATCGAGACCGTGAAGTTCGACGATGACCTCGCCGGTGTCGAATTCGGGGACATCGGTGCTGCCGGAGTGGGGACCGGGGGTGCCGGCACGAAGGTCGCAGCTGCCAGGATCGCCGCGGCATCCGGCATCCCGGTGTTGCTAGCCGCGACCGGGAGCGTCGCCGATGCGCTCACCGGCGCCGAGCTCGGCACCTGGTTCGAGGCCGCGCAGGCCCTCTGACGCGCGTGGTGGGCCCCTTTCCAGGATGACCGGGCACGCACCTGAACGTAAACTCGACCCATGACCGACACCCTGATCGACGCACCGTCGTTCACCCAGAAACTCGAGGCGTCCCGCGCCGCGTCCCGCGTGCTCGCGCAGGCCACCACGGCGCAGAAGAACGCAGCGCTGCAGGCCATCGCGGCCGCAATCATGCAGAACGAGAGCCGCATCCTGCCCGCCAATCGGATCGACATCGCGAATGGGCAGCAGAACGGGCTCTCCGCGGGACTCATCGACAGGCTGCGGCTCGACGAGAGGCGTTTGGCCGCGCTCGCGAGAGCCGTGCGCGAGATCGTCGCCCTGCCCGATCCGATCGGGGATGTCGTGCGCGGGTCGTCGCTCGCCAACGGCCTGCAGCTCACTCAACTGCGCGTGCCGTTCGGGGTCGTCGGCGCGATCTACGAGGCGCGCCCGAACGTCACAATCGACATCGCGGTGCTCGCCCTCAAGAGTGGCAACGCCGTCGTGCTGCGCGGGGGTTCCGCGGCCGAGAACACGAACCGCGTGCTCGTCGAGGTGATCCAGTCCGCACTCTTCGAGACCGGCCTGCCGATCGAAGCCGTGCAGACAATCGACGAGTTCGGTCGCGAGGGCGCCACGCAGCTCATGCGCGCCCGCGGATACGTCGACGTGCTCATCCCGCGCGGCAGCGCCGACCTGATCAACTCGGTCGTCGCCGAGTCCACCGTGCCGGTTATCGAGACCGGTGCAGGGGTCGTGCACGTGTACCTCGACGAGTCCGCCGACGTCGAGTCGGCTGTGCAGATCGTGCACAATTCGAAAGTGCAACGTCCCAGCGTGTGCAACGCGCTCGAGACGCTGCTCGTGCACGCGGCATCCGCCGAACGGCTGTTGCCGCCGGTGCTCGCCCGGCTGCGCGAAGCGGGTGTGACGATCCACGCCGATGAGCGCACCCGCGCGGTGTTTGCGGATGCCGTTGCGGCCACCGAAGACGACTGGACCACCGAATACATGTCGCTCGATATCGCCGTCGCGGTGGTCGACGACCTTGACGGCGCGCTGGATCACATCCGCCGCTACTCGACGCACCACACCGAGTCGATTGTCACGAACGATCTCGCCAGGGCCGAGCGTTTTCTCGCCGAGGTCGACTCGGCTGTTGTCATGGTCAACGCCTCCACGCGCTTCACCGACGGCGGCGAGTTCGGCTTCGGGGCGGAGGTCGGCATCTCCACCCAGAAGCTGCACGCGCGTGGCCCGATGGGCCTCGCCGAGCTCACCAGCACGAAGTGGGTTGTGCGCGGCAGCGGCCAGGTGCGCGGCTAGGATTCAAGTGCACATCGATCGGAGAAACTGTTGTCCCTGCTCGCCGTAGTCCTCGTCAAGTCCGAAGAGCTCGCTCCGCTCATCATGCCCCCGCTCGCGTTTGCCGGTATCGCGGTTGCGGTGTTCCTCACCCTTGCCCTCGTCTCGTGGAGCTTCCGCGATGTGGCCAACCGGCACAGTGACAAGACCGGCGGCGACAAGCCTCACGGCGCGGGCCACTAGGCGCAGCACCCAGCATGGCCGACGAAGCACAGCGACGTGCGCGCATCGGAGTCATGGGCGGAACCTTCGACCCGATCCACAACGGCCACCTCGTCGCAGCGAGCGAGGTGCAGCAGAAGTTCGACCTCGACGAGGTGATCTTCGTGCCCACGGGGGAGCCGTGGATGAAGCGGAGCGTCACCGAGGGCGAGCACCGCTACCTCATGACGGTGATTGCGACGGCCGCCAATCCACGCTTCACGGTGAGCAGGGTCGACATCGAGCGCGACGGCCCGACATACACGATCGACACCCTCCGCGACATCCGCAAAGCACGCCCGGAAGCGGACCTCTTCTTCATCACGGGGGCCGACGCCGTGGCCCAGATCCTCGACTGGAAAGATGTCGAAGAGGTCTGGAATCTCGCGCATTTCGTGGCAGTTTCACGGCCCGGCCACACCCTCGCTATTAGCGGTTTGCCAGAGCAGGGCGTAAGCTCGCTTGAAGTGCCGGCGCTGGCGATATCGTCTACGGACTGTCGAAGCAGGGTCAGCCGGGGGTTCCCGGTCTGGTATTTGGTTCCTGATGGAGTAGTCCAATACATCGCCAAGCACCACTTGTATCGGAGTAGTTAATGACCACTTTCCAAGACCCGCAGCCGCAGTCGCGGCGCGCGGTTCGGCAGAGTGAGCGCGATGACAGCGCAGAGTCGCCGGTCGGATTCACCGAGTTTCCCGCCCAGGCCGCGCCGCAGTACTTGCCGGAATCCGACAACCAGCGTGACATGTGGGACACCAATGCCCGTCGCGCTGCCCAGCTGTCTCCCGCCCCGCGATCGGATGCCGCTGTGCCTGGCCGTCGCGCGGCGGCCGCGGCCAACCAGCCGCCAGCCGCAGCCGAACCGCTGAACTACTCGACGGCATCCCGCCAGTCGTCAACTCCGAGCTACGACCCCCAGTCGTTCCGCAGCCGCCTTGACGCCCGCCAGGCGCAGACGGAGGCCCCGCAGGCGCAGACCGGCGAACAGTCGAGCTTCAGGGTTCGCGATTTCAGCCCTGAGGGCCGTCGTGCGGCGCAGGCCGCGGAGCGCACAGCTGCACCGCAGGCATGGCCGTCCGCGATACCGGCCACCGACCTGCATTACCAGACCGAGGTGCGCGAAGGGTTCGGTGCTCCGCAGGCACCGACCGCGCCTCCCGCCCCCGTTTCTCAGGTGCCGCAGCAGTACGCGAACCCCGCTGTGCAGCAGCAGCCGACGGCCCCGCCGCAGTCTTACGCGGCGCCGCAACAGCATTCGGCGCCCCAGCCGTCCGTCGCGCCGCAGTATGACGCCTCAACGCCGAACGCAGAGCAGCAGGTCCAGCAGCAGTGGTCGGATGCCCCGGGGGAGCAGACCCTGTCCCGTCGCGAGCTGCGCGCCCTGCTCGCCCAGGACGAGGCGGCGGCTCTCGGCACCCAGGACTCGTTCGCCGTTCCGGCCGCGTGGCCGGCGCAGCAGGCCCCGCCGGTGCCCCTGCAGCCCCCGCCTGCGCTGCAACAGCCTCCCGTGCCCGCCCAGCTCGCGTACGAAGCGACCCGCATTCCCGAGGTCGTGATGCCGCAGGCACCGCAGCCGTCGACGAACACAGCGATGACGAACGCTCTCGACGAGTTCGACACTCTCACCCGCTCTGATTCGGCAGCAGAGGCCACCTGGACTCCGCCGGTGGGCCACTGGTCCACACAGGCCGATCTCGATGACGAGTTTCCCGAGACGACAATCAACCGCAGGGTGAGCAGTGGCTCGACGACCACAAGCGCGCTCGTGCTGCCCACAGTGCCCAACGGCGACATCAGGGGCCCGCTGACCAGCACCGGCGAGATCATGCTCACCGGCTCGATCGACCTGCCGCACAGCCTCAGTTCCACCGGGGTGACCGACAGGTTCGAGCACGACGGCATCGACTCGCTTTTTGACGCCAACGACCACGAAGTGATTTCGACGGATTCGGCGCCGGTTCGAGCGATAACTGCGGTCAGCACCCACCAGACCGGCCGCGGTGTCACCCACACGCAGAAGCCGAAAGGCACCCGCGCCCTCACGGCGCTCCTCATCTCCGCATCGTCGATGGCCGTGGTCGTCGCCGGACTCCTCGTTGCCGCTTTCGCGTTCAACATCTTCTGATTCGTGACGCTTTCTTTTCCCTCCCACCCCTTAAGGATCATGTGACTGCATCGGCGCGCGCCCGCGAGCTTCTTACCGTGGTGGCTCTCGCTGCCGACTCCAAACAGGGTGAGGATCTCGTCGCACTCGATGTCTCGGGTCCCCTCCCGCTCACCGATATCTTCTTCCTGGCCACAGGCCGCAACGAGCGCAACGTGCAGGCGATCGCCGGTGAGATCGAAGACAAGATGATCGAGGCGGGTGTCAAGACGATCCGCCGCGAGGGTCGCGCCGAGGGCCGCTGGATACTGCTGGACTTCGGGGATGTCGTCGCACACATCTTCCACGAGGAAGACCGCATGTACTACTCGCTCGAGCGGCTCTGGAAGGACTGCCCGGCGATCCCGTTGCAGCTTCCGGTCGCCAAGATCGCCGACTGAGCATCGTGGCCGAGCTGCGCCCCAGGGCGGGCAAGGCGATCCAGCAGTTCTCGTTCGTCGATGCGCTCGTCGCGGGGCTGCTCGACGGGGCATTCCCCGCCTCGGAGGTCTCGGCTGCGGGCGACCTCGGCGTGGGCTGCGGCGACGCACTCGATGGCGAGCTCGTGCTGCTGGACGGCGTCATGCACGTCTGCCGCGGCGACGGGTCGGTGCGAATCGTGGCTCCCGGCGAGCTACTGCCGTTCGCGGAGGTTGTGCGGTTCGAGCCGGTCTTCGAACGCAGCCTCACCGGTCCCCTGGGTGAGGTCGCTTTCGAGCATCTCGTCGAGTCGATCGTGCCGAGCGACAACCTCTTCTACGCGCTCAGGGTGGATGGCGTTTTCGGCGGGATGACCGTGCGCGAGGCGGTGCGCCAGCAGCGCCCGTATCCCGGCCTCGCCGACGCGGTGAAGAGCCAGCACGAGAACTCGGTGGGCGCCACGCGGGGCACAATTGTCGGCTTCAAAGGCCCCGACGTCTTCCAGGGACTGAGCGTCGCCGACTTCCACCTGCACTACCTGGACGACGCGCGCGAATTCGGCGGGCACGTCATGGACTTCGAGTTGCAGTCGGCGACGCTCCAGATCGAGGCGTACTCGACGTTCACGCTGCGGCTGCCCGAGGTCGCTTCGTATCTCGCGGCCGAGCTGGACGACATCGAAGCAGACGCGGCCATCCGCCAGGCCGAAAGCTCCTAGGCCCCGTTTGACCTACTGCTTCGCTTGGGCGCGTTGAGCCAGGGCCGCAGCGCCCTCGTCACGAGCGGCATCGCGAGGTAGGTCATCACGGGTGTCACAAGCACGACAGTGAGCAGCACGCGGAGCACGAGTGGCCAGTCGTGGGTGATCGGGGAGAGCCCCCAGTTGGCGATCAGGCTCAGCGGGAAGAACACGAGAAAGATGGAGACCATCTGCTTCCAGCGTGGCGGTGGGGATGCCGCGGGCGCGATGACTTCGACGGACGCGGGAGTGTCAAACCAGCCTTCGATCCCCGTCCGGCGCTCCTCGGGGGAGTGTTCGACCATCCCGAGGGCGGAGGCGACCCACCAGGCCCGCTCGGGGCTGGCCTGCCACGCGGCGAGGGATGCCGCATCCGCGAACCTGAACAGCATGTGCCAGTCTGGGCTCTCCGGGTCTGGTCGGATCCAGCCCGAGCCGAGGTAGCCGGGGTAGCTGCTCAGCAGGTCTTGCCCAGCGCGCGCCCATGCAGCGACCTCCTTTGCCCGCTCGGGGTGGACGTGGCGGGTTATCGAAACGGTGATGGGTTCGGCAGCCATGACAACATTGTCCGCCGGTTCGGCTCCTGGGCGATGTGTAGTAATCTTTAGAAGTTGTCGTCCGGCCTGCCGGGCGACTGCACGGGTCCATGGCGCAGCCCGGTAGCGCACCTGCATGGCATGCAGGGGGTCAGGGGTTCGAATCCCCTTGGATCCACCAAAACGGCCTTATTCAAACCCTTCCCAGTAAAGAGGGAAGGTTGGGCCGAAAGAGAAACCCCCTTCGACAGAGATCGAAGGGGGTTTCTTTGTGGGGATGTGCGCGGTCCCGAAGCAGAATCGTCGGCGATCGCGCCGGGCGGGGCTCCCGAGGGCTCGACTGGATGAGCCGAGATACTGCCCTCTAGGAGCCGCAATGGCGGGCGTGCGGTGCTGTGAATGACGCCAACTGTGACGTCGGGTTGCAACGTGGCCGTGCTCTCCTCGTCGATATAGATCTTCTCGGCGAAGGCTTGATTCAACAATCGACGGAGTACCGGGTTCGCCTCCATGTAGGCACTGTGGGCGTGCTGCAGCAAGTCCAAAATGGCGTCCAGATGTGCCAACACCACCTCGTGGCTCGCCTGTGCGCCATCGAGCTCTTCCTCAATGACTGCCAGAGCGTTCGCGATGCGGTGCTGCTCGACCTTCAGAAGGCTTAGCGGGATCGCATCTGCGTAGTGCGCCGCGAGTAGCTTGGTCCGCTCTAAAAGCAGAGCCGCACGGTCGCGTTCAAGATGCGCGCGCTGCTTGCCCTGCTCCTTGGATAGGTTCGTGATCGCCTCGGTGATGAGCATTTCCGCACGAGTCCTTTCGTCGTAGGTAAGCCGCAGGCGCGACCAGGCGTTCTCGACGACTCTTTCGACGGCGTCGACGTTCATTGCTTGTCGGATGCAGTCAGTGCGCTTCTGGTGACGCCCTATGCACACGAAGTACTCGTAGAGGACGCCGTAGCGGTTCTTCGTTTGAGTGATCATGAGTCGACTTCCGCAGGAGCCGCAGTAGACGCTGCCTTTCAGGTAGTGCTCATGGGAGCGTTGCCGATCGCCAGCCGTGTTGTGGGCGGAGAGCATGTCTTGGACGCGCTGCCAAAGAGTTTTGTCGATGATCTGCTCATGGGAGCCCTGGTAGGTGACACCTCGGTAGACCATCTGGCCGATGTAATAGGGGTTGCGGAGTATGTCGTGCAGGTTGGAGCGCATTAGGGGCTTGGCGGGGAATCGAGGCGTGGGGCGAGTTCGAAGGCCTCGACGGGTGAGCTCTTCGTGAAGCATCGATAGGGACCAGTTGCCGGTGGCGTAGGCCTCGAACGCCCACCGGACCAAGGGAGCGCGCTCCTCATCCACCTCAACGGTGCGGCTCTCCCGACCGAGCGAATCGGTGTGCCGGATGTTCTTGTAACCGAGCGGTGCGCGGGTAACGGTGCCTCCGCTGAGCGCCTTCTGAGTGAGGCCTTTGGTGACCTCAGTCGCCAGGTTGCGCGAATAGAACTCGGCGATCGACGACATGATGCCGTGTACCAACATCCCGGATGGTGTCTCGTCGATGTTCTCTGTTGCAGAGACCAGCTTGGTGCCGGCCTTGCCCAGGGCGATGTTGATCTGGACATCGTCCGCTCGGTTTCGGGCCAGGCGGTCGACCTTGTGAACGATGCAGTAGGAGACGTCGTTGTCGGCTACATAGTCGAGCATGGCTTGGAGCTGCGGACGGTCGGCCTTCCGCGCGCTCTCACCAGCATCGACAAACTCTGCGACGATCGTGGCCCCCAGGCTCGCGGCCTTGTTGCGATTGGCCAGGCGTTGGGCGGGGATCGAGAAGCCTTCGTCTTGTCCGCCTCGCTCGGCCTGTTCGCGGGTGGAGACGCGCAGGTAGGAGACCGCGGGCCTAAGCGCGGCCTCATCCGAAATCGGTATTGGGTTGCTCATGCGGCACTCCTTAGGTCGAGCATCGATTGGCCAAATGGCTGGCTGCCTGTAGACGTACGCAGAAGAATTTGACCGCCAAGTTTGACCGCAGTCGCACCTAGAAGGTAGGGGACAACGAGTGCTCGTACTTGCGCGCGTACGGGGGTGGGAAGCCACTCGTAGGGTGACCCGATGAAGCTTTTAAGCAGGGTGTCGTGGGTTCGAGTCCCACTGGTCCCACCAGATTGAAAAGCTCCAAAATCGCCGATTCGTTCGGCGATTTTTGCGTTTGACCGCCAAGTTTGACCGCTAACAACACTGGTGGGTGCAGCTAGCAGCGCGCGCTCCACCAATGAGAGCGCAAGTGCTTGTCCCTGGATGTCCGCGTGCTGATAGAGCTGCTGGGTGGTGCTTACGTGAGCGTGTCCGAGGATGAGTTGGACGTCTCTTGCTGGCACTCCGACGTTCTTCAGGTTCGTCGCGGCCGTGTGACGAAGCGCGTGGATCGTGATGCGAGGCAAGCCCAAACTTGCGGACAACTTCAGGAACTGGTTCGAGAAGGTCTTGGGGTCGAGATAGCCACCGCCCTGCGCCATCGTCAGCAGAGGGGTTCCCGCGAGGACGAGTTCATCTAGCGTCGCCCCCGTCTGGGACAGCACTTTTGCAAGGTGGGCAAGGAGGGCCCTTCGAGTCTCGGGAAGCAGTGCCAACGAACGTCGGCTGTGCTCGGTCTTTACGGGTCCGCCGATCAGCTGACCATCGATTCGCTGCGCCTGCTGCTCGACGTGAATCAGATCGGCGTTAAGGTCGATATCGCACCATCGCAACCCGAGCACTTCACCTCGTCGGAGACCGTAGAGGGCCGCGAGTAGGTAGCCGATATGCCAGGCGTGGTCTTTCGAGCCATCGAGGAATCGACGTGCCTCCTCCGAAGTCCATGGAGTGATGCGTTTGGGTCGGGGTTGAGGAAGTTCGGTCAGCGTCGCGACATTTCGGCCGAGCAGTTCTTCGCGCATTGCGCGGTTGAGCGCGGCGCGCAGAACCTGCTTCACCTGGCCGGCTGCTCGGAGGTGGCCTGTTGCGACGGCCTGGTTTAGCAAGGCTTGTACGTCGCGGACGGTGATGTCTTTGAGTCGCTTGCCGCCAATTGCCGGATTGATATAGATCCGGATCTTCGTCTCGTACACCTCGACCGTTCGTGGCCGGCATTTGAGGGCAACGACGTCGTTGAGCCAGTAGTTGAGGAAGTCACGAACCACCCACTCCGTCGCGGGCGCGGGGATGCCGCGCTTGACTATGCTGAGCTTCTGATGGAGAAGGTCGTCGGCTGCAGCTCGCGTCCTGACCGTGAAGGTCTTGCGCCTACTAGTGCCGTCGGGAAGCTTCATGCGGAGTGCAGCAGAGTACCTTCCGTCCTTGCGTTGCCAGACGGAGCCACCGCCGTTCGCACGCCTAGAGACCATGTCGATCTCCCGCTTCGATGCGAAGCCGTTCCACGTAAGCCTCGAGATCAACATCAGCGATAAAGCGCCGGGACTGAATCTTGACGCTTGGGAGGAGCCCCTGATGCATCAGCTCGTAAAGAGTCCATTTGCTGATTCCGAGGCGGTCGGCGGCGTCGAGCACATTGTGCAGCAGCGGCCGCTCCCTGAGTCCGGGTGAGTTGTTGCTATTTGTCATGAGTTCCTCCTTTCGAGTGGGTGTTGATGCGCGTTGAAGCGGTGCCACCGACGTGCGCGATTGGCGAGAAGCGTCGAGTGGGAGAGAGGGGCCGCGAGATGTGCGCCTGTATTGCGATGTGGCCCAGGCGCAGGGCCGTCGCGGTTTGCCGCATGAGCCGTTTTCTCTGAGTCCGGCTTAATTTTACCTCGCCTGACCGGCTTTTTCCGTGGACGTTGCCCATTCCACAACGGTTCTTGTCTGCCTTCGGCGAACGGTCCTTTGCGGATGTCTCTGCGGGTCGGAGGCTATTTGTCGAAGACATAGCAGCGCCCCCTGTAGTCCACGATGTCCCACGTCTCGCGGGCCAGTTGTTCGAGCTTGTCGCGGTCGATGAAGACCATTCCTTCCAGCCCTCGCTCGATCGCCCAGCTGCGAAGCTGACGTTCCCAGCCTGGGATCTCGGTCACGGCGTCGATGGCGCTGGCGACACTCTTGAAGTCACCCGCGAAGTCGCTTCGAAATTTGTCGAGGAGGTCCGGCTGGCTGGCGTCGACGTCGTCGAGATCGAGGTAGGCGCGGAACGCGTCGCCCACCTCGCTGACCAGCGGTTCCAGCCGCCCGATCATCTGCGAGCGGTTGAGCTCTGTCTGACTTGCCGGACGACGAAGGAATGCCACGCGCCCGCCAATGGAGGCGCTGTCAGGCACGAGGAATTCCGGAACTGCGGCAGCGTCGTATGGCAATCCGCCATCTCGCTTCACATCCGGATAGTCCCGATTGAACAGAAAGGTGGCGAGCCAGTCGATCCACGTCCGGACGATCGTGGGCGTTCGCGCGTCGGTGTATAGCTCGAAGTACTCCTGCTCAATGTCGATTCGTCTGCCCACGCCGGTCCGGGCGAACCCATCGAGATGCGGCGAGTCATCGTCAAGGGCGTGCGTAAGCGCACGGGCGATCGTGCGCGCCGTGATCTGATCGATCAGCCTCTCCTCATTGGTGGCTTCGGCGATACCGTCGCCGATAATGTCTTCGAGGGCCGCGGCGTTTTCGATGCCGCCCTCCATGTGTAAATCGGTGTCGTCCACCTGGGTTTCCTCGAGCGGGCGCTCGCGGCGACCATGCCGCTCGACGCCGTAAATGTTGTGTTTGTCCGTGGGTTCCATAGGGTTCCTCCTTTCAAGAGTTACATTGCTTGGCTATTGGGCCAGATAGCGCCGGAGCGCTTCTCGCCATATCGGGCGGACTTGTTGTTGTTGGAGCTCCGTGATGGCGGCTGTCCGATCGAGCTCCCCGCTCGAGGCGAACCGGAAGAGCGCGCTGCTCGGTCCCGCATGAAGGCATGCGGCGATGAGGCGAGCAGTGGCAGTGTCGATGACGCGCCCGTTGGCGAGGATCGTCAACGCCTTGCCTATTCGGCGGGTGGCCTCAGCTTCGTTGTCGTGGTCTTGATAGTTCATGCGGGTTCCTCCTTTCGAGGGGTTACTTCGTTGACTGGCGGGTTGGTCCGGTTAAGCCCCTCGAAGATCAGGTCGAGGGCGCCTTCGGCGGTGGTGACTACGAAGAGCCCTTCGGGCAGCTGCGCGTCGCCGTCGATCAGGCGCCGCACGAGGCCCTGTCGCCGCTTGTCGGGCACGACCCAGAGGACGCGCGGCATGAGGCCGGCGAAGCGTTCGGCTGCCCCGACTGCGGCGAAACGGGCGTAGACGTGGCACTTGCGCAGTATTTGCGGGCCGTGCTCGGTCGCCCGGTCGACTTCAAGGAAGGTGTGTTGCTCGTAGTCCTGGCTGGCGGCCACCACGTAGAGGTCGGGACGGAGCCATTCGGCTTGACCGTGCTGGCCCAGGAACTGGACCCAGGCGTGTTGTTCGGGGTTCAACTTGAGGAGGTCAAGCCCGCTGGTCTGCGCCCGCTCGATGATCTCGACCGCCGCTTCTGCGACCTCTGTGGTGTGGTGCACGAACAGGCCAGAGGTTGGTTCCCGAACCTTGCCTCGCTTGATCGCGTCGGGTCGTAGTGCCTCGATACCACGCGGGCCGAGCTGCCACAGGGCAGCGGCCGAGCCGCGTTGCGGTCCGCCGACTCGGCGCTCCAGGCGAGCGAGAACACGGTGGCTTTCGAGTCGCTGGAGCACCCGGTGGGTCGCGCGGGTGGCCGCTTGGCCGGTGGCGTGGTCCGTAAAGTGGAGGCGCTGGATCTGACGGGTGCTGAGCAGCCGAAATCGATCGACATCGACCAGGACGGCAAGATCGCGCTCGGTGAGCATCTCCCGCAGTTGGAGCAGCGGGTATTGGCCGCTCATGAGATGACTCCATTTTGGTGGGGCTTCAAGCTGCCCGGCAGACCTCTGGAACAGAGGTCAGTCCCGTCCGGGAATGAACACACAGGGGCGACCTCGCGCCGAGTACTGCCTGATGTTGCGGCAGCGACACGACGGTCGGTGCGATGGGTGGTGTGTCGACCGACAAGTGTGAGATGTGACGCTAGACCGCTCATGACTGTCGTCTCCTGCGTCCGAAAGCATCGGGATCGGACGCGGCGCTCTCGACGTCGGAGAGTGAGGATGCGACCGTGGGAGTCGGCTCCGGGATCGGCCCGTACAAGGATTGGCTGACCCTGCGTACGGCAGCCGGATCTGACGTCGCCGCGCTCGGGGGCAGGGTGCGGGCTGACGCCCAACCAGTGTTGATGCCAGCTGCCACTAGGTCGACGTACACCTCGTAGCGCCCCAAGCTCATGAAGTCCTGGTCGGCCAGCCCTGGGGCGAGCTTGGCGAAGGTGCGAGCGTCGTCATCCGAAGACAGGTGGAAGACGATCTTGGATCTGGCGTTGCTCTTGACGGCGGAACGCATTTCGCGGGGGAGTTGCTCCCAATATTGAACGGCGAGCGTCCAGCCGACAGACAGGCTGCGGCTGCGGGCCAGAGCATCGCCGAGTGAGATCGGGAGGTGCATGAAGCGGTCCGCTTCGTCGACGTAGATGTAGGCGGGTTTCTGGGCGGCGTCTTTCTCGCTGGCCCGCTCCTGTGTGGCTTGCCACAGTTCGGCGATGAGTAGGGAGCCGATGAGTTCGGCGGTGAGCGGACCGATGAGTCCTTCGTTCAGGGAGACCAGGACGATCTTGCGCTCACGGAAGGCGTCGCGCAGTCGGAAGCGTGGCTTGGGTTGTCCCAGGATTTTGACGGCTGCGGGTCGGAGCAGGATGGAGCGCAGTTTGTTCATGGGCGAGGCGATCCAGTTCGCCTGCGCTGCCGGGCCAAGAGATTCGTAGGCTGCCCAGAAGCTCATCAGCCCTGGGTCGTCGTCAAGCCGGGCTAGTTGCTTTCGCCTAAATGATGCATCGGTCCAGAGGCGTGGCAGGTCGACCAGGGTGCTTGGGGTCTCGGCGGTGCTGGTCCGCGCCAAGGTGCGAAGGGATGCGGAGAAGATGTCTGCGGTGCGCGGTCCCCAGCTATCGGCGAAGGACTTGGCGAATACGGCGAGGACGCCATCGGCGACGACATCTGGGTCGCGGTTGGTCGTGTCGAGCGGGTTGAACCCGATTGGGTCGGGGGCGCCCGGATCAATGTGAACGACATCTTTCCAACGTTCCTTCGGGATGCGCGCTTCGATGTGCGCGGGCATTTGGTCCTTCGGATCGAGCACGACGACGCCGTACCCGGCTTGGATGTCCGACGCGATCAGGTGGTAGAGGGCATTGGTTTTGCCTACGCCGGTGGGCCCGATCACCAGACTGTGCAGCAGGGCGTCGGCAGCGGCGAGGCCAAGCTGGCGGGTATCGCCAGGGCTGATGCTTTCGGCAAAAAGTCGAGACTTGGTGTGAACTCCGGAGGCGGGTCGTAGACGTTTCGGGTGTGCTGACGGCATGCCGGGTAGGCGGTCCTCGCCAAGTGGCCAGCCCATGAGGGCCATGAGGTCGATGACGCTGAGGTGCAGCCGGTAGCGAGCGTCCGACGGATCGTCGATGAGGGCGGGTTTTTCTCTGGTCAGGCCGATGCTGACGCCAGGTGACTCTGCAGTCCGGAGCGCCTGGAGCAGATCGGTTGCGAGCGACCGCCGACGATCGGAGTCGGGTGACGCCACGCCGATGCGCACGGAGGCCTGGAGCGTGATGTTCGCGGCTCGGTCTCGTACGCGGTTGCGCACTTCCGTCTGAGCGGGCTTCGCCCCGGTGAGGGCTTGCCATAGCCACGAGCCGCTCGGGTCCGGAATGGTGTGCGGCGTGACGGCGGGGCCACGTCCGGCGCCGATGGTGACTTGGAGCGCCAGTGACTCGTCCGCTTTCATCTTGCGCGAGAGGGAGCTGAAGACGGCGCGGGTTACACGCACGGCGTCGTCATCCGCAAGGGGAAGCACCGGCGGCTCGATGGTGATTCGGCCTGCGGCGTCCGACGCTGGCCGGAGGTAGCCGTCAAGGCCCGTCAGCAGCGCGCCCGGAATGAGTTCGGTGAGGAGGTGACGGACGTGGTGCATTTGGGTGGTTGAGCAGCCGAGGAGGTGCTGGATGCCGCTGGCGTCGGATCGGGCTTCGAAGACGATGTTGTCGGTCGAGCTGTCGATCGCCAGCCGCTCGAGGAACAGTTGCACCTGTTCGACGGGCAGCGGTGCCGGAAGATAAAGTCGAGAGAAGATGAAGTCGGATGAGTTCATCTGGAGCCTCCTTGGTCAGAGCGCTCGTGCTGGGTCTGGGCGTCTCTTTCGGCTCGTGCCTGGGCGAGGCCGAGGAAGACGGCTGTCAGCTTGTCCATATCAACGGGAGAGCGCCTCACCACACGAGTTGAGAAGTGCCGATCTTCGGCCTGACGTCGTTTGGTTTTCGATTTCCGAGGGCGAGCCATGGTGAGCCTCCTTCCGTTGATGAGTTGATTGGCGCCCCACAGCGACGTGCGCCAGAGCGGATGACCGTTTATGAGGAATCGAGGACGTTCTGTCAATAGGTGTTGTTCATTCCGCAACGACTCGACGGAGGTGAACGTGCCTGTGCTTGTCACCACCGATTCCGGCGAGCCCGCACGATGACGACCGCCAACCAGATGCCGCCGGCGATGCCGGCGATGAGCAGGAGCCAGCCCCAGAACTGCGCCAAGAATTGCAGCGCGAGCCAGAGGGCGAGCACCCCGCCAAGCAGCAAGAGGCACAGGTCGAAGAAGCGCTGAGCGATCGATTTCGGTTCTTTGTCGGTCATCGTTCATCCGTCCTGTTCTCCGTTGAGGCTGTTGTCGTCTTGGTGTGCGAAGTCACTGGGGACGGGGTAGCCGGGGATCGAAATGTCGGATTCGATCTCGTTGCCCCACACACTCCAGTCGGCGTGGCTGTTCGGGCGTTCACGGGCGAAGAGCTCGAGGTAGCGCTCGCCGGGAAGGACACGCTCGATGAGCGGGATCATTTCAGAGGGCTTTCTGGAATGTTGGGTTCGCGGGAAAAACAGTGTCGAGCGCTGGCCGTGGAACTTGAACGGGGCCTTGCCGCGGGTGCCATGCAAGAGCACCTCGTGGTTGTTGCGGAAGTAGTTTCCGAGGCCCATGTAGTACTTGTCCCAGACGGCGTTCGTTTTGTATTCGAATCCCCAGGCCTTCATGACCTCGAGCCCAGCGGGAAGCGCACTATTGGTCACCCACAGGAGGAGGGTGGCGTTGTCCGCCGCAAGGTCGGCGATGGGCATCGCCTTGATGCGCTCGAGGCTCATGAGGTCGTAGTGCTTTGTTGCACCGCGCGCGCCCTGCTGCTGGATGTCCCACGGACAATCGCTATAGATGACGGTGAAGGGCTTGATGGTGGCGTTGGTCATGCTGCTTTTCTCCTTTCTCCGGACGCTTCGTGCGACCGGGATGTCTGGTTATGCGGGACAGAAGCGATTCGTGCAACCGTCGCGTCGGTCGATACGTCGGGCGATGCGACGACCCGATCGGACAGGTGCTGTTCAGAGGTCGAGATGACCGCGGCGCCTTCGTCAGCGAAGATGATGTCGCTTGTTGTGGAATTGGCAACGTGTTCGCCGGTGCGACAAAAGTGGTCGTGAGCGAGGATGAGTTCGACGTGCGAATCTCATCCCCGCGCACACTGGTGTTACTGATCGGGTGTC
This sequence comes from Rhodoglobus sp., assembly GCA_025464445.1. Lineage (GTDB taxonomy): Bacteria > Actinomycetota > Actinomycetes > Actinomycetales > Microbacteriaceae > Rhodoglobus. The sequence continues at coordinate 92,675 of JAODLY010000044.1, read as the reverse complement.
TTGCCGGAGGCGAGGTAGGACTCTCGGATGAGGGCCTTCCGGGCCTCGTGAGCATCCGCGCCGAGCTCGGAAGCGAGTCGGAGAATAGTGCCGCGAAGCTCGACCTGCGTGCGGTCGAGTTCGCGCTCGATCGCCGCTCGCTTCCGATCACGCCGCAGTTGGAACCAATCCATGAGCATTTCGCCTCCAGCCCACAGCAGCTGGATCAAGCCGGCGACGAGCAGCAGTGGAAGCGCGAGCAGCACTACGACGCCCACCCCCTACCACCGCGAGATTGCCTGGGCGGCACCCATGGCGTAGGCGTCGACAATGTGCTTGTAGCGGCCCTCCCCGAGCGGGGCAACTTGAATCAGGTGCTGCTCGAGGGCCGTCAGGGCGCCGACGTTCTGCAGTGCAGTGTTGGTCAGCAATGCCCGGCCCTGCTCGCGGGTGTCCGCGATCAAGGCCTGCGCCTGCACGTGCTCGATCTCTCGCGTCGCCTGGCGGTGCATACCGCCAGACATCTGGGCCAGCCCCTGTTGGCTGAACGCACTGCCGAGCGGCACGAGCTCTGTCTTCGGCTCAAACATCTGAACCCTCCTGTTCGACTCACTTTCCGAGTGAGGCTCGGGACCGAACCTCTGGAATCATCGAATCAACGCAGGACCCCACCTGTCGTGACAGGAAAGTGACATGGGCGACATACCCCTCCAAGACGCCGTGCTGGCAGAGCTTCGCATCCTCCGCAAGGACAAGACTGCGGTCACCGTCGATTCCCTCGCCCTGGCGCCGACAATTTGCCGGCTGCTGGGATCCGGGGATCCAGCCATCGCATATACCCGCCTCCAGCACGCTCTACTGGATGCGACCGCGGGTCGAACGATCAAAGCAGCAGCAGCCTCGCTCGGGTTTGCCAGCACCGGCACCACCCACTTGGATCGACTCGTCGAGGGCGGTGCCGATCTCGAACTGGATCAGCGGCAGGTTCGGCGACTCTCCGACCAGGGGCTGGTGTCACTCGCCCGCCTGATTGCGAGCAACTGGGCCGTCGAATCCGTACCCGAACTGAGCTGCATCGTCAGCTCGGCCAAGGACTCGTTCGAGCTTCAGTTGGCGACAATCAGGCCATTGGTCGTCGAGATGAGCGAACCCACCATTGAGGTGCTTACGGGGAAGGATCGGAAGCTACCGGACCTTGACTGGGCACGACGCGAACAAGACGAGCATGAGCAGAGCGCGCTACGGAACCCAGTCATGATTGAACGCACGTCTCATGAGACCTCGGTTGTGATCATTTGGCGGGGCGAACTGTGGCCCAAGTTCGCCACAGCCTGGCATGGCCAGCACAATGACTCGATATCGGAATCACTCGGCAACAAACTCGTGGTTCGACTCGTCCAGGAACCGTCGGTGCGCGGATGGTGACTGAGTCGGTCAAGCAGCACATCACTGCTGAGCTCCGCCAACTACGCACCTCTGCTGGACGGCTGGACGCGGCAAAGCTCACCCTCGCTCGCGCCATCGTCAAGGGACTCGGTGGTGATGCCCCCGACGTCGCTCTCAGCAGACTGGTCGACCTCGCGGTTGAGCATGCCGACGACCGGGACATCGAAGCGGCGATGGCGAGCATCGGTTGGGGCGTGTCCGCCACTTCATCCCTGGACCGGTTGGCTGAGTACTCCGAACGGCATTTTGTCGACCCGCGCACGGTCCGCCGGTGGAGCGATGCCGGTATCCGCAAACTCACCATGCTGATCCTTGGCACTGCCCCTTGGATACAGCCTCGCGCCCGGCAAGTCCTCTCCGTCGGTGGCAATCAGATCAAGATCGGCATTGATCTACGCCTCCCGCCGAACCTCCGAATGGAAACGCCCGAGCTCTGGATGAACGACCGGCCGATCGAAATCTGCGTCGGTCCCATAGACCCGTCCCCGGAGCCACAACGTTTGCGAACCGGTCTCGACGATCTCGCGACCATCTCAGAACTTCCCGTTCGCCTGCGGTTTTCCTGGACAGGAGAGAAGCTGGCCATTTACGAAGCGGTCACTCACGGCACTCGGGATGTCCACTTCAACTCACGGCTCGTTTTCCGAGACCTGCGCACCACGATCAGCCGCTGGAGCGGAGACGTAAGTCGGCCGGACTTCCTCGACTAGGAAAGGTGCGTGTCAAGCGCTGACAGTTTCGCGGCCGTCACTTGTAAGGACTCGCATACATCCGACCGGGGTCAAAGGTGCACGGCACTAACGACCGGGACTTTGGCGTCGAAGATCGCGGGCGAATCCAAGATGCTGCTCAATGTCGAGATCGGCGGGAAACAATTCCTGGGCTCGCTCTATGTACTGAATAGCACGATCCGCAAGTGCCTCAAACTCGCGAAGACTCAAGCGGTTGCGCTCCAACTCCAGTCGGCGCAGAAGTGCATATCCCACGGTGTCGAGGAGATGAAAGTCATCGCGCTGGACGGCGATCTTCTCAAGATTTCGCAAAAGAGTTTCGCCTCCATCGACAGCAACGGATGTGAGTGCAGACGCATACACGATCAAGTTGTTCGCGTGGAGTTGCCCCAGCGCCGACATTAGCGGAACCGAACTTTGAAGCACACGAACGATCCAAGCGATCCAGCCTCCGGAATCTGAGGCAACGGAGCTCCATGCCCCCCCTTGCGCACTTCTTTCCCACGCCAAGAAGACGGCGTAGGCGTACCCGAGCGTGAGTGATGGCCGGTCGCCGACACTTAGGTGCTCCCAGTCCGCCTGAACCTGACGAACAAACAAGTCAAGTTGGTTCTCCGACATCCCCTCGCGGCTTCCAACTCGCGCAATACGGCCCAGAAGGCGGTGCTGGACCGACTGATTCTGATGTCGCAGATGATCCAATAGTTTTCTGCATGCGTCATAGTTCTCGACCGACAGCAGTAACGTGCATGCTCTCAACGAGGCAGCAGGAGTACGTGCTAGGTCGGTTGGATCGAAGATGGTAAACAGCTGGGCGTGGTCAATGCTCGCGGCGCCCGATGGGTCGAGGACTATGCGGATGGAATCAAGAGGGTCTTCATCCCCATATTCGACACCGAGTCGGGACGACCCGAGGTCATTCTTCAATGAGATTGCTCGGCCCTTGACACGCACAATAGGTTGCAGGGCCTTCTCCACCTCATCGAATAACTCGGTCACCATGCGAAACTCATCTAGGCCTCGCCGGATCCCAACATCCAGTAAGTCTTCGTGCTTCGTGGCCGCTTGAAGAGCCGTAGTCTCTAGCCGTCGGAGCCGAGTAAGCGAGCCGGCCAGGTCGTTCGATACGTCACTCCAATGATTGCTGATCCAGATACGTGACATGCGGCTGTGCTGCAGGTCCTCGATCAACCCAAATAGGGTGGTGGGCTGCTCATCGCCTAGCTCTATTTCCTTTTTGAGGAGAAGCTGGAGGCTTAGGTTGTCATCGCTTGCCTCAGTCGCGAAACGGAAGTCGTCGGCTAGCTCTTCCAAGCTGTCTAGGCCTCTGTCACCCTCTCGAGGTGCCCTGCTTGCCCGCATCCGAAGGCTAGGAAAAGTGGCTCGGATAAAGTAGTAGGCCCGTTCGCGCCATACAGTCGAATGCCAGGCTTGTCTCCCCGCTCGATCAGAGTGGAAAGAAAGCCTCTCCTGCAGAACGGGGTTGGTGGCAAAGAGCGTGCGAAGCGCTGTCGATGAGGTAAAGAAGCGTGGGAACTCGCGACCGGCGCGTCCGTTAGCTCTCTCGTTCATACGGATCAGTGAAGCAATTGCAGCCGCGTCAACTGCCGTGGAGAACGAGTGCTCCTTTCGTCGAAGGCGAGAAAGCCCCTCGTGTACAAGTCGGTATTCGGCTGTCTCCTGAAGGATACGCATTGACTCCCCGGCCGGAGCGAGGTTAAGAAGTTGAAGATCGCGAGTAAGTCGCGTGATCCGACTTTGCCACGATCCCGATAGCGCCTCCACATAAACGAAGGCAGCGTAGTCAAGGCGGCGGAGTTCGGCGACGACTTGGTCAACGCCGACGTCCCCATCGTCGCTATGCTCCTCTAGGGCATCTAGCTTTGCCGAAAACCGCTCGACCTGGGCCATCTCTTTGCTGTTGAGCAATTGATCTCGTACAGTCTGTAGTTGACGTTTTGAGATTCTCTCGCTTTGCCACGACGCGATCTGAGCAATTAGTTCGGCCCGATGGGGTGCCAGAAGTCGGACAGGGCCAAGGAAATTGGAGGAGAAGAGCGATTGGACAAGTTGGTTCTCGTCGGACCCTTCCTGACCGTCGAGAGCCATGATTCCTCGGACTGGAAGGTACAGGCTGTCAGTGTCCCAAAGATGAACCACTTGGTGCCCTTGGCTCTCGTGTTTCGCATCGTGCACGGCCTGGCTCAGGCCAACCGCGAAACTTCTTATCGCGACAAGCTGTCCAGTTGTATCTATCGAGTCCATTGCCGACTCTCCGATGTTTGGGACCCGGCAGCCGTTAATACGCCGAGCTTCTCCATGATCTGGCTGCCAGGAATGGCGTCGAGTTCCTCGCTTGTTCGTGCGAACTGGGCTAGTTGAGTTGGGCTCGCAGGGGTTGTGCCTACAGGACCCATCATCGATTCGTAGCTCTCGACGAACTGAGACACGGCAATCCGTGTCTCCTCGTCGGAGAGTTCATCACCTGCGCGAGCTACCGTCGAAGTGTCAATGTATTGCCTGAATCCAGGAAGATCGATAGAAAGCTCAACGGCTAGTTGCTGAATTTCCCCCACGAACGGTCCACTTGTCGTGTGCTGAAAATATTCAAGAAGCGCGTCCGCGTCCCTGGCGACAATGGGGAGTAGTGCCACCAGGACGTCTTCTCTTGCCTCCACGGAAGGTTGTGCTTGAATCCAGTTCATTGCGGGTTCGACGCCATGCGCGAGCACTCCGACGGCGCATGCAATCAACGATTCTCTTCCAAACAAAATAGAGAAGTTGGTCCACTCCTCGATAGGCCGCCGCCGCCCTTCCTCGGCAATCAGCCCCAGAAGTGCGGGTGCCAGCGAGCTACCCGATCGAGTGGCTTGTATTGCGGCGATTGTAAGCTTGTCCTCAAGGCGATCCTGTCCAACTCGAATGAGTTCGACTTGACGAGCGAGCGACAGTAGCCTTACGAACAGGTAGTGATCAACACCGGTGACGTGCTGGCGTAGAGCTAAGTCGAGTGCGTCGCGAACATTGCTTCGTTGACTCTCGGAGAGACGCTCGCTGTATATATCCGATACCCACTCGGGGGTATGAGATGACCACGCGCGGCTAGAAATTGATCCCAGAAGGTCGCTTATAACAATCGCCGTCCGTTGAGGACCGATCCGTGTCGCGCGCCGAAGCCTAGTCTCGGCCGAGCGGCAATTCATCAGTAGACCTCCATTGCACGCGAGCGTAGTCCAGTTAGTGGCGATGCTCGATGCACCACTTCGGGACGGGATCTTGGAGAATGCCCAGAGGGCGGTGTTCGCCAGGGCCGAGTTTCGCCGTGTTTTGCGGTCGGTAGCGCCGGCTCGAAATAGAAATTGGGCATCGCCGGGGACCACGCCTGGACCATAGTTGGAATGTAGACCTCTAGGTCCGGGCGATCCAGCTCGTACTCCATGAGCACCATCGGAGCTTGTGTCCATCGCTCGGTTGGCGAGGTTGGTTCATCCAGGCCGAGATCACATGCGACTTCCTCTGCAGTCAGGAGATGAAGACCTGCGTACTTGCTTCGGTGTTCGTCGAAGGTAGACCATGTGGTGTACTGACTTATGGTGAGACCGTATCGCTTCGCTCTCACAATTCCCGCTCGCCATCGTGATGGGTTCGTCAAGTCCAAGTAGATGTCGCGGGCAACCAAGTCTGGCACCAGCCGCCTGCCTGCCGTGAGGGACTGCTCATGCAAGTTGCGGACAAAGTCTTCTTTTGAAACAGCGTGTACAAGCGGGGTATTGAACTTGCTTCTAATGCCCGACGGGTGCTGAGAACGTGCCCAGGTACGGATGTTGACTTCGACCTCGCGGGGCCGGGAACTGTACACAACGTCGAAGAACTCGCGCCACACATCTTCGTGCAAGCGGTGCTCGCGCTGGGTTGCCAAAATGAGCCCAACCACTCGCCCCGCGTCCACCCGACGCATCCGACGCAGCTTCGTCAAACGAAATGCCACACGTCTTTGCACCGACTTAGGCTGGTTAGCGAGTGCGTCTGAATAGTGCAAGAAAGGTCCGTTCTCGAGTCTGCCTCATCATAAGGTCGTTGGGGTCGCTACGGTAATTGAAGAGGGCCCCGGAATAATCCGGGGCCCAGAGGCTACATGCAGTGCTTCGAAACGGCTGCCTCTAGTTGTGCGAGGAAGTCGGACTTTCTCGCCAGGACCTCTGAGTCGACGTAACGTTCAATCGCCCGCATGACCACCTCTTGAGGCGAGATCCCTTGTGAGATCGCGAGACCTCGAACGAGAGTTGCGGTGAACTCGTCCACCCAGTGCACTTCGAAACTGCCTGGTTCCATGCTCCCTCCAAACGGACAGTACGCCGCTATGGGCAGGCGTACGCGATTAGCGCAGCCTGCAAAGCAGGAGCAAGTGAAAGTATATCATGTTTGTCTTTCCAGGTCGATTCCGTTGAGCCAACAGGGATTAGGAAACATCAACATGAATGTCGCACTGAACCTAGACCCCGTTCGGCTTGAGATGGTCGGGCTGTGACCGGCGGAAACAACGGCACGGCCGCCGACCCTGAAATTGTCATGCAGAGTCGTGTTGAACGCGGGGCTCAAGGTCCCCCGGTGCGGATCGCCCGATTCATCACGAGGCCCCTATGCGAAATTCAACGCGGCCCAGACGCAGGACGCCTATTGACATAAATGTCTACTTAGTTCAAAATAATCGCGAGATTTGGCACCTCTTGCCTGATCGCACCTATTTCCTCTCACGAACCTGCTTGGTGCAGAACCCCCGCTAGGACGCTCACGTCGTGGCCAGGGTCCTGCATCCGCAGGGTTTCAATTCGAGAGAGGAAGTGTCATGCCCGATGACACCCCAACGTCGAATCACCCAATTGATTCGACGCGCAACAAGGCAGTACCGCTTAGCCCCCTCGCTGACGGCATCGTCGAATTCGAAGGCGAGCTATACCGACCGCATCCCAATGGAGGAGGCCTGGTAGCCGCTACTGCTCGCGTCGCAGCTGGTGCCTTCGTGGGCGCCAATGCGATGGTCAGGGGAAATGCGGTCGTGTCCGAGAACGTCAAGGTCCTCGACCAAGCCATCGTCGAAGACCACGCCATCGTGGCGGGGGAGAGCATCCTCCGTCACCACGCCCGTGTTGGCGGACGAGCAGTCCTCCTGGGACGAACGATCGTCACCCAGCACGGCTACGTGGGCGGACACGCTCGCCTGGATGGGCTGGTGACTGTCGAGTACTTCGCCCGCGTCATCGACATGATTATCGACGGCCGGTTCTCGCTAATTGCGTGAACTTCGCCAAGCCCGCACCGAAAAGGAAAGAGCCCGACCTCCCGTCGTATCGCTCATCCAGACGGTGGCGGGCTCTTTTCTTGCCCGAGGAATGCGGCCCGCCCGCCCTTCATCAATAGCCCCCTGTATTACTTCGATGTTTTTCTTGGCGTGTCGGGCGCACCGGGGTTACTCTCGTGCTTTCGAAGATATGTTCGAATGTCTAAGGAGTCAGTCATGAGCCTGCTACATCCCTCCCGAACTGGCTCGGCGATCAACCTTTGGCTGGTTGACGAGCGACCGGTCCGGCTCGTACACGAGGGCAAGCGCTACCGAGTGACGGATGAGCCGACCCGCCTCGAGGATGACAATCCCGAGCTTGCCTATCGGCTGGGGTTTAGTGGATGGCGATTCCAGGGGACCGACGGAAACGACGTCAGCCACATGTTCGAGGTTCGCCGCGGTCACGGTGACGAATGGCGATTGCTTCGGATCTACGACTGACCCCGTGTCGGCAGATCGCGGATACGGTCTTCCTGCTCGCGCAGCATCACCAGGCGAGCCATGCCGGCGACGATCTCGGGATCCTCGTCAGACAGCGCATTCATCGCCGCCACGACGACCGGATCATCATCGGGGAGGTCACCGTCCGCCTGCGGCTTGTCGCTCATAGTTCCATTCTTGCGCCGCGCTAGCGGAACAGAACAGGCTCATATTCCCGAGGAGAACGATCATGGTGGAAGTCAGGTTGATGTTGCCGACCAAGCGATTTGATGCCCCGGAGTGGGAGATCAAAGTCGATGGCAAAGTCGTTGGGTGGGTCGCCGAAACCCACATCGGCCGCAAGAGCCGAGTGCTGTTCTACGAGGCGCACGCTCTGCATCCAGAAACCGGGATGCTATTCTCACTCAACCTCAGCACGGACCGCGAGGAGCGTGTGCAGGCAGTGCTCGCCTTTCATGCCAATCCGGTTGGGCATCGAGGTCACGAGGTCAGCTCCCGGCACTAACGGCTAGGCGCGCCTACTCCTCGAAGCTTGATGAGTCGCTTTCTTCAGCTGTCTGTGGTGTGGTGCGCGTCGAGGTCGTCGCGATGCATCTTCTCTTTCAGATCAGCGACTTTCTCTTTCGCTTCTCCCACACCCTGCTGGGCCTTGCCTTTGACGATCTCTGATTTGTCATCCATGATCTTGCCGGCGGTTTCGGTGACTTTGCCCTTGACCTGGTCGGCAACCGCATTGAACTTTTCATCCGTGGCCATGATGACCTTCCTTTCCTGATATTTGAACCAGTCAACGCCTCCACCTCCTCCGCTTCGAGGGGGTTGACAATGAAACACCGTCGCACCTTATTGAGCGTCCCATCTGCAGCCAACACAGAAGTCACGTCCGCCTGTCCGTTCGTGCGTCTCAATCCGGTTGGGCATCGAGATCACGAGGTCGTGTCCCGGCGCTAGCTGGAAGTCACTCAGTGATGGGCTCGATGAGTTCCGGCCCGTCGTTCGGCACGCCCTTCGATTTCTGCACCTTGTTGACCGATCGAGAGACCGGGTAATAGGCCAGTTCGTCCGCGATGGCGTCGGCGGAACTCAAGAGCAATTGAGTCCGCTGATCAGAGTCCAGACCCTCGCCAAGCCACTCGTTGATGGCTTCGGGTATGAGGAACGCCGGTTCGCGGTCATGCACCTCGCCCGGCGTGACGTGAGAGTCTATGGTGATAATCGCCATGGATAGCTTGGTGCCGTCAGGATCGCCTTTGGGCAGCTTTGGATCATGCCAGGTGCGCACGATGCCCGCGAGGGCGAGCGGCTCCTTCGGGTGATGGACGAAGAATGGTTGCTTGCCATCCTCTTGTTCTTGCCACTCGTAGTAGCCCAGCGCGGGCACGACGCAACGTGCATACTCGAACGGCCCCTTGAACATTCCGTTCGTCGCGACGGTTTCCAGGCGCGCATTGATCGTCGGCTTGCCGCCGAATTCTTTGGCGTATGGGGCCACCATGCCCCAGCGGACGGACTCGATTAACCGCTCGCCAGCAACCTCCCGAGCGACCGGTACATTTTGCGTCGGTGCCACGTTGTAGTTCGGCGGCCAGTGCTTTTGCCATTCGAAGATCGCCGACGCACCGTGCGCGCGGACAATCTCCTCCAGCAGCGCATTGGTCTCATTGTTGATAGCGAAGCGTCCGCACATATCTCCATCTTCGCCCTTATCGGCGTTCTGGGCAGTGCGCTCGTGCAGTTCTGGCCTCGTCAAATTCGGGCACTGCGAACGCACTTCTCTTGGGCGCCTTTCTGATCGTCGCCATCCGTCCTCGCCGCCGAGGCAATCACTGCTGGATAGGCTCAGAGTGAGCCCAAGGCTCGTCAACATCGTCGCTACCTTTCGCACAAATACGGAGCGGGAGACGCCTTGGTCCTGTTCGAGGAGCTTCCGCATGTCACCAAGAAAACATCAGCGGCCCAGCCTCGATCTGTGAAGAGCGTCGGCAACGTTATCTCGCTCGACAACGACAGAGGCAAGGCACTCATCCGCGAGGCTACGCAACCAATCGCAATTCGCATTCGGTAGCGCGTTGATCAAAGGCGTCGCAGGCACGGGCTGGCGGGCGCCACGATCAGAGGATTAGTGCGAAAGCGATCAGCAGACCCGCTGCCGGAACTCGCTGAGGCCCTCACCGGCTTGTTCGGCTACGAGATCAAGTACTGATCGGGGGTCCGCTTGCTGACGTGCCTTGACAAACACAATTCACCGTTCGACACACGCTTTACGGGAGTTCGTCTGGCGCAGGAAGGTGAGCTTCGTTCCGCTAGGCTACGGACACCTCTCTCAGGCGCCGCCTGTTTTCACATCCAGTGGCAACCACTTGGAGTCCCCCCAGCGGCATTTCCCTGAGTGGAAATGGCGATTCTCATAACCCAACCAAACGAACAAGGAGACAACTGGGCGCGCAGCTTGGCCGTGCAGGAATAGCTGCAGCGGTCGCCACTGGTTCAGTATTAGGACTTGCTGCCTGTGCGCCTGAAGCCGGTCCAGCACCACTTCAACCCGAATATAAGGTTGGTAACATCCTTCTTGACGCAGCCTTGGCTCAATCACGTCAGAACGTGCGTGAGCTGTGCAACACCGGTGAAGGTGCCGCACAAGTTCGTCAAGACTGGAAAGACTTTGGGTACCAGGAAAAATCCGGCATGGAATGGATCGATGCCTTTACCTACATGGCAGATCTTGAGTGGATAAATGATCCAGAGGCCATCCTCAACTACGGATCACGCACCTACCCCACCAATGAATTGTTGGCTAGCAACTGCGTCGAGGCGGCGTTTCTTGCATCGCAGTACCCTACCGATTCCGGGTTTCCAGAAACAGCCGCGCCGCTATTGGAAGCATTCAAGAAGGATGACGGCTCAAATGACGCAATTCCTCTAGAGCGAATCTTCAACACTATTGAAGCCGCCAAGAAGTAACCCCTACTTATCCGGAACCCCCGAAGGTCTCTGCACCCCTTCCATCCCAGCCAGCAGAGTTCTCCTTGATGGCTGTGGGACGGGGAGCAGCCGGGCAATTGGGTGGCCGGGCCTCGCAGAACAACCCGCTCCACTAGGCTTCGAGTTAATCTCAGGCCTATCTGCGCGGTCTGCAAATCGTGGAAGGAACATTCAATGACCACCAATCTCTCCGTCCCGGTTCGTTCAGCCGTCGGGTTTGTCTTGGTAGTAGCGTTCCTGAGCGGCTGCGCGAGCAATGGAAGCTCTGAGGGTGGTACCGCAGGCGGTAACCAAGTTGCCAATAAGTCCGATGTGACGGTCGAAGCACTTACGCTGCCGACGGACAAAACGCCTGAACAGTTAGGTGAAGTTGTTGTGGTGGAGAGTCTTAATAGATGGATATTGGCCGGTGCCACCGAGGCAAATCAATCCTTGTACTTCCAATCTGGTGGTGACCCAGCATTTACAGAAAAACTTGCAGCCCAAAATGCTGAAGTATTCGGTGATGCCCTCCTGGTATCCGGCTGGCGACAAAATGGAGCCCTAGCAGATTGGGTTAATGAGCAAAAGAAAATAAACGTAAGCGCCCTTGAACGTTGGTTTGAAACATACAACGACCCTGAGGATAATAACATCGCATATACGCGCTCAGATACTGTGGACAGTTCTGTTGTCTCTGCTGATGGTTCCGTTGTTGTTAATGTGACCAGTCATTCTAACGCCGACAAGAACACAGTGGGTACAAAAGACCCAGCATCTCTTACTATTGAAGGTGACAAGTTTAGTCAAACCTTCACGTTTAAAGGAAATCGTATTGCAACCGCGGCTGCAAAAGATATTCAATAAACCTGCGTGGTGCCATCATTGCGTGGCGGCGAAACCTGTATACCTTGGCGGACGTCCGGTGCTATCGCCCGACAGCGATCCCTGGCCGTTTGCGAGGGAGTAGCTGCGTCAGGTCGAAGCCGAGTACCTCGGCCAGCGCCACCAGAGTCTTCAGTCTCGGGTTGGCTGGCGTGCCCGGATTGGACTCGCCCTTCTCGAGCTTGCGATACGTGAAGGTCGAGATGCCGGCGGCGTGAGCGAGCCGCTCCTGGCTGAGCCCTGACGCCTCGCGGGCTTGCAGCAGCTTGACCCCCAGCTCGCGGGCGTAGACCTCCCAAGGATCGGAGGTTCGGCGGGTGGCCATGACCCAAGCCTGAATTGGGGAGGCGCTGGCAATGCGCATGTATACATGCCAAAATCGGCGTGCGCATGCCGGAGAGGCAGACGCCCACCCCTGCTACCGGAGGCGCCCATGGCCCGCTCTTTACAACCAGTACAAAATATGATACAATGTCAACAACGCAATGGATTCTCGGTTGCAGGCACGAGCCTCCCAGAGCCCGGCGGATTAGCAGTAAGGGCCGCGCTTCGCGGCAAGGAACTCTCGTCATGGATATCAACCAGACGCCCAACAATCCAAACATCAGAACCGCCATCGCTCCTGAGCGGAGCGTGGGCATGAGCGCGCCAACGCTGGAGCCGGACAAGGCTCCCGACAAGAAGTCCCGACGCGGGCTCTACGTCGCAATTGGCTCGATCGCCGGCCTGGCAATCGCTGGGGGAGCAGTTTTCGGCGGCATCGCAGCGAGCCAAGTTCCGGCTTCTCAGCCAACGGCAGAGGCACCCGCTGACCCGACTGCCGTGCCATCAGCCGAGGCAACGAACTCTGCTGAACTCCTCACCCCGGAAGATCTCGTCCTTCCCGAATCGTTGACTCCCGAGCAACTGGGAACTGCTTTCGTCCAGGATCGTCTGTCTACTTGGGAGATGGCGGGTGCAATTCCTGAGAATGAAAACAAGTGGGTCACCTCCGACACCTTTCTCGACGAGACGTCGAACAAAAATGGTGACCTGATCGCGGATGCGATCATGGTGCCGAACTGGCGAGATATTCCAGCATTGGCGACCTGGGTCGCTGGCGAGAAGCAAAGCAATGCGGGCAGCATAGACAACTTCTTCAAGACTTTTGATAGCGGGCAGTCGGCTGATGTTGAGCCATACAACCGGGGTATCACCGCTGGCGCAACAAGCGTCGTTTCCCAAGACAACACAACCCTTGTCATCGCGACCGAGGGAACAGAATTTACCAACTCGGACAAGAACCGAATTGGTACGACGCTGGCTGGGCCAAACACTGCCTCGATCAATGGCAACAAGATTCTCGTGACCACAACCTTCGTCGTGCTCAACGGGACATGGCGCATTTCCGCAGTCAGCATCGTCAACAACAACTAAAAGTGCTGGTCAACAGCTGAGTTGTCTTCTCAAAAGATGCCGCTTGTGTTTCAATAAGTGCAGGCATGCAGTATCGCCAACAACAAAAACCAACATCGAAGCCTTCTAATACTAGAAGAGGTAGCCCCGTGAGGGGCTACCTTGCTTTGGTTAGAAGAGCTTTTCGCCTGAGCGCGCGGATGTTGGCGGCGGTGACGATTGGCGCGACGGTCGTCTTCGCGGCAGTGGCCGTTCCGGCCGACAAGGCCTCGGCCTACACCGCAACCGTCACGAGCGACCAATCGCCGGCGGATCAGGCGGCCTCGTTCGCCTATTACAAAGCACTTCACGCCTGTCTGAGCCGATCGTTCTCGTACCGAAACGCTGGCAGCCCGGTCGCACTCTCGGTCTCGATGAGTCAGCAAAATGCCATCGACTTTGATTGGTTCAACGGATTGATCTACACGTCGGCCAATACGCCGACCGTCGCCAATGGCATCAACATTGGGGCATTCAACGATCCGCGCGGCCTCGACGGCGATGGCTCGCGGAATTGCGGGGACAGTGAGGGTCGAGCGTGGATTGGCAAAGCGGCGGCCCTGTGGGGCTACTCCGGGCCGGAGCTCCTATGTGCTCTCGGCTTCACCCGCAACTCCAGCAGCGTGGCCTGCACCGACACCAGCGCCGGGGCGACCAATGACTTTGTTGCGCCGGGTTATGCGGCACCGGGCAATCTTGACAAGCTGTGGATGACCACTCCGGTGCCAGCGTCCGGCAAAGCTCCGGCGGTGACTGGCATAGGTAGTAGCTCACTTGAGGTCAACGCGATCACGCCGCTCGGCGGGCTCTACCGGCTCTACCTCGACAACTTCACGTCACAATGCCGTCCCGCTGCCAGTGGCACGGCGTACACCATCCAGGAATTCGCCGACGGATCGACAACGCCGACCCCAACCAAGTACGGGGCCCCCGATCGAAATCGCGGGACTGGCTATACCGTCACGATCTATGAGGGTAAGCAGATGACCTGCGGCGACCTAGCTGCGGCCATCTCTCACGACCCGAGCAAGGGCGCGCCAGACAACGGGGTTGTCTTCGGCTACCAGAAGTACCTCAAGGCCAACAATGGTCACGACCCTACGGGAACCAAGGGCTGCCTCGCTGGGGCGACCCTCGACGCCAGCGGCCAGCCGTGCAACCCGTCGGGCACCTCCTGCAATATCCCGCAGCTGGGATGGGTGCTGTGTCCGCTGCTGACCACGGGCGCCGCGATGGCGGATGGTGCGTATGCCTTCTTGAGTAACAACTTCTTGTCGACCGATCTGAGCCTGGTGAACACCGATCCGAGTGCGGTGAACTCGAGCGGCACGAAGATCGGCACGGGCACCTTCACGGCGTGGCAGCTCATGCGCTCGATCGGCAACGTGGCTTTCATCATCGTTTTCCTGATCATCATCTTCGCCCAGCTGTCGAATCTCGGCGTCAGCAACTATGGCGTCAAGAAGCTGCTGCCGCGGCTGGTGATCGCGGCGATTCTGGTCAACCTGTCGTTTCTGGTGTGCCAAGTCGCCGTCGACCTGTCGAACATTCTGGGGTACTCGACCAAGGACGTGTTGGAAGGCGTTGCGAAGCAGGTCACCGCCGCGGGGACGGTCAACACGACGACTGAAGACGGCAACATTGTTGGCATCGTCACACTGGTAATCACAGCAGCCAGTTTGGCCTGGGTCAACATTGCTGCGCTGGTCGTGGCCATCGTCGGTGCTCTGGTGGCGCTACTGACCATCTTCGTGCTGCTCATCGCTCGCAAGGCCCTTATCGTCCTGCTGATCGTGATCGCTCCGCTGGCGTTCGTTGCTTACCTGCTGCCGAATACCGAGCAGTGGTTCCATAGGTGGCGAAAGGCGCTGACCTCCATGCTGCTGCTGTTTCCGATCATCGGGCTGCTGTACGGCGCGTCGTTGCTGGCATCCGCCGTCATGAAGCAAGTCGCGGGCACCGACATGGTGATGAACATCGCGGCGTACATGGTGTTGGTGATTCCCCTGCTGGCGACGATCCCGCTGCTCAAAGGCTCGCTGGACGGCATCGGCAAGATCGGAGGAGCGATTCAGTCCTTCGGGTCGAAAGCTCGAGGTGCTGCTGAGTCCAAGGGGCGCAAGACCTACGACAACTCCCGTCTTGGGCAGTTCAAGAAGTATCGGTCCGGGGTGTGGGATCGTCGGCGGGCAGGAGTCCAAAGTGGCACCTACACAGCTCGTGGTGGGCGCGCCAATCCGCTCAACTGGCTGTCCGGCGCGAACCGCGGTCTCAACCGAGCCAGTGGCCGGTTCGGTGACCGCTTGTCGGCGCAGGGCGATGCGTTGGGTGACGCCGAGGATGCGGAACTGATGAAGAACGCCGACTCCAAGGTCGGCAACATAAAGTTCGACGGTCGACCGCTGTCCACCGGGCAACTCATCCAGATTGCCAGCGGACAGGACGTCACCCACGACGGCAGCGCCAGCGGACGGGTGGTCGCCCGGAGAAGTTCCTTCGACGTGCACAGTCGGCGGGCCGCGACCCAACGGGCCGCCGCCGTGGCGAACGTCGCCGAGGCCCACCGCCTGGTCGACGCTTCGAGAGGTATGGGATCCGCTATCGAGCGGAAGACGTTGGCGGCTGCCATGCGTTCAGCACCGAGCGTGGCAAAGGCACCGTGGCTCGGTGGCAAGACACTGGGCGCCATCGAGCAGGGAGGCATCTCTACACAGGAAGCCGCACTCTCGGCGATCGCCGAAGGCAAAGTCACGCCAGAAGCCCTCGCCGGAGGAGATGCCGCCTCCGTCGCGTTCCTAGTCGACACCGTGAACGCGCTCCCGGCTGGTCCCGACCGGGCCAAAGCGGTTGCGGCCTTGCAAGCTGCCCACGCTGGCTTCACGACCGGAGATCCGATCCTGAAGGCCAAGGTCACGGCGGGCAGTGATCACGACAAAGCAATCCAAGCGATCAGAAGTTTGTAACGAAGGAAGGGGGTGAAAGACATGACCAAAACGACACGAACAAATGCAAATGGCACGCGCGCAACCAGAACAGCGACCAAGGGCAGTGATGCGAGGACTGCCCTTCCCCTGACCTGGACGGCCACCGAATACGTCCCGCGCAAACGATGGTGCTGGTATGTGGGGCTGGGGCTTGTCGCGACCGGGCTGGCGATCTTTGCCATCGCCATTCAGGAGTGGTTTGTTCTGGCAGTGATCATCGCCGCGACCGCGACCATCTTCGTGACATATTTGGCGAAGCCGAAAGCTTGGCGCTACAAGCTCACCGCGACAGTGCTGCAGGTGGGGGAGCAGGTCTGGCAGCTCAAGGACTATCGAGCCTTCACCGTCGAGGAACTGAACCAAGGCAAACGACGTGAGCCCTACACCCTGATCGCCTTACTACCGAAAGCCCGGTTCAAACCAGCCCGGGACATCTACCTCCCTGGCGACCAGGTTCTCGATCTTGAGATCGTCGAAGCGCTCAGGCAAGTTCTGCGCTACGAGGAGGCGAGAAGCTACCGACGCCGCGTGGGCATCATCGACAGGGTTGCTCGCCTTCTTCGCCTGAACTGACGGTCCCTCACCAGTACGATGGTGCCTATTCAGCATCGCCCGGTGAATGCCCGGTCCGAAGTTATCGTTCATTTCTAGGAGAGCACACCAAATGGCAAAGCAACGGACTCACCCAGGCGAGAAACGCACTTCAAAGCAAAGATTCGAACAAATCGCTGTCAAAGGTGGAGCAACTGTCGCAATGCTCGGCGCGCTAACTCTTGCTGCGTGTGCCACACCCGCAACAAGCTCTCCAACGTCTAGCTCAAGCGAAACAGCAACTCCTGCGCCAGAAGTATTGACAGAAAAATCTTTTGAAATTCCTGCTGGCTTAACACCAGAACAAACGGCCATAGCGATACAGACGAATATAAGTAAAGCAATCTTCGGGGGTGCCAACCAGGATCTGGCTGTCAGGTATCACGCCTTAGGTGGTGGTCCAGAGTCATATGCAATTGTCCAGAAGGCTGCACAGAACAATGTTGCTATGATGGCGCAAGGTATGTTTCTTGATAGCGCAACAAACGACGCAGTCAAGCCATATATCTCATATACCCTAGAAGAAGATGCGGCAGAACTAGAGCTATGGGGGCAAACATATATTCCCAGTGATCCGAGCTCAGCCTTTACCCATACTACTGAATACGTACCTGGAACGTTGGTTTCAAAGCAAGATGCAAGTGGGCTAACGATGACTTATGAAACGTTAGATAAATCGAACGCTGCAAGTGTTCCAAATATAGCGCCTATCGCCTTAACCTATGATGGTAGTAAACACATAGTGACCGTTACACTTCAAACAGTTAATAGCCTGCAGAAAATCTCTGCAATACGTATTGATAACAAGTAGCGAAAAAGTCCGCATACATTCTGGATCTGCGTATAGATATCGGACTTAATGGTGCCCCCTTGTTGCTAGATTGGCTGTTATGCAAAAAGTGACGGTGCAACTTGTTGATGATCTCGATGGCACGACCATTGACGATGGTCATGGCAGGACTATCTTGTTTGCCTTAGATGGCAAGTCTTACGAGCTTGACCTCTCGACCAACAATATCCAGCGACTAGAAGCGGCGCTCGAACCCTTCATTGCCGTCGCGCGCCCGTCAGCACGCGGCCGCTCCAGATCAGTCAAATTTGAAGCTCCGGCGTCAAATCCGGCAGAGCTTCAAGCGATGCGGGATTGGGCCAACAGCAACGGTTTTCAGGTGTCGAATCGGGGTCGAGTGTCCGCTGTGGTGCGTGAAGCCTACGCGGCTGCGCATTAGCCTCCGCTCAGCTGCTTTGGAATGAAAGACCCCGATCTTCCTCGACCGCTTGCAAACGGGAGGAAGACCGGGGGGTACGCGTCTAACGCGCTGGCGACGAACTAGTCGTCTCCTTGGCCGGTTTGGTTTTTGGCACCGGATCGAAGATCGCCGCGATGGCACCACGCTTGGTGGCTGCTTCGCGTTCGATCTCGGCCTTGACCTCGTTGGCGCGCTCCAGCACCTTGGGATCGGACTTGCTTCGTTCGATCCAGGCTTCCAGCGCGTGGCGCACTTCGTCCGTGACGCTCCGGTCGTTGAGTTGGGCAATGATGTCCAGCTGCGCCCGGGTTTCTTCGGTCATGCGTACCGACAACGGCCTGATCTGGGCTCCGGGGTCGTAGGACGATCCGAAGCCGGTTGATGTATCGCTCATAATGAGCTACCTCCTCGATTGCGTGCGACCGGCGAACCTGGTGGTTCCCCTGCGTAAGTCGCAGAGCATCGAGGAAGAGACACGGTGCGCCGAGCTCACGAAGAGCTCGAGGCGCTTATCCAGTGAAGCTCGATCGAGGGAGGGAGTCAATCGTCCGGTCGCATACCAGCGGCGGGAAAATGGTCGTCATATTGGTCTAAGGGGATACCGATCTCCAGGACAGCTTTGGCCAGCGCAGTGCGCGCTCGTTGATCCAAACCTGGGTTAAGTGCGACTAGCACCGTCCGGCGAGCGAATACATCAGGTACTTCATCAAGATCTTGCGGGTAGTACATCGCGACGTCAGCTAACTCCTTCTCGTCGAGCACATCGAAGATGTCTTGATGAAAGGCCCACATCTGATCGCAGAGTAGCGAGTCTCGGTTGTATTCCTGTTCTTCGACGGTGAGTATTCGGGTCATTTGCCACACACTATGAAGAACGCCGATCAACTTGTCAATATCACCCGTAGTAGGTGTTCCAGTTGGGCGTTGCGCCCCGCTCGAAGTCGTCAGAGTGAATCTTCGCGATGGAGTAATTGAGACCATCGTTGCGCACAGCCCAGCCATCTGTGTGCAGGAACATCAGGCTACCGTCGCCTCGACGGTGAGCGTGCGGATTGTTAATCTGCCCCTCGGTCTGGATGAAATAGACGTCCCCGACGCCCATGCCGAGGGTACGGGCAAAGCGCACAACAGCTTCTTCTTCGTTCATGACACGCACTCCTCATTGAATAACTACTTCCGTGATGCCTGCACTCTAGTGACATTCCCTCGGATTGAGAAGAGCAGGTGTTGCCGAGCCCGCCAAGTCGCTAGCGTTCTCCGATCCCTGTCTAGACCGTCTGTGATCGCGCCGGGGGAGTCCACGAGCACTGCATCGCCCACTGCCCCTAGCGTCCGGAGTCGTCCGATCAGTCTTCTATCTTTGGAAAACGCCGCCCAGCTAACCAGGCGAAAGTATTCCTCGCGGCCGTCCCTGGTCTCGAAGTGGTGGATGATCGCCTTGGGTCGTGAGCGTTCATGCCGCATCACGATCCACACTGTGCCGACATCAATCCCCTCCTGTCCGAACTAGAACGCGCTATGCCCCAGAGTCGATCGCAAGAGGCCTCTAGCGTCCACGCGTACCCGACGAGATCCTCGTCCGACGTGACGCCTTGGAAGGCCTGCCTCTCAGCGACCCGGCCGTGCTCGTCCCGCCCTCGACGTGTCGTGCTCTTCGCGGATCTGCGTGGCGATGTCTTCCTCGGTCGGGCATCCCTCGAGGTTTATCAGTCGGTGCGGCGGCACCCGCCCATCCCGCTCAGTCCACAACCGACGATAGACGGTTGTGTCGCTCACGCTCTGGCGCCGCAGGGTAAGGCGAGCCGTGTCGGGGTGTTCGATACGGGCGCCGGCGACATACCGACAACGGTGGGATTTGAATTGGAAATTCGGGTGTGATCGCAGCGCGGGGAGTGGAGGCCAGGGTGCCGACCTATCGCGACGAATCCGTCTTTCAAACTTAGGGACCTGAGAGGTAACCTTCTATGTCCTATCCGCGTCTGACGGTGTAGGCCCCAGCTAGGCCGGAGAGTTGTCGCCGTTCGCGTCCCACTGTTGACTGATCTCGCTATCGGCGATTCGGTCGTAAATAGCGTCAGCAAGTTGCGCCCTGGAGGCACCACTTTGCTCGGCAACGTGCAGCTCGCGGAGGATGCCCACAAGTGCGTGGTGGTAACCGAGGTCGTCGGTGCCGTGCGAGCCAGCAGCGGTGTCTACCAGCGTCGCGAGAACTTCATAGCGGCTGGTCAAAAGGGGACCCCTTCTAGTAGGTGGAGCAACCCTATCTCACCGATTACACGGCCCTTCTAAGTGGTTTTGCGCGCCAGCCTCTGGACTGCCTGGGCGAGTTCCATGACGGCCTTTGCGAGGGTTTCAAGCTCGTCGTCGTCGGTGTAGCTCTTCGCCTGCCGAGCCTTCTGCTCAGCCGAGGTGGCCAGATTGAGGACCGTACTGTCGGTCACTAGATGCTCCCGACCACGTTGGCTGCTTCGTCCTCGACTGAGAGGACCCGGCCGGCATGGAGGGCCAGAACAATACTGGGTGTATTGCTGTAAAAGACGATGTACTCGCCCTCTTGCTTGTACGTCGCAGCGTCCACTTTCACTTCGTTGGACTTGTACTTGTTAATGATGAAGGTTGCCACTGGGGCCTCTCGGTTTCGGGTTGAGATGTAGTCCTCCTTTTGGAGGACAACCCCAAAACTACGCCGCGGTACTGACACTTCCTCGCGACACTCCGTGTATCCCATAGAATTACTGTTCGATTGCATTGCCAGAGATCTTGTTCGAGGCTCGAACGTAAGTCTGAGCCTCGATCCAGGCCTACCTTGCTCCTAACTTGACCGAGGCAGGCCTGCGCGGCGCTTACCGCGGAGGCGATCACGCCGTCGGTAACGGTGAAGGCTCCGATCAAAGGTCAAATTTGAAGCTCCGGCGTCAAATCCGGCAGAGCTTCAAGCGATGCGAGATTGCGCCAACAGCAACGGCTTTCAGGTGTCGAATCGGGTCGAGTCTCCGCTGTGGTGCGTGAGGCCTGCGCGGCTGCTCACCAGTCCCTTCTTGGCCAGTCTGGATTGAAGGACCCGGCCTTCCTCCCGTTCGACGTGTGGGCCGGCGTCGGCGCACCGCGACGAGTCTTCGCCTTGGGAGCCGGGTCGAAGATCGCCGCGATCGATTTCGGCCTTGATCTCGTTGGCGCGCGCAAGCACCGTGGGATAGCTGCTTTGGGCGTCGCGTCGCCCGTCGTGTCGCTGTCATTAGGAAACCCAAAGAGCCCAGTCATTCCGGTCGTGTTTGGTTCTTCCTGGACAGGACTGACCTCTGTTCCAGAGGTCGTACTGCGGCCTGGCCGGCCGGTGCCCAAACGTGAAGCACCCCTGCATTTCTGCAGGGGCTTGGATCAGGCCGGGATCACTCGGATGTCTCTCACCGCACTCCAGCGCTCCATTAGGTCGATCGCGTAGATCGCGGCTTCGAAGTAGGTGTTGAAGTGGATCTCGTTGCTGAACCACCGCGCCTTGCTCCGGACCGTTCGTAGCTCGACCTTGTAGATCGGTGTCTCCAGCAGGAGGCCTCGGAAGTCCGCTGGGACCTCTGTCGACGAGTTCGGTCCGCGCTGCGCTCCGATGACCACCACGTTCCCGACCAACAGGTCGAGTCCGCGGCTCTCGGGCGCGAGCAACCACCACATGCAGGTTGCGCGGCGGTTGATCGGCAGGCCGTAGACCTTGCCTTCTTCGTTCGCGTAGATCGTGAGCTTCGGCTCGCTGATGTGGACCAGCTCGACGTAGCCGCCAACTGCCTTCTGGTAGTCGGCGAGGCCGTCGAACGGTTCCTCGGTGATGGGTGACGCAGCGTCGTGCGGGATGACAATGCCGGTGATCATGGATCGCCTTCTTTCTCGTGGGGTTGTCTCCAGCCGGGGCCGGCTAGAGAGTTGCCCCCGCGAGAGAGGCAGCACTGATCAGGGGATCCGGACATCCCGATCGGCGAGGCTGGATGCCTCGAGCCGACCAGGATGCCCGTCTTCGTTCAGCTGCTCGGGACCTTGTCCTTTGCAGCGTCGCGGCTCGGGGGAGTCGCCTTCGGCTTGGCCTTCTCGCCAGAGAAGATCGCCTCGATGGCGTTGCGCTTGGTTTCGGCCTCGCGCTCGATTTCCGCCCGGACCGTCTCCGCGCGCTTGAGTACTTGGGGATCGGACTTGCTGCGTTCGATCCAGTCCTCGAGGGAGAGACGGATTTCTTCGGTGACGCTCCGATCGTTGAGTTGGGCGATCAGGTCCAACTGCGCTCGGAGATCATCGGTGATGCGGACCGCAAGGGTTCGCAATTGGGGGCTCGACCCGTAAAGGGAAGCCGTTGATTGGTCGCTCATGCGATCAACCTCCTCATTCTTGTTGCGGCCGACGAACCGGAATGGTTCCTCTTCAAGCCGCAGGGGAGTGGGGAGGGTCTCGTATTATGCGCCGTCTGGCAGAGGGGTCAACTGTCCTGTCGGCCGCCGATCGTTGTGGAATTGGCAGCGGCTTGGTCGTCTAATGGCGACGGCGGAGCTCGCGAGCAAGTGCTGCGACGTACTCCTCGAGTTGCTCTTTGGTTCCCATCTCCGCGATTCGACGAAGCGCATATCCCATACTCTCGTCGTGATAGTCCTGAGAGCGCAACCAGCTAAAGATCTTCTTCAGATCGAGGGAATCAACGGCGCGCGCCCGCTCGTTATCGGGTCGACCATTCTTAGGATCGTCGAGATCGAATAGCGCCGGTGCAGCGACCGACGTTCGTGGTTCTCCTCGTGGTGGCCTGAATGCGAACGCCTCACGATCATTGGGCCAGTTGGCTGGTGCCAGAGGACGAATTTCTGGCCGACGCTTTAGAAGCATGGTCGGTCCGAACGAAGTTTGCATCCACTGCCAAACGCCATCACTGGTCGCGTAGCGATCGCCGGGAACTTCGTACAGCCATCCCATTCCGGCAAGCGCCATTCGCTCGTCCACGAGGCCTACGCTGTCGAGCCCTGACTTGGGCGGGTTCCAGTTGAGAAGGTCGGGGTAAGGAAAGACAGATGCACTCGCGCCCGAGGCGATCAGCGAGAGACGTTCCGATTCGTAGCGAATGTACTCCTCGTCCTGGATCGGAGACGTGAGGGGCGTCGGGGATGCAGCTCCAACGATCGCTGCGGCCATAGTCGCAATTGTGTCTGTGTCAGTATTTAGTCGCGATGCCGCGAGCTGCGCTGCCTTGGCGGGATGGTCGGGGAGCGCGCTGGCGAGAATCAGCGCTGCCACCGACGTGGTGACTGCGCTGCCGCGCGACGCCTCCACGTCGAGGGCCAGGATCTTTACGATCTCGTCATATGCCCTGGTCGCCTCGACGAGATCCCGTCCTGCGGCTTTGAGCGACGCATAACTCTGCCCACACCGAAACAGCATTTCGTCCACCTCGGAAACGGTCTCGTGCCATGCTCCTTGAAAGTCCCGGCCAGCCGTTTGCTCCCACCGTGGTCGCCAGTAGGCGGCGAGTTCTGGGATTCGCGAGAATGCCTCCACGGCGGCGTGAGCCACTTCGATCAGCTGAGGCCAGTCGGCTGGATCGGGCACGCGTCCTTCGTTGAGCGCGATCGTCACGGCAATTGCCTGGACGACGGCTCCCACGATGGCTCGGGGATGCCCATGGGTGACGATTGCGTTTCGGATGACGTCATCGAGATGACGGTAGGACTCAAGGCGCGGCTCTGCGAGAACGTGAGGTTGGATCCTCATCGCTGCCCCATTTCCTCCAGAGTTCTCCCAGCCGGGGTAGAAGTTTGCGGCCCAATTGGAATTGGGACGGGCGAGGGCGCTGGCAGCCGCCTTACTTGCTCGACCGCCGCCGAGCGCATACGACTGCCAGACCGGCAGCTCAACTCGGGCGAACGCTTCTACGTCGAAGCCGTGTCCGGAGATAGCGCGCGAGGTGGCGAGACGAAGTTGGGTGTCGTCGGAATAGCACCCCTGCGGCAGTTTGACTCGCACTCCGAGCCGTCCGCCAATATTGCGTTCCCAAGCGAACGGCTCAGTCAGCGGCCGGCCTTTGGTGCGGCGGTGCAGGTTCGACGCCGTGGTCAATTCGGAGATCCACCCCAGAGCGTCGGCCCAGGCAGCCCACAACATGGATGACGCTGCACGTTCAGATCGGGCGGCGTTCATCCGAACACGTCCGGCCTATGGAGGACTGAGAAGTCGGGT
Organism: Rhodoglobus sp.; assembly: GCA_025464445.1. GTDB lineage: Bacteria > Actinomycetota > Actinomycetes > Actinomycetales > Microbacteriaceae > Rhodoglobus. The sequence continues at coordinate 68,431 of JAODLY010000044.1, read as the reverse complement.
AGTGTCATGGTCGCTAGCCAGCCAGCGACTTCGTCGATGTGCTCTTCCTCTCGAACCGACACGCTCCGAAGGTGATCGAGCGGGAGCTGAATGGGATAGAGCACCTCTGCTTGAGCGTCCGTGGGGCGATTGTTAGGGGTATTGGAAGATCGCCAGCTCTGCGCACCGTACCAGCCCCACGGGATGGGTTCGGCATAAAGATCCTCTAGCCCCGCGAGACCCTCGCCTCTCCTCACGGTGCTGTTGTACGTGTTGTTCGTCGTAGTGAACCAGACCCCCTCGTGAGTGAGTATTTCAGGAGCGAAGGACAATACTGTCCACCACACGTCGGGGTTATTGCGGTGCTGTTCCTCTGAGGTTGCCAACATTCGTCGGCTAACTTCATCGATCGATAAGTTGACGTAGTCCGTCCAGTTTGGGTCTTTGCGAACAGCCCAGACCGGAAGTCTCACGGCGCTAACGAGGTCATTCTCGTTGAGCCGATGGCGGCTCAAGACCCGTCCAGATGCAAGGATCCCGAGAAGGCCGTTGTTCGTAGTGAAGTGAAGTATCTCGGTGATTCCGCGCGTTGCGATCAGGTCCTGGATGTCGGCGGTCACACTCGCACCAGCTTGTAGGTGGAGGAGTCCAGCAGGGAGATGAGCGTGGAGGCCTCCCCGTCCTTGAAGCCAAGAGTGACCGTTTTGCGAGCTCGGCCGATACCCATCGCGAGGAGGCGACGAAGGCTCTCGAGCTTGGCATCCCCGGCTTCATGTCCGTGGGGAGTGACCTGCTGGTTAAGGCCCAAGATTACGACGTGGTCGAACTCCAGGCCCTTGGCGGAGTGGATGGTGGACAGCGCCACGGTTTCGTCGCCCCCCGGCCACACGCTTGCGCGAGTGAGCTGGACTGAATCGATGCCAGCAATTCTGAGCTGTTGCCGCACATAGTTGAACCAGCCTCCACCCAGAGGATGCAGGAAGACGACAGACTCGTCGGCAAGATTTGCGATCGCCACGATGTTTTGCAGAGCCCACGCCATCTGGCCACTGAACTTTCCGACGAGTACGCGTGGTCGCGGTCCAGTAGCGCTTGTCGCGTTGAAATCCGGCAACGTGCCATCGTCCCCAACAACCATGCCATCCACCAAGCTGCGAGCGAATGCTGCGATCTGCTGTGTGTTGCGGAAGTTGCGGTCTAGCGTTTTGCTGCGCGGGTTTGCGATCCCAACTTCCTTCCAAGTGAACGATCGAGGATAGATGCGCTGAGCTGAATCCATGACAAAGGTGACGGAGTGATCTTCGGCGACGTGGCGAAGAATCGTGCGGACTTGGTTTGCTGAAAAGTCCTGAGTTTCATCGACAATGACGACGTCCCACAGTTGGCTTGGCTCGGTTCCCGCCGAAAGGGCGATATCGTTCCAATCCCGTAGCCCTCTTGTTTCCTTCTCTGCGAGGTACGGATAGATAACCTCGTCGAGCAGCCGCCGCCTGGTGGACGTTTCCATCCGTGGGCTTGCTCCTCGGCCGTCGCGCTGGGCGCCTATGTACTCCTCTAGTTCGTTTGGTGTGTAACGGCCCAGGATGTACTCAACCTCATCCTTGAGAAAGGGCACAGGCATGCCGAAGGGTGAGAGAAACCGATCGAGGACCAGAGCTGCCTCGTCATCCGGCCCAGCCCCCGGCCCCAGGAGTTCCTTCGCAAACTTGCCAAAAGTACGCACGCGCAGGTCCAGGTTCGGATCCCGTCCCACTTGCTGCTGCGCCAGCTCGGTTATGTACCCCTCGAGCGTCCTGTTGTACGTCAGCACGAGAACCTTCACGGGCTCGACGAGATTTAGCCGCTCTTTCCGCTTGAGCCAAGTGGCGCAAAGCTGCTTAAGTCGTAGAAGCGCAGTCGTGGTTTTTCCGCTGCCAGCGGCACCGCGGATGACGAGCATGCCGGACTTACTATCGAGCAGGATTGGAAGCTGCTCAGCAGTGGGCGTAACGGCGGGAAGAATTCGCATAACCGCCTCCGGCGGGGTTGGGGCCCAGTGCACCGGGCTCACATGCACATAACATTACGCCTGCCCAAGGCCTGCGACAACACGGAAGTGAGTTCATTTCTCCCGAAGACCATTCCTGATTCACGGGCGCAATAGGCCACGTTCGGAGAAAGTTGATCTTCCCTGCGTTTCGCTTTCCGACTACGGAGATTAGCTGGGCAAAGGTCGCCAACGAGATGCGCTGCCAACGCGGATCGCAACGGATTCACCCAGGTTGTCGAGGCGACGACACATCGCGCCAAGCGCGCCAGTCCAGAATGCGCGTTACCCGAAGAAGTTCTCCGGCCACTGAGGACAGGCCCCATTTATTCGGTCCCATTCGGCCTGAGTACCAACGAACGCGTTATTCAGATCCACGTACGGGGTCCACGTCTTGTCGTAGTAGGTATCGATGAAAGTCGACTTGCTGGGCGCTGGCGTTACGGAGTATCCCTGCGCCTCCAGACACGGAGTTAAGGTCTTCACGTAATACTCATAGAGAACCCCGAGTCTGTCATCCGTCAGGGTCGCTGAATACTTCGGATCCAGCGGGTATTGCGCCATGCAGGTGAACATTGCCAGATTGAATGACTCTTCTTGCGCGGGCGGCAGATTGCCAGTCGTTATGCCTCCATCGGCGAGTGGGACCACATCGGGGAACCCTCCTTCGCTTAGGCAGTTTGCCATCACGCTACCGATCTCGTTTTCGTCGACATATCGGATGATTTCGGCCCTGGGCCGTACTGCGTCCGGATAGGCCCCGAGCAACGCACTCCAAAGCATGTCAAGGTCGGTCGCCGAGGAAGCCGTCGATGTCGGAGTTGGAGTTGGATTGGAAGGTTCGACTATGGGCACTGTCTGACTCGGGAGCGATACGCACCCAGACAAGAGAATGGTCGAGCACACCAATGCGCAGACCAGAGCAGCGTTGCCCCGCAAACGTCGAAGTTGAGATCCACGAATATGCCCAATGAATCGACCTGCCCGGGACCGAGGCAACACTGCGTTTTTCACGTTCACCTAATTTCTGTCGCAGGTCGATCATATGGGCTGGTAGAGGGAAAGGCGAGCTTCGCTCTTTTTCAGTTGACACGTTGCCTAGAACAGTGCACCCTGAGGTCTATCCAAGGATGTCCGGCGGCCAAACTGGAACGGAAATCTGAGAATGTCAAAGAAATTCAAGGTAGCCGCTGGCATATCGATTGCCGCAATCTTGCTGTCGTTCGGTGCGATGCCTGCGTTCGCTGGCGACTCTTCGGGGATTATCTCCTGCGGCAGCCTCGTGCGCGTTTCGAGCAACAGCACCGTGACCGTGAGCGGGTTCTTCGTGAGGCATACGCTCAACTCAACCGGCACAACTTGGTGGTACACGGCGGGTTCGCACAACAATGTGTTCAGCGCCTACGGCGGGACTTGGGAGGCTCTGATCAACGGGCAGACGAACTCTGCCGGAGCCAGCTGCTCTGGTATCGCGTAAACGACTGACTAACATGATGCAACGACGCGCGCCCGCGTCCGACGGCTTGGTTTGCGAGCGCGCGTCGCTGCACTTGGGTTAGGCTACAGCTTTCCAGCTGAGGTTGAGTCAGTTTTTTTGGAGGACTTTTTGGGGCACTTTCGAACAAGTCGGGGAAGTTCGTTCGTCGAGCTAAGTGCCCTCACTCGGACGGATCAATTGAGATGAAATCGAACGAGTCGGGTAAGAAGGGGCACTCTCCTCCTCCCGCGAGGTGGCTCCTTCGCGCTGCCTGGGGCCTTGCCATACTTGCGGTCGGGTTGGCCGTCGGGTGGGCCGCAACCATCGTTTTCACGCCCCCGGCAGATGTGTTGGACTCAACGAAGTTCACGTTCGCCGAGGTCGTTGGCGGCGAGGTCGGAGCCAGCATTAGTCTCAACACCGTCGCGGAGTGGAGCCCAATTCCGGCTGCCTCGAATCTCGCAAGTGGGACCGTAACAACGGTAAACATCAGCGCCGGGCAGGAGGTCGGCGCAGGAACAGTGCTTTACACGGTAAATCTGCGCCCGATTGTGATTGCACTGGGGGCAATTCCGGCCTTCGAAAGTATGGCGTCTGGTTCATCTGGTGCGGACGTCGCACAGCTTCAAACCCTCCTAACGACCTTGGGCTATTTCAGCGGCCCGGTGGATGGAAACTTCGGATGGGAGACAAGCAGCGCGGTGAAGGATTGGCAGGAGAGCCTAGGCCTCGTGCGCGACGGGGTCGTGCAGCCAGGAGATGTCGTATTTGTCACCTCACTTCCAGCCAGAGTAGCCCTTGATCCAGACAAGATCAGCCGCGGCAATGCACTGTCCGGTGGCGAACCGGCGGTCAACGCGTTGCCGGTGTCTCCGAAATTCACCATCCCCGTAACCGCTGCTCAGTCCGCATCGATGCCCATTGGGACCCGAGTGGAAATAACGTCGCCCGACGGGGATCTCTGGGAGTCCTATGTGACCGAGCAGAAGGCTGATGACAAAGGGAATGTCACAATCGCCCTCGATGGAAAGGACAGTGCGCCAATCTGCGGCGAGAAATGTGGAAGCATCCCCGTGTCCGGGCAGCGTTTCTTGCACTCACAGATTGTCATTGTCGAATCGGTCAACGGGCTCACGGTTCCAAGTGCCGCTCTCCTTAGTAAAGCCGATGGCTCCATTGTCGTCATCGACGACAATGGCAAGGAGCACGTTGTTACAGTAAAGGCCAGCGCCAAAGGCATCTCTGTGATTGAAGGAATGGCATCTGGCGCCCGGGTTCGCGTTCCCGCAGGACAGTAGTTCGTGCTCGAGGCGCGCGGTCTGAGCTTCGCCTACGACGGTGGGGATCCGATCCTCCAGGAGTGGAATGCGGTCTTTCTGCCGGGGGAGGTTGTTGCCATCACCGGGCCGTCTGGTCGAGGTAAATCGACGCTGCTCTACTTGTTGGGCCTGATGCTGGGTCCGACCGAAGGACAAATTCTTCTGGACGGAATCGATGTCACCCGTCTGAGCGATTCGAGGAGAGCAGCTCTACGCGCTAGCAATTTCGGGTTCGTTTTTCAAGACGCGGCTTTGGATGCAAGCCGGACCATCTTGGACAACGTGATTGAGACAGCACTCTATCGAGATGAACCGCGAGATGCGGCGACAGGTAGAGCTCTGCAATTGCTTCAACAGTTCGGAGTCGAACTACAATCAGGCGCCAAGCCGGGTCAGGTCTCCGGAGGGCAAGCCCAGCGAATCGCGCTATGCAGGGCACTGCTCAATGACCCTCGCGTGCTGCTGGCGGACGAGCCCACGGGCAACCTCGATCCCGCTTCGGCGGACATCGTGGTTGAGGCCTTCCACGCGCAGGCTCGGTCCGGGGCAACCGTCGTGGTCGTCACGCACGATCCCACCCTGGTCGAGCGATGCACTCGGAGGATTGAACTGTGAGGGCGATTCCCGTGGTTCGAGAGGCGATCGCTACTGCAAGATCTCAACCGGTAGCAAGCCTTATCTCGATCGTGATGGTCACGGGTATGTGCGCCGCGATTCTCCTCACTACGGGGCGAACCGTTGGTGCCGAGGAAGCGGTATTGGGATCAATCGACTCTGTCGGCACCCGTTCCATCGTTATCCGAGCCGATACAGATTCCGGTCTCGACACGTCCGTCCTTCAACGACTCGCGAGTATTGAAGGCATCGAATGGGCGAGCGCGTTTGGGCCGCCAGAAGACGTTGTCAACGCCGCAATCCCGGACGGCCCAAGAGTGCCAATTCGTATGGTCTGGAGCGACGATCTCCCCGCGATAGGGATTCCAACTCGTCAAGCACTTCCGAATCACATTGGGTGGGCTTCCGCGAGCGCCCTGTCACAACTTGGCATGCCTGACGGAATAGGAGGCGTCACCTCAACATCCGGGGGTGATTTTGCCATCGCCGGCGAGATCGCGGTACCCGACTATTTGCAATTCCTGGAACCTCTTGTGCTAGTACCCAAGAAGATGGATATCAAAGATCCGCAGACGGTCAGCGTGGTGGTGGTCATCGCGACCCGACCGGATTTGGTGGCCTCGGTATCCAAGGCCGTCCAATCCGTCTTGGGTGTCAAAGACCCAAACAAGGTAAAGATCGCGACGAGCGAGGAGCTTGCAAGCCTGAGGGCCTTAGTACAGGGACAGCTAGGAACCTTTGGGAGAGGTCTGGTGATCTTCATATTCGGAGTGACCGCAATTCTTGTCGCCGCAATCCTTTACGGCCTAGTAATGCTGCGCCGCAAAGACTTCGGACGACGCCGTGCTCTCGGAGCGTCGCAGAGGCTGATCGTTGCCTTGTTACTGACTCAGATGGCTGGACTTAGCGCAGTTGGTGCAGCCCTGGGCACCATAATCGCAGAGGTTTCGCTGGCGATAGGTAATGATCCACTACCCAGTCTGAGCTTCACCCTTTCGGTTGGCCTGCTTGCTGTAGGGGTGGGAACTCTGGCAGCCCTTGTCCCAGCCATCCTCGCTTCGAGGCGGGATCCGCTCAAGGAACTTCGAGTTCCGTAGAACTGCTAACTGTGCCCGCCGGCCGCGCGTTCTGACGGTCGTTGACGGCGAGCGAGAAGAGCGATCGTGCCCGACGCTCCTAGAGTTTGGGCTGATCAGCGGAACCAGAGAACGCTTGCTTGGATGTCCGCATCGCGTCTACGAGCCGGTGGAGACTGGATCCCGGGTTAGCATCTTCGCCAGGCGAGATGGCTCTACTCCGAGCCAGATCGTATTTGCCGAAGAGCCTGTTCTCTTGATGCCGCAGTGACGTCAGATCCTTGTCGAAGCGCTTTGCGAGCCGCTCAGCAATTTCCTCCGGCGAGAGGCCCGTGATTCCCTCGAAGTGCTGCAGGAACCATACGTCTACCGTTGGATCGCAGATCGCGATGCCAATTCCCTTCGCGGCGGCCAGCTCCCTTGCGTCGGTAAGGTCGTATCTTCCTTCTCGGTTGAACGCGCACCAGACCTCGTCGTACGCGGCATTCTTCTTGCGTGCCGTCGCTCGCATTTCGGCTGCGCGCTCCACTTCGGCCACCGCCGATCCCGCCGTCATTTCCTCCAGGTCTGCGTTGTTGTGCTCGAGCAGACGCCGCATCCAGGCAAGGTACTCGCCGAGCGTGCCAGGGTCATGGAGGATCAGAAAGAGCTCCTTCTGCCTGCGGCTGGCGACCGTGCGCCGAAGACTAATCGTGGTTCTGTTCGGCATTTGGTTCCGCACTCGAGAGATCCACGAAACCCGGCTCATCTTCACTCAGGATGTCAACGAAATTCGTTTCGTCCATTCTTGGGAGTCCGCCGTAGCGGCCCATCAGGTAATTTCGGCTGTAGACCTCGTCCTTGCGGGGTTTGTAGCGCCAGATGGAATAGACCTCGCTTCGTCCCTGACGGTCCTTCTCGACTAGCCACAACTCGTCCCGTTCGAGTGCACCGTATCCGTTGACGTTCATCATCACAGTCACGTCGTGAGTGGACAGCACCAGCTGTGCTTGAAGGGGATTTGTCCTGGGGGAGACGAAGAGTTTCACGAGTTCACTAACGAGCCTCGGATGGAGACTGGTGTCGAGCTCGTCTACTACGAGCACGCCACCGGTGGCGAGTCGATCGAGGATTGGGCCCAGTATTGCCAGGAGGTTGCGCGTTCCGACCGATTCCCACTCGAATGGAATGCCGACGGCCACGCCGCCTTCGCCGCTATGGGTGAGCTTGGGCCGCAACATAGACAGCATGATCTGCGCCTGGATCTCTTCAGGAGTGGCATCGGGCATCACCGTCTCATAGAAGCGTTTCGTCGCCTCCTGCACCACCGCGGGGACACCTCCCTCATCAATTGAGAGGGACGCAACGCCTAGATCGGCTCTCTTGAGCAACTTCGCGACATCGTCGCGTCGTTTCGGATCGCGTGACAGCGAGTCCAAAGTGACCTGCAAGGTCATGTCGAGTGTGTCTGAACGAAGCACCTTGACCAGTCCGCCAAATTGCTCGTGGAGCGGCGTGAGCACCTTGTGGTTGATCAGGCGGGCCGTGGATAGAAGAAGTGCGTTATCGCGTGTCGCATCGGCCAGCGCCTGCGTTGCACCCTTCAAAGAATCTCCGAAGTACCAGTCTGCTCCCAGGCCCCGTTCAAAGATGGTGCGCTGCCGGCCGTGGGGCGATGAGTAGAGCCACTCGCTGATGATCCGTTCAGCGTCGTACTCGAATCCGTAGTCGTAACGCACCCCCTCGAATTGAACGGACGCTTCAAAGAGCGTTGGCCCCGGTTCGCCGCTTCCGAGGAGAAAGGGCTGGTAGGGGAGCGTCTCGGTAGGTTGCGCGGCCGAATTACGAATCATTCCGAACATCAGCTCAATGGCTCTCAATAGGTTCGACTTACCCGAGGCGTTCGCGCCGAGGACAGCGAGCGCCGGAAGGATTTCTGGGTGCAGCATCCCCTCGGACCGTTCCCGCGGCGAATGCACGAGATGAAGAACCTGCTCATCCAGGAACGAGCGGAAGTTGGTCAGTCTGAAAGCAAGCAGCATGCGGATCCCCTTTTGCCCCAAGAATAGCGATCAATTCTTAATAATTGCGCGTTTCTTACAAAAAGGTCACCCTGATCGGATATTGTGATGGTCTCGGCTTCACAAGATTTGAAAAGTAAAGACGAAGGCCCCCGATCGATCCGTCGAGCGAGGCTCTTCGGACAGATCGGGGTCCTTGTGTGTCTGTAGGAAGACACTTCGACCTTAGGGCCTTTTGAGGCGCTGCAAAAGCTGGTGTCGCCAGCGACGCGTATCTGCTATCAGTGCACGCCCAAAGGTAAGGAGAATTCGTGACAGCGGTAGAGGACGATGACGACGATCATCAGGCAGGTTCGGCGCACGGCGGACTTTCGCCGTACGAGGAACTACGTGCCCTCGGCCAGCTGGGGCCGGTCCAGTACGCCTGGGTGATCAAGCTCGTTCGGCAGGTTGGACGGGCGAGCGGCTTTCCTCCTCCGAGTGGAGCGGCTTGGAACAGCGATGCAGCGCGCCACTGGTTGGCGGATCAGCTCAGCGGAACGAAGGGACCCGAATTCTTCGTTCGCGTTGGCGCGACAGCGACGGATGATGCGTCGTATACGCGTCTCGCCCGCCGCAGCATCAAGAACGCCATGATCGACGAGGCGCGCGGTACCACCGCGGGGCTAATGCGGCTGCGCATGCGTGGTCTCCTCATGAAGCAGCCTGACTTCGTCGACCACACCAAGGAGTTCGCGGGGACCGCCGCGTGGAGCTTGGTCGGCCTGACGGAGATTTGGGCCGGTGACTTCGAGGAGCTGCTCCGCGCGCCTGGTCTGGCGGCTATCGAGCCCATCGAGAAGCTCAACGCGGCCGGCCCCACTTCCGCCGAGAACATCGAGAAGCTCGTGCGGGCCGCCCGCACGCTGATCTCTTTCGCCGGTGGAGCGCTTACAGACCAGGTGCTCGCCACTGCAATTGTCCGGGTCTTCGAGCTCGACGAGCTCGCACCGTACGGTCTCACCGAGCTGGACATCGATCCCGCAGCTGAACGCGCGATTGAGCGTGTCGAAATTGCTCTCGACTGGGACAACGGTTGGTATAGCGAAATCGAGCACATGGCGCCCGCCGAGTGGCTTGTTATGTTGGCGGAGGCCGACGCGTTGCTCAAGGGGTTCGTCTGGGTCGAGCGACTTTCGATCGCAGTCGGCGACGAAGATCTGTCCGAAACCGTCACTCTGTTGCCGGGTACGAGTGTCAGCGCGACGTATGTCAAGTCGGTTCTGGCCAGATTCCGCGAGCGAGTCGCAACCCAGAAGCCATCTAAGGAAGCGGTTAAGGTCGCGCTTGCTAGCTGTCTTGAGCTTCTCGATGTTAGTTAGCTCGTCAATACATAACGTAAGTAGTGAAACAAGAAGGTGGTCAAGGAGAGAATGGATAACGGGGATAGCGTGACGAACCCTTGGATCGAGTACGTCAACATGCGTGTGCCCCACTTCTACGAATCGTGGGACGAGGGCAATGAGCTCGCTGCCGGCCAAGTCTGGCGGGCACGGTGGGATGACGTGGTCTCAATGGTTTTCGTCGATAAGAGGATTGGCAGTTTCCGTAATCTGGTCCGAGTCGCGCCCGTAACAGTGGGTCAGGACATGGCTGACAACATGACTGTGATCCTGCCTGCAGGATCGACCTCGCTATCAGTGGCTTTGAGCGTTTGGACAGAACTTGCGACTGATGTGGCCGAGGTGGTCCTTGAGCGTCTCATCTCGAACGCCGGCCAATACGGTTCACTCGCCGCACTTCTCGAGGCGTCAGATGCGGGCGCACTCGCCCGCGGACTTCCGGTCCTGAACCTTAGTAGTCGGCGGGCGCAGACGCGCCGAGAGCTTGCCTTGGTCATGGAGGCCTTGAGCAATGCTGTGAATCTCATTTCGGGCAACGGAGCTCTGCCCGACATGATCGCTGCTGCGAACCTGACCGTAAAGGCGATCGCGGAGGTGCTTCGCGTTAATCCAGCTGCTGCGCTCAAGCTAGCGAACGGCACGGGGCTTGTAGGCGTCGTCCAAGCTAGAGCGTTGTCACCACTAATGGACGTCGAGGTTGGCGTCATTTTGGCGAGCAATCCTGTCATCGAGGAAGGTCTTACGGCGGCTGTCACAAGGCTCTCTGTCCGTCCTCGATTGGCATCCCTCGAGGCCGCCGATAGCGAGGCGCTGCTGGAGCTTACGCAGGGAGCGCTCGCGCTTGCCGCCAGGAAGGAGGGGGATCTCAGCGTCTGGGACGCTCGAGTTGACCTGTACTTCGAAATGAGATTCGGTGAGCGGTCCTAGTCGCCGGGCCCGAATCCTTGGGCGGGAAAAGGTTGCTGAGCGGGTCGCGAGAATGCTTGAGCTTCTCGATGCTCGTGATCCTGCAATCCGAGATCGGCTCGAGGCTGGACCAGTGGCTGAGTTGGGCACCTGGTCCGACCTTGAGATTGCCTATATCGATTTCGCGGCGCAGTCACCCGATTGCACGATTGCGGGTGCCTACGTGGACACAATCGAGCCGCCTCGGATCGGAATAGTTCCGGGTACTTTTTCGAGGAGGGAGGCGTTTACTGCCCTCCATGAGTTGGGGCATCACCTGCAGCGCACTCAGATCGAACTCGCCGAGGACCTCCCTGGTCAGCCAGATCGCGGGCGTCAGCTGGAGGAGATGACTAGTGATGCATTCGCCGCTGCCATCCTGATTCCCCCGGCTCTTGCCACCGAACATCTGGGCGGATCAACGCCGACGGCCGCGCAAGTAGCTCGCTTGTGGAGAGCTGGACAAGCGTCTAGGGCGGCGGTTTGTGTCCGGGCCGTCCAGAATCTCGCCAGTCCTGGTCATGTCGTCTTGCTTGATGCCGACGGCGTGATTGTCTTCAGTGCGTCTTATGCCGATTACCCGCTTCGTCGCGGACTCGATGAATCGCAAACCGAGATCGTGCGAGCGGTCCGAACGTCGAACGCTGGGCTTGTATCGCGAAAGACGTCTTGGCTCTACGCGAATGATGTGCCCGGACAAGAGATGTATGCCCAGGTCACGCGACTGGGTGACTACTTCGTGGTCGTTTCCGTTGTCGACGGAGCTCCCTGGGAAAGGATCGCACTTTCCGCGCCGAAGAGTGCCTACTACAAGGAGTGGCATTCTTGCGTCAACTGCGGTCACGTCATGCGCACCTACGGGGCAGAGATCTGTCCGACCTGCGGCGACCCGAAGTGCGGAGAGTGTGGTCGATGCGCGTGCCCCAGCCGTGTGTCCGAACGCACGTGCAGAAACTGCTTCACGATCAAGCCGGCCCAACTCTTTAAGGGTGACTCCGAGGTATGTCGGGAGTGCCTGAGTTAGCTCGTCTGTACCTACTGAGACCAGAAATGGTCGGCCAATAGACCGCCGCCGGCGTTCTGTGGCAGAAAGAACAGCGAGATACAAATGGGAACAAACTCCCGCCAGACCAGTTCAAAGGCCGCCTCGGCTGCGAGCAAGGTCCTGTCCAACCCGACGTCAACGAAGGCCGAGAAGACGGCGGCTGCCAGCGCACTGTCGCAGACGCCCTCCGGCAAGAGGAAGTAGCCCGAAAAACCGTCATCGACTCGAGAGGAGGTGAACAAAATATGGCAAAGAATACCGGACATGGACATCGTCTCGGCACAGTCAAGCGCCGCAGTGAATTCAAGGTTGGCAAGACCTGGTTCAAGCGCGACACGACCACGGGCCGCATCATGAACGGCAGCTCGCACGAGCACAAGGGCGTTCGAAACGAGAAGTGACTCGCAGTAGGAGGCGCTGTCGCTCGGACGCTGAGTTCATTGTTCAACTAGAGAAATGGAGGCCCCGAAGATGGCCGAAGAAAACAACCGGCACGTCGTGCCGAACCCCGATGGGGGCTGGGACATTGTCAAGCCCAACGCGGACCGCGCCTCGGCGCACTTGCCCACGCAGGGCGAAGCCATTGACCGCGCGCGTGACATCGTCACCAACCTGGGGGGCGGCGAGGTCCGGATCCACAACCGGCAGGGCGAGATCCGCGACACCGACACGGTGGGCGGCGGTCACGACCCGAACCCGCCGCGCGACCGAAAGTAGGACTGGCTGGTCGAGGGGCTCACGCGAAAAGCCCTCGACCAGCTCCAGCGAAAGGATTCCATCGTGAGTGCATTTAAGGTCAACTTGAGCGCCTTCGTCCGGTACATGAGCGCGGGTGAATCGAAGCGACGCGCCAAGGCGGTGGAGATCCGAGACCAAGCCGACAGTGAGTACTTTCTGCCGGGGGACTTCTGGAAACAGATGCGTGTGGCCATTTACAACGATCGCCGCACGATGCGAGACGGGTCGGTAATCGAAGCCGCGGCAGCCCAAGCGAGCGCGAAGCGCAGGGCAAGCTACGCCACGATCGCCGAGCTTTGGCCAAGCATCGCGGAGCGCTGGAATGGTGCGCGGTTTCACCGCCCGGCAAGTGTGGATCTGCTCATCGGCGGGCTGGATGTCGCCGTCAAGCCGCTCTTCTCAGAAGAGTGGCCCGATGGAACTATCGAGCACGTCGCAGTCTGGATGAACCTCGAGGCGCCTAGCGCCGAGGCGGTGCAGGGCGCATTGCGACTGCTCCTGCGTGCCGATACATCCGGAAGAGCGATCGCGACTTTCGTCGACGTGCGCCGCGGAAACGCGTGGTCGAGCACGGTCGGCAGCTCAATCGACCTTGATAAGTGGCTTGAGGGCGTGGGTGCTCGACTGCTGGCAGATGCGAACGGCTAAGGGATGAGCAACAAATTTTCGCGAGCTATAGATTCGGTACGGAGACCTCACGGCAGGGATGGCAAGGAGTTAGTGCCGCAGTCGGCAGCCGCCTTCACCGCTGAAGGAGGGCCCAGCGATGACCGTTCACAGTCTTGAGTCTCTTGTCCAGGCAGTCCTCGCTTCGTCCAAATCGAACGATTGGAGGCGGGCGGTCAACGAGTGGGTGGTCGTGGACCTCGAAGAAGAACCTGCGGGCACTGGCGTATGCGTGTGCGGTCAGACGAACTTAGTGAAGCTCTTCACCATCAAGAACGAGCTAAACGGAGCGGTGCTCTACCCGATCGGTAGCGTCTGCGTGAACAAGTTCGGTCGAGAAGACCTCGACCGTCAGGTCAGTGTGTTCAGCGATCTTCACGCGCTTCGCAAGGCGCTTGTCGAAGGCCAAGACGTCGCGCTTACCTCTGAGTTCTTCTCGCGCGCACTGCTTGAGTACCTGCTCGATAGCGGCGCATTCACTCCCGATCAATGGAACTTCAGCGATGGCGAGAGGGACTATGATTTCCTCGCAAAAATGTTCAATAAGCGGAACAAAGACACGATAAGCACGCGGCAACAGCAGAAGATCTACATGCTCCTTCGCAATAAGGTTTTTCCGTTTGTGCTCACTCAATGACGGCTGGCGAGAACTGTCGCGCCGTCGAGCTCGCTGCACTCGGAAGATCAACCCTCCCAGCGAAGGATTGCGGTTCATCCGGCCGTCTTGCCAAACCCAGATCTCAAGAAGTTGGCGTTGGCCCTTCGCATGCTGGTGGAACGACACACGTCTGGCCCAGAATTAGCTGATCAACGGCGTAGCTACCTCGAAGCCGGGGCGCGTAGAGCATCCCTACCGACTCAGATGGTCGCCGGTGCACTGTCGGAGGTATCCGAAATCATCCAAAACACCAGCGCAACGCTCGACCAGGTGGTCGAGCGTTGCGCGCCAGCCTCGAGATCGCTCGTAACGCCAAGGCCGATGCTGACCGTTCGCAGTGCTTAAGCACAGGCATTGCTATCGCATCGCTCGATGTCGCTGTGGCGTCGATGGCCGTTGCGCTCATCGCCGTGTTCGTAGCGGGCACCTAGGATCAGCGCCCCCACCGCCAACGCGCTTGCGCAACTCGAGCCCGACGACCCTTGCTTAAGTAAGTCAGGGGAGGGAGCTCTTGCCGCGTCGCTTGCGCCAGAATCGGTGCCATCGTGTCGACAACCGAGGCTTGAAGTCGGCCGACTCGGTGAGCGCCCATACCTTTCCGGTTGTGCGCGCGGTCGGTCCACGATTTGGAGAGTTCCAGGCGAAGTTTGCGGGGTCGTCGTGGATGTGCTCGACCGGCTCAAACACCGTACGCCTCCACCACTCGCCGCCCGCATCCCTGAACACGATGCTAGGGGCGGCGCTCGACCATTGATCGACCGCGTTAACTCGAATTTCGCAGATCGCAGACTGCGCGGGCCGAATCGACTTCAATTCGATCCTCGGATAGCGGTGGAGCGTGCCACGCATTGGGTCGATGACCTGAACAAGCACTGGCCCGATGACTTCTTTGCTCTCATTGAACACAGTGATCGTGACTTGCAGCTCGGCGTTCGCCAACCGATACGACGCCCCGATGCGACACGCGCCTGGCTTAGAATTAGCTGCTCAGCGGGGTAGTTACCTCGAAACCGGGGACACGTTTTTCGCCACAAAAGCCCCATTTCGGCGCATCGTTGCGGGCGGCGATTCAGCGCGAGTGATCGCGACTCCATACCTGTGTGGCGACCTGTACGGCGTCCCAGGGGGAGCCGAGCGGCGGCGTGTATGAGAGATCGAGTTCGCTGAATGCGTTCACCTTCATCTCGTGGTGTAGCGCTGTCGCGAACGTGTCGACCCGCTTGGAGACTTCGGTGCCGTACGACCCAACGAGTTGTGCGCCGAGCAGTCGGCCGGTGTCGGCGTCGCCGGTCACGCGAATGGTGATCGGCTTCGCACCCGGGTAGTACGCCTTGTGGTCGTTCGCCGTTTCCGCAGTGCTAACGGGGTTGAATCCGACGGGGATGGCTTCGTGCTCGCGGAGTCCGGTGCGGGCGGCAACGAGGTCGAACACCTTCACAACCTGGGTGCCAAGGCTTCCAGCGAACCGCGCGGAGCCTCCGAGAGCGTTCTCGCCCGCGATCCGACCCTGCTTGTGGGAGGTCGTGCCGAGAGGTAGATAGGTGACGCCTAGGAGCCGATGGTGAGTGACGACTCCGTCGCCGGCCGACCAGACATTCCGCAGCCCGGTTCGCATGTACTCGTCGACCACGACTGCACCGCCGGCGCCGAGCGTCGCTCCGGCGCGCTCGAGGAGATCGGTATTGGGTTTGACGCCGACGACCGCGAGGACTAGATCAGTGGTGCGTTCGAACGGTTCACCGGGGCGGGCGCCCGCAACCGCGAGGCCGCCAGGTCCTCGGGTGACGGACTCGACACGGGAGTCCGTCACTACGTCGACTCCGTGGCGGATGAGTTCATCGCGGATGAGGCTACCGAGTTCGGGGTCGTGGAGATCACTTCGGGCCCGCGCTGCAGTTGGGTGACCTGTATGCCGCGGGCGATGAACGCTTCGGCCATCTCCAGGCCGACATATCCGGCGCCAATGATGATCGCCGATTTCGGCTGCCGCTCGTCAAGGTCACGCTCGAGGGCGAAGGTGTCGCCCCATCGAGTGCAGGACATGCACGCCGTCAGCCGGGCCCAGGTCATCGAGGCCATTGATGCCCGCGCTCGACGGGAGGGCACCCGTTCCGACGATGAGTTCGCCGTAGTCGATCATGGACTGGCTGCCGTCGGGGTCGCGGACTTCGAGGCGGCGCGCGCTGACGTCGATACGGGTGGCGAACGGCTTCGCTCACCTCGCTCACCTTGAGTCACCAAACGTTCGGGGAGGGTCGTTTGTTAGGTTGAGACATAGTACTGTTTCGCCGCCTGTTCGCGTTAGTCGTCGGACCGCGTCTTGCCTCTTGGCTTAGCTGACTTCGGAGAGCTTCCCAGCCGCTTGACAGGATTACCTCACCCGCCGGCGGGCGCCTTTGCGATCGAAGATCGACGAGATGATCGCTGCCTCACGCTCGATCTGGCTCGTACTCGACGCGCTTCAGCACGCTCGGGTCGGATTCGCTCGCCTCGATCCACGCCTCGATCGCAAGACGTCTCTTCGGTGACTGTTCAGTCGTTGAGCTGGGCAAGGACGTCCTGGCCGTGGGGCGGGGAGTAGCTGAACGGTGTCCTATCGCTCACGGCTGAGCTTGCTCTAGTGACTTGGCTTGAGGGACGAGAACTGGATCAGATCCGGTTCAGCAGAGGGCCGCCTTTCTGGTCTTCCCACACGGGGGCAGAACGTATTGTCTTGACGAGATCTCAACCTTGTGCCACCATCATGAGTCATAGTCAATTCCGACTAGAACTCACGATTGGAGCTACAGTGAAGAAAACATTGGCAGTCATTTCAGCGACTGGGCTGCTGTCCATAGGTCTGATCGCGGGTAGCGCAACTGCGGCGAACGCGACCCTTGGCGCTTGTCCTTCGTCCTACTTTTGCGGTTGGTTCGACCTTACGTACACAGGTAACGGTCCTTACGGGTCTGCGGGAGACATGTTCTATATCGGCCTTGTTCCCAACGACCAAATCACGTCGGTTTATAACCACGGTGTCTCATCCAATATCCGCGCCTATGCGGACGCCAACTACACCGGCTCATCCTTGTTCGTAGGACGGGGGTCGGCAATCGCTGATCTTCGCAACTACAGCTTCAACGACGTCATTACCAGTTTTCAGTGGGTATAGTGGCGCCTTGATCGACCACCCAGGAGGCGACTCCTGAAAAGAATGGACAAGATTGTGAGTCGAGTTTTCCTTGCATCGGTGATTTCGCTCGCTCTTTTGACAACGGGCTGCTCCGTCATTGGCGGGGCAGCCCCAAATGTCAAGTTTGAGAAGAACGTCGCGACACTCGATGAATCGAGTGGATCAGTGACTTTGCCGTTGTCGTCGTACATGTTGACAGCCGAGGATCAGAACCGCCTCGCGCGTGCTCAAGACCTCCTTCTCGAGGAGTGTTTGAATGCCAGCGGTATTGGGACACAGATCCCAAACAGGCTTGATGAACCTTCGGTTGAGCCGTTGTTTACATATTTCGGCGTCTGGGTTCCAGATTTTGCGGCCCAGTATGGATACGCGTTGCCGCCCGCGCCAGCTGGGGCGGGCATTATCAAGGACTGGTAATCGAGCCTCACTAGCGCACTAGCAGATGCTTCAGGCGGCTGCATGGATTCGGACGAGTGGCGGTCTCTTGACATTACCGAGCTCATGAATCTGGGCGCGTCCGTTAGAGGGGAACGTGAGAGCTTCGGATGGGCCAAGCAGACGAAAGAGTGGGCGAACATCGTCAACCAGTACCAACAATGCATGTCTGATCTCGGATACAAGTTCACAAAGGATCAGCCGTTTGTGCCGGATGGTGCGAATTCCGCGGTCGGGGAGCAAAGCATCTTGGTCGCCATTGATGACGTCCAATGCAAGCAGCAAGCAAACCTCATACAGGGACTGACAGATATCGTCGCTGCCTACGAGGTTTCCTTTATCGTTTCGAATGAGGCTGCACTTGCGGAGGAGCAAAAAATGCAGCAAGCCAAGTTGGACTTTGCGGACAAGATCATCTCGAGTAAGTCTTAGGCGCGCGGGTGCTAGCAGTGAGTTGGGGCCATTGAAAACCCGAAGGTCTGCAGAGTTGGTCGAGGGGGTGGAGCAGCCGAGATTGCGCCCAAAACTATGGATTGTGATTCTCGTTGCGGTGGGAACCGCAGCTCTCATGGTGACGACCTTTTGGGTGGGAGTCGCATTTCGGGGTTCGGACGAGCAGGCGTTCCAAAACAGTCAGAAGGACGTATTCGCTACTGCGAGTGTGGAGTTCCGTGCGGAGTCCCCTGTCACCGCCTCTGGGATGGCACAGGGAGGAGCCACTCTGGACGTGTCGGCCGTGCAACCGAAAGAGGCATCCATCGCTCAAGTCTCGATTGACCCTCAAGCAGTTGGAACAGTCGTGG
Source organism: Rhodoglobus sp. (assembly GCA_025464445.1). Taxonomy (GTDB): domain Bacteria; phylum Actinomycetota; class Actinomycetes; order Actinomycetales; family Microbacteriaceae; genus Rhodoglobus. The sequence continues at coordinate 50,095 of JAODLY010000044.1, read as the reverse complement.
CACCTGGATCGGTTCTCACCGCGATATCCGGTCGTCCCATTTTCGCGTTGCCAATTTCAGGGCCCTACTTTAGAGACCTTTCTTTGTATGACAGCGGCCCTGACGTCCTGGCGTTGAATGCTGCCCTGGCGACATTGGGGCTGCCTGCTGATCCTAGTGACAACGAGTTTGGATGGAGTACAGCAGAGGCCGTGGCGGGTTTGTACGAAGCTCACGGGTTTGAAGCCAAGCGTGCTACACCAACTCCAGATACGTCTTCTCCTGGAACGACAGTTGTCTCGCAACTACCGAAGGGTAGCTTGTTACCCTTCTCGGAGGTGGCGGCACTTATCACCTCCGACATGGTCGTCGCCTCAGCGGTTCCTCGACTCCAAGTCGTTCAGAATGGCGACATCGTTATCAAATTGTCTTCGCCAGTTACTTCCGCAATCGCGCGCGTAAACGCGCTCGACGTTCGGCAGATTACGGTCGGACAAGACGTGACCGTGAGGCTTCCTGGGACGGGCAAGACCATTGCTGGATCTGTGCTTAAAATTAGCGACTTTCGGGATACGCCTACTGACGTCCCACCAGCTGCGACCGATGCAACTGCCCGGTTGTCGGCCAGCCCCTCGGGCTATGACGTCGTGGTTTCATTGGGTGACGCAGCTCAGCCTATGCAAGATGGAGAAGCCGTTACCTTGGAGTTCAACCCCACTGACGAGAAATTCCTAGCGGTGCCAGCGACCTCCATCCAGCAAGACGGAACCCAGTCATACGTGCTGAGAATTTCTGGAGCGGCCTCGACGCGCGTGTCGGTCAAGGTTCGTCGCATGAGCGATGGTTGGGCCCTCCTGGACGGTTCGACCAAACTTGCGGTTGGCGAGACAGTACGCGTGGGTTGACCTTGGCCTATTTGCTTGAGTGTAGGGGGGTCGCCCGCCATTACGACGCGCAGAATCATCCGCTCAAGAGCATCGACTTTGCGGCCGGCACCGGTGAGTTCATAGCCATCACCGGTCCGTCAGGCGCCGGCAAGTCGACCTTGTTGAACATATTGGGAATGCTCGATCGCCCCGACGAGGGGACCTATCTGGTGAATGGCACGGCCGTGGATGGGATGTCCGATGCGGAGCGGGATCAGTTCCGAGGGAGAACTTTCGGATTTGTCTTTCAGGCGTCCCATCTCATTTCGGGCAGGACCGTGGCCCAGAACCTGAACGCGGCACTTCAGTACTCCGACGTTTCGATGGCGCAGCGAACCAATGTAATCGCCGCCAGCCTCGCGAGGGTTGGCATGGCTCACAAAGTAAACGCCCCTGTGGACCAATTGTCGGGAGGCGAGCGCCAGCGGGTAGCTATAGCGCGCGCACTGTCTCACAGGCCCCAGGTCATATTTATGGACGAACCAACCGGAAACCTCGATGAGTCCAACACTGAGAGGGTGGTTTCGCTCATTGAGGACCTAAGTCGAGACGGGGCAACGATCGTCGTCGTTACGCACGACGATCGAGTCTCGTCTCGTGCTGACAGGAGGCTCAGGCTCGGAGAAGGCCTGCTAACAGAGCTGGACCGCAGTGCGCCAGTGCCTATGATCGAAGCGCCTCCGGCAGGAGTGCATCGCCCGCGCCTGGGTATTCGGGCTGTGAGCGCAGATGCGCTGTTCGGAATTCTGTCCAAGCCATTCAGGGCTGTCATTGCGTGCGCCATTGTGGCTCTGGGAATAGCGGGACTGGTCGTGGCCAGCGGACTGAGCGCGACTGCGTCCCGTCAGGTGGACGCGTCGATCCGCTCCGCATCCGGCAGCATTGTCCGAGCTTCATTCGATGAGGGTCATGACCATACCCAGTCTCTGACTCTGGTGAAGCAGGACCTCGCCCGCATCGCATCAGTAGACGGTGTTGCGAGCGTCGCGATTCGTTGGGATGTAGCCGAGATGGCAGGGCCGGTGTTAAGAACTTCCGATCAAACTCAACCTGATTTTCGGCACCAAGTTCGACTTGTCGTCGTTTCGGGGCATTTCTTCGACGTCTATAACGCGTTGACGATTCCAGTGACGGCTGCTGCCATCATTACGGGTCCGGACAACGTGTCGTACGACACGGTTGTTTTGGGAGCGAAAGCTGCAGCTTCTCTTGGCGTCCAGCGAGCTGGTCCCGGACAGGTGATATGGATTGGGGCTCACCCTCTCACGGTTGTTGGGATATTGCGGGAGTCCGCCACGGGGAATGAGAATCTGGACGATGCCCTTCTTGTCGGACCTCCTACGGGGGCGATTGTTTCGAACAGCGTTCCGCCTGGTCGATATGTCGTGGCCACGGAGCCCGGTTTGGCAACTGAGATCTCAGGTGTGCTCCCTCTAGCTCTCGACCCAATTCATCCGGAGTGGGTACAGGTTGAAACGGCCGCGCAGCTCAAGACACTTCGGGCGACCGTTGGCGCGCAATTTGAACAACTCATCGCGGCGATCTCCCTAGTTCTCGTACTTTTGGCCGTGCTGGTTACCTCTGCGATCACGATGGCAGGAGTCAATGCGCGACGATCCGAAATTGCCCTGCGTCGAGCTGTCGGTGCGCGACGCACTGAGATTGGGTTCCTGTTCACCTTCGAGAATTCGATCATCGGCTTGGTGGGAGGTTTTCTGGGAGTCGCAGTTGGCGAGGGTGTTGTGACGATCGGATCGGTCGTTCTAGGCTGGACGCCCGCGATACCCGTTCTGGTCCTGATCGTGGGCCCAATTGTTGGGCTGGCGGTTGCCGCCTTCGCGGCGATTGTTCCCGCTTCGAGGTCTGCGTCGATTCAGCCCTCCTTGGAGCTTCATACAACTTGAGAGATTCGTCCCGTCAAGAGTGGATCGGCGCTAGTCACGGAGCGAAGGTGCACGCATCTCTGTCCGCGAACGTGCCGCGCATCGGATCGACGACTTCAACACGGACTGGACCGATGATTTCCTTGCTCTCGTTGAACACAGTGATAGTGACTTGCAGTTCGGCGTTCGCCGGCACCTGGCCTGGGCTGCCGTCTCTAGGGTCGATACCGGGTACGGACTTGCCACCGACGCCGATGATCGCTGCGGCAGAACGTTGAGGTAACTCACGGGGAACCCCGCCTCGTGCCGCGATATCTGGGTCGCCTCGGCGTAGACCATCCGGGCCTGCTCTTCGCGCTTGATGCGTACATTGCGCCGGTAGGTGAGCGCTGCGAAGCTCAGCGCGACAATCCCGCCAATGGTCGCCAGCCAGTTGCTCCAGGAATCCCACTGCGCAGGCGTGAGCTGACCAAGCATCCAATCGATCCAATGCGACACGCAGCACACTATCGGTCCACCAATTAGCGAGCTTTCCTTCGTCGCATCGGGGCAAGCCGGGCAGAGGCGAGGGCGACGCCAGCGCTCGACTTGAGCCAAGAAGAGCTCGCGGGAACGCTTCGCGACAATGGAAGGGTTACGCAGGCACTCCAAAGGGGGTGCGGGCAACTACCAGCCGCGCGTTCTGTGAAGGGTTGACCCGCTCGCAGGTATCTTGTCGAGCTATCGACTCAGGCGCTCTCGACGAGGGACACCCTGCCGCTTGAGTGCTTCGCTGACGGTGCGTTTGTGGACCCCCAGCTGTTCGGCGAGGTTCACTAGAGTCAGACCGCTTTCGTAGCCAGCCACGATCGCCTCAATCTCAGCGGGTTTCAATCGTTTTTGTTGTCTCGACCGGATCGGGGATTCTTCGCAACTGATCTCCGACTTGTAACCCCGTACCTTCGCTTCCTCTAATCCCTGATGGTTGCTGGCGAATCGCCACTTGCGGCCGAGTATTTTCGCGAGGGAGAAGGACGGGCTGGAAAGTTGTCCTCTCAGTTCCACGATTCGAGAACGCCGCCCCAGCTGAGGCGGCGTTCTTCGTTTTGCAGGGGCGGCGTTCTCGAATCGTGCACCCGAGTGCCTTGAGAACTACCTAGGGGTCCCCACTCGCCGGTTCCGACGCACTGCGCACCGAGATCAGCGTGTCATCGAGTCACTCGCAGTGTGGCGGCCGTGCGCAGGGTGGGGCGTCGAATTCCCTTGGATCCCATCAAAATAGCCTTATCAAAACCCTTCCCGTAAAAGGGAAAGATCGGGCCGAAGAGAACCCCTTCGAAGGGGTTTCTGTGCGGACGCGCACGGTCGGGGAAGCAGAATCGTCGGTGATCGCGCCAGGCGGGGTCTCATATTCTGCGTGAGCATGCGGGACGCAAGCTTCTGAGTGTGCAGCCGCCCACCGACGGTCTCGGACCTAGGTGGTGATCTCGAAGTCCCTCGGCCGGCTGGTTTGATGAGTCGGGCGCCCAGCAAGTTCTCCGCCTCAACGTAGACGTCCCTTACCAACTCAGCTAATGGCGGCGTGCACTGTCGGACGTGTCCGAGACCATTCTTGGGATTGAGCGCGTCCGGCCGGAGGACACTTTGCCACTCACCGCATGTCTCGACGAACGACTGCTTCAAGCTCCGTTCGTCGCGCCCGATGAATGGGCAGCGCTCAAGGGCAGACTTCCTCGACCCAGGCTGAAATGCGGTGCAGAAGCTGTTGTAAAAACCTCCGCTATCGGGACGCAGTTCTTCGCCCACTATCGACGCTCCGAGGGCGATGAGCACAAAGGCGAATCGCCCGAGCACCTCCAGGTGAAGGCCGCGATCATGATCGCTGCTCAGCGGCTGGGTTGGGACGCCCGCGACGAGGAGGCCGGGCCAGAGCGCCGCTGGATCGCTGACGTTCTTGTTTCAAAGGGTGACCGGCGCATCGCCTTCGAGGTTCAGCTTGCTGGGCAGACTGCTGAGGAATTTCAATTCCGCCAGGATCGATACGAATCGGATGGTGTCGAGGCGATGTGGCTCGTCAAGCGATACGACGGGTACCGGCTCGCCAGTGTCCCGGCGCTCGAGATCGACTTCACGGGCGTAATCCTCGCGGTTTGGTCGGGCGGGAGGATTCACAACCAGAGCACGCGAGTACACCTGTCCTCTTTCATCACCGCGCTTCTCCAACCCAAGCTCCGCTGGAATGCAAAGCCTTCCGCGCATATCGAGGCCACAATGCGGTGGGGCTCCCAACAGTGCTACCGCTGCGACGCGCTCAGCGTCGTATTTGAACCGGACGAGGCTCTCGAGGTCCATTGCGACGATTGCGAGTACACCGCACCGGGTGGACGATACAGCGGAAAGATGCTCCCGCCGCTGCGAGCTATGGCGGCCCTCAAGTTGGAGCTTCCGGTCGCGACCTGGCATCCTCGACCGACTGTCAGAAGCGCTACACCCGAGCTCGGCTTCTCCTGCCCATCGTGCTACGCGCCGTTCTATCGATCTCATCTTGAATGGCTCACCTCAGGCGGAGAGAGGGCGGTGGGGAATCTCGGTCTCGCCGCTTTGCCGGCGCATTGGTGCGCTCCGCAGCAGATGTTGTGTCACGCCCATGACGTGACGAGCTTCCTCTCTGGTGAGTACGTGCAGCATCGGCCGCCCCGGCGCCCCGAGAGTCTGTCTGGGGAACAGCTCATTACGGCCGCGGAGCACCGTGAGAGCCTGCGCAAGGCGGAGCGGAAAGCTGAGGAAGAGGGGAAACGAGCAGCAGAAATGCGCAGTCTGGCAAGGTCCGCGGAAGCTGAAGCGCGGAGAATTTCCAAGGCTCATCTGCAACGTCCGCATTTGAAATGGGGGAGTGACGACCCCCCTCTCGCTACGCCACCACCGGCGCCCGTCGGCGAGGCACCGACCACGCCCCACGAACGTACTTTGGCCATCGATGCCTACACCGGCGAGCACCTCCGCCATATCGACGAACTGCGCGCCCTGTTCCCATTGATGCAAGAGGAATGCGGATGTCGCGAGTGTTCGGCAATCCACCTCCTCTTCACCAAAGCGCAGCGGCATTCGTTATGGCCCCATCGTGGGAGGGCTCGGGCACACATGATGGTTCCTGCACCTCCTAGCTAGCCTTGCTCGAGCTGATGTACATCGGGGTTAGTAGAGCAGGACCAGCGCCGGGAATGACGCCGGTCCTGACTTCCTTAGTGTTTGACACTACGACCGTGCGGCCATAGTGTGTAACACAAAGAAAGGAAGCGTGATGCCCCGTCCAGGACCCCGTAGACAACCCGTAGCCGTGCGCTTTGCTCCTGATGAGATCGAAGCCATGACCCGAGTCGCCGAGGCGCGTGGGATCACCATCTCTGACCTGCTTCGGGAAGCGATCAAGCCGCCCATGCCAGAGCATGAACTCGAAAAGCTCGACTCGGACACCCTCTACGAGATGTATCTCCAGAACCATCGTGTCTTCGTGACTCAGCGCGACGACCCTGCACCAAAGGGAATGGCGACCCTCGAATCGATTTGGGAGCCGGTGATGAGTTCGCGCCTGGAGGACATCCTTGTCCGTCGCGGCGTCTATCCAGGCATTGATGTGCAAAATGCCGAGGACCGGCTTCGCCAATAGCCACCCTCGGGTGGGAGCGACTGTGGTTGGGGCTACCGTTCAACTGTGTTCGCCAAGCCCCGCAGTCCCCGATACTCGAAAGTCGTCAGCGCCGCAAAAAAATTCCGCCCGTCTGCTCTTATCCCGTTGATAGCCGCGCATAGTGCCGCTGTTGACGTCGGGTACGGAAAACCTCTTGACCTTCAGGTAGATGCTCCGTGGGTCTATGCGGCGCTCGCCCGGGAAAGCCTGCTCGAAGGCTCAGAGACGGGGGCGCCGGGCCCAACCCAGGCCTCCCTCAGGCGGTTGTACGGTTTGTTTGTCTCGTCGCATGACGAGCCGCTCAACTCGACTCTGGCGGCTCTAGTTGCCCCTTTGTTTTACGAACAATTCCCGTATCAAGAATCGCAGTTCGAAGAGATGGCTCGGCTCCAGATCCTGATGGCCAGCGCCGAGTATGGTCCCCCCTTCCCGTGGGAAGACATTCTCGGCCTCCCAATTCCCGACGCCATTCGGGCGAGCATTGTCGTCGGCGCCTGGGTTGGCAACAACGGTGGTAGGTATGACTCTTCCATTCTGGACATGCCCCACTTCCAAGAGGTCTTCGAACAAATCTCGCCCCGAAGTTCGATAGAGGCGTTGGTCAGCTATCTGACAATGACCGTCGAGGAGGCCCGCCTCCGAACAGATGCCTCGCCCAAACTGCCCGCAGCTCTCCGGAGGTATTCATACAACCCGCTCTGGGAACGGCCGCTCGTCGATCTTGGTGATCATGGCGTTTGGGCGCCCCAATCACGTCTCATACGCCGCGCGATCTCGGTTAGCAGCCTCTACTACGCGGGCGCGAGCACTTGGGGACCAGCCTTTACAAATGATCTAGGCCACCGAACGGAGAAGTACGTGGGCGACTTGTTGAGGGTGGCCGCGGGCACACAGGTGCTTGGGGCGATCACGTACGACAAGTCGAACAGCGAGAGTATCGACTGGATCTGGGTGACGCCTGCTGCGGTAGTTCTCGTCGAAAGCAAGTCGGCGAGGATGAGCCTCAGTGCTCAGGCGGGTGATCAAGGACTCGTCGTTGCAGCCAGCAGGCTTGAGGAGGGCCGCAGTCAAATTGACAGGACAGCCGCTTGCATCCGCCAGGGCCAGCCGGAGTTTGCTCACATCCCGACCGATCGGCCCCTCGTGGGTCTGCTCGTGACCAGCGAGCCCTTCTACATCGGGAATGTGAACACCGCCGAGAACGGTCCCACTCCGGATACGCCGATGCTGGTTGTATCCCTACGTGAGCTGGAGCAATTGGTCTGCTTTCCTATCGAAGTTGCAATGCCGCACTTGCTACGCGTCATCGACGACGCCGATCAGAAGCACTGGAATTTGGCGACGACCTTCAAAGACATGTCCAAAATCGCGACACCAGTGCGCAATCCGCTCCTGGCCGAGGCCTTTAAGGCCTTCGATTTCAAAGACGAACGAGAGTCGAGCGCCACGACGTGACTGATCTCAAGCATGCAGTCGAGGGTGTTTATGACAAAGATGTTGTTGTGACCCGCGTCTCGCCTTGTTCACGCCTAGGCGATATCGCAACCAGGTAGGCGATCAGGCTGACTCGAAAAACGCCAACACGATCGACTTGGCCACGTCCGATTCGACGCCCTCCTCGATGAGCAGGTGATAGACCAAGGTAACCGAAAGCATCGTTACCAGACGATGAGAGTCGAGATCGGGGTCAACGACCGGGGGCGTTCCCTTTCCTAGCATCCCGCCCTCGTCCGGTGCGTAGGAGGAGGCGAGGGCGCCGGTGGCGTGAGTGTACTGAGTCTCCTCGCGCCAGGCGTAATAGAGGCCGACACTGGCACCGTTCGTCGCTTTGGCCGCATCGACGAAGCGCTTGGCCTGGTGGGCGATTCTTCCCTCCTCGATCACCTCGGTCACCAGTTCATCCATCGCGGTGAGGTCGGCATCGCTGTCATAGCCCATTTCACTTAGGTGCTTGAAGAACTTCCGTGTCAGGTCCTTCTCGTCTTCAAGCATGGCGTCCAGAGCGCCAGCTCGATCGACGGACGCGATGCCATGAAGCCACTGCAGGCGCACCACGATCTCGGCGAAGCTCCGCCTGTTCGGGGCCGCTGCATGCGCAACGCCCGCGCGCGTGAGGAGCGCGATCGCGCGAGACTCCTCAAACGCCGCGCGGAGCCAGCCGACAATGAACTGGGCGACTCGGGTAAGGGGGACCCCGCGCAGATCGAGGCGTAGTATCCGCTCCGCCGTCTCGATGAGGAATGCGGCGTTGACCTCATGGGCGGGGCGAGCCCGTTCAATGCGGCGTGCCGCCTTCGCGGTTCTTCCGCTCATGACCGCCGTGCTCCTTTAGATCTGGTGAGGTACTGGCCTGGAACATGAACGAGTGTGGTCAGGTTGGAGACGGGCTGACTACCTACATGGTGAACTATGACTTGCGCGCACCTGGCAAGAATTACGATGACCTGATCAATATCTGAAAACCTACGGCACCTATTTTCATGTACTGGAAAGTCATTAGCTGATCCTCACGAGCAAATCTGCTGCGGATGTGCGAGACGGCTGTGGGTTGCATTCATGGACGCGAACGACAAAATCTTAGTGACAGTCGCCAGCGCACCGGTCGCCTGGAAGCGCACTGGCGACAACGACTGGCTCCAAAAGCATCTGAACTGAACGCTATTTGCTCAAGCGAACTGGTCCCCGCTCTCTTCATGGCGCTATCGACTCGGATGCTCACGGCGAGGGACACCTTGCCGCCTGAGTGCTTCGCTGACGGTGCGTTTGTGCACGCCCAGCTGGTGGGCGAGTTCCACCAGCGTGATTCCGCCCTCGTAGCCAGCAACGATCGCGTCGACATCTGCGGGTTTCAATCGTTTCTGTTGGCTCGGCCGGATTGGCGAATCTTCGTAACTAATCTCCGACTTGTAACCCTGGTTCTTCGCTCCCATTGATCCCTGATGGTTGCTGGCGAATCGCCACTTGCGGTCGAGTACTTTCGCCAGCAAAAAGGGCGGGTTGGAAAGTTGTCCTCTTAGTTCCACCAAAATCAAGAAGCCACGCGGCCTGAGCATTCACCGCCCAGTACCCGTGTGGCTTCTTGATTTTCGTCGCTTCAAGTGCCCTGAGAACTACCTAGGGGTCCCCGCCGGTTCCGACGCACTGCGCACCAAGATCAGCGTGTCATCGAGTCACCCGCGGTGTGGCGGCCGTGCGCAGGGTGGGGCGTCGAATCCCCTTGGATCCATGAAAAGAACAAAGCCACACGGCTGAGCATCCAAGCTCCCGAGAATCGTCGTTCTCCCACCGTCGCACCCGGCGCTCCGCTGTTCCGGTCACTTTGAACAGCTGAAGGTCGGCTCCTTGGGCGGGGGAAGAAGCGAAGGCCTGTTGAGCAACAACAATCCGATCGGGGCAGCCCGTTTGACCTCATGCCTCCCGGGTAACGTGCGACCCTAGGTTCATGCTGAACACCGACGCCGGATACGAGCTCGTGCAGGGTCCGGACGGCACAGATTTGGTGGTGACCGGCGACTGGTCTCAGCAAGCTCGAGAGATGATTACGACCGGGCTTGCCGACGGATTGGTGCTCAATTATGCCAAAGGCTTTCGGGAGCGAGACCTTCGCTTTCTGGAGCACCTGCCTCTCAAGCGTCTGGACATCCTGGCGCGGACGCACGCTGAGCTTGACCCCATCTACTCGTTGGCGGAGACGTTGGAGGATCTCAACCTACAGACGGCGGCGGTTGCGATCGATGTGTCGCGCTTTCCGAGGCTTTTGGGGTTGGGGGCAGCATGGGCGCAGGTTCGGGAGTCGGTGTCAGGTGCACCGAAACTGAACGACCTGTTCCTCCTCGCGTATGGCGATTCAGATCTCCTGCCTCTGAACGCGAACGTGGAGCTTCTGTCCCTGCGCATGAAAGATCGCCCCAGGGTCGGAAGCCTGGAGGGTGTCGAGTACCTCCCGAAGCTGAGGAAACTCACGATGCCGATGGCTCGAGTTTCCGACCTCGGCCCGCTCCAGTCGAACATCCTCTTGGAGGTGCTGGATTTCAGCTACTGCAAGCAGTTGACGGATCTGAAGCCGATCGAGGTTCTTTCGAAACTTACGGGGATCGATTTCAGTGAATGTGGTGAGATCGCGACGGTGAGACCCCTTCTCCGCCTACCCTTGGTCGAGCAGGTATACATGTGGGGATCGACCGACATACTCGACGGTGACCTCTCACCCATCGCCGCATTGAGCCGACTCCGGATACTACGGATGACGGCCCGGAAGAAGTACGTGCCGAGCGTGCAATCGATAAAGATGGCGATCGGAGATATCTAGCCGGCACAACCCGGTTCCAGTTCGTTTAGTCCACGGGACAGTCACTCATCTCGGCCCGCTCGGCGACCGGAGCGCTAAGGGATCGAGGCAGGCACGAGCACGGCGATCATGCGGGTCAAACCACGCGGTCGTGGGTTCCTACGCCAGCGCGCTTCCTGGCTCGACGCAGCACCATCCACAGCGCGAAGAGGCCGATGACCGCGGCGATGGCGAGCCCGATGATGTAGAGCACCGTGGCCAACGCGGTGACCGTCGCTGCGGTGGAAGCCGGCAGGAATCCGCGCTCGAGAGCGACCATGATGTTGCCCGTGAAGACCAGCGCGAGGATCGAGCTGAGGAAGTTCAGCGAGTCCCAGAGGCCGTGCAGCAAGGAGACCCCGACGTAGGCCACGATCACGCCGAGCACCCACCTGATGCGGGAGCTCCAGCGCGCCGCTCCGAAGATCACGGCGCCGAGAATCGCCGTCCAGAGAATGTGGCCGACGGGGGCGAGGATCGCCCGAAGCACTTCGGTCTGCACGAGGGAGACGAGGTTGATGCCCTGGGCGCTGATCGCCGCGTTGAAGGCGTAGCCGGCGGATTCGAAGGCCGCGAACCCGGCACCGACGGTCGCGCCGAGCAAGGCCCCCTGCACCGGCGTTCTCGGCGTGACGTGGCGCCCGCCGATCACGAGGATGACGCCTTTGACGAATTCTTCGATGAAACCGACCCCGATGAACGTCCAGATACTCGTTTGCAGGTTGACCTCGAGCACGGAGGCGCCGAGCACACCGAAGATGCCGCCCACGAAAAACAGCAGCACGACCTGCAGCGTGCTGATGCTGCCCGTGACTCGCTCGATAACGAACAGGACCACGCAGAACGGAACCAGGAAGCTGCCAACCAGGATGAGCGTGGGGATGAGGTTCGCGTTGGAGGTCAGCACCGTGATGGCGATGGTGAGAATCCAGAGCCCGAGACCGGCGAGAAGTGTTTTCCACCACCAGCCGTGGCGATGATGAGGATGGATGACTTCGCTCATGTTCCCTACCTCCGTGATTTCCATAGTAGGAACCGGCGACCGGTTTGCCCACCCATGTCAAGAAATGCTTGCGCTCCTCGTCGTGTGGCTGAAGCGTCGAAAAAGGTGCCGAGCCAAGGGAGTGTACGTGTCGTTGAACGCCCTGCCACTCTTGTGCTGACCGATCTCGGCAACGCGGCTGCCCTGCGCCCAGGATCGCGCGGCCTGGAGGTGCTGTATTACGATGGCGCCCTAGTGCTGAGGCGCATGGATGGGAGCAGGAGATGCAGCAAGCGTTGAGCCGCCGCGAGCGAATGCGCGGGTTCAATCAAAAATTCATCGTCGAAGTGCGGCAACTCCCGGCGTCGACGAGGAGATCGCTTTACATTTGGGCCGCGGCTTTGGCCATCACGGGACTGGTCTTCTTCCTGATCCTCTTGATCGATGTGCTGCAGCACCAGACTTCCGCGCTCGACGCACCGTTCGCGGCGTGGTTGGCAAAGTCCCACTCGCCCACGCTCACCTCGGTGATGATTTGGCTGGCCATCATCTTCGGGCCGGTGGTGTTGCCGATCGTGGTGCTCATCGTCATCGTCGCCTGGAGCTTCTTCGCACGGCACCTCTGGCGCCCCCTCCTGCTCGCAGGCGGGATGCTGACCGGGCTCATTATCGTGCAGATCGTCACGAGACTTGTGGGCAGAGCGCGACCTCCGGTGGACCAGATGCTGTTCGGCACCGACACCACGTTCTCGTTTCCTTCGGGGCATGTTCTCGGAGCTGCCGACTTTCTCCTGCTCTTGGCATACCTCGTGTTCTCACGCCGGGGAACCCCGCGAATTGCGGCTCTCGCGTACTGTGTGGCGCTCGTGCTGATCGCCGTGGCCTCCGTGAGCCGCATCTACCTCGGCTATCACTGGCCGACTGACGCCCTCGCCTCGCTCTCGCTTTCGCTGGTCATCCTCGGTGCAGTGATCGCCATCGACACACACCGCACCACGCGTGTTCGTGGCTAAAGCCGCGCGATCCGTGCTCGCACGAGCGAGTAGGCGCCGTAGGCGATGAACCCGACGCCGATAAGGGTGAGGATGAGTTGGCCGAAGGGCAGCGCGACGAGCGATTTGAGCGCTCCGTCGAGTCCCGACGCCATCGACGGATCAACCGTCAAGGCCGCGGCAGCAAGTAGTACACCAACGATGAGCAGCGCGACTCCTTTCGCGACGTATCCGAACACGCCGAGGATGACCACCACCCGGCCGTTCGCTCCGGCCGGCACCGCGATGTCGCGAGTGAATCGCTTTCGGACGCCCTTCACGACGAAGTAGACGCCGATCGCGGCAACCGCGACTGCGATCAGAACCAAGACGAAAACCCCGCCGGGCGCGGCCAGCAGGGTTGAGCTGATCGAACGGGCATCTCCCTCGCTGTTGGTCGAACCCCCTCGTGCGAACGTGAATGCGGTGCCCGCGAGGAATAGGTAGGCAAGGCCCTTGCCTACCTCCACCAGAAGATGGGTAACCCATTTCGAACGATCCGCGGAGGGGGCCAGGAATGCGCCGATGATCAACCAGAGCCCGAGTGCTGCGAGACCGATTGACACCGTCCAGAGGATGACACCTCCTCCCGGGCCGGCTGCGATCTGGGCCAGCGCGCCGGATTGATCCGCCTGGCCGCCGCCGTTGGCTGCAACGCTGATGGCGAGGAACCCGATGACGGCATGGAGAAGACCGTTGACGGCGAATCCCAGGCGAGCGAGGAATCGAAGCGGGCGCATCCTCCGCGCTTCGACTATGGCACTCTCGACTTCAGGGCTCATGTTGGCAGCTTAACGGCCATTTCCGCGTCAAAGTCAAGGGCGAGCCTCGACGGGACCTCGCCGCCTAGGATCGGGACATGTCGCCTGCCCAGATCGAGCCAACAGGCGCGAGTCTTTCGGATGCTACGGCCGCCGCAAACCTCGTCGCGGTCGTGTACAACCCGACAAAGGTGGATGTCTCCGACATCAAGCGGGTGGTCGAGACCAGTGAGCATGCGAGGGGTTGGACGGCCTTGTGGCTCGAGACCACGAGCGACGACCCAGGAGGCGGACAGGCGACCGAAGCCATGGAGGCCGGCGCCAGCGTTGTGATCGTCGCGGGCGGGGATGGCACGGTCAGGGCCGTCGCCGAAGTCCTGGTGGACACCGACGTAGCGCTGTGCCTGGTACCTTCGGGAACCGGTAACCTCCTGGCTCGCAACCTGAATCTCGCTGTCGACGACCTGGAGCGCTCGATGAGCGCGGCCTTCAGCGGCATCGATCGGGCGATCGACGCCGCGTCCATCGAGATTGCCAGGGCCGACGGCAGCACAGAAACACACACCTTCCTCGTCATGGCGGGCGTCGGCCTTGACGCCAAGATCATGAGCAACACCGATCCCGAACTCAAGGAGAAGGTCGGGTGGCTCGCCTATGCGAGGGCCCTCGCGACCGTACTCAGGGACAGGAACTCGCTTCGCATCCGATATCGCTCCGATCAGGTGCAGAGGAGGCCCGCCCGCGCGCAATCGGTGATTGTGGGCAATTGCGGCTCGCTCCCCGCCAACATCCTCCTTCTTCCCGACGCGGTCCTCGACGACGGGCTACTCGACGTCGTGATCCTGAAACCAGAGTCCTTCCGCGGCTGGCTGCAGGTGATCTTCAAAGTCTTCTGGGAGAACGGCATCATCAAGCGAACGAAGCTCGGTCGAAAAGTCGACGGCATCGACGTAGACGCAGTCGACTTCGCGCAACTCCCCGAGTTCGAGGTGCGCTTGAGCCGCGGCGATGAAATCGAACTGGACGGCGATCCGTTCGGCGAGGCGGTGGCCTTCACGACCAAGGTTCAGGCCGGTGCGTTGCGCCTTAAGGTGCCGGCCGATGAGTAAGGCCGCGACGAGCAAGAGGGTGCCCAGGAAGGCGTACGAGAAGGAGCTCGAGAAGCTGCAGGTGGAGCTTGTCAACATGCAGCGCTGGGTCACGGAGAAGGGCGCCAGGGTGCTCGTGATCTTCGAGGGCCGGGATGCCGCGGGCAAGGGCGGTGCCATAAAGCGCGTGACGGAGTACCTGAATCCGCGCTCCGCTCGCGTAGTGGCGCTGCCGCAACCCAGCGAGCGGCAACGCGGACAGTGGTACTACCAGCGCTACATCGAGCGGCTTCCCACCAAGGGTGAGATTGTGCTCATGGACCGGTCCTGGTACAACCGGGCCGGCGTCGAGCGGGTCATGGGCTACTGCACGCCGTCGGAATACGAAAGCTTCCT
Source organism: Rhodoglobus sp. (assembly GCA_025464445.1). Classification (GTDB taxonomy): domain Bacteria; phylum Actinomycetota; class Actinomycetes; order Actinomycetales; family Microbacteriaceae; genus Rhodoglobus. Next base: position 35,055 of record JAODLY010000044.1, on the reverse strand, counting down.
CAAGCAAACCCCCGTTCTCGAGCGTTTACTGGTCGAAGACGGCATCATCCTGATCAAGTACTGGTACTCCGTCTCGGACGAGGAGCAGGAGAGACGCTTCAAGTCCCGCAAGAAGGATCCGCTGCGCCGCTGGAAGCTCTCGAAGACCGATATGCAGTCGATCAGCAAGTGGGAGGACTACTCCCGAGCGAAAGACGAGATGTTCGAGCGCACTGACACGCACGAGGCCCCTTGGTGGACAGTCGAAAGCGACGACAAGCGCGCCGCCAGGCTCAACACCATCAATCACCTTCTCTCGATGATCCCCTACGAGCACCTCGACCCGGAAGATCTCAAGGTCCCCGATCGGCCGAGCGCGGATGACTATGAACGCCCTCCCAAAGAACAATTCCGGTACGTGCCCGACCACGCCGCAACGCTATTGAAGTAGCGGAGATAGAGCGTGCCGCTACTACTCCGGGGGTGCTTCGGGAATGACGAGGGTGTTGTCGGTGGTATTGCTCGCGGCCCAATCTTCGAAAGCGTCAAGAGCCTCGTCGGCGGTCGCGCACGGGGGGAGTAGTGCCTCGAAATCGCCAAACAGGTATGTGGTGAATCCGCTCGCGGATTGAATGACCTGGCCGAGCGCGCCCCCGGACTCATCGATGATGTCGTAGTCAGTCGACCGGGCCTGGACACGCAGAGAGTAACTCAAGCGACAACCTCCTGCAGCATCCTTTGGGGCTCCTTTCCATTTCCTCCACTCAACGCCCGATCGTACTTCGATATCGACGGGTTGCCAGCGCTTGTCGGAGCGGGTAATGACGGTCTGGTACGTGCGTTATGCCCGCAGGACCCGGGCCTCAGCTCTCGAAGTAGTCCCGCATGGGCTCGAAGTAGTTCTCGCGCCAGCCGCTTTCTTCGTAGGCGAGCTGGCCGTCCGGCACCCCGGAGTGTCGGATCGTCACGACGGTGCCGGCCTCGGATGGCTCGAACAGCACCTCGATAGTCGAGTCCGCGTCATCCGGAGCGAATTCCGACGTGCGCCAAGTCTGCAGGATGCGACGGCCAGGCTCCAGTTCAAGCGTTTTGCCGGTGATGTAGCCGTCCCAGGCGTCGTACTCGCCACCGATCGACGCGTCGATGTGCGCCGCGCCGCCGGTCATCGCGGCATGGCCTTCGCTCGACAGCCACGCGTCGTAGATTCGCTCCGCGGGAGCCTCGATCGTGTCTGACAACTCGAAGGTGTACGTCATTTCACGAGACTACGCCGGTGCATTATTCGACCGCGGTTATCCGACCCGGCTCGCGAAGATCTCGGGAGCGCCGGCCTGGCCGAGGGTACGGAGACCCAGCTCTTCGGAGTCGAGCATGCGCAGGTCTTCGAGGATGCGCGCCATGACGTCGGTCGTCCTGGCGGCGGCGCGCTCGGCATCCCGATCCTCGTCGTGAAAGCGTTTCGTCCAACGGTTGGTTTCCATTTACACGGCCTCCAATGCGATGTGCTCTTGCAACGAGAGACCGCGAAAACGGTCAGCTATGACGCGGCCGATCGCAACGCGATCGCGAGCATCACAGGTCATGCCGCAACTGTAGGGTTTGCGGCTCGAATTGCTCTTTAGACTTGCGGTATGGCCCTCGAGTTCATCGGACACCTTTTGCGCAACCGCAGGGCCGACCGGTCGCTCAGCGTGTGGGAAAAGCTTGTGTCAGACGCGGGAATCACGCTCGCGAGCCCGTCGTTCGACGAGGGTGGCAGCATCCCCAAGAAGCACGCGGGCAGCGGAGTGGGCGAGAACGTCTCGCCGGCACTGGCCTGGAATGGTGTGCCCGTCACGGCCAGCCACCTCGTGTTCGTGCTTGAAGACATCGACGTGCCGTTCGCCCGGCCGCTGATCCACACCATGGCGATAGTGCCACCGGATGCCACGGCGCTCGCCGAGGGCGACCTGGCTCGCGGCGCGACCGGCGTGCACCTGCTCAGGGGTTTCATGGGGGAGGGATACCGCGGCCCGCGCCCGATTCCGGGACACGGCCCGCACCACTACCGTTTCATGCTGTTCGCGGTGGACGCGGATGTCGACACGAGTTCACAGAAGGCCGCGATCGAGTCGATGGTAGGCCACGTCGTGGCTCGCGGGCGCCTTGTCGGGACTTACGAGCAGTAGAGGGGTCGGCTAGGCGGCGAGCGGTGCTCCCGCGGTGATGCCGTACTTCTTCATCGAGGTCTCGACGATCGTGAGCCCATCGAGGCCGGGCATGCGGGAGATGTGCTCGTCGAGTTTGCGGATCTCACGCAGCCCTTCTTCGCCGGCGAAGATGTGGCCCATGACGTGGTTGACCTCAGCGGGTTCCATGATGGACGAGCCGACCGGCCCCCAGGCGTTCTTGAGCGCGAAACGTGCGAGCACCTGGGCTTTCTTGCTCTTGGCGAGGCGGTCGCGGGCCTGCGTGGCGTAGAACGCGACGTGGCGCGCCTCCTGTTTGGCGATGCGCCGGAGCAGTTCGGCGAGCACCGGGTGCTGCTCGAGGTCGGCCATCCTGTTGTATGCGGCGACGGCAGACCACTCGTTGGCGGCACCCCAGATCATGTGCACGGCGATGAAGTCTTTGCCCACGATGTTGCCCAGCAGCGACTGCTTTATCGGGTCGAGACGGTCTTTCCAGCCGAGCTTGAGGCGTGTGGCTTTGAGCTGGTCGAAGTCGAGGGTGACGCCGTGCGCCGCGAGCACAGCAGAGAGGGCCTCGCCGTGCCAGAACTCTTCGCGGTTCCACATGGTCATGAATGCGCTGACATCCGCCTCCTTGTGGGAGGGGGTCACGAGCAGGTCGCGCAGGTAGCAGACGGTGTGGTACTCGACATCGGCCATGTAGCGCAGGCTGCGCAGCGTGGACTGCGGCAGCGGGTTGGTCTCGAACGACCCGAAGTCCAGGTCGCCCCAGACGACTTTCTTCGATGTGCTCGTGTACTTGTCGATATCAAATGCCATGGGATGCCGCGGACCGCACTCTTTTCACAGGTGCAGGTCCGACTCCTTCCGTGATGCTCGGTGTTTCGGGCGTTGAGCTTTCTTCTCGGGGGGACCCGGAGGCACGGCTTGCAGCACCGCGGCGCTTCCAGTCAAGCACGTTCCAGTGCTTTTCCCGCGCGTGCCGGTACAGGTTCAGGTCGGGGTTGACGGCGCTCGGGTTGCCGACGAGCTGGAGCCAGACCAGGTCGGCGTGGCTGTCGCCGTAGCCGTAGGAGTGCTCGAGGTTGAAGCCGTTCTTGTCCGCGTAGTGGCGCAGCCACGCCGCGCGTGCCTCGTCGACGAGCGGGGGATCCGCGAGGAAGCCGGTGAGCACTCCGTCGCGCTCGTGCATGCGGCCGGCGACCACCTCGTCGAAGAACGGCAGGAAGGGCTGCACCATGAGGTCGATCGTGCCGGTTACGAGGATCGTGCGGTGACCGGCATCCCGGTGCTCCTGCACCCGGCGCAGGGCGTCCGGTAGCGCTCGGCGCATCATGGCGCGGCCGAATCCTCCGCGCACCTGGCGCTCGATCTCGCTGACCCGGAAACCTTCGTAGCGGCGCATGAACGTGCGGATGAACTCGCCGCGGTCGCGGCGCTCTGCCCGCAGGTACTTGCGCAGCGAGAACGAGAAGTTTGCGAGGTCGTGGGCGACCTTCGAGCGGGGGACTGTCGCCGCCCAGAGCTGCAGGTACTGCTTGACGAGGTTCGACTCGAGCACTGTGCCCTCCAGGTCGAAGATCGCGAGCACGTCACTGCGCACCGGCAACACCTTGGCCGCCCTGGCCTTGGCGGATGGCCGCTTGCCGAAGGCACGGGTGAGTGTTGTGACTGCGGGGAAGTGGACGTTCTGCCAGTAGTCTTCCCAGTCGATCTCGGTGACGTCGAATCCTTCGACCTCCTGCACGCTCCTGGGCAGTGACGCGAGCAGGGCGCGGGTGTTGGTGTCATCGAAGATGATCTCGGTCTGCACGTAAGCGCGGTACAGCTCGGTGAAAGCGCGTAGCTGGGTTAGGCCGTGCTTGCCCTTGGAAATCGTGTCGAGCCATTCCCGTGTGCGTTTTGTCGTGGGCAGGCGCTGGATGACCTTCTCCGCCCGCACAGCCTGGTGCTCCCGCTTGGCGAGCGCCTTCTCGACCTTCTGGCCACCGGGGAAGCGCCAAAGCGGCACCTTGATGTCGCCCTTTTCGTCGGGCAGCGGGTTTTTGGTGAAGTATGCGTTGACGTTCTCGTACATGCGGTGGAACGGCAGCGGGTTGCTTGCACCGGAGACGACCTGGAAGTATTTCGGCTCGCGCGGTTTCGCGTCGCGGGCGGCGACGGCGAGGGCGGCGTTGACGACGAAGTCGACGGGGATGACGTCGAGGATCGAGTCGGGCAGGCCCGGGAAGTCGGGCAGTTGGCCGCGGCCATACGCGATGATGAGCGGATCGGCGACCTTGAAGCCGTCGATCCAGCCGGGGAACGGGTGGTGCAGCGAGCTCTCGATGATTGAGGGCCGCACTATCGACAGCCGGTGACCTGCCTGCGCCCACAGCTCCTCCGCCGCGCGCTCCGCGAACGCCTTGGTGAGCGTGTACACGTCCGTCCAGCCGAGGCTCTCCGCGCGCGTGCGACCGTGGTCGACGAGGCGCTCGCGCACCCACTCGGTGCGGGCGGTCTCCGCGAACTGCGCGACAGCCTGGGGCCCGGTCTTGCCGTGCCTGGCTTTCGCTTTGTCCAGCTGGGCGCGCAGTGCTTCCGGCTCGCGCGACTCGAGCTCGACCCGCGCCCGCGCCGACTTCGCGGCCTCGTACTCCGCCCGCCAGTCGACGACATGGGTGAGGGATGCTTCGGGCGCGATGCCTTTGCGGATGCCGCCGACGTACGCCGTGGAGATGTGTACGACGTGCGGGTCGCTCTTGCTGGCCAGGAGCGCCCCGTACACGCCGTGGGCTCCTCCCACGTTTGTGTCGAACGCCTCATCGATGGGCGGGTCGAATGACACAGTCGACGCGCTGTGGATGACCACGTCGATGTCGTCCGGAAGCGTCCCGACATTCCCGAGGCTGCCCTCGTGGGCAGTCACGCGTTTTGCGAACTGGCGACGGGCTTCGTCTTCGCCGAGTTTTTCGATCCAGGATGCGAACACCGGCTTGCGCAGCAGGCCCTCGAGCCTGGCCTGGCCGGTCTGGCTGCCCTTGCCGCGCACGAGCAGGGTGACACGCGTGCCGGGATGCGACGACAGCAGCCGCTCGAGGATCGCCTGTCCCACGAACCCGGTGCCGCCGGTCAGAAAGACATGTTCGTTGGTCAGGATCCCTGCCACAGCGACCTTGCGGGTCGTGGTGCGGGGTTTTGTGGTGCCTTCGGTCGTCACTGGTGGGCGGCCTTTCGGATGAGTGAGAGCCCGGACTGTCCGGGCAGGGTATCGATGCGGGCGTCGAGCTCTGCGACAAGGTCACGTGCGGAGCCGAACAGTCGCTCGAAGAAGAAGTGGGTCTCCTCGCGCGGTTCGGCTTTCGCACCGATGGGCCAGGGGATTCTCTTCAGGCGCCTGCGCGTGATCGCGCGCGCCTGCTTCGACTCGGTGAGCCGATAGCGCGACTGCGCTTCGAAGAACTCGAGCTGCCGCTCTTTGAGGGCGAGGAATGTCTGGATCGTCTTCTGCAGCTGCGCGTTGGGCTCGAGCGCGATGAGACGCCGGTATGCGGCCTGGCTCAACCAGGTGTCGATCGTGCCGAGCGTCATGTGCACGGCGATCATCGGCACGCCGATGATGTTCGCGACTATCGATTCCCGGATCGTCCGCTCGCTCGGGGTGATGAACGGCGCACGGTCGACGTCGGTGCCCTCAGGCCGGTGGGCGAGGCTGATCTGCTCGAACGCGTCGGCTATCCAGTATTTCTCGAAGGCCCAGGTGGTGAGGAATGCGGTGATGCGCGCATCCTTGTGCGTCGCGGTCACGAGCACGCTGCGCAGGTGGGTCATCGTGGCGCGCTCGATGACCTGCAGGTAGCGGATGATTCGTAGCGCTTCGGCCCCGAGCGGGTTCGAGCGGTAGGTGTCCAGGCCCAGGTCGTCCCTGTGGCTGGCCGCGGCATTGCGTGCATATTCGCGCACGTCGAAGCCGGGAGCTGGGAAGTGCATGAGGTCGGCTTCGCCGCGCGCGGATGCCTCTTTGTGATCGGGCATCCGCATTACCTCCGAGATCTGAAGTGGGTCAGGGTAAAGTCTACCCAATCGTCGCTACGGTGCCCGTAGCGTAATGTATCCAGCATGGCAACGGCTCTTATCACGGGCGGCACATCCGGCATCGGAGCCGCATTCGCCCGGCAACTCGCCGCTGCCGGATACGATCTGGTGCTCGTAGCCCGTGACCAGTCCCGCCTCGTGAGCGTCGCCGCCGAGTTGCATGCCGCGTCGGGCATAGATGTCGAAGTGCTGCGCGCGGATCTCGCGGACCGGGCGGATGTCGCGCGCGTGGCATCCCGGATCGAAGACGCCGCACGACCGATCGACATGCTCGTGAACAATGCCGGCTTCGCCGTGCCGGTCGCCCTCACCGCCGTGGACGCTTCGCTGCACGAGCGCGCCTTCGATGTGATGTGCCGCGCGATCCTCGTGCTCGGCGGGGCGGCCGGGCGGGCAATGCGGCAACGCGGCGGCACGATCATCAACATCTCGAGCCTGCAGAGCTTTCTCGCGACCGGGTCGTACGGCGCGATCAAGGCCTGGGTCACCGCCTACAGCCAGGGGCTCGCGGTCGAACTGCGCGGGACCGGAGTGAAGGTCACTGCGGTGCTGCCCGGTTGGGTGCGCACCGAATGGCACGAGCGCGCCGGGGTGCGCAGGAGCTCCATCCCGGGCTGGCTGTGGACCGAGCCCGACGACGTCGCCCGCATCGCTCTCAGGGATGCCGCCCGCGGCCGGGTGATTTCCGTCCCCACTGTCCGTTACCGCGTGCTCGGTTGGTTCGCCCGGCACCTGCCGATGCGCACAATCCGCTGGATCTCCGCTGGAATCTCCTCCAGCCGCGGCGAAGCAACCCCAGCGACCCAGGCGCCAGAACACCACGTGAAAGCCGACGGACAACCATGACAAAAGTCGATCGCTTTACGTCCCCGACGATCGCGGGCGTGCGCTTCGTGGCGCAGCGTGGCCTGCTCAGGCCGCTCGTCTGGCGACTCGTCAAGGTGACTGTGCACGGCACCGATGAGCTCACCGGGCTCGACGCCCCGTTCATCGTCGTGGCCAATCACTCAAGCCACCTCGACGCCCCGCTCATCATCGGGGGCCTTCCCCGCCGCCTCTCCCGGTTTCTCGCCGCAGGAGCCGCCGCCGACTACTTCTTCGACGTGCGGTGGCGTAAATGGCTCACGACGTTGTTCTTCAATGCCTTCGCGATCGAGCGCAATTCGGAGGGCAAGCGCAGCGGGTCGTCGCGCGCACTGCTCGAGCGCAAAGTGCCGCTGTTGATCTTTCCGGAAGGCGGTCGCTCGAAGACCGGCGTAATCGGCCGCTTCAAGCCCGGCGCCGCTGCGCTTTCGATCGCCACCAGGGTGCCATGCCTGCCGATCGCGCTCGTCGGGGCGAACCTCGCGATGCCGCGCGGGGTCAACTGGCCCAAGCGCGGAAGACTGCCTGTCGCGATAGTCTTTGGCTCGCCAATGAGCCCAGCGACGGGGGAGACGGCAGACGAGTTTTCGGGACGACTGACCGATGAGGTCAGGCGGTTGCACGCATCAGTAGATCCGGCATCGCGGCCGGTGCACGCTCAGAAGGGAACGACATGACTGCCGTCAAGCATATGAAGTGGTGGGGCTGGGGAGTCGACGGCGTCGGGTTCCATTTCGAAGACAAGCCGGGGTTCGCGCCATTCGTGCAGTACGCGGTCGGCCTCGACCTGCTCACCGCGGAGCGTGCCGGTGAGCCGTCCTTCGCCGACCTGAACGTGCCGAAGTCGAACGCGAGTGCGGCATTCACGAAGTCGCTCGCGGCCGTTGTCGGCGAAGGCTACGTCACCGTCGACGACATGGATCGCGTCATCCACACCTACGGCAAGAGCATCCGCGACCTGATCCGGGTGCGCAGCAACACGATCCTGCGCAGCCCCGACGTGGTCGTCTACCCGGCCGACGAGGCCGAAGTGCAGGGAATCGTGGATGCCGCGATCGCGGCGAACGCCGTCATCATCCCGTTCGGCGGCGGCTCGAACATCGGCGGAAGCCTCGAGCCGATCCCCGAGGAGAAGCGCACCATCGTGTCGCTGGACCTCGGCCGGCTGCACAAGGTCATCGCCATCGACACCGAGTCGGGTCTCGCCCGCATCCAGGCCGGCGCCCAGGGCCCCGACCTCGAGGAGCAGCTCAACGCGAAGGGCTGGACCATCGGCCACTTCCCGGACAGCTTCACCCACTCGACTGTCGGCGGCTGGGTCGCCACCCGCTCTTCCGGCATGCAGTCGGACAAGTACGGCGACATCGCCGATATCGCGCGCGGCCTGCGGGTGGTGCGCCCTGGCGGGGTGCTCGTGCTTCGCCCGCTGCCTTCGACGTCGAGCGGGCCGTCGGTGCGCGAGATGATCCTGGGCAGCGAGGGCCGTCTCGGCGTCATCACTGAGGTGACCGTGCAGGTGCACCGCACTCCGGCCAAGCGTGACGTCTACGCCTACTTCTTCCCGAACTGGAAGGCGGGCATGGCCGCCATGCAGGCAATCGCCGAATCGGATGCAGCCCCCACGATCACCCGCATCTCCGATTCGCGGGAGACGGGCTTCTCGCTCGCGACGAGCAAAGACCGCAAGGGCTTCGACAAGTTCCTCGCCGGAACCGTGCTGCCCGGTCTTATGAAGTCCAAGGGCTGGACGCTGGAGGACATCTGCCTGTCGTTCATCGGCTACGAGGGCAGCGTCTCGCACGCCAAGCGCCAGAAGTCGCTCGTCGACGCCATCGTCAAGAAGCACGGCGGCATGGGCGTGGGCAAGGGCCCGGGCATCCTGTACGACCAGAAGAAGTTCGACACCCCGTACCTGCGCGACTTCCTGCTCGACATGGGAGCTGCGGGGGATGTCTCGGAGACGGCGGCTCCCTGGTCGAAGCTCGTCGGCGTGCACGAGGCCGTCTACGCCGCGGCCAACAAGGCCTTCGACGAGATTGGCATCAAGGGATGGATCATGTCCCACATGTCGCACTCGTACCACTCCGGCGCGTGCCTGTACTTCACCTTCGCGTTCGTATTCGGCAAAGACCCCATCGGCGAGTACAACACCGTCAAGCGCGCGATCCAGCAGGCGTTCGTCGACAACGACGCGACGATCTCGCACCACCACGGCGTCGGCCTCGAGCACTCGCCCTGGCTCGCGGAAGACATCTCGTCGGAGGGCGTGAAGGTCATGACCGGCCTGCTGACCAGCGCCGACCCGGGCGAGAATTTCAATCCCGGCAAGATCCTGCCCCGCAAGGAGTCGCTCGCGAGGGCGGCGGCCGGAACTGTGGGCACAACGACTTCCGCACCGGTCGCGAAGAGAAGGCCGGTCGCGGCGAAGTCCTGACGTGGGGGCGCCGTCGCTGGCCCGATGCCGTTTACTTGACTAAAGTCAAGGAATGGACGAAGCGATGGCGGTGCTCCGCCATTTCAACCGGGCGTGGTCGCAGCGCGTAGGGGTGCTCGAAGAGTCCTTCCTCGGCTCCGGCCGACCCCTCGGCCCGTCACGGATGCTGTTCGAGATCGGTCCCGACGGCATCGGGGTACGCCAGCTGCGGGAGCGACTCGGGCTCGACGCGGGCTACGTCAGCCGGCTGCTCCGCAACCTCGAGCGCGAGGGGCTCGTCACGACATCGCCGGACGGTGAGGATGCGCGTCGCCGATCCGCCACGTTGACCGCGGCCGGGCGGGAGGCCTGGAGTGACCTCGAGCAGCGCTCGGATGATGTCGCACGTCGGATCGTCGAGCCCCTTCCGCCCTCGCAGCGCGTCAGGCTTGCCGAAGCACTCCGCACTGCCGACGCCCTCATGCGCGCGGCGACGGCGGAACTCGTCGAGGTGGAGCTGTCGTCACCGCCCGCACGGGCGGCGCTGTCGGCCTACTTCGCCGAACTCGACCTGCGGTTCCCCGGGGGCTTCGACCCCGGTGCACAAGATCCTGACGCCTATCGGCCGCCGCGAGGTCGCTTCATCGTCGCGCTGTCGGACGGCGGCGTCGTCGCGTGCGGGGCGGTGCAGCAACTGTCAGCAGGCATTGCCGAGATCAAGCGCATGTGGGTCGACCCCGAGTGGCGTGGGCGGGGCCTTGCGGGCCGGATGCTCCGCAAACTGGAGTCCCTCGCCGCCGCCGACGGGAACACCGTCGTGCGACTGGACACCAACCCGACTCTCACCGACGCCATCGCGATGTACCGGCGGGCGGGTTACGCCGAGATCCCGCGCTACAACGACAATCCCTACGCGGGTCACTGGTTCGAGAAGGTGCTGTAGAGCTCCTCAGGCCGCGAATGCCGGCCAGAGCAGGGCGAGCACGGAGTCGACCCAGTCGTCATCAGTCGGCCTGCCGCGGATGAGCTCTGCCACAACGACGCCGAGCAGGATGCTTATCGCAAGCTCGACGTCGACATCGGACTTGATTTCGCCAGCGCCCGCGCGCTCACGCAGGTCTTCGCGCAGCGGCCGGGATGTCGCGCGGATCATGCCAAGCAGCAGCTGCGTGAACTGCGGATCCTCGTTCATGATCACCGCCGCGACCGTGCCCCGGCCGACGACGTGCTCGATCGTGTCGCGGGCATGCCTGAGTACCCAGCGCAGCGAGTCCTGGGCGCTTAGACCCGACGGATAGTCGATCGTCGTGGTCGCCGAGGTGATCGCCGCCGTGAGCAGCGAGTCGCGATTCTCGTAGCGACGATAGATCGTCGTCTTGGCCACACCCGATGCCGCGGCGACGGACTCGACGCTCACCGCCAGCGGTCCGCGACTGCGCAGGATCGCGAGTGCTGCGGCGAAGATCCTGTTGTCGACCTCCGGATGCCGCGGGGCGCGAGCCGCAGTCGCCTGGCTCACCGTGCCTCCGATTCCGCCACGGCAGGGGCCGCGATTTCCGCTCGTGCTGCAATGATACGTGGCCACAACTGCGCACCCCCCGAACGGGGCGCGCGCTTGACAAAGGGGGTAGACAGGTTCAGCCTCAATTCAGGACCGGCTGAAATACCCGAGGAGTGCACACTCTTGCTGATCATGAACGGTGCGTTGGCATTCATGAAAGCAGGCATCATCCCTTGGCCGTTCACGCAACCCATTTCTTTCCCAGGCCCCTAATCGTCGCGTTCGGTCTCGCCGCGAGCCTGGCACTCGCGCTCGGGTCCGGTGGATTGCGGGCGAATGCCACCCCGGCTGTGCTCGGCGATGCCGACTTTCTCGGGGCGGCGCAAGACCTTTCGGTGCTCGGCGCCCTCGCAGTGACGAACACCGGCCCGTCGGTGGTCAATGGGAACGTCGCCATCGCGCCGAACTCCCTCTCGTCGATCACCGGGTTCGGCCCGCCTGCGGTGGTGACGGGCACGTTCTACTCGCCGCCCGACGTGCCGGCCACGCAGGGAAAGATCGACGCGAGCAATGCGTACGACACTCTCGCCGCCCTCGGTGCGACATCCGTGCCGACGAACCTCGGCGGGTACGAGTACGGACCAGGCGTCTACCATGGTGCGCCCGCGGCCAACACCCTCGAGATCAACGGCACCCTCGTGCTCAACGGCACGGCCAACGACGTCTTCGTATTCCAGACGAGTTCGACGCTGATCACGGCGTCCGCGAGCAGCGTGCAGTTGATCGGTGGCGCGCAGGCCTGCAACGTCTTCTGGCAGGTGGGCAGCTCGGCCACTCTCGGCACCGGCTCGACATTCGTCGGAACGGTCATCGCGCGCACCTCCGTAAGCGCCACCACCAGCGCGAACGTGCTCCCGGGTCGGCTGCTCGCCCTTGACGGGGCGGTGACTCTCGACACCAACACGATCACCACGCCGTCGACTTGCGCGACCGCGACCGGCGGCCTCACCCCGGGGGCCCCAGGAACCCTCACGCCCGCCGGAGTGGCCGCTGCAGCCGCAGCCGCCGCAGCCGCGAGCGCAGCAGCTGCGGCCGCGGCGGCGGCACTCCTGGCGGCGACGGGCACCGACTCATTACGCCCGCTCGCCATCTCGATATTCGCGTTCCTGGTCGGGGTGGCGCTGCTCGCGCAGTCCCGGCGAATGCGATCACGGATTGCTGACGGACCGGGGCGGCTCAGTCGGGGAGGTCGCCGAAGTCCAGGGTCCAGGTGACGACGTCGTGCGCGACATCCTGCACGGTGCGTTCTGTCGCAAACGCATAGGCCCGCAGCCGCGCGAACGCCTCGGTCGCTGTCGAGTTCAACTGCACGAGGATCATGCCGGTGGCCTGGTGCACTTCTCGCCGCATCGCCGGGGCCGATTGCTCGGCGATCGAGGCGTCTGACGCCGATTGCATGCCGGCGTGCACAGCCTGCCTGACAACTCCCGACGTCAGCCTGATCGCTGTTGCCAGGTCGTGTGTGTCCAGTTCGTGGGGCGCAGAGGCGTACAGGTCTACAACGCCAACGGTCACGGCGCCCATAACCATGGGGAACGCGAATAGAGCCCCGACACCGAGCTCGACTGCGGCCGATGCGAACGGGGCCCACTGCGCCGGCGAAGCCAGCTGAAGCTGCGGGACGAGCACCGGTGCCGCGGTGTGCATCGCATCCCAGTGCGGGCCGACGCCGAGCTCGAACTGCAACTCGTCGAGCCGAGCGGCGAGGGCATCACTCGCGCAAATCGTCGACTGCCGCCCCGCACCGTCGAAGACCGAAATCGACACCCCGGAGATCGGGAGCAACTCGATGAAGGCGGCGCACAATCCGGATGAGCGGGCCGGCTGGGGCTGCCGGTGCGGGGATGCGGCGTGCTCATCCATCATCGCGAGCTTTCCCGTATTGGCCGAGCCGAGGCTGGCGTCGCAGTCGTTCACGGCGCCGCGCAGCCCAGTGTACGCCGCGACACCCGATGTGCGGCGGGCGTAGACTGCATGAGTCGTCCCCTCGGACGGCGGCGGCATCCAACAGTCCTGCTTTGGTAAGCAGACCTCCGTGAGGACAGGGCCAATGGGCGAGTTGTCGAGGGAAGAGCGGATCACGGCGGCGTTCGTTACGGTCGCAGACACGCTCATCGATGATTACGACGTCATCGACCTCCTTCACACGCTTGTTGAAGAGTGCACGAGCATTCTCGACGTGAATGCCGGGGGCCTCGTGCTCGCCGACGAGAGCGGGGCGCTGCAGCTCATCGCCTCGACAAGCGAGAAGGCCGACTTCGTCGAGGTGATGCAGCTCAATGCAGGCATCGGTCCGTGCATCCAATGCTTCACGACGGGCCTGGCCGTTGCCGTCGGAGACATCGAGAAGTCGGGCGGAGAGTGGCCCGGTTTCCAGGTGGCGGCACTCCGCGCGGGTTTCCGCTCCATCTACGCGACGCCGCTGCGGCTGCGTGGCCAGACGCTGGGTGCCATGAACCTGTTCAGCACGAAGGTCGGAGAGTTGAACGAGCCGGACGCCGCCGTGGCGCAAGCACTCGCGGATGTCGCGACCATCGGGATCCTGCAGGAGCGCAGCATCCGCGAGACCGGAATCGTGACTGAACAGCTGCAGCGGGCCCTCGAGAGCAGGATCATCATCGAGCAGGCGAAGGGCGTGCTTTCGGCAGTAGGCCACATTGGGGTGGATGCCGCGTTCACCGCTTTGAGGCAATACGCTCGCCACAACAACACCTCGTTGCGAGTCGTGGCCGAGGGTGTCATCGACCGGTCGGTCGACGTTCTCGCACGGGGCGCGGTCGGGTCTTCCGGCAAGTCAAAGTCCCAATAACTCCCAGCTTTGGTTCGCCGAGACTATTCGGTGATAACCTCCGCTCAGTTGCTCTAGTCCCCGGTGGCCGTCCTGTCCACGCAGCCAAGGGGAGCATCATGAGCATTCACTACGTCAACGTCCCGTTTGATTCGGGGCTCGTCGAGGTTCCGCGCTTGTTCGATGAGACGGATATCCTTGGCGCCCACAGCGCGGGTTGGTTACCTATGCCTGCCCTCGGCACGATGGCCCAGGAGCGAATCGCGGTCGAGCTGATCTCGGTGCTGCGCACTTGGCTGAAGAATCCGCGATCGGGGGCGAGGCACAGCATTCCGAGGGCCTTGTACGTTCCCGCCGCGGTGTTGCCTCCGGTGCTCTAACCGGATGCTGCCCTCTCGGTTGCCGGGAGGGGGGATGCGCGGTCGTGCGTGACCCGCTAGCCTCCCGGTAACCGACTGAGGGAGCATCCGTGTTCGTCGACTACGACCGCGTCAAACTCACAACAATCGAACTTGCCCAGGTGCCGGTCGCCGCACCCACGTTCCAGTTGCGCCACACCATCGGGTATTACGAAGGCACCGGTGAGGCTCCGCCGCACTCCGAGATCACCTGGGCCCACCGGCATGAGCCGGATACCCATCCGCAGCCGGGCAACCGCACCGACTTGGCATCCGTGCCGAGCCTGTTCTGGAGCCTCATCGCCTCATACGGCAGGCAGACCGCACCGGCGGTCATCCATGACAGTGAATGCTGGATGGTCTACGCAGACCAGAAGGCCGGGGTGATCGACAGCAGGGCGGCGATCGCCAGGCGGGTGCGCATCGACCGCGCATTCCGGCTCGGGCTGCGCGAGCTCGAAGTTGCCCCGTTCCGCTCCTGGCTGATGTGGACATTCGTGTCGCTCGAGCGTTACCAGAAGCACGCGGTCGGCAGTTTCATCGGGCTGCTGCTCGTCGCGATCCTCGGCCTGGCCCTCGTCGCGGGCGCGCCGGTGGCCGTTTTCGGGTTCGGGTTGCCGCTGTGGACGGGGGTACTCATGGTGCTCATCCCGCTCGCCACGAGTGCAATCGGGGGGCAATGGCTGCTGCTCATCTGGGCCAGTTATGCCGGGGCGCTGCTGCTGCCGGTCGTGGTGCTGCAGGTGTCCGCCTACCTGCCGTACGTGCTGCTCGAGAACATCATCTGGTTCGTCGTCGACGGGCGCCGCAAGAAGGGTTCCCCGGTTCTCGGGCCTGTCGATGTCAAGAACATCCAACGGGCATCGGCGACCTGATCAGGGGCGCCGAATCGGGGGCGGCGGTACTTCTTTCGCCGCAATGACATCGTCGACAGCTATCGTCTCCACGCCGTGCTTGCCGTCGACCACGAGATGCGTCTCGTCGGCGCTGAGCAGTTCGCCCAGGGCATCCGTCGCGCGTCCGTCCGGCAGGCGGTAGCGCACGACGACGCGCTTCCCCGGGGTGAGGGCTACCACGAGCCCGGGGCGTAGTCCTTGAGGAAGACGCCGAACACGTCCTCACCCGCTTCGCCACGAACTATCGGGTCGTAGACCCGCGCCGCACCGTCGACAAGGTCGAGCGGGGCGTGGAATCCTTCCTCGGCTAGGCGCACCTTCGTGGGATGAGGCCGCTCGTCCGTGATCCAGCCGGTGTCGACACTCGTCATGAGGATGCCGTCGGCCTCGAACATCTCGCGCGCGCTCGTGCGGGTGAGCATGTTGACAGCCGCCTTGGCCATGTTCGTGTGCGGATGCCCCGGCCCCTTGTATCCCCGTCCGAACACGCCCTCCATCGCCGACACGTTGACGATGTACTTGCGCCGGGCCGTGGACGCGGCCATCGATGGGCGCAGCCGCGACACGAGGATGAACGGCGCCGTCGTATTGGCGAGCTGCACCTCGAGCATTTCGAGCGGATCCACCTCGTCCACGTACTGGGTCCAGGAGTTCTCGTCGGCGAGGTCGGGCAGCAGCCCGCCCGCGTCGATAGCGGTACCTGCTGCGAGCCGTTCGAGCGAGCTCGAGCCCGCGGTCATCGCCTGCTCGGTCAACTCGTCCGCCTTGGCTGCTGCTGCGGCGAGGATCGGGTGCGCGGTGACGCTGCGGGCGAGCGCCTGCGGGTGCGGGTCGTTGGTGTGGCCGAAGGTGACCAGCTCGGGGAGCGGGCCGTCTGGCAGCGGCGCGAGTTCGGCATCCACGAGGGGCTGGTAGGCACCGGGGGAGCGCCGCACGGTCTGCGTCGCGTTGTTGACCAGGATGTCGAGCGGCCCTGCCGCCGCTACGGAGTCGGCGAGCCCGATGACCTGCGCCGGGTCGCGCAGGTCGATGCCGACGATTTTGAGCCTGTGGATCCATTCGGCGGAGTCCGGCAACCCGGTGAACCTTCGCACCGCATCGCGAGGGAAGCGGGTGGTGATCGTGGTGTGTGCGCCATCCCGCAGCAGCCGCAGGGCGATGTACATGCCGATCTTCGCGCGGCCGCCGGTGAGCAGGGCGCGCTTGCCGGTGAGGTCGGTGCGCGCGTCGCGTTTGGCGTGGCTCATCGCGGCGCAGTCTGTGCAGAGTTGGTGGTAGAACGCGTCGACCTGCGTGTACTGCTGCTTGCAGATGTAGCAGGCGCGCGCCTTGAGCAGGGTGCCCGCGCTTTGCCTTGTGTTTGGGTCCCCGCTCTCCGGTTCCGACGAGTCGCGAAGCGACTTGGCGGCCGTGAGAGTAGGGGAACCCAACGGGATGCCACGCGTCTCGTCGTCGATCCTGTCCGGTGCGCCGGTGGCCGTGGCTGCGATCACGCTGCGGTCCGCGTCGGCGATGACCGCTCGTTTCTCGAGGCGGCGCTCCTTCTTGACCGCCTTGAACATCTTCGCGGTGGCCTGGCGCACGGCCACGAAGTCGGGGTGTTCCTCGTCGAGTTCGGATAGCCCCGCGAGCACCCGAAGCGTGACCTCGAGCTCGGCCGGGTCGACGCCCTGCTCGTTCGCGGCGCGGACGGTGGCCGCCTCGTCGGCGGCTGCTTGCTCGGTGTCGGGGGTCTCGGAGGGCACACGAGATTGTACGCCGGGTGCTCTCTCGACTCCTTCGCAGGGCGCGCTCGCGCCGCGCAGCTGCACCCGCGTGGCCGCTCCCGGTTCGGCGGCTGCACCCAAAACGTTCGCGATCTCAAGGAGTTGCCGACAGCGTTCCTTGAGATCGCGAACGTTTTGAGGAGGTCCGCCGATGGGGGAGGCGGCTGGCGACTTTCCGGTGCCGATCCGGTGCCGGTCGGTGGCGGTCGAGTGCTGGTCGAGTGCCGGAGGGAGGCCGTCGCGACGGGCGCGCCAGCCGGCGGTACCGTTGAGCCGATGGAATCCGAGGAGATCGTGATCCGCCTGCGCGCGGCCGGTTGCGTGTTCGCCGAGGATGAGGCCGCCCTGCTGCTGGAGACCGCGCGGGACGACGAAGAACTCGAGAGCATGGTCGCGAGGAGGGTCCAAGGCCTGCCGCTCGAGCACGTGCTCGGCTGGGTCGAGTTCGCAGGACGCCGCTACAGCATCGGCCCCGGGGTGTTCGTGCCGCGGCCCCGCACCGAGTTCCTGGTGCGGGAGGTAGCGAAGCTGGCCCCAGAGAAAGCTGTCGTGCTCGACCTGTGCTGCGGCTCTGGCGCCGTGGGCGCGGCGCTCGCCGAGGCGATCGGTGCGGGCGAGCTGCACGCATCTGACGACGACCCCGCCGCGGTCGCGTGTGCGCGGCAAAACGTGCAGAACGTCTACGAAGGCGACCTCTATGACGGCCTCCCCGCGAGCCTCAGGGGCAGGGTCGACGTACTCGTGGTCATCGCGCCATATGTCCCGACCGACGCGATCGCGCTCCTGCCCCACGAAGCGCGCGACTTCGAGCCGCTATCCACCCTCGACGGCGGCGCCGACGGGCTGGATGTGCTGCGGCGCGTGATATCCGCGGCCGCGGAGTGGCTTGCGCCGGCGGGACTGCTCGCCACCGAGGTGAGCGAAGGGCAGGTGCGCGCGCTCGTCGAACTCGTCGCGGCGGCCGGGCTCGAGTCGACCGTCATCCGCGACGACGACCTGGACGCGACCGTTGTCGTTGTCCGACGAAGCTACGGTTGAGGCATGGCCCACAACATCCTGCTCGACTGTGACCCGGGGCTCGACGACGCCCTCGCCCTGCTGCTCGCGCACGGCGACCCGAACCTCGTGCTCGTCGGCGTCACCACTGTCGGCGGCAACGTCGGGCTGCAGAACACCACGCGCAACGCGCTGCAACTGCGGGAGTACCTCAAGTTTCCGGCGGTGCCCGTATCGGCCGGGGCGGCCGAGCCGCTCACGCGCGAAGTCCGGGATGCCGCGCACGTGCACGGCGCCGGAGGGCTCGGCAATGTCGTGCTCCCCGAGGCCACGCTCCCGGTCACGGGGCAGCATGCGGCCGACTTCATCATCGACACCCTCAGGGCGACCCCGGGAGCTATCCACCTGGTGGCCACCGGTCCGCTCACGAACATCGCGATAGCCCTCGAACGCGAGCCGGCGATCGCGCGCTGGGCGGCATCCTTCACGATCATGGGCGGGTCGTACACTCGCGGCAACGCGACAGTCGCTGCCGAGTTCAACATCTGGGCAGACCCCGAGGCGGCGAAGATCGTGTTCGCCGCCGACTGGCGGGTCACGATGATCGGGCTCGACCTCACGCTGCAGGCCCAGGCCAACTCGATAGTCGTCGACAGGCTCAAGACCCTCGGAAAGCTCGCCGACGAGCTCATCGTGCCGCTCGCGACCTTCTACTTCAACCCCAACATGCCCGACTGGGATGGGCAGGCCGTGCACGACGTGTGTGCTGTCGCGTACGTGGCGCGCCCCGACCTGTTCCTCACCCAGCCCGCGCGGGTCGAGGTCGAGACAGCCGGGGAGTTCACCTCGGGCATGACTGTCGTCGACTTCGACGCGCCAGCCCCGAACGCCCTCGTCGCAACGAAGCTCGACGTGAACGGCTTCTGGGCCTACGTGGAGAGCGTGTACGCGAGGGTAGCTGTCGAGCACACTGCCTAGTCGCCCCAGTTCGTGAGGGCCCGCTTGAGCGCGCCGACGAGGCGGTGGAAGCTGCGGTCCACATCCTGGGGCAGGCCGAAGCCGCCCACTGCCTCGAGCGCCACGAAGCCGTGCAGCGCCGCACGCAGCGCCCGCGTCGCGTCGATGGCGTCGTCGCCGCTGAGCCCGTAACCGGCAAGCGCGTCGAAGACCACCTGCACAGTCTTGTCAGACGCGGCGAGCGCGGCCTCGTCGCCCGGATCGGGAGCCTTCAGCGTTGCGCTGTACCGCCCGGGATGCCGCTTCGCCCACGCCCGGTAGGCGTCGGCCAGCGCGTCGACGGCGTCGCCCGACGCACGTCCCACCGCTGCGCGGGCCATCACCTCGCCGAGCTCGGCTTTGGCCTTCGCGTCGACGAGGGAGTGCAGCGCGTCGAGCCCGGCAATGTGCTTGTACAGGCTGGGCACTTTCACGTCCAGGCGGCCGGCGATCCTGGCGAGGCTGACGTCGGCAAGTCCCACCTCGTCGGCGAGCGTTTCGGCGGTCTCCACAACCCGCGCGGTGGTGACCCCGGCCCTAGGCACGCTTCGTGGCCTTCGCCAGGAACGCCTCGATGGCAGGCACAACGATGTCGGGCCGCTGCGACTGCGGGTAGTGCCCCGCGTCGGGGACCATCAGTACCTCGCCGCCGAGCTGGCTCGTTATCCACTGGGCTTCGCCGGCGGGGGAGGGGAAATCGGGGTCGAGCTCGCCCATCACGACGAGCACGTTCGTGTGCACGTCGGGTAGTGCGAGCTCGGCGGAGGCGTGGCTCGTCGACATCGTCTTCGAGATGGCCCGGGAGCGGCCCTTCATGCCGGCGACCACCGCTGCGACGTACTCCGGCAGGTCGGCGGGCTTCGTGCCCTTGTAGAGGTTCGGCAGGTAGTTCTTCCAGGTGAATGCGACGAGTGCGGGGGAGGTGAGCACATTCATGACTGCTTGGAGCACCGCGCCGACCTTGCCGTCGCGCACGAAGGGTCCCACGAGCACCAGCCCGGACACGAGCTCGGCGCGGTGAGCCGCGATGAGGGCGCCGATCGCGGCGCCCATCGAGTTGCCGACGATGACCGCGGGGCCGCCGAGGTGGTCGACGAGAGCCGTGACATCCCGAGCGTTGCCCTCGTTGTCGTAGGAGTCGAATGTCGTGTCACTGTCGCCGTGGCCGCGCAGGTCGATCACCGCGACGCGGTAGCCGGCTTCGACGAGAGCGGGGGCGAGAAACCGGAAGGTGGAGCGCAGGTCGCCCATGCCGGGCACGCAGACGACGAGGGGGCCATCGCCGGCGATCTCGTAGGAGAGGGAGCCGCCGTCCACGGCGAGCTTGAGCGTGGGGGAAAGGTTCATAGCCCCAAAGCTAATGATGTTAGCCAAGTCTGTCAAGCCACAAGACTGTGGCACGGTTGACCCATGGCATCCCTTCTCGATCTCGCGCCGACGCCGTGGGACCCGGATGCCGCGTACACGGCGTTCGCCGACTGGGCCGAGGCCCGCGGGCTGCCGCTATACCCCGCGCAGGATGAAGCGCTCATCGAGATCGTGTCCGGTGCGAACCTCATCCTGAGCACGCCCACCGGAACCGGCAAATCGCTCGTCGCCATCGCTGCGCACTTCGCCGCCCTCGCGCAGGGAAAGCGCAGCTTCTACACCGCTCCGATCAAGGCCCTGGTGAGCGAGAAGTTCTTCGCCCTCGTCGACATCTTCGGCGCCGAGAACGTCGGCATGGTCACCGGCGATTCGAGCGTGAACGCGGATGCCCCGATCATCTGCTGCACGGCGGAGATCCTCGCGAACCTCGCCCTGCGCCAGGGGGCCGACGCCCCCGTCGACCAGGTCGTGATGGACGAGTTCCATTTCTACGCGGACCCGGAGCGCGGCTGGGCCTGGCAGGTGCCGCTCCTGACCCTGCGACAAGTGCAGTTCGTGCTCATGTCGGCGACCCTGGGCGACATGAAGCCGATTGCAGACGACCTGTCGAAGCGCACCGGTCGCGAGACCGCCCTCATCACGGGCGTAGACCGGCCCGTGCCCCTGCACTATTCGTATGCGACGACGCCGGTGCACGAGACAATCGAAGACCTGCTGGGCACCGGGCAGTCCCCGATCTACATCGTGCACTTCTCGCAGCTGGCGGCCCTCGAGCGTGCCCAGGCGATGACGAGCGTGAAGGTCATCAGCCGCGAGCAGCGCGACGAGATCGCGGACGCGATCGGCGACTTCCGTTTCACGACGGTGTTCGGGCAGACCCTTAGCCGCCTCGTCCGCAGCGGCATCGGCGTGCACCACGCGGGCATGCTGCCCAAGTACCGGCGGCTCGTCGAACAGCTCGCCCAGCGTGGCCTGCTGCGGGTCATCTGCGGCACCGACACCCTCGGTGTGGGCATCAACGTGCCGATCCGCACCGTGCTGCTCACCGCGCTCACCAAGTTCGATGGAACCCGGATGCGCCAGCTGAGCGCCCGCGAATTCCACCAGATCGCGGGCCGGGCCGGCCGTGCGGGCTACGACACCGCCGGGACCGTGGTGTGCCAGGCGCCCGAGCACGAGGCCGAGAACGCCCGGCTGCTGGCCCGGGCGGGGGACGACCCGAAGAAGATCAAGAAGATCGTGCGCAAGAAGGCGCCTGAGGGATTCGTCTCGTGGGGTGAGCCGAGCTTCAACCGCCTGATCAACGCCGAGCCGGAGCTGCTGGCCTCGAGCATGCAGGTGAGCCATTCGATGATCCTCAACGTGATCGCGCGCGGCGGCGACTCGTTCCAGAACATGCGCGACCTGATCTTCGACAGCCATGAGCCGTGGCACCGCAAACTCGACCTCGCCCGCCGCGCCCTCAGCATCTACCGCACCCTGCGTACCGCCGGTGTCGTGGAACAAACGCCGGTCGAGCTTGTCGAGACCCGCGACGGGAAGATCTCCACACGCTCGATCATCGAGATCCGGCTGACGGTCGACCTGCAGGCGAACTTCGCGCTGAACCAGCCCTTGTCGCCGTTCGCGCTCGCCGTCTTCGAGCTGCTCGACCCGGCATCCCCGACCTATGCGCTCGACATGGTCTCTGTGCTCGAGTCGACGCTCGACGACCCGAGGCCGATCTTGTCGCAGCAGCAGTTCCAGGCGCGCGGCGAGGCGGTCGCCTCGATGAAGGCGGAGGGCATCGAGTACGACCAGCGCATGGAACTGCTCGAGCAGATCACCTGGCCCAAACCCCTCGAAGAGTTGCTGGATGCCGCGTTCCACACCTACAGCGCCACGCAACCGTGGATCGGCGACTTCGAGCTCAGCCCCAAGACCGTCGTGCGCGACATGTACGAGCGGGCGATGACGTTCGCGGACTACGTCGGCTACTACAAGCTGGCCCGTAGCGAGGGGCTCGTGCTGCGCTACCTGTCCGACGCTTACCGTGCCGCACGGCAGACGATTCCGGATGACGCCAAGACCGAAGAGTTGCTGGATGTCATCGAGTGGCTGGGCGAGCTCGTCCGCCAGGTGGACTCGAGCCTGCTCGACGAATGGGAGTCGATGATCTCGGGCGGAGGTCTCGACAAGCCCGACCGGCCCGCTGATGTGCTGCCGCCGCCTCCGCCATCCGTGGTCACGAACCTGCGGGCGTTCCGGGTGCTCGTGCGCAACGAGCTGTTCCGGCGGGTGCAGCTGGCCGCGCTCGAGGACTGGGCTTCGCTCGGCGAACTGGATGCGGCATCCGGCTTCGATGCCAACGGCTGGGCCGACGCGATGGACGCCTACTTCGACCAGCACGGCTCCCTCGGCACCGACGGCGACGCCCGCGGGCCAGCCATGATCATGGTCACGGAAGCCCCGCAGCAGTGGAGCGTGCGCCAGATCTTCGACGACCCGGCGGGCGACCACGACTGGGGCATCAGCGCGACCGTCGACCTCGCGGAGTCAGCGGAGCAGGGGATTGCGGTGGTGCGGGTGACAGCGGTGGGGATGCTCTAGAACACGTGCCGTTCGAGGTACTCGTTCCTGAACTTGCCCTCCGGGTCGAGCTCCTCCGCCAGCGCCACGAAGTCCGGCAGCCGCGGGTACAGCTCTTTGCGCACCGAGTGGAACAGCTTGCCCCAGTGCGGCCGCGCGTCGAACGGGGCAAGCGCCTCCTCGATGACGGGCAGCAGAGGGAGCACGGCCGCGGGATCCTTCTTCCAGGTGAAGTGGATGCCCACGGCATCGGTCTCGTAGGCACCGCTGAGCCACAGCGAATCGGCGGCCATCGTGCGTAGTTCGGTGACGTAGAGGTGCGGGGTAATCCGCTCGCCCAGGGCGCGCACGGCGGTGATCGCGTCGACCGCGTGCCGCCGGGGCACGATGTACTCGGTCTGCAGCTCGTCGCCGTTGCTGGGGGTGAAACCGAGCTTGAAGTGCGGAAGCCTGTCGATCCAGGCGCCGGGGATGCCGCGCTGCTCGGTCGTGCTGGTCGCCGGCATGTCGGGCAGCGGATGAAGGGCGGTGTGGGCGGGAGTCGCACCGAACAGGTCCTGCGGCGGCTTGGCGCCATCCATGCGGCTCTTCAGCCAGACGGTGCCGACCGACTCGCCAGCCCAGTCGGTGAAGACACTCACGCTGTACGCGCGGGAGACGATTTTCTCGTAGCTGTCGAGTAGTTTCGTCCAGGTCAGGCCGGTGTAGACGTCCTGGCGCACCTGGAATGTCGGCTCGATGTCGAGCGTGATGCGCGTGACCACGCCCAGCGCGCCGAGCGACACGACGGCCCCGTCGAACTCCGGGTCGGCCGGGGTGATCGAACGCAACGCTCCGGATGCCGTGACCAGCACGATCCCGGACACCGCCCTCGAGAGCGTCCCGTTCCTGTCTCCGGAGCCGTGGGTGCCGGTCGCGACAGCGCCCGCGACCGAGATGTGGGGGAGGGATGCGAGGTTGCGCAGCCCCCAGCCTTCGCGCTGCAGCACGATCCCCAGGTCGCCGTACCTGAGCCCGGCCGAGAATGACACGGTCTCGCTCTCCGCGTCGATGACGATGGCCGGCGGCATCCCCTCGAGGGTGACGAGCTCGGCGGAGTCCGCGATGTCATTGAAGGAGTGGCGGCTGCCGAGCGCGCGGATCTTCGGGGCATTCGCCACGACATCCTGCAGCTGCTCGAGAGTCGTGGGGCGGTGCAGCGTCGTCGCGCGGTAATCGTGGTGCTGCGACCAGTTCGATCCGGGCAGGTTCGTGGAGGTCGACATGGATTCCATTCTCTACCCCGCGGGCGAACCTAAAATGACTGCATGCGCGAGCCCAGGAGTTTCCGTGATCTCGCCTGGCAGACGGGTCTCGACTACGTCTACGCGACCTCCGCGAGGGTGGGCAACCTGCTTAACGGGAGCATTCCGGATGCCCTGGCCGAGGGCACCCGCACGCCCGTGTTGCTCATCCCCGGTGTGTACGAGCCGTGGCGCTTCCTGTTGCCCATCGGCCGACGCCTGAGCGCTCTTGGACATCCCGTGCACATGCTCCCGCAGCTGGGCTACAACCTCGCCCCCATCCCGGATACCGCGGCGACCGCCCAGCGCTACCTCGACGAGCACGGTCTCGAGCACGTCGCGATCGTCGGCCACAGCAAGGGCGGACTCGTCGGCAAGCACATGATGACCGTCGATGACGTCGCACAGCGGATCGACCGGTTGGTGGCGATTGCGAGCCCGTTCTCCGGCTCGACCCGTGCAAAGTATGTGCCGGTGCGCCCGATCCGCCCTTTCATCCCCGGCAACGAGTTGCTCTCGACGCTCGCGGCAAATCTGGAGATCAACTCCCGCATCACCTCGATCTACCCGGAGACCGACCAGGTCATCCCCAACGGGAGCTTTCTCGAGGGGGCGGCCAATGTGACCCTGCCACTCGTCGGGCACTTCCGCATCCTGTCGAATCCCGCCGTCGTCGACGCGGTGGTTTTCGCGTTGCGGCCGGGTGTTGAATGATCAGGTGACCCGCCAACAGCGTCTCGTCCTGATCATCGCGATCCTCGCCTCGTTCGTGGCGTTCCTCGATACGTCGGTCATCAACGTGGCGCTGCCTGCGATCAGCCGGGAGCTCGGCGGTGGGTTGAGCACGCAGCAGTGGGTGGTCGACGCGTACCTGATTACCTTGAGTTCGCTGATCCTGCTCGCGGGGTCGCTCTCCGACGTGTACGGGCGCATCGTGGTGCTGCGGGTGGGGCTGATCGGGTTCGGCGTGGCATCCCAGCTCATCGCCCTTTCGCCGTCGGCCGAGTTTCTCATCGTGCTGCGTGGGGTGCAGGGGATCGCCGGAGCACTCCTCGTGCCGAGTTCGCTCGCGCTCATCGTGTCGACATTCCGGGATGCCGCACAGTCGAAAGCGATCGGCCAGTGGACAGCCTGGACGAGCGCTTCGTTCCTCGCCGGGCCAATCCTCGGCGGCCTGTTCGTGGATTACCTGAGCTGGCGGCTGGTCTTCGTGATCAACGTGATCCCGATAGCTGTCGCGCTGTGGATGCTCTTCGTGCTCAAGCAGCAGGACGTTCGGGAGCCCGGCCGGCGCATCGACTACCTGGGTGCTGCGCTCGGCGTTGTCGGCCTCGGCGGACCCGTTTTCGCGCTCATCGAGCAGGGCAACTACGGCTGGGGCAGCCCGGCAATCTACCTGCCCTTCGCGATCGGGTTGGTCTGCCTCGCGGTTTTCATCTGGTGGGAACGCAGAGCGAAGATGCCCATGCTGCCGCTCGGCATTTTTTCGACCCGCAATTTCGCCTGGGGCAACCTGGCCACGGTGTTCGTCTATGCGGCACTCTCGATCGGCGGATTCATCGTCGTCGTGTTCCTGATCCAGGTGGCCGGTTTCCCGGCAACCATCGCGGCCCTGGCGTTCCTGCCGGTTTCGCTCGGCAACGTGCTCCTCTCGGGCCTGTTCGGCTCCCTGAGCGGCAAATACGGCCCTCGGCTGTTTATGACGCTGGGCCCGATCATCGCCGGGATCGGCTACCTGCTCTTCCTCACGATGGGCAAGGACGTGAACTACTGGACGCAGGTGCTTCCGGGCGTCATCGTGTTCGCCATCGGGCTGTCGATGACCGTGGCGCCACTGACCTCGGCGATCCTGGGCTCGATCCCCTCGGCCCAGGCCGGGATCGGTTCGGCAGTGAACAACGCCGTCGCCCGTGTCGCGGGGCTTGTCGCCACCGCCATGATCGGCGTGATCGTGGCAGGAACCCTCGACACCAACAGCTACCACCGCGTGATACTGGTCACGGCGGTGCTGTTGATCGTCGGCGGCGTCGTCTCGTTCGTCGGTATCCGCAACCCCGCGGCCGTTCCCGCGCCGGCCTCGCCCACCACGCCCGCGGGCTAGGGCCTCGCGGCCTCGCCCGCTTCGTCGGCGGGGAAGCGGCCTCGCCTAGGCACGCTGGTTCTTCGTCGGCGGGGCAGCGGCAGACACTTTCAAAACGCTCTTGGGAATCAGCACATTTGTACGTTGCCCTTACTATTTGTACGTTGCCCTTACTAATGTGCTGATTCTCAGGAGTGCAAAGAAGGAGGCGCCGGAGCCCGCGCGACCTCGCTGGCCGCGGCAGCGGCAGCGGCGGACACCTTCAAAACGGAGCCCGCGAGCGGCAGCGCGGGCCGGGCGAGGCGGGCCGCGCACGCGCGGGTGGGCGGCCGCGCAGGGGGCAGTCCTACTGCAGCAGCCGCGCCCCGGAGAGCGCCAACAGCAGCACGTCGATGAGCGCGCCGGCGATGATCAGGCGGAAGACGAGGCGGGTCGAGCGCCCGCGCAGCACGAGCACGGCGCATCCGATCGCGAGAAGCAGGCTGAGCACAAGGCCGACGTAGTTGAACGCGGGTGCCGGCCCGGGGCCGAGCACGATGCTCGCGGATGCCGCGGCCAGTGCCGCGGCGATCACGAGGCCAGACGCCCGCGCGCGGACCCGGTGGGGCAGCCCGCGCACGCCGGTGGCACGATCATCGTCGAGGTCGGGGAGCACGTTCGCGAAATGGGCCGCGACCCCGAGGAGCGCACCGGTGAGCAGAACCCACGGCGAGGCGAGCGACGGGGAAGGCAGCGCGAGGGTCACAGCGAGGGGGAGAGCCCCAAAACCCACGATGTACGGCACGACCGAGAGCGGGGTGCTCTTGAACACCGTGTTGTACGTCCAGCCGGCGGCGAGGAAGACCAACTGGGCGGCGGTCGCCGCCCAGCCGAGCGGGATCATGAGCGCAATCGCGAGCCCGGCCGCGACGAAAGCGGTGGTCCGCACCGCGCCGACACCCACCTGGCCGAGGGCCACCGGCTTGTCGGTGCGGCCGACGGCGCGGTCCCGGTCGGCGTCGATCCAGTCATTGGAGAGGCCCACGGAGACCTGGTTCGCGAGGAATGCGAGACCCAACAGCACCAGGCGCCAAGGCTCCAGGCCGACGCCGAAACCGAGGATGACGGCGATCGCCGCCACCGAAATGCTCGGCCCCGGGTGCGTCGACCGGGCGAGCGCTACCACTTTATTGGGCATCCCTGAATGTTACGGCCCAAAGTGAGAGGCTGTTCTGCAAGTTCTTGCGTGATCTTGCGCGTTCTTGCGACTACTATTGCGGCATGTCGAAGCGACTCGCCGAAGTGGCACGCAAGGTCGGGGTCAGTGAAGCCACCGTAAGCCGGGTACTCAACGAGAAACCCGGGGTATCGGATGTCACCAGGCAGGCGGTGCTCACGGCGCTCGACGTGCTCGGGTACGAGCGCCCGACAAAGCTGAGGGGAGAACGGGCACGCCTCGTCGGGCTCTTCCTCCCGGAGTTGCAGAACCCGATATTCCCCGCATTCGGTGAGTTCATCGCCGCTGCCCTCGCCCAAAACGGGTACACCCCAGTGCTGTGCACGCAGACTGCCGGCGGCATCTCCGAGGCCGACTACGTCGAGCTGCTGCTGCAGCAGCAGGTGTCCGGCGTCGTGTTCGTGGGTGGCCAGTACACCCAGCAGGATGCCCCGCACGAGCACTACGCCCGTCTCGCCGAGCTCAACCTGCCCACCGTTTTCGTGAACGCGCCCATCGCAGAACTCGACTTTCCCACGGTATCCACGGATGACGCGGTCGCCACCGAACAGGCCTGGAACCACCTGCGCCAACTCGGGCACGAGCGGATCGGCCTCGTGCTCGGGCCGAAGGACCACATCCCCTCGCAGCGAAAACTCGCGGCGGCACTGGCTGCGGCTGAGGCGTCTGGCACCGTTTTGCCCGACGAGCACGTGGTGCACTCCCACTACTCGCTCGAGGCCGGCCAGGCCGCGACAACGCGGTTGCTGGCCTCCGGGGTCACCGGCATCATCTGCATGTCAGACCCGATCGCGCTCGGTGCAATCAGGGCCGTGCGCAGGGCAGGACTGACTGTGCCTGGCGACGTGTCCATCGTCGGCTTCGACGACTCGGCCCTCATGAACGCCACGGACCCGCCACTCACGACAGTCCGCCAACCGATCGAACCGATGGGGCGCATGATCATCGAGCTCCTGGTGAGCCAGATCAAGGGCGCTGCGACGGCGACAGACGAGTATCTATTCGAACCTGAACTTGTCGTGCGGGGGTCGACGGCACCGGCAGTGCCCCGCTAAGCAGCGCAAGAATACGCAAGTTACTTACTATCTGTTGAGTTCTTGCATCAATCTGTTAATAAAGCTACATTCAGTCTCTGAGGGCTTGACGTACTGTCGTGCCCTGCCAACACCGGCGTTGACAGAGAGAAGCCCGAGTGGACGTACCCGTCCTCGCCCCACAGGTCGACGAGACCCGAATCGTCGCCGCCGGGCTTGTCTCGCCGAGCACCGCGGACCCCCTGTGGTGGCGCAGTGCCGTGATCTACCAGGTGTACATCCGCAGTTTCGCGGACGGCAACGGCGACGGCACGGGCGACATCGCAGGCGTGAGATCCCGCCTGGGCTACCTGCGCGACCTCGGTGTCGACGCGCTGTGGTTCACCCCGTGGTACCCGAGCCCACTGGCCGACGGCGGCTATGACGTATCCGACTACCGCGCGATCCACCCGGCGTTCGGCGACCTGGCCGAGGCCGAGGCCCTGATCCGCGAGGCACTCGAGCTGGGCATCCGCACGATCATCGACGTCGTGCCGAACCACATCTCCCACGAGCACGAGTGGTTCAAGGCTGCCCTGGCGGCGGGACCGGGTTCACCGGAGCGCGAACGCTTCTGGTTCAGGGACGGCGTCGGCCCGAATGGCGACGAGATGCCCAACCACTGGGTGTCGAACTTCCAGGGCGAGACCTGGACCCGCACGACAAACCCTGACGGCACGCCCGGCCAGTGGTACCTGCACCTCTTCACCCCCGAGCAGCCCGACCTCAACTGGAACCACCCCGACGTGCGCAAGGAGCACGAAGACGTGCTGCGCTTCTGGTTCGACCGCGGAGTGGCCGGAGTTCGTATCGACTCGGCAGCCCTGCTCGAGAAAGACCCTGAGCTGCCCGAGATTCCCGATGTTGTCGAGGTCGGCAAGCACCCCAACGTCGACCGTGACGAAGTGCACGACATCTACCGCTCCTGGCGGGCGATCGCCGACTCCTACGAGGGCACGCGTGTGCTCGTCGGAGAGGTCTGGATGCCAGACACGCAGCGCTTCGCGAACTACCTGCGCAGCGACGAGATGCACACGGCGTTCAATTTCGATTTCATGGCCCGCCCCTGGGATGCCACGCAGTTGCGCGAGTCGATAGTCTCGATGATCGCCGCCCACGCCCCCGTCGACGCCCCGTCGACATGGGTGCTCTCTAACCATGACGTGACCCGACCGGTCACGCGCTACGGCCGTGAGGACAGCTCGTTCGCATTCGCGACGAAGCGTTTCAACACGCCGACAGATCTCGACCTCGGGACCCGACGGGCCCGGGCCGCCGCCCTCCTGAGTGCAGCCCTGCCCGGCTCCCTCTATATCTACCAGGGTGACGAGCTCGGCCTGCCCGAGGTCGAAGACCTTCCGGATGACACTCGGCAAGACCCGATGTACTTCCGGTCCAACGGCGTCGACCCTGGACGCGATGGATGCCGCGTGCCGCTGCCCTGGAGCGGGCAGCACGAGCCGTTCGGCTTCTCGCCGTACGCGGGAACCGCCCCCGCCGAGCCCTGGCTGCCGCAGCCGGAGGGCTGGGCGAAGTACACCGTGGAGGCGGAGGCGCACGACCCATCCTCGATGCTGTCCCTTTACCGTGCAGCCCTCAGCATCCGCAGGGCCACCGAATCTCTCGGAGACGGCGCGCTCGAATGGCTCGACAGCGAGCCCGGCGTGCTCGCCTTCTCCCGTGGCGGGGGATTCGTCAACGTGACGAACCTCTCCGGCCACCCCATAGACCTGCCGGAGCACGAAGAGATTCTGCTCAGCAGCACTGAACTGGTCGGACCCACCGGCCAGCTCGCCCAGGACTCCACGGCGTGGCTACGGACACAGCACTAGCCGCCGGAGCACTAGCACCATCCGATTCCGCACCGCCAAACACAACGCAAAGAAAGGCAAGACAATGAAGTCAAGAAGCAAGGCTCTTATCGCGGGTATCGCCGCGATTGGGGTCATCGCCTCACTGGCCGCTTGCAGCACCCCTGCTGCCGGCGACGGAAAGGTCACGATCACGGTCGTGAGCCTCATCCCCGGAAGCGACCAGTCGGCGTTCGACGCTTTCGACGCTCAGGTCGCTCAGTTCGAGAAGGCCAACCCGAACATCACTGTGAAGTCGCAGGAGTACGAGTGGACCGGCCCGACGTTCGCGGCTCAGCTCGCCGGCGGCACCCTTCCCGATGTCTTCACCATTCCGTTCACGGACGGTAAGACGCTCATCGAGAACGGCCAGCTTGCAGACATCACCGACCTGGTGAACGGCCTCGACTACTCGAGCAAGTTCAACCCGAACGTGCTTTCACAGGCGCAGGGTACCGACGGCAAGATCTACGGCCTGCCGACCGCTGCCTATGGCAACGGCCTGCAGTACAACCGGGCGATCTTCACCGCGGCCGGCCTCGACCCCGACAAGCCGCCGACGACGTGGGCCGAGGTTCGCGCCGACGCCAAGATCATCGCGGACAAGACCGGTCTTACCGGTTTCGCCCAGATGGCGGCAAGCAACACCGGTGGATGGCAGCTCGCTGTCGGAAGCGCCACCCGTGGCGGACGCCTCGAAGTGAAGAACGGCGACTCGGTCACGGTCACGGCTGACAACGCCGGCACCAAGGCCACTCTTGAGTACCTCAAGGCGCTGCGTTGGGAAGACAACTCCATGGGAGCCAACTTCCTGCTCGACTGGGGCACCATCAACCAGGCGTTCGGTGCAGGCCAGATCGGCATGTACACCAGCGGTTCTGACATCTTCACCAACCTGGTGCAGTCGCAGGCAATGGACCCGGCAAACTACGGACTCGCGAGCCTCCCGCTCGAGGGTAAGGATGCCGGTGTTCTCGCTGGTGGAACCATCGCCACGGTGAACATCAAGGCAACGGACGCGGTCAAGGCCGCAGCTGTCAAGTGGATCGACTTCTACTACATGCAGAAGCTGCTCAACAAGGACGCTGCGATCCTGGATGCCAAGACGCTGTCTGAGGCAAACCAGCCCGTCGGCGTGCCGGCCCTGCCGATCTTCGACAAGGCCACGCTTACGCAGTCGCAGGAATGGATCAAGGATTACATCAACGTTCCTCAGAACCAGGTGTCGTTCTTCCTTGACAACATCTTCGACCAGCCGACAGTCGCTGAGCCCATCTCGCACACCCAGGAGCTGTACGCTGCCCTGGATGTCGTGGTGCAGTCCGTCCTGACCGACCCGAACGCCGACATCGATGCCCTGCTCAAGCAGGTCAACACCGACGTCCAGGCGCTCGTCGACGCAGGATAACCAGCTAAACAATTGCCGCCGGCGGCTGGTCTCCAGCCGCCGGCGGCACTCCTTCGATCCAAGGGAAAGAGCATGACCACCGTCGAGACGCCACCGATTATCGACCTGGCCGCGGCATCTGCCGCCGCCAGCCCGCAGCGGGTGATCGTGCAGCGCACCCGCAAGCGGAATTTCGGCACCTGGGTGCGCGGTGGTGGAGTCTCCAACCTCGTATTCCTGCTGCCCATGCTCGTGATCTTCGGGGCGTTCTCCTGGTACCCCATCGTGCAGGCGCTCGTCATGAGCTTCCAGAAGACAAACCTCGTCACACCGGCGATCTTCGTGGGTTGGGACAACTTCGCCCGCGTGCTGCACGACCCCAACCTCTACGTCGCGATCCAGAACACCGGATACTTCGCGCTGCTGGCCCTCATCTTCGGCTACCCGGTGCCGCTCGTCGCGGCCGTGCTCATGAGCGAGGTGCGCAGGGGCAAAGGCCTGTTCAGCGCGCTCGCCTACCTACCAGTGGTTGTTCCGCCGGTCGTCGCGGTGCTGCTCTGGAAATTCTTCTACGACGGGCGCCCAGAGGGTGTGTTCAACACGATTCTGGGTTGGGTGGGCATCCCGCCCCAACCATGGATCCAAAACGCCATAGAGGCGATGCCTTCCCTCGTGCTCGAGGCGACCTGGGCTGCCGCAGGCGGCACCGTGATCATCTACCTGGCCGCGCTCACGAGCGTGCCGCCGGAGCTCTACGACGCCGCTGAAGTCGACGGCGCATCGATCTGGCAGAAAATCTGGCACGTCACGCTGCCACAGCTGCGCGGGGTGCTGATCATCACCCTCATCCTGCAGATAATCGGCACGTCGCAGGTGTTCCTCGAACCCTTCCTGTTCACCGGGGGAGGGCCGGCGAACGCGACGATCACGATCCTGCTGTTGATCTATCGCTACGCGTTCCAGAACAGCCTGGGTGGCAACTACGGTGCGGCGACGGCGCTCAGCGTCATGCTCGCGCTGTTCCTCGCCGCGCTGTCCCTGATCTACTTCCAGCTCACCAAGCGATGGAGCTCATGATGACCATCCCGAAGATCCTCCCGAGGGCAGGCAGGCGCCGCGGCGCCAAGGTTGTGGACGCGAACGAGCGCAGCATCATCTCCGCATCGGACTGGCGTCGACGCGGCACTCGCGGCACGTTCACCGTGCTCAACGGCGTGCTGCTGCTCGTACTCGTCGTTTTCGGCCTCGGCCCGATCCTGTGGCTCGCGAAATCGGCTATCACTCCGACGCAGGACACGCTGCAGAGCCCGATGGCGCTCTTCCCCCACGGCGTGGACTGGGGCATCATCGTCACGGCGTGGACAGAGGTTCACATCGACGTGCAGTTCGTCAACACGATCTGGGTCGCGCTCGGCTCGTGGATCGTGCAGATCATCGTCGCGACGACCGCCGGCTACGCGCTGTCGGTGCTCAAACCGCGCTATGCGGGCATCCTCAACGGGCTCGTGCTCGCGACGCTGTTCGTCCCGGCTGTCGTGTTGCTCGTGCCGTTGTATCTGGTGATCATCCACCCGCCGCTGATCCAGACTTCGCTCATCAACACGTTCTGGGCTGTCTGGTTGCCGGCGGGCGCGAACGCTTTCAACATCCTGCTGGTCAAGCGATTCTTCGATAACCTTCCGCGGGAGGTCTTCGAGGCCGCTCGCACCGAGGGTGCCGGGCCGTTCAGGTTGTTCTGGTCGATCGTGCTGCCGATGTCCCGCCCCATCCTCGGGGTGATCTCGGTCTTCGCGATCATCGCCGCGTACAAGGACTACCTCTGGCCGCTGCTTGTGCTGCGTGATCCGTCGGTGCAGCCCCTGTCGGTGCGCCTTCCGACGCTGCAGAAGGCAATCGAGCTCGATGTCTATCTCGCAGCGCTCGCGATAGCCACGATCATCCCTATCGTCTTCTTCCTGGTCTTCCAGCGCGCGTTCCTCAAGAGCGCCGGCCTCGGCGGCGCCATCAAGGGATAGCTGCGCGCTTCACTGCCCGACCCGCGCCGGGGATAGAACGTCTTGTCCCCAGCGCGGGTAGGTTTGAAGAATGCACGCGACAATTGACGAAACCACACTGGCCGGCGTGCTACCCGGAAGCTGGGTGGTCGCCGCGACAAACTTTCCGATGTGGTTGACCGGCGAGCGCTTGCAGCCGAGATTCAGCTACGACGTCATCAGCGAGCATCCTCTCGTGCTCTCCGACGACGTGTCGTACCTCACTGTGGACGGCGAGGAGAAGCACATCGTGGGCCGTGACACCTGGGACCGCGACGAATTCCGTTGGCGCGGAAAGGGGCTGCTCGGCCTCGCAGGCAGCCGGTGGTCCGTCTCGGGCGCCAGCGCGGACGGCACCATCGCGGTGCTCAGGTTCTCGAAGTCCCTGGCCACCCCCGCGGGGCTCGACGTCGTCGTGCGTGAGGGGGCGCAGGTGCCGGAGTTGCGCGCGACTGTCGCCAGGGCGACCGAGCAATTCGGGCTCTCGCCCGAAGACTTCGGGTCGTTGAGCTGGCTCGTGGGCGCCCACACCCGCTAGCATCGCGGCATGCCCCGCATCGGCGCCAGGCGCCTCGCGGCATCCGTCGCGGTGCTCGCAGTGATTCTCACCGGATGCTCGGCACCCCCACCTCCGGCCGCGCAACCGCCTGCTCCGCGGCCGGCCCCGCCGGCAGTCGATCCCGTGCTGGCCTACGCGAACGCGAAGCTCAGCGTCATGACTCTCGACCAGAAGATCGAGAGCATGCTCATGGTGCACCTGGCGGGGCTCGACTCGGCCGCGCTCGGCGCCTTTGCCTCAGCCAATGGGGTCGGCGGGCTCATCCTGATGGCAGACAATATCCCTGATCCGCCCGAGGCGCTCGCGGGCATGACGGCGGGCATGAGCGCGGATCCGCACCTGCCTGTGCTCATCGCGACCGACCAGGAGGGCGGCATCGTGAGCCGCGTCTGGACCGATGACGGGCCGGCGGCCGAGCAACTGCGTGGCCTGCCACCCGGGGCGGCCTCCGACGCTTTCGCGACCCGCGGCGGATTGCTGCGCGGGCTGGGCATCACGGTGAATTTCGGGATAGTCGCCGATGTGACCGCAGACCCCTCTTCGTTCATCTTCGAGCGCTCGATGGGCGCAACAGCAGCGGATGCCGCGCCACGGGTGGCCGCGGCAGTCGCGGGCGAGAGCGGCGAGGTCTTCTCCACGCTGAAGCATTTCCCCGGCCACGGAGTCTCGCCCGCCGACTCCCACGCGAGCATCCCGCAGACCTCGATTTCCGTCGCCGGCTGGCGCGCCGGCCATG
>JAODLY010000036.1 GCA_025464445.1 Rhodoglobus sp. | reverse complement strand
TGGGCCGGGATTCGAGCAGGCTCATGTTGACGCCGCGGGTGGCGAATTGCTCGAGCATTTCGAGCAGGCGACCGGCGGTGTCATCCGGCAGCTCGGCGATAATGCTCGTCTTGTCGCTGCCGGTGGGGGCGGGAAGCTCGGCGGTCCTCGACACCAGTACGAACCGCGTCACGGCGTTGGGGTTGTCGCCGATGGCCTCGGCAAGTACGTCCAGGTCGTGATGCCTGGTGATCCCGGGGGGCGCCACAGCGGCATCCGCGAGGTTGTTCTCCAGCAATGAGGCCGCAGCCGCGACATTCGAGGTGGCCGGCAGGTGGCCGTGGCTCGGCAGGTGCTTGTCGAGCCAGAGGTGGGTCTGTCCGTAGGCGACGGGATGCGCATTGATGACCTTCACGTCGGCCAGCGTCGTGCCCCGCCTGGCCACCAGCACGAAGTTCACCGGCACGAGGTACTCGCCGACGATACGGAGATTCGGGATGCTCGCCAGCGCGTCCTGGGTGGCGCTCACGCCGCCCTCGACCGAGTTCTCGATCGCGATCATCGCGCCGACGCTGCGGCCGGACACCACGTCGTCGAGCGCCTCGCCCACATTGTTGACCGGGCGCCACGCGCGGCCGACGGCCGCGGGCACCTGCTGGAGGGCCGCCTCGGTGAACGTGCCGGCCGGGCCCAGGTACGAGTAGGTCTCGGCGGGCGTCGTCTCAGGCATGCGTCGAGTGTATCGACGCTATCTCGCGGTCCAGCCGCCATCGATCGGGAGGGTCGTCCCTGTGACGAGTGCTGCAGCCCTCGACGCGAGGAAGACGACGGCACCCGAGACCTCCCTCGGCACGCCGATGCGGTGCAGCGCGGCAATCCGCTCCACCGTGTCTTCGCGGAAGTCCGGGTCGGAGAGCGCGGCGCTCGTGCCGTCCGTCTCGATGAAGGTCGGGGCGACGGCGTTGACCCGGATGCCGTACCCACCCCATTCCACGGCGAGGCACCTCGTCAGATGGATGACCGCCGCCTTGCTGATGCAGTAGGAGGACTCGCCAGGGAGTGCTACGAGCCCGGCCTGCGACGCGATGTTGACGATCGAGCCGCCGCCGGCATCCTTCATCCCTTTCGCCGCGTGCTGCGAGATGAAGAACGACGATCGCGTGTTGAACTGCCACACCGCGTCGAAGTCGTGCTCGGTGACATCCAGTGCAGCACCGCCGATGCCGCCGCCTGCGTTGTTGACAAGGGTGTCCAGCCTGCCGAACTCGGCGATTGCGCCGTCGATCGCCGCCCGGGACTGATCGAGGTCTGTCACATCCATCGGCAGGGCGAGCGCCCGGCGGCCCATAGCCTCGATCTCGGCGACCAGGCCACCGTCGCTCGAGGCGTCGCGCAGGCCGAGGGCCAGGTCGGCGCCGGCCGCGGCGAGCTCGAGGGCGATCGCCCTGCCGAGCCCCCTCGCGGCTCCCGTGACGAGAGCTGTGGTGCCGGCAAGATCGAATGGGTTGTCGATGGCGTTCATGCCACAATCATCGCGCGTACTCAGGTGCAAGACTGGGCAGCATGAACGATCGCGCCGGAACGGTAGCCCTGGCATCCGACCTCGTCGACGTGCGCGAGCTCATCGAGGCCTACTACGGCAAGGTTCCGGATGTCTCGATCCCCGAGCAACGCGTCGTCTTCGGCACGAGCGGCCATCGTGGCTCGTCCCTCGACACCGCGTTCAACGAGACCCATATCGCCGCCATCACCCAGGCGATAGTGGAATACCGGGCGGCCCAGGGCATCACGGGCCCGCTGTTCATCGGCAAAGACAGCCATGGGCTGTCCAGGCCGGCGGAGACCACTGCCCTCGAAGTGCTCGAGGCGAACGGCGTTCGCGCGCTCGTCGACGAGTTCGACGACTTCGTGCCGACGCCGGCCCTCAGCCACGCGATCATCAAGTACAACGTCGGGATCTCGACAGGCTCGATCAGCGGCGGGCAGGCCGACGGCATCGTCATCACGCCGAGCCACAACCCGCCGCGCGACGGCGGCTTCAAGTACAACCCGCCCCACGGCGGCCCTGCCGACAGCGACGCCACGACCTGGATCGCAGATCGCGCCAACGAGCTCATCGCGGGCGGCAACCGCGATGTCAGGATGGCCGAGCCGAGCGGTGTCGAGACCTACGACTACCGCGGCAACTACGTCGCGGACCTCGAGAACATCATCGACATCGCCGCGATCAAGAAGGCCGGCCTGCACATCGGGGCCGATCCCCTCGGCGGCGCGAGCGTGAACTACTGGAAGCTCATCGCCGAGCAGTACGACCTCGACCTGACCGTCGTGAACCCTGTCGTCGACCCGACCTGGGCGTTCATGACCCTGGACTGGGACGGCAAGATCCGCATGGACCCATCGTCGCCGTCCGCCATGACGTCGGTGCTCGCGCGCAGGCACGACTACGACATCCTCACCGGCAACGATGCAGACGCCGACCGCCACGGCATCGTGACGCCAGACGGCGGGCTCATGAACCCCAACCACTACCTCGCCGTGGCCATCCGCTACCTCTACGCCCACCGCCCGCAATGGCGAGCGGATGCTGCGGTCGGCAAGACCCTCGTCTCGAGCTCGATGATCGACCATGTGGCCGCCGCGCTCGGGCGACGGCTGTGGGAGGTGCCTGTCGGCTTCAAGTGGTTCGTGCCTGGACTCGTCGACGGCTCGGTCGGCTTCGGCGGTGAGGAGAGCGCGGGGGCGAGCTTCCTGCGCACGGACGGCACGGCGTGGACGACCGACAAGGACGGCATCCTGCTCGCGCTCCTCGCCTCGGAGATCCTCGCCGTCACGGGCAAGACACCGTCACAGCTTTATGCGGAACTCGTCGCAGAGTTCGGCGATCCCGCCTACGAGCGGGTGGATGCCGCGGCATCCAAGGAGCAGAAGGCACGACTGGGCAAACTCAGCGGGGAGGCCATCACCGCGACAGTGCTGGCGGGCGACCCGATCACGGCGAAGCTGTCCGAGGCCCCGGGCAATGGCGCGCCGATCGGTGGCGTCAAAGTGGTGACAGACTTCGCCTGGTTCGCTGCTCGCCCCAGCGGCACGGAAGACGTGTACAAAATCTACGCGGAATCCTTCAAGGGGCCGGAGCACCTGAAGCTCGTGCAGGCAGAGGCGAAGGCGATTGTCGACGCGGCGCTCGGCGGCTGATCAGCCGGCGTAGTCCGGTGCGGCCGGTAGCCCGAAGAACTCCTCGAGGGTCCTGACTCCCGTGTTGTGCATCTCTGTGGCCAGTTCTACTCCCACGTAGCGCATGTGGTACGGCTCGGATTCATACCCCGTGATCGCCGTCTTATCCCCCTGGTAGCGCACGATGAAGCCGAACCGCCAGGAGTTCGCCAACAGCCATTGGGCGTGCGGTGTATCGCCCCAGCACGGTTCCAGCGCGCAACCCTGGTCTGGGAGGGCATTGATGTCGATGGCCAGCCCGGTCTGGTGTTCGCTGTAACCGGGCCGTGCGCTCGTGAGATCGGCAGCGGCCTGCCCGAGACTGTCGACCCAGCCCTGGTACACGCTCACCTGCGTCGAATAGCTGCGGTACGCGCTCTGCGCCTGCATCTGCAGGCCGGTCTCGGCGGTGAACGCCGCGAACATCGCGACCACGGCATCGGATGCCGCCTGCCTCAGGTACGGCTCGTTGATGTATGGCACCGGCACGGCGACGAGGTCGCCGGCCTCGAAGTCGGCAGGATTCAGCGGCCGCAACTTGTTGACCACCACCCAGTAACTGTTGGGGTCGTCGATGGATTGCGCTGTCTTGTCGAATGTCGGGGTTGCACTCGGCGTCGGGCTCGGCGAAGGTGCGGGAGTGGCCGATGCCGTCCGGGATGTCGATGGCACGGGCATGGGGCTCCCCTTTCCCTGTCCGACCAGCGCGAAGGCGATACCGACTCCGCTCGCGATCACGATAGCCGCCGCCACGATGGATGCCACCAGGATCGTGCGGCGTCGGCGCACCCTGCGGGAGGGGCGGAGACGGGGGCGCAGATCGGACACCCCACGATCCTACGGCGACTCACGAAGAGGGCAGGATACCCGCCGAACTACTCCCATCGGAGTACGTGGCCAACTTGCCCCATACGGTGCCGAGGGTGTAACTTTGCACTCTACGCAAAGTTTTCATATGCCATCGTCGGAATTGCGTCGCCGCGATGGCTCTTTTTTTGCAACCAATCAGATCGAAGAGGAACCATGTCACGCGTCGAATCCAAGGGCAAGCAGCAAGCGCAGGCGGTCGCCGACTCCGGCGGCATCATGACGCACCGCCAAATCCTGTTTGTCATCTTCGGGCTCATGGCAGGCATGTTCCTGTCGGCGCTCGACCAGACAGTCGTGGGAACCTCCATCCGGACCATCGCGGACGATCTCGACGGGCTCAGCCAGCAGGCGTGGGTGACGACCGCGTACCTCATCGTGTCCACGATCGCGACACCGATCTACGGCAAGCTCAGCGACATCTTCGGCCGTCGGCCGCTGTTCATCATCGCGATAACCATCTTCCTGTTCGGGTCGATCGCGTCGGGCTTCGCTACCTCGATTCCGGAGCTCGCCGCGTTCCGCGCGATCCAGGGCCTGGGTGCCGGTGGCCTTATGGCTCTCCCGCTCGCCATCATGGGCGACATGCTCGCACCACGTGAGCGCGCGAAGTACCAGGGATACTTCCTCGCGGTCTTCGGCATCTCGAGCGTCATCGGCCCGCTCATCGGCGGCCTGTTCGCCGGGGCTCCCGAGATCCTCTTCATCACCGGATGGCGGTGGGTCTTCCTTATCAACATCCCGATCGGGATCGTGGCTCTCTCGATAGTGTTGCGCTTCCTGCACCTGCCCAAGCGCAGCGTGAACCGGGGTGTCCGCATCGACTGGTGGGGTGCGACAACTGTCATCCTCGCCGTGACCCCCCTGTTGCTCGTCGCCGAACAGGGGCGTGACTGGGGCTGGGGTTCTGCGAGTGCCATCGCGTGCTACATCATCGGTGCGATCGGCATCGCCGCATTCATTGTCGCGGAGCGCCTGATGGGCGACGACGCGTTGATCCCCCTCAAGCTCTTCAAGAGCCAGACGTTCTCGATGGCCACCGTGCTGGGCGTGCTCGTAGGGTTCGGCATGTTCGGTGCCCTCTCCACGATCCCGCTCTACCTTCAGCTGGTCAAGGGCTCCAGTCCGACCCTCAGCGGTTTCCAGTTGCTGCCCATGATCCTCGGGCTCATGATCTCGTCGATCGTGAGCGGCCAGGTGATCTCGCGCACCGGCCAGTACCGGATCTTCCCGATCCTCGGCACGGCCTTCATGGGCATCGGCTTTTTCCTGTTCACTTTCATCACCGCCGATACCTCTGTCTGGTACGTCATGATCGGAATGCTCATGGTCGGCCTCGGCCTCGGCCAGCTCATGCAGACCCTCACCATCGCCAGCCAGAACGCCGTCGGCGCGCGTGACATCGGCGTAGCGACCTCCTCATCGACATTCTTCAGGCAGATCGGTGGCACGCTCGGCGTCGCGGTGATCTTCTCGGTGGTCTTCTCGCTCGTGCCCGGCTTCATCAAGTCGGCGTTCGAGAACAAGACGCTCGCCGCGGGTGTGCAGGCCGCGGCCTCCGATCCCGCGGTGCTCGCGGACCCGAAGAACAAGGGGATCCTCGACATCTTCCAGGCCCAACAGACCGGGGGGACCGGCGTCGGCAACGCGCTGAATGGCGACACGTCGTTCCTCAACGGTGCCGACCCGCGTCTCGCGGCGCCGTTCCTCCACGGCTTCTCGGACGCCATGGTCAGCGGCTTCTGGGTGAGCCTCATCGTTATCGGGATCGCATTCGTGCTCAGCTTCTTCCTGAAGGCAACCCCGTTGCGCCAGAAGTCGGCGCTGCAGGAAGTGGCGGACGCCGACGCGGCGATCCTTGCCCAGGAGGCCGCCGGCCTCGCCGGGGCCTTGGTGGCCCCGGACGCGGACTCCCGCGAGACGGTCGGGTCCGGCGGAAGCAAGAAGGCTTCTTAGAAGTTTTTTCACCAGCGTCCTGCGGCGCTCGAACCCCGTGAACCCGCGGGAGTCGAGCGCCGCAAGCGTTTCCACCGGCAGTCATTGCGTGGGAGCGCTCCCACCCAGCACTTGACAGGGTTTCGCTGCCGTGCATATTCTTGCGTCGATTCGTGGGAGCGCTCCCATGCACGCAGCTGGGAGCGTCCTCACGGGCCATCCCCCATCCACGCACACAAAGGAGTGACCGTGAGACTTATCTCTCGCACAGGGGCAATCGCCATCGCCGGCGCCGCCTCGCTCGCCCTCGTCATGACCGGATGCGCCGCATCCGGAGCCGGTTCCGGCAACGAGAAGATCACGCTGACCGTCACGACGTTCGGCACCATGGGGCTCGACGACCTGTACGCACAGTACGAGAAGGCCAACCCCAACATCACCATCAAGGCGACGAACATCGACACAGGCGGAAACGCGCTCACCGACTGGAAGACCAAGCAGGCAGCCGGAAACGGCCTGCCCGACGTGCAGGCGGTCGAAGAAGGCTGGCTCGGCCAGGTGATGGGCGTCTCCGATTCGTTCACCGACCTCAGCAGTTATGGGGCAAACGACATCAAGGACCGCTGGGTCGACTGGAAGCTCGGCCAGGCCACCGACCCCAATGGACGCATCATCGGCTACGGCACGGACATCGGACCTGAGGGCCTGTGCTACAACAGCGCACTGTTCGCAGCCGCCGGCCTGCCGAGCGACCGCGACGGCGTCGCGACGCTGTTCGGCGGTAAGAACGCAACCTGGGACGACTTCTTCTCGGTCGGCGAGCAGTACCACGCCGCAACGGGCAAGGCCTTCTACGACCAGAGCGGCTTCGTCTGGAATGCCATGGTCAACCAGCAGAAGGAGGGCTACTACACGAAGGGCGGCAAGCTCAACGTCGACGGCAACTCCGACCTGCAGTCGCTGTGGGGCAAGCTCGCCAACGGCGCGGCCGCCGGTCTCTCCTCGAACCAGAACCAGTGGGACTGGGGTGGAGGAAAGGCGTTCACCGACGGCTCATTCGCTGTCTTCGTGTGCCCGGGCTGGATGCTGGGCGTCGTGAAGGGCCAGGTCGAGGCCGCAGGCGGAGACGCCACCACCGGCTGGGACTTCGCTGACGTCTTCCCCGGCGGCGCGGCCAACTGGGGCGGTTCGTTCCTGACGGTTCCCACAACCTCTAAGCACCCGAAGGAAGCCGCAGCACTCGCGGCCTGGCTGACGGACGCCCAGCAGGAGGTCGCCGCCTTCCAGGCGGCCGGCACCTTCCCGAGCGTCATCGCTGCCCAGTCCGACCCTGGCGTCACCGGCGAGAGCGACCTGACGAAGTTCTTCAACAACGCACCTGTCGGGCAGATCCTGGCCTCGCGTGCCGAGAACGTCGTCGCGCAGTTCAAGGGCCCTGACGACTCGGTAATCCAGGAGCAGGTGTTCGGCCCATCCATCAAGGAGCTCGACTCAGGCACCAACGGCGACACGGCGTGGAACGACGCCATCGCGCTGCTCAACCAGCTCGTCGTCAACAAGTAGCACGAGCCAGCGCACGCACCAACCCGCGAGGCCCTTCGGAGCTCCCGACTCCGGAGGGCCTCGCCTTGGCAAGGAAGAACCACAATGTCAACTGACACCCCGCGGCTCATCGTGGTGCCGCGCGCGGGCCGCGGCCTGACCTACCGGCAGCGACTCAATCGCGCGGATGTCCGCTACTCGCCGTACCTGTACGTCGCGCCCTTCTTCATCCTGTTCGGCCTGGTTGGGCTGTTCCCGCTCGGCTACACCTTCGTGGTCTCGCTCAACAACTGGGACCTGCTGCAGGGCCCGGGCGAGTGGATCGGCCTGAAAAACTTCAGCGACGAACTCGTCGACCCGCTGTTCTGGAACTCGCTGTTCAACACGTTCAGCATCTTCCTGCTGTCGTCAGTGCCCCAGCTCATCGCCGCCCTCGTCATCGCCGCGATCCTCGACCAGAACCTGCGCGGCAAGACCTTCTGGCGCATGAGCGTGCTGCTGCCATACGTTGTGACGCCGGTTGCGGTATCCCTCATCTTCAGCAACCTCTTCGGCGAACAGTACGGCCTCGTCAACAACATGCTGCAGGGCATCGGGCTCGACCCCGTGCTCTGGAAGACCGACCTGCTACCCAGCCACCTGGCGATCGCCACCATGGTCAACTGGCGGTGGACCGGCTACAACGCGCTCATCCTGCTCGCGGCGATGCAGGCCGTGCCCCGCGACATCCACGAGTCCGCTTCGCTGGACGGCGCGGGCCCGCTGCGACGGTTCTTCTCGATCACCCTGCCGAGCATCCGACCGACATTCATTTTCGTGATCATCACGGCCACCATCGGCGGGCTGCAGATCTTCACGGAGCCCAAGCTGTTCAACGCGTCGAGCTCGATTCCGGGTGGCCCGTTCCGCCAGTACCAGACCACTGTGCTCTACCTCTGGGACATGGCGTTCAACCGCGGTGACTTCGGCAAGGCTGCGGCAATCGCGTGGATCCTGTTCCTCATCATCGTCGGGATCGGGGTCATCAACTTCTTCCTCTCCCGCCGCATCGCCTCAGCGGAGACCCACGTCGCCTCGGCCCGCACCAGGCGAAGGCTTGCCGCCCGCCGGATAGCCGTGAAGGCCCCCGTCGCACCCAACCCGGAGCCCCTCCCGTGACCGACACTCTCCCCCGCCGTCGGCGACGGCACCCCGGCGCAGGCGGCCAGCGCCCCGGATTCCTCACCTACGGGCTGCTCTGCGCATTCTTCATCGCGAGTGCGTACCCGCTGTGGTGGTCGTTCGTCGTGGGAAGCAGCACCACCGAGGCGCTCACCAGCAGCTGGCCTCCGCTGCTTCCCGGCGGACGGTTCTGGATAAACGTCGCCGAGGTGTTCGACACCGTGCCGTTCTGGACGGCCCTCGGCAACAGCATCATCGTCTCGTCGGTGATCACTCTCTCCGTGCTCACCTTCTCGACACTCGCCGGCTTCGCCTTTGCCAAGCTGCGCTTCCGGGGGCGGGACGGGCTCATGGTCTTCGTCATCGCGACTCTCGCGGTGCCGACGCAGCTGGGCATCATCCCGCTGTTCATGCTCATGAAGCAGTTCGGTTGGACAGGGTCGCTCGGCGCCGTGATCGTGCCGACCCTGGTCACCGCCTTCGGCGTGTTCTTCATGCGCCAGTACCTCGTCGACGTGATCCCTGACGAACTCATCGAAGCGGCGCGCATGGACGGCGCTTCGATGATCGGCGTCTTCTGGCACGTCGGGGTGCCCGCCGCCCGCCCAGCGCTTGCCGTGCTCGGGCTGTTCACGTTCATGACCGCATGGACCGACTACCTCTGGCCGCTGCTCGTAGTGCCGCAGAACCCGACCCTGCAGGTAGCGTTGAGCCAATTGCAGTCGGCCCGCTA
This sequence comes from Rhodoglobus sp., assembly GCA_025464445.1. Lineage (GTDB taxonomy): Bacteria > Actinomycetota > Actinomycetes > Actinomycetales > Microbacteriaceae > Rhodoglobus. Next base: position 18,145 of record JAODLY010000036.1, on the reverse strand, counting down.
CGTCGACTACACGATAGTGCTGGCCGGAGCGGTGCTCGCCACAATCCCGCTACTGGTGCTGTTCGTACTTGCGGGCAGGCAGCTCATCTCGGGAATCATGGCAGGAGCAGTGAAGGGTTGATGTCGTTGTCACTACCGCCAGGCTTTCTCTGGGGAGCCGCCACAGCGGCCGCCCAGATCGAAGGCGCGTCCCACGAGGACGGCAAGCTCGACTCGATCTGGGACCATTTCGCGAGGACCCCGGGCAATATCGCCAACGGCGACAACCTCGATCCCGCGGTCGATCACTATCACCGCATGCCCGAAGACGTGGCGCTCATGCGCGAACTCGACCTCGACTCCTACCGCTTCTCGGTGAGCTGGGCGCGGGTCAAGCCCGCCGACGGCGCCCCGAATCCACTCGGCCTCGACTTCTACAGCCGGCTCGTCGATGAACTGCTCGAGAACGGCATCCTGCCCTGGCTCACGCTGTACCACTGGGACCTGCCGCAGGCGGTGCAGGAGACCGGCGGCTGGGCGAACCGCGACACGGCCAAGCGCTTCCTCGATTACGCCGTCGTCGTGCACGAAGCGCTCGGCGACCGGGTCACCCACTGGACGACATTCAACGAGCCGTTCTGCTCCGCCTACCTCGGCTACGCGAGCGGCGAGCACGCCCCGGGCCTGCAGGAGCCGCGCTCCGCGCTTGCCGCGCTGCACCACCAGCACCTCGCGCACGGCCTCGCCGTCAAAGAGCTGCGCGCTCGCGGCGTGCGAGAGCTGGGCATCACGCTCAATCTCACCAACGCCATCCCGAACGACCCGACGGATGCCGTCGATGTCGACGCGGCCCGCCGTATCGACGCCCTCTGGAACCGCGCCTTCCTCGACCCGATGTTCAGGGGCAGCTACCCGGCGGACCTGATGCGGGATGTCGCGGCGCTCGATTTCGAGGGCCTCATCCACGACGACGACCTCGACACCATCGCCCAGCCCCTCGACTTCCTCGGGGTGAACTACTACCACGACGACAACGTGAGCGGACACCCCCTGCCCGCCGGCACCCCTGGGGGCATGCGGCCCACCGACAAGCAGGGGTCGTCGCCCTTCGTGGAGTCTGAGTTCGTGACGTTCCCGCCACGTGACCTTCCGGTCACCGGCATGGGCTGGGAGATCAACGCGCCGGGCCTGCGCACCCTGCTGGTTCGACTCGGTGAGGAATACCCGGGCCTTCCGCCGATGTATGTGACCGAGAACGGCTCGGCCTGGGACGACGTCGTGGCCGAGGACAGCGGGGTGCACGATGTCGAGCGCGTCGCGTACCTCGAGTCGCATGTGCGGGCCGTCGCGGACGCGATCGATGACGGCGCGGACGTGCGGGGCTACTTCGCGTGGTCGCTGCTGGACAACTTCGAGTGGGCGTGGGGGTATGAGAAGCGGTTCGGCGTCATCAGGGTCGACTACGACACCCAGGTGCGAACCATCAAAGACAGCGGGCACACCCTCGCCCGGCTGATCGAAGGGTCGCGTTCAGTCGCACCCTAGGATGGGCATGCTGATTTCCCGAGAGAGGGGAGCGCAAGGATGACCACCTCGATTCCCGAGGCCACCCCCACGCTCGAAATGGTCGCCGCCGTCGCAGGTGTCTCCCGCTCGACGGTGTCGCGGGTCATCAACGACTCCCCGAAGGTGACGCCGGAGGCGCTCGCCGCCGTGCAGGCCGCTATCGAAAAACTCGGCTACGTGCCGAACCGGGCCGCCCGCAGCCTCGCAAGCCGGCGCACCCAGTCGATCGCGCTCGTCATCCCGGAGAACACCGCGAAATTCTTCGCGGACCCCTACTTCGCCACGGTGATCCAGGGCGCTGCGATGTACGTGTCGAGCACCGAATACACGCTCACCCTGCTGATCGCCGCCGAAGGGGACGCGGAGAAGACCCGCCGCTACCTGCGGGGAGGCAATGTGGATGGCGCGCTCATCCTCTCCCACCACAGTGACGACCTCTCCTACGTGGCGCTCGCCCGTTCGCTTCCCGTCGTGTTCGGTGGCCGGCCGATGAGCCAGGAGGGGCCGACCGCGTATTACGTCGACGTCGACAACGTGCATGCCGCCCGGGATGTCACGGCGAACCTCATCGCGCACGGGCGCACCCGCATCGCCACCATCGCCGGCCCCCAGGACATGGCGGCGGGGCTCGACCGACTCGAAGGCTGGCGGCTCGCGCTCGCCGAAGCGGGCATCCCCGATGACCTCGTCGAATACGGCGACTTCAGCCCGGACAGCGGGGCTGCCGCCATGACGAAGATGCTCGACCGCGGCATCGACTTCGACGGACTGTTCGTGGCGAGCGCCCAGATGGCCTCCGGCGCGATGCAGGTACTGCGCGAACGGGGATACTCCGTTCCGGACGACGTGGGTGTTGTCACGTTCGACAACGACTACTTCGCCCAGACCTCCCGGCCGGCCCTCACGACGATCGAGCAGCCCACCACCGAGGTCGGGCGCACAATGGTGTCAATGCTCATCCGGCTCATCGATGGCCTGCACGTCGACACCATCACGATGATGCCGACGCGCCTCATCGACCGCGGTTCGGCCTGAGTAGGCTTGTGGCATGCCCACCGAAGTAGTCAACGACGCGAGCATGAATCGCTACGAGCTGCTCGTTGACGGCGACGCCGTCGGTTTCGCCGACTACCAGCTGCGCGACAACACGATCGTCTTCACCCACACCGAGATCGATCCGGCCAAGCGCGAGCGAGGGATGGGTGGCGAACTCGCGCGGGGGGCGCTCAACCTGGTGCGCGCGGAGACCGACTATCGTGTCGTGGCAAGCTGCCCGTTCATGTCGGCGTGGATTGCCGGGCATCCCGACTACCAGGACCTGCTGGCTCGCTAGCTCTCGGCGTCGCCTTCTTGCACGTTCTCGTGCCGGCCGGGGCCCGATGCCCGCTCGGGCTGATCGACGGCAGCCAGGTCGATCTTCACCTGGCCGTCGTAGATGCCCTTGTCCCCATCGCCGGCGACGGGGGCGGGGGCCGGCAGCACCGTCTGCCGGTCAAGCTCGACCTGGGCTTCGTACCGGCTGGGATTGAACACCTCGTCGCCGATGCCCATCGCCCCGCCGTGGCTGCCCGATGTCTTGCTCTTGTTGCTCAGGTCGATCCAGCCGAAGTGCTGCGCGATGTAGAAGGCGACGCCGAGCACCACCACGATGATGAGCACGATCCACGGTTCCACCCGCATAGTTTATGCGTGCTCAGGTTTCAGCGAGATTTCAGTTGCGCAGGCGACATACAGTCCGGCTCACGGAACGCGCTGCAACCACTCCTCGGTGCCGAACTTGTCGGCAACGAGCTGCTGGGCCTTGGCCATCTCGGCCGACGTGATTTCGCTGGGGCTCAGGCCATAGAGCCCCCGGAATGTCGCAACCATCTTGTCGATGATCGCCTCGCGAGCCAGGCCCGTCTGGCTGCGCAGCGGGTCGACGCGCTTGGCCGCGCTCTTGGTGCCCTTGTCGCTCATTTTCTCCCGGCCGATGCGCAGCACCTCGACCATCTTGTCGCCATCCATGTCGTAGCTCATTGTCACGTGATGCAGCACGGCACCGCTGCCGAGACGCTTCTGCGCAGCACCGCCGATCTTGCCTGTCGGGCTCGTGATGTCGTTGAGGGGCACGTAGCTGGCGTCGATGCCGAGCGACCTCAGGGCGATGATCACCCACTCGTCGAGAAAGGCGTACGAATCCGCGAAGCTCATGCCCTGCACGAGGTCGGTCGGCGCGTAGATCGAATAGGTGATGACCGAGCCGGCCTCCATGAACATCGCACCGCCGCCGGAGATGCGGCGCACGATGTCGAAGCCGTACTTCTTCGCGTTCTCGAGGTCGACTTCGTTCTTCACGGACTGGAAGCTGCCGATCACGATAGCTGGCTTCTCCCACTCCCAAATGCGCAGCGTGGGCTTGCGGCGGCCGGCTCCCACCTCCTCGGAGAGCACCTGGTCAAGCGCCATCTGCACCACAGGGTCGACGGCCGGGCCCTGGATCAGCTGCCAGTCGTAGTCCTTGAATGTCGTGGCGCGCTGCATTGCGCGGCGGATCGTCGTGGTGACGGCGTCGGCGGAGAATCCGAGGAGCACCGCATCATCCCCGAGTGCTGCCTTGATCGCCGCGGTGATCGTCGCGGGCTCAGCGTCTGCAGGCAGCCCGTTGACAGCAGCGTTGATAGCAGCGAGCGCACTGTCCGGTTCGAGAAAGAAGTCGCCCGCAAGCTGGAAGTTCGCGATGCGGCCATCGACGACATCGAGATCGACGACCACGAGCTTGCCGCCGGGGACCTTGAACTCACCGTGCATGAAGCAAGCCTAGGCTTTCGGCCGCGCGACCCTTTCGTTGAGCCACCTCACGAGGTCGGCGATCACCTCGTCGCGGTTCGTCTCGTTGAAGATCTCGTGCCGCGCCCCTGGGTAGATGATCGCTTCGATGTCGGTGAGCTTCGAGCGGCGCACGTAGGCCGCCGCCAGTTTCGCGATGCTCTTCTCACCGCCGAGCGTGTCTTCGCTGCCGATCATGATGAGCAATGGGATGTCGCGGCGCAGGTCTTTGCCCGGCCGCCCGAGCAGGCGCAGCGCGTCTGGCAGGCCGAACAACTTCATCGCGGCGGCGTAAAAGGTCAGCGGGTCGTCCGCGAACTGCTGCGCCACGGCGGGGTCGCGACTGAGCCACTCGTTGCCCGTCGTGCCGAGGTGCTTGTGCTTCGCGTTGAGGTTTCCGCCATTCATCTGGGTGAGCGAGCGGTACGCGGTCCCGGTGAGCACGACGGCGTCGTAGTCGTCGGCGTGACCGTTGATCACCGTCTGCACCATGAGCGAGCCCCAGGAGTGCCCGAGCAGCACGAGCGGCAGGTCGGGGTGCTCTTCCCTGATGATCGCGCTGAAGTGCCGCACGTCGTTGACTGTGGCACGCAGCCCACCGGGGCCGAGCTTGCCGAGCTTCGACGCATCCCCATTGTTCTGCTGCAGGCCGGTCTGCCCGTGGCCGCGGTGGTCGTCGGCGTAGACGGTGTACCCGGCGGCGACGAGATCCTGCGCCACCCGCTCATACCTGAGCGCGTGGTCGCCCAGGCCGTGGGTGAGCTGCAGGATGGCCTTGGGCTTCGGGGCATCCCACACGTAGTAGTGGATCGTGACACCCTGCGCGTCGATGAACGTGCGGTGCATGCGCGTAACCGTGCCGGCCATGGGAGCCTCCCTGCTCACGGCAATCGTATTGCGCGGGTGGGTCGGTGGTCACTTCGATTAGCAACACTAATGAGTTAGGCTAAGTAATCGTGATCGATGAGCAACCGCCCAGCCAACTGGATGACGACCTGCGGCTCGCCATCCTGAGGCTCAGCAGGCGCATGCGCCTCGAGCGTTCAACCACGGAAGTCACCGACAGCCAGCTCTCCGTGCTGTTCGTGCTCAACAAGGAGGGATCGCAGACGCTCGGATCCCTCAGCGAGCAGGAGCGGGTGACCCCTCCGTCGATGAACCGCACGGTCAACTCGCTCGTCGATGCAGGCCTCGTCACGCGTTCGAGCGCGCCTGACGACGGCAGGAAGGTGCTCATCGAAGCGACGGATGCCGGCCTGCAGGTCGCCCAGGAGACAAAGCGCCGCCGCCAGGCCTGGTTCGCCCGCCAGCTCGATGGTCTCAGCCAGGGCGAGAGGGCTGCGCTCGACGCGGCAGCTCCGATCTTCCGCAAGCTCGCGGACTCCTGAACCACCCCATGAGTGCCATGTTCCGTTCGCTGCGCATCGCCAACTACCGGCTCTGGTTCGCGGGCGCCCTTGTCTCGAACACAGGCGCCTGGATGCAGCGCACCGCCCAGGACTGGATAGTGCTCACCGAGCTGACCGACAAGGATGCCGCGGCGCTCGGGATCACAATGGCGCTGCAGTTCGGGCCGCTGCTGGTCATGGTGCCGCTCACGGGGCTCATGGCTGACCGTTTCGACAGGCGCAGGCTGCTCATGTGGACCCAGACGGCATCCGCTGTGCTCGCTCTCGGCCTCGGCGCGCTCGTACTCTCCGGAGCCGTGCAGCTCTGGCACGTCTACGTCTTCGCGCTGCTGCTCGGCATCGTCACCGCGATCGACACCCCGGTGCGGCAGACATTCGTCTCCGAGCTCGTCCCCGACACTGACATCTCGAACGCCGTCGCCCTGAATTCCACGTCGTTCCAGAGCGCCCGGCTTGTCGGCCCCGCCGTCGCAGGCCTGCTCATCGCGGCGATCGGCTCCGGTTGGGTGTTCGTGATCAACGGAGCCTCGTTCGCCGGGGTGCTGCTTTCCCTGGTCCTGATCCGCCGAGATCGGCTTGTGGCGGCCCCGCGCCTGAAGAAGGCCCGCGGCCAGATCAGGGACGGGCTGCGTTACGTCCGCTCCCGGCCCGACCTCGTGATCGTGCTCGTGATGGTGTTCCTGGTCGGCACCTTCGGCTTCAACTTCCCGATATTCATCTCGACGATGTCGACAGTGGAGTTCGGCAAGGGCGCCACGGAGTTCGGGGTGCTGTCTTCGATAATGGCAGCCGGCGCCGTTACCGGGTCCCTGCTCGCCGCCCGGCGGGAGCGGGTGCGGCTCGCGGTCATCCTCCTGGCGGCCGGCGGGTTCGGAATCGCCTGCGCCCTCGCTGCCATCACCCCGAACTACTGGCTCTTCGCCATAGTGCTCGTGCTCGTGGGGGCAACCTCACTGACGATGATGAACACGGCGAATGCCTACGTGCAGACCACCACGGTGCCGGCGATGCGCGGCAGGGTGATGGCACTGTACATGGCGATCTTCGCGGGCGGCACGCCGATCGGCGCCCCCATCGTCGGCTGGGTAGCCAACACCCTCGGTCCGCGCTGGGCACTCGGGATCGGCGCCCTGTCGGGAGTGGCCGCTGCCGCCGTGGCCCTCACCTGGCTGGTGGCGAGCAAGGGCATGAGGCTCGGGCGCTCCGCGGATTCGCGCTTCGGCATCCGGCTGCATTTCGACGGCAACCCGAAGACCGACCGCGAACTCGCCACCCAGGAGATCTCGACCGTGCAGGGCACGGCTGAGCGCACCTCCTGATCGCTAGTGGACCGAGACCACGACCTTGCCGCGCACCGCGCCCGACCGGAGGTAGCGCACCGCGGCCGCGGTCTCCGCGAGAGGGAACGACCGGTCGACGGCCGGCCGGATAGCGCCGGCCTCTGCGAGCGCGGCCAGCACCCGCAGGTCCTCTGCCTTCTCTGCGGACATGAGCCCGATGAGCTTCTGCCTGCCCCTGCCGCCCACGAGCATCGCGCGTAACTGGCGGCCGAACCCCTGGAGCACTTTGCCCCCACCCTCCCCGCCGACGATCACGAGGGTTCCCTCGGGGCTGAGCGCCTTGCGCAGGGTGGCAAGCGGCCTGCGGCCTCCCGTGTCGACGATGAGGTCGAAGCCGGCACCGATGTGGCCGGTCGCGTAGTCGACGACCTGGTCGGCGCCGAGGTCGCGCACGAAGTCGAGTTTCGTGCCGCTGGCCACTCCCGTGACCTCGCCACCGAAGTGCTTCGCGAGCTGCACGGCGAAACCACCGACACCGCCGGACGCGCCGAGCACGAGCACCCGGTCGCCGGGGTGTACGCGGTCACGCACGGCGAGCAGCGCCGCGCAGGCCGAGACCGGCATTGCCGCGGCCTGCTCGAAATCGAGGTTCGCGGGCTTGGCAACAACGCGGTCGGCCTTCGTGACCGCGAACTCGGCGAAGGAGCCCCCGCAGGTGCCGAACACGGCATCCCCGACTGTGAGGTTCGTGACGTCGGCACCGACGGACTCGATGGTGCCGGCGACCTCCCTGCCCCTCACCGGATTCTTCGGTCGACGAAGGCCGAACGCGAGGCGGCCCAGGTAGGGCAACCCGCTCATCAGGTGCCACACGCCCTGGTCGACACCGGCCGCGCGAACACGGATGAGCACCTCTCCCGCAGCCGGGGTCGGGGTGTCGATCTCGGCGAGGCGAAGCACGCCCGCCTCGCCATACCTGTTCTGGATTACTGCCTTCACGATGGGTCCTCCGGGTAATGGAATACGTTCTCGAGCGGCACGTCGAAGACGCGCGCTATCTGGAATGCCAGTTCGAGCGACGGCGAGTACTTGCCCTGCTCGATGGCGATGACTGTCTGGCGGGTGACCCCGATGCGGTCGGCCAGGCCGGCCTGCGTCATCTCGTCGTTGGCGAAACGGAGCGCACGGATCGAGTTGGTGACCTGGGTGGGCCTCACCAATTGACGAATCCCTTGCGGTAGGCCATGACCTTGGCGATGGACGCGAGGATGGCGGACAGCACGAACCCGAGGTAGATGACGTTCGCGATCCAGAAGTAGTCGACTCTAAGCAGCGCCAAAAGCAGGGCCGCGACGCCGCCGACAACGAGGAACGACTGCCCGATGTACTCGCCGCGACGGAAGATCTCACGATCGCGGCTGTCCTTCTTATCCGCGTCTTTCGGCGAGACGATTGCCGCGACGATGCGCAGGACGATGCCTGCGACTATCGAGGCGCCGATGGTCCACAGCATTATCGGGGCGTAATCGGCCGCACCCCGCGTGGCCACTAGCGCGACGTAGATCGCGTATGCGCCCACGGACACGAAGGCCATGATCCAGGCGCTTTTCTCTTCGGATGACATTGGTGCCCCTATGTAAAGAAATGTTGACATCGCCAATGTATGCCGTAGCAGACATCATGTCAAGTTTTCTATACATACGGATTACGCTTCGCGGGTGATCTCCACGGTCACGAAGAGCGTGGAACCGAACGGGCCCGCGTAGACGCCCCGCAGCGGAGGCACGTCGTTGTAGTCGCGACCACGACCGACAAGCACATGGCGGTCGCCGATATCGATGCTGTTCGTGGGATCGAACCCGCGCCAGTCCTCGCCGCAGAACCACTCGACCCAGGCATGCGACTCGCCGCCGACAGTCTCCCCGATCGCCGCGTTCGGCCTGGGGTGCAGGTAGCCGGAGACGTAGCGCGCGGGGATGCCGACACTGCGCAGTGCCCCCAGGGCGAGGTGGGTGATGTCCTGGCAGACGCCCTTCCGCACCGCCCAGGCTTCGGCCGCCGTCGAGTGCACGCCGGTAACGCCCTGCATATACTCCATGGCCGAGCCGATGGCCTTGCAGATTTCGAGGGCGGCGGCGCAGGCGTCATCCGTCTTGTCCGCAATCGCGCGGGCGAGATCGATCACCTCTTTCGGCGGGGCCGTGCGACGGGTCTGCTTGAGCTGCTCGACGGTGTCTGTCGTGCGCTCGACAGCTATCGCGAGGTCGTCCCAGTCGAGCTTCGCGTCGTCGTGCACCCTGGGGCGGACTTCGACGAGGCTTGTCGCGGTGAGGGCAAGCTCCTTGTGCGGGGTGAGGATCTCGAACGAGGAGACGCGCGAGCCCCAGTAGTCCACGTAGTTGTGGTGACTGGAGATCGGCAGGATCTCGAGATTGGAGAACAGCACCAGCTGGCCCTCCGCGCTGACCGGCAGCATCCTCGCTTCGTTGTATGAAGCCGTGACATCGCCGCCGTAGTGGAAGCCCGTCATGTGCTTGATGCGCAGGCGGTTCAACTCGTCTCTCCGACCCAGCTCGGCGCTGCGTTTGTCGGGAAGTAGCGCTGGCGGATCGCCTCGGATGCTGCGCTCGTCGCCGCCTGCACGTTATCCATGTGCATCGTGAGGTCTTCGAGAATCTCCGCGATTGGCCGGTACTCGAGCTCGCTGCGGATCTGCCCGAGCAGCCGCAACGACTGGTCGGATATCCCCACCCGATCGCTGCGCGGCTCGATCTCGCGCATGCAGTTCTCCGCGCGGGTCACCGAGAACAGGATGCTGCGCGGGAAGAGCCGGTCGAGCAGCAGGAACTCTGCGGCGTTCCTGGCGCTCGGCACGCCGCGATAGGTGCGCAGGTAGGCCTCGTACGCGCCGCAACTGCGCAGGATCGTGGTCCACGACGGACCGGACGCCTCGGTGAGCGACCGCGTGGCCAGCAGTCGCGCGGTCATGTCCGCGCGCTCGAGGCTGCGGCCCAACGTGAAGAACTGCCACGCCTCATCCCGGCTCGTCGCCGACTCGATGATGCCCACCGCGAGGGCGGACCGCTCGCGAACCCAGCCGAAGAATTCGTGCACCTTGTCGCTGGACACTTTGCGCGGCATCCGGGCTCTCGTGGTGTTGAGGCACTCCCACAGCTCGGTCGACACGATCTCGCGCGCGCGCCTCGCGTTCTCGCGAGCGGCTCCCAACGAGTAGGCGATGGATGCCGGCTCCGAGCGGTCGACCGCGAGGATGGACAGCACGTCTTCGCGGGTGAGCACCACGTCCTCCGGCGCTTCGCTGCCCATGACGCTGAGCAGGGAGCGGCAGGCGAGGTCTTCCTCGATCCACGGGTCCTCGAGCAGCAGCTGCAGGTGCACATCGAGGATGCGGGCCGTGCCGTCGCTGCGCTCGATGTACCGGCCGATCCAGAACAGGGATTCTGCGATGCGGCTCAGCATTCGCCCTCCCCTGCCGTCTGGTGCTGAGGTCGTGCCGCCCGGTGCTGAGGTGCGGCGTTCGCACCCATTTCCTCGGCGGGAACCTGCGTTCGCCGCACCTCATGGGCTGTGGCATGGGCGGGGCCGGACTGCTGCTGCTGCTCCTGCTGGCCGTGCCCGAGCGGGCGGTCCATCGGGCCGTGGTCGCGTTCGGACTTGAGCAACTCGGGCGTGATGACCGAGATGGCCTCGGTCGCTGCCGCCTGCCCCGCGACGAGGCCCTGGATGCTGTGCCTCGACACCGTGAGCGGATCCTGCCCGACAACCCAGGTGTCTTTCGACCCGCCGCCCTGCGAGCTGTTGACCACGAGCTCGCCCTCGGGCAGCGCAACCCGTGTGAGCCCGCCGGGCAGCACCCAGATATCCTTGCCGTCGTTGACGGCGAAGGGGCGCAGGTCCGCGTGCCGCGGGCGCATCCCCGCGTCGACGAGGGTCGGGATGGTGGACAGCTGCACGACGGGCTGTGCGATCCAGCCGCGCGGGTCGTGCAACAGGCGCCCCTTCAACTCGGCGAGCTCATCCTTCGACGCGGCGGGACCGATCACCAGGCCCTTGCCACCCGAACCGTCCACGGGCTTGACGACGAGCTCGTCGAGGCGATCGAGCACCTCCTCGAGCTGGGCCGGGTCTTCGAGGCGCCAGGTCTGCACGTTGGGCAGGATGGCATCCTCTCCCAGGTAGTAGCGCATGAGTTCCGGCAAATAGGTGTAGACGAGTTTGTCGTCGGCGACGCCGTTGCCGACGGCGTTCGCGATCGTCACGTTGCCGAGCCGTGCCGCGAGCAGCAGGCCGGGGCTGCCGAGCATCGAATCTGCGCGGAACTGCAGCGGGTCGAGGAATTCGTCATCGACGCGGCGGTAGATCACGTCGACGCGGGTGGGCCCGGCGGTGGTCCGCATCCAGACTTTGCCGCCTGAGCAGAACAGGTCACGGCCCTCGACGAGTTCGACGCCCATGAGGCGGGCGAGCAGGGTGTGCTCGAAGTATGCGGAGTTGAAGACACCTGGCGTGAGGACGACGACGTTGGGCTCCTCGACGCCGCCGGGGGCCGCAGCCCGCAGCGCGTCGAGCAGCTTGTGCGGATAGTCGCCGACCGGGCGCACCCGCATCGAGACGAACAACTCCGGCAGCGTCTGCGCCATGACCCGGCGGTTGGAGATCACGTAGCTCACGCCGCTCGGCACGCGCACGTTGTCTTCGAGCACCCGCCAGGCACCCGCCTCATCGCGGATGAGGTCGATGCCGGAGACCTGGATCCGTACGCCGTTCGCGGGTTCGATCCCGGCCGCCTCGCGATGGAAATGGCTGGAGCTGGTGACCAGCCGGGCGGGGATGACCCCGTCTTTCACGGCGTTCTGCGGGCCGTAGATGTCGGCGAGGAACGCCTCGAGGGCGCGCACTCGCTGCTTGATGCCCGCCTCGACCTGCACCCACTCGGCCTGGTCGATAACCCGCGGCACAGCATCCAGTGGGAACGGGCGCTCCTCACCCGCGAAGTCGAACGTGACGCCCTGGGCGAGGTAGCTGGAGGCGAGGGCATCCGTGCGCCCGCGCAGCTCCGCCTGGGTCATCTGGGCCAGCGCGGCGTGGATCTCCTTGTAGGCCGTGCGGGCGGTCCCGGGCGTGCCGAACATCTCATCCCACGCGGGCGTGCCCTTGCTCTTCGTGGCGGTGGCGCCGTAGCCGTCGAACAGGTCAGCCATGCTCTGAGCCTAGGCCCGCGATGTTGCGGCGGTGTTTCGACTCGACTAGTCCGCCAGCGGTTCGAGCACGAACACCTGGATCGGACGGTCCGTCTTCTCCTGGTACTTCGCGTAGTCCGGCCACGCTTCGACGGCGCGCGCCCACCAGGTGGCCTTCTCATCGCCGGTGACCTCGCGTGCGGTGTAGTCACGCCTGGTCGCGGCATCCTGCAGCTCGACGTGCGGGTTGGCCTTCAGGTTGTAGTACCAGGTCGGCGGCCTGGGGTCCCCGCCCTTCGACGCGACAACCGCGTAGGTGCCTTCGTGCTCGACGCGCATGAGGGCGATCTTGCGCAACTTTCCGGACTTCGCGCCGACCGAGGTCAGCACGATTATCGGTTTGCCGCGCAGCGTGTTGGCCTCGCGCCCATCGGTCGCCTCATACAACTCGGTTTGCTTGCGCGACCACGGGGACGTGCCCGGCTCGTACTCTCCAGTCAGCGGCATGCCTCAATTGTGCGCCGTCCCCGACGCACATCGCACCATCGGCAGTGATGCCGCGATCATGGCTCGAGGCCCCCCGGGCGGGAGTCGACATGGTGCGCCTCGCCATTGCGCCTCGTGCTGACACCCTTCACGCGCTCTTGGGAGTCAGCACATTCGTACGCGGCCCTTACTAATGTGCTGATTCCCGGGAGCGCACAGACAGACGCGGCCAACGGCGGGCGAGCAGCCCTACCCCGCCCCCAAAACGGGTCAACACGCCGCTCACCAAAGGCGCGCCCCCGCGCGATGTGGTGTCATCGTGTCTAGCGTCTCGGATCGGGGGATCGTCGGGCGCTCATCGGGAACAGCCGTCGTCGGCGTTCACAGGGGGACTACGGCCCGCGTCTCTGGCGCGCTCGCACGCCCGCGTAGCTGACTCTGACCGTGGATGACGAATCGTCATCGTCGCATCCCGCACTCAGAACTGGAATATCCCATGAAAACCACCACCCGGGCCAGCGCGCTGTCGCTCGGCCTTCTCCTCTCTGTTGCGCTGTCGCTCGCGGCAGCCTCCCCGGCAAGCGCCGCCGTCACCCTCACCGCCTCGCCAGCAGGCAGCGGCACCACCTGCTCGTCGACGGTGCCGTGTACCGTCGTGACCGCGCTCTCGAAGGCCAGGGCCGGCGACACCGTTGTGCTCGGCGCGGGTTCGTACGGCGCACCCGTGATCACCGGAACCGGTGGATCCGTCACCTACCCGATCAAGGTTCGCCCGCTCACCGGGGCGGCCGTAACATTCTCGAAGCTGCAGACCTACCTGCCGAACGCCACGTGGACCGGCATCACGGTCACCTCGATCCTCTACGTCTATCCGGCGGCAATCAACACGGTCATCGACGGCTTCTCGGTAACCGGCGCCGGCTCCTACCTTCGGGCGAACGGCACCGTTGTGCGCAACTCGCTGTTCGAGGGCGGGATCGGTGTCGACGCCGTGCAGATCAAAAATGCCACCGGCGTAAGGCTCGAACACAATACGATCCGCAACTATGCGGCCGCCGCCACGGGCGAGGTGCACGTCGACTGTGTGCAGATCTTCGACGCGGCACAGGTGACGCTCGTGCGCAACTCCATCTCCAATTGCAGCAACGCTGGGGTCACGTTGTCTCCCGGACTCGGGCTCGGGATCCAGGGCGTCACGCTGGAGTCGAACTTCATCCAGGGCTGTGTCGTCATCACCGCGACGTGCAAGGGCGGTGCGGCGCTCGACGTGCGCGAGGTCAGCGCGACCGGTGTTGTGGTGCGAAACAACACGATCGTGGACGGGGCGACGCGCGTGGTTCCGCGACCCGGTCTGGTCTTCGATCGCAACGTCATCGATTTCCTCGCGGACTGCACGGCTCCGATGACGAACACCGTCGTCGAGGCGTGGAACACCGGTTCGTGCGTCACGCCCTCCGCGCTCGGCACCTCCGGCAACCGGCAGGGCGTGGTCGCCTTCGTGAACCAGCCGACCAGCGACCTCCACGTCACCAGTGTCGCGGACGCGACGGTGGTGCCGTCGTTCGCTCTCCCGTCCGCGGTTATCGGGTTCGACGGGTTCGCGCTGCGCGGCACCACGGCGGGCGCAGACGAGTAGCGCCCAATCGCACGATCCGCTAAAACACCCGAATGGCGTGCAGCCCACCGTCGATCGGTAGCACGGTGCCGGTCGTCGAGGCGGCCAGCGGCGAGGCCAGGTAGGCAATGCCGTAGGCGATCTCCTCCGCCGTGACGAGGCGGCCGATCGGCTGACGCGCCACCAGCGCGGCGCGCGCCGCCTCCGCGTCCTCCGCCTGGGCGAGCAGCCGGTCGACCCAGGGGGTCGCGGCCGTCCCGGGGGCGACGGCATTGACGCGCACTCCCTCCTTCACGAGGTCGGCGGCCATCGCGCGGGTGAGAGCCTCGAGGGCCCCCTTGCTCGCCGAGTACACGGCGCGGTTCACGAGACCCGTGTTCGCGGCAACCGAGCAGGTATTCACGATGGATGCCGCAGCCGACTCCCGCAAATACGGCAGGGCCGCGCGGGTCAGCCGCACCGCCCCGAGCACGTTGACGTCGAACACCGTCCGCCACTCGGCGTCGTCATTCTCCTCCACGCCGCCACTCGCCCCGATGCCCGCGTTGTTGACGAGGATGTCGATGCGGCCGTGCTTCTCGACGACCGCGGCGACCCCCGCAACGACGGAAGCGTCATCAGTCACGTCGCAGATGATCGAGTCGATGCCATCGGCCGTGCTTTCCGTGCGGTCGAACACCGCGACCGTTGCCCCGCGGGAGCGAAGGAGGTCCGCCGTCGCGGCGCCGATTCCGCTCGCCCCGCCCGTCACGATCGCAACGAGCCCCTCGAATTCAGTGTGACTCACGTGTTACTCCATCTCCGCTCGAGCCGACCAGGAAGTCGAGGTCGGCGCCGGTGTCTGCCTGCATTACATGATCGACGTAGAGCTTCGCCCAGCCGCGGGTCGGCGCGGCGAACGCGGCTACCGTCTCCGCGCTCTGGCTGCGCGCGGCGAGTTCATCGTCGGGCACGTCGAGGTGCAGTCGTCGCGCCTCGACATCGAGTTCGATGAAATCCCCGGTGCGAACGAGACCCAGCGGCCCGCCGGCGGCGGCTTCGGGAGCCACGTGGAGAACCACGGTGCCGTACGCGGTGCCGCTCATCCTGGCGTCGCTGATGCGCACCATGTCGCGCACTCCGGCTTCGAGCAGCTTGCGCGGCAGGGGCATGTTGCCGACCTCCGGCATGCCCGGGTAACCGCGCGGGCCGCAGCCGCGGAGCACGAGCACAGTGTCCGCGGAGACCACCAGGTCGGGGTCGTCGATGCGGGCGCGCATGTCTTCGATGCTGTCGAACACCAGAGCAGGTCCGCGGTGCTTGAGCAGTTCAGCGGTCGCGGCCGCCGGCTTGATGATCGCGCCGTTGGGGGCGAGGTTGCCGCGGAGCACCGCGATGCCCGCATCATCCATGAGCGGGGCGTCCCGCGGCATGATGACGGTGTCGTCGTACACCGGGCGATCGACAAGGTAGTCCACGAGCGGCTTGCCCGTGACGGTGATCGGCTCCGGATGCAGCAGGTCTTTCACCTGGGACAGCAGCGCGAGCACGCCGCCAGCGCGGTACAGGTCGTCCATGAGATAGCTGCCTGAAGGCTGCAGGTTTGCCATCACCGGCACCCCACGGCCCTCGGCGTCGAAGTCCTCGAGACTCAGGTCGATGCCGAGCCGGCCGGCGATTGCCAGCAGGTGCACCACCGAGTTGGTTGAGCCACCCACAGCCGCGACCGCGACTATCGCGTTGAGGAACGACTCCTTCGTCATGATGTCGCTGGGGCGGCGCTCCGCTTTGACCAGGTCGACGATGAGGCGACCGGTCTGGTGCGACATCGAAAGGAGGCGCGAATCCGGCGCGGGCGTTCCCGCGAAGCCGGGGATGGTCATCCCGAGCGCTTCGGCGACGACGGCCATCGTCGACGCGGTGCCCATGGTGTTGCAGTGCCCCTTGCTGCGGATGGTGGCCTGCTCGGATTCCAGGAACTGCCCGTTGGTGATCGTGCCGGCCCGCACCTCCTCGCTCAACCGCCAGACGTCGGTGCCGCAGCCGAGCGCTTCGCCGCGAAAGTACCCGGTGAGCATCGGGCCACCCGGCACGACGATTGCGGGAAGATTCACGGATGCCGCGGCCATCAGCAGCGCCGGAATCGTCTTGTCACAGCCGCCGAGCAACACCACGCCGTCGATCGGGTTGGCGCGGAACATCTCCTCCATCGCCATCGCGGCCATATTGCGCCACAGCATCGCCGTCGGCTTCACCTGCGTCTCGCCGAGCGAGACCACAGGCAGGTTGTAGGGCACCCCGCCGGCCTCCCAGATGCCCTGCTTCACCGATTCGGCGACCTCGTTGAGGTGCGAGTTGCATGGTGTGAGGTCGCTCGCCGTATTCGCGATTGCGATCTGCGGCTTCGACCCGTCGAGCGCCTCCTCGGGCAGACCGCGACGCATCCATGCGCGGTGGATGTAGGCGTTGCGGTCGCCGCCGACGTACCATTCGGCGCTGCGCAGGTCATCCACGACGATGGGCCAGCTTTCCATATAGTCGAATTGCCTATTACTATTCTGAATTATGCCATGCGGCGGCCCTGCCGCGCGAGGCACGACCGAGCGGGGTGGCCCGGACCAGGCCACCGGACAGGAAGAACCAATGAAACTGCTGCGACTGGGACAACCCGGGGCCGAGAAGCCCGCCGTGCTCGTCGGTAACGATACCTACATCGACGTCTCCGACGCCGTGCACGACTTCGATGAGGCGTTCTTCGCCTCCGGCCGCATCGCCGAGCTCGCGAGCATCGCTGCAGGCCGCGAACCGAAGCCCATCGGTGACACCCGTATCGGCTCACCGATCGCGAGGCCCCACCAGATCCTGTGCATCGGGCTCAACTACCGCGACCACGCCGCGGAGACCGGGCAGGAGGTGCCCGAGGAGCCGATCCTCTTCACGAAGTCGCCCAACACGATCCAGGGGCCCAACGATGATGTGCTCGTGCCGCGCAAGTCCGTGAAGATGGATTGGGAGGTCGAACTCGGCGTGGTCATCGGCAAGCGCTGCTCATACCTAGCGGACGAAGCCGAGGCGCTCGACGCGATCGCCGGCTACACGGTCGTGAACGACCTGAGCGAGCGGGAGTGGCAGATCGAGCGCAAGGGCCAGTGGTCCAAAGGCAAGTCGGCGCCCACCTTCAATCCGGCCGGGCCGTGGCTCGTCACGCCGGACGAACTCACCGATGTGCTCGCGCTCGACATGTTCCTCGACGTGGGCGACACACGCAGGCAGACCGGGTCGACATCGACGATGGTGTTCAGCCCTGCGTTCATCGTGCACTACCTCAGCCAGTTCCTGACCCTCGAGCCCGGCGACCTCATCAACACGGGCACGCCGCCCGGGGTCGGCATGGGGCTGAAACCCCCCGTGTTCCTGCACGGCGGCGAGGTGCTCACGCTCGGCATCGCCGGGCTCGGAGTGCAACGGCAGCGCGTGGTGGGATAGTGCGCGCATTCGTCGTGTCCGGGTCGCACGAGGCATCCGTCCGGGATGTCGCGCCGCCCGTGCCCGGCGCGGGGGACCTGCTCGTCGACGTGGAGCGGGTGGGCATCTGCGGCACGGACGTCGAGCTCTACTCCGGCGAGATGGCCTACCTCGACCAGGGGATCACCACATTCCCGCTGCGGCTCGGCCACGAATGGACGGGCGTCGTCGTCGGGGTCGGCGCCGAGGCATCAGCCGACTGGATCGGCAAGCGCGTCACGGGCGACACGATGCTGGGCTGCGGGCGCTGCCGGTTCTGCCTCGGCGGCCACCAGCACGTCTGCCCCGACAGGTTCG
>JAODLY010000028.1 GCA_025464445.1 Rhodoglobus sp. | reverse complement strand
CGAGGTGCACGTCGAACTCGGAACGCAGACGAAGATGTTCTCGGATGCGCCGAACCCGGCCGCCTTCGGTGCCGTCGCCGCGGAGCCCAACACGCAGATCACACCGGTCGACCTCGGTCTTCCGGGCTCGCTTCCCGTCGTGAACGAGCAGGCCGTCAAGTACTCGATCAGCCTGGGCCTCGCGCTCGGATGCTCGATCGCGTCGTCGTCGAGGTTCGCTCGCAAGATCTACTTCTACCCGGATCTCGCCAAGAACTACCAGATCAGCCAGTTCGACGAGCCGATCGCCTTCGACGGCGAGGTGCAGGTCGAACTCGCATCCGGGCGCGTCGTGACCGTCGAGATCGAGCGTGCGCATATGGAAGAGGATGCCGGCAAGCTCACCCACGTCGGCGGCGCGACCGGCCGCATCCAGGGCGCCGAGTATTCGCTCGTGGATTACAACAGGGCAGGGGTACCCCTCGTCGAGATCGTCACCAAGATGATCGTCGGCGCCGAAGCGGATGCCCCGGAGCTCGCGAAAGCGTACGTCTCCGCCATCCGTGACATCGTCGTCGCGCTCGGCATCTCGGAGGCGAAGATGGAGCGCGGCAACCTCCGCTGCGACGCCAACATCTCGCTGCGCAGCCGCGCCGAGGTGGCCCACGCCCGCGCGTCGGGCGCGCCCCTGCCGCTCGGCACCCGCACCGAGACGAAGAACGTCAACTCGCTCAGGTCAGTCGAGCGCGCGATCCGCTACGAGATCCAGCGCCAGGCGGCGATTCTCTACGACGGCGGCTCGATCACGCAAGAGACCCGTCACTGGCACGAAGACACGGGCGTGACATCCGCCGGTCGTCCGAAGAGCGACGCCGACGACTACAGGTATTTTCCCGAGCCCGACCTCCTTCCCGTCGAACCGAGCCTCGAGCTGATCGCCGAGCTGCGCGCCGCCCTGCCCGAGGCGCCCGCCCTGCGCAAGAAGCGCCTGCAGGCCGAGTGGGGCTTCACCGACCTCGAGTTCCAGGATGTCGTCAACTCCAACCTCCTGGTCGAGCTCGTCGAGACCGTTGCGGCCGGTGCGTCCGCCGCCCAGGCCCGCAAGTGGTGGACCGGCGAGATCGCCCGCCTCGCCAACGAGCGCGGCGTGGACAGCTCCGAGCTGATCTCCGCGACTGACGTCGCCCAGCTGGTCGAGCTTGTCGAAACCGGTACCCTGACTGATCGCCTGGCAAGACAGGTCTTGGAGGGAGTCATCGCGGGGGAGGGCACCCCGGCCCAGGTCGTCGAGTCCCGTGGCCTGAAAGTCGTCTCGGATGACACCGCCCTCATCGCCGCGATCGACACCGCCCTGGCGGCTCAGCCCGATGTGCTCGAGAAGATCCGCGAAGGCAAGGTGCAGGCCGCCGGCGCCGTGATCGGTGCGGTCATGAAGGCGATGGCAGGAACCGCGGATGCCGCGCGCGTGCGCGAGCTCGTGCTGGAGCGCGCAGGCTCCGCGGAATGACGCAGCGCACACCCGTACTCGTCGATTGCGACACCGGAATCGACGACGCCATGGCGCTCCTCTTCCTGCTCGCGTCTGACGGCGTCGAGATCGTCGGCGTCACCTCGGTCTTCGGCAACAACACGGCCGCACAGTGCGCGATCAACAGCCTGCGCGTGCTCGAACTCGCGGGCCGCACCGACATCCCGGTCGCGATCGGAGCCGAGAAGCCCCTCGTCGGCGAGGTCACCTACCTCGCGACCCACGTGCACGGTAGCGACGGTCTCGGCGATGCGGGCTTGCCGGTGGATGTCGCGGCTCAGCCCTCCACGAAGACCGCCGTCGAGTTCATCGACGAACTGGCCGAGCGGTACGCGGGTGAGCTCAGGATCCTCGCAATCGGGCCGCTGACCAACCTCGCGCATGCCCTCGACCAGATTCCCGGCCTGGTCGGCAAGGTGCGCGACGTGGTCATCATGGGAGGCGCCGCCGACGCCCCCGGCAACCAGTCGCCGGCCGCCGAGGCGAACATCATCCACGATCCGGAGGCCGCCCAGCGGGTGATCTCCGCCGGGTGGGAGACGACGCTCGTGCCGCTGGATGTCACGATGCGCGAGATCCTCACCGAAGACCACCGCGACCGGCTGGCGGTGGCGGGCGTGCCGGCGGCATCCTTCGTCGCGGCCGCGACCGACTTCTACTTCGGCCACTACGGCATGGACTCCTTCGGCCGCCGCAGTTCCGCCTGCCACGACGCCCTGGCCGCCGGTGTTCTCACCGGCGAGGTGGTGCCGCTCAGCGCACCGGTCATCGACGTGGTGGTCGACTGCACCGACGGCCCGGGCCGAGGCGCGACCATCTGCGACACCCGCGGTCGCTATCGCAACTTCACCGGGACCTCCGGCGGGAACTGCCGGGTCGTGCTCGAGACAGACGGCACCTTCCCCGACGTGCTGGTGCGCAGGTTGGTCGGGGCAGTATGACGCGGCTCTGGACGCAGCAGTAGGGAGCAGCATGAACCTCGATGATGAGGGACGCAAGATCGGCTTCTGGGAGGAGCCCGACCCGCACGGTGGCATCATCTCCGGCGAGTATGTGGCCGGTGAGTGTGATGGGGAGTGGCGGCATCACTTTCGCGACGGTTCGGTGCGGTCGGAATTCCACTATGACCATGGGCAGCAGACCGCCGAATGTGTCTGGTTTCGGCAGGGCGGCGGGCTTCTGCAGACGGGTGCCTTCCTGGAGGGCGAGAAGCACGGCCTCTGGAAGCGTTGGACCAGCGAGGGGGCGCTCATCGACGAGGGCCACTTCGACCGCGGGGTCAAGTCCGGCACGTGGACCTACTACGCACCAGACGGCAGCATCAAGAAGACGACCAACCATCGCGGCATGATCTGAGCTCCGCGCTATCTTCGTGTCGTGCCAGAAGACGCTGAACACCGGTTCGCCGTCCCGCCGCGGCGGGACCCAGTGCACACCGGTCCATCTCAAACACTGATGCTCCCGTTGAGACTGAGCAGGCGGTTTGCCGTTCTGTGCGATGATCCAAAGATGCGTAGCGTGATCAACCTTGTCGCGAAGGTTGATCCTTCTCCT
The DNA here is from genome assembly GCA_025464445.1 of Rhodoglobus sp. Classification (GTDB taxonomy): domain Bacteria; phylum Actinomycetota; class Actinomycetes; order Actinomycetales; family Microbacteriaceae; genus Rhodoglobus. The sequence goes on along the minus strand of JAODLY010000028.1, from coordinate 88,377 downwards.
GTGGCGCCCCAGCCGGAGCTCGACCTCGGGCTGCCGCCACGGCTGGTGGCTCGACGTCCCCGTCGTTCGAACGGTGCCAGTGAAGCGATCGCTTCCGTGGCTGAGTTCCATCTTGCTTTCAACCTACCGATCGAGACCAGGCCGCAACAGAACGTCGCAGGGGGCCTGGGCAGTTTGAGAGTGGAACTTCTTCGGGAGGAGTTTGAGGAGTTTGCTGACGCGGTGGAGAACGCCGATCTTGTGGCGATCGCCGACGCTCTCGCCGATATCGTTTATGTGGCTTACGGCTCTGCGTTGACTTATGGAATCGATCTTGACGCAGTTCTGAGAGAAGTGCACCGTGCCAACATGAGTAAGCTCGGCGCCGATGGCCGTCCTCTGATGAGGGGTGATGGAAAAGTCCTGAAGCCAGCGACGTACAGTCCCCCGGACGTTCGCAGAGTTCTCTTGGATCAACCGCCACTATTCCTCGAATAGTCGTGGGATAGCCCTAGTCTTTGCCTTGTGTCAGAGACGATTGCTCACAGTTGGTCGAATCACTCGGTCCTTGCCTTTTCGGATGGGCAGGATCCACTGGAGCATGCGCACAACGTGGCGGAGCAGTTGGTCGAGCTGGCGAACCAGCAGGGGCTCTCCGGGCCGCCTGTTGACGTATTTGGCCTTGCTAGTGCTTTGGGTATACAACTCCGCCCCAAGGACGACCTCTTGGATGCGCGAATCATCGCAACTGAGATGCAAGATCTTGTAATCGAATACAACCCGAGCCGCCCACGCGGTCGCTTGCGTTTCAGCATTGCTCACGAGATCGCGCACTCACGCTTTGCTGACGTCGCAGATCGCCCACGTCACCGAACTGCGGCTGGATCAATCGCCGATGTCGCAACTGACGATTGGGAGCTGGAGCTCGTCTGCGACGTAATTGCCGCAGATTTGCTAATCCCTGGCCAGGCGGTCGAGGGGCTGCTCACGGTTGACCCGGACATTGACTTCATCATGGAAACGCGCCGTAAGTGGGATGTATCGACTGAAGCGCTTCTTCGCCGGCTAGTGGAAGCGACGCCGAGGTCGCTCACGATGCTCGCGACATCGCGACCAACGCATCTTGCTTCTCTTGCCATGCGGGTAGATTATGTGGCCAGCTCGGCCAGAGCCCGAGAGTCGGATCTGCTGGCCGCCATCGGCCATGGTGATCTGCTTGAAAATATCCAACCCTTGCTCAATTGCGCGGCCGTCGGTCAAACCGTCCGAGGGACGGTGGAGATCGCCGAAGAAAAGCTCTACTTGCAGTGCGTGGGAGTTCCCGCTTACCCGGGCAGCCAGTGGCCCCGAGTCCTTGCCCTCTTGGAGCGCGAGGATGAGAGACTCGCAATCTCCGGCTTGGACTTCGTCGTCTCCGACCTACTCGAAGTGGCCGAGGGAAGAACGCCGGTCATCTTTGCTCATGTCGTATCAGGCTCTGTCCGAACCTGGAATCACGTGGGTGCGGCCGGGACCCTTGCCAAAGCGTTCCCGGACTTTGCACAGGCATTCCGCGCTTGGACGATTGCCTCCCCGCGAAACCTTGACCTTGGCGGGCTTCACTTTGTTGAGCGGGATATCGCCGATCGGAAGGTTGGGGTAGCGAGCCTCGTTGCCCAAGAAGGATTCGGCGGTGGGGGTCCTCGGCTTCGTTACGACGCGCTTGAAGAGTCTCTGGCAAAACTCGCTGACCTGGCGACGACACGTCAGGCTGAAATTCACCTACCGCGGCTCGGCGCTGGCCAAGCCGGCGGTCGTTGGGATGAAGTGGAGAGGCTTGTTGTGTCCTACTTGGTGGATGCGGGGCTGAAGGTTGTCGTCCACACGCGACCGAGTATCCCCTACGCTGCGCGAACAACTAATGGCTAAGCCGATGTGGGTCGTCCCCGAGGAGGTGACACCCCGCATCGTCGTTCTAAGCGGGCCAGTTGGAGCGGGCAAGTCAACGCTTGGCAGGAATCTGGCTGACATGTTTGGCCTTGCTTATGTGCGTACACAGGATCTCATGCGCGATGTCGCTGTATCCCGCGGCGAGACGTTAGATGCGGAACGGCGCGCAATGCAGAAATTCGGTGAGCAACTCGACACAGAAACGGGGGGAGCGTGGGTCGCCGATGAGGTTGCTGAACTCATCGCTAGCGGCGCTGCTGGCACCGGATTAGTCGTCGTCGATGCGGTGCGAATCGTTGGCCAGATCGGCGCGCTTCGCTCAGCTTTCCCGTCAAGAGTTACCCACATTCACGTTCACGCTCCGGCGGAAGTACTGGCGGCGAGATACAAGTCCCGGGATGACAGTGGTCTGGTTGAACTCTCAACCTACGAAGAGGTTGCTTCAAACCCGACTGAGGCAAATGTGTCCAGCTTGGAAGTGGATGCTGACGTATCCATTGATACTTCGCGTAGTTCCGAGAGGGACGTCTTAGCTCGCGCAATCGCGGCTTTGGGCCTCAGTTCATCTCGGTCCGAGCGATTAGTTGACGTTTTCATAGGTGGGCAGTATGGAAGCGAAGGTAAGGGCAATGTCGTCTACCACCTCGCCAACGAATACGACGTTCTGATGCGAGTTGGTGGTCCCAATGCGGGACACAAAGTGCCGACGCAGCCCGACCCCTACACTCACCGCCTGCTTCCTTCAGGAACTCTCGCGAACTCGAGTGCGATCCTGCTAATCGGGCCTGGGGCGACTCTCGACTTGGACGTTCTTCTACAAGAGATAGCTGATTGTGGCGTCGAATCGGGTCGGCTGTTCATAGATCCTCAAGCGATGGTCATCGAGCCAGAAGACCGGCAGGCTGAGGAACAGATGAAGAAGGACATTGGCTCCACGGGCAAAGGAGGTGGCGCTGCGGCAGCCCGGAGGATTATGGGTAGGAGCTCTGAGGTCGCACCCCCAGTGAGGCTCGCGAAGAACGTCACCGAACTTGCTGCATATATTCGGCCAACCGGAGCCATCTTGGAGATGGCCTTCCGCGCCCACAAGAAGGTCATGCTGGAAGGGACACAGGGAACACTACTCAGTCTCTTTCATGGCTTCTACCCTTGGGTGACTAGTCGAGACACGACGACTAGCGCATGTCTAGCAGAGGCTGGAATTGGGCCTCACCGCCTTCGTCGGGTTGTCATGGTTGTTCGGACATATCCGATCCGCGTCGGCAACCCGCCATCATCATCTTCCGGCCAAATGTCGCAGGAGATCGATTGGGACGTCATCGCGAAACGAGCGAGCCTCGACGAGGCAATGCTGCGTGAGCGAGAGAAGGGATCCGTCAGCGGAAGCAAGCGTCGGGTCGCGGAGTTCGATTGGGAGCTGCTACGGCGTGCTTCCGAACTAAACGGGGCGACGGACATCGCGGTCACGTTTGCGGACTATCTCGACGCAGCGAATCAGAATGCACGGCGGTTTGATCAATTGACTACCGAGACGATTCACTTTGTCGAGGAGGTTGAGCGAGTTGCCGGCGCTCCCGTCTCCCTCGTGTGCACGGGGTTCGACGCGCGAAGCATGATCGATCGACGGGAGTGGTAGATAGTTGAACAAAGTGCAATTTCATTCCGCACAGGCCAAAGGGGCAATAACTTGATTCAGGGCGACTTGGTCAGTTTGTATCCCTTCTTGTACCACATGGCCGAAGATGGATCGTGGCCGTCCATAAAGGCGAATGGCCTTCTGAGTACAGATCGATTGTTACGACTCTTCGAAGTCCCTCATGCTGAACGAGAAATTCTGACTCACGAACGACGGCCTGAGTCCGTTGAGATTAGCTCCCCTAGGTACGGAACAGCGGTGGTCAGAGATCAGAAGCCGCTACGGATGTCCGCATTGGACAGATGCCTCACTGACATGACGCCAGTTCAGTGGCTGGAGATGCTTAATAGCCGAGTTTTCTTCTGGCTTCAACCCAAGCGGCTAATGGGCCTTCTGAATGCCGGGCCATATCGCGCCCAGGCTCAGACCGTCATAGTGGTTGATACGGCTAGTCTCTTGGCCGTACACGCACAATCTGTGCGGCTTTCAAGGATCAATTCGGGATCGACGATCTACAACCCCGTGCCTAGAGGTAGCGATACCTTCAAGACGATTGGACAGTATCCGCACCCGCCGCGGCGGAGGGCTGTGGCCGCCGCCAATGATGTTGCGGAACTCTGCGTGATTGGTGGGGTTGATGACATTCTTGATCACGTTGTGCGGGTCGAACGCTGGCGAGGGCAAGAATTTCTCGAAGAGCTAGCTATCTAGTCGGCGCCCTCGAGGTAGCGCTGCATCGGTCGTCGACTTACCGCTTTCGCAGAGGCCTGGACCATCATCCGCTCGCCGTGACGCTCTCGGCAAAACCACCATGGCGATTGCGATTAGCGCGCTCAAATATGGAAGTCCCAGATCAACGAGCTGTATTGATTTGGATTGAGTCGATAGACGCGTATTCGTAACTCGTTCTCAAGTACCTCATAGAACGAAAATGAGTTGTCGCGCAGTTCGTCGCCAAGTCGACTTATCCCTGCCGACAGCGATCCCGCTCCGAGAGTTGGGACCGCCCGAGTAGTGGGAGGAAGTGGAGTTGGGCCGCTGTGTGAGAACTCCGCTGCGCGAGTGGCGGAGCCGACAAACGGTAAATGCTGATGCCCGTGCAGTATCGCTGTGACGTTGCTGCGAGCTGCGGACGAAACAAGCTCACCAGCATCCAGAGTGATGCTGACTGGGCGGTTGATGATCGGCTCCTCGAATCCCTGCGCGGACTGCAGATGATGGTGCAGGACAAAGAACGTGATGCAGCCCTGATCGGCCAGTCGAGCGAGCAGATCCATTATTGGAGCTGCCCGGTCTCGCCCTACATACCCGTAATCCATGAGCCGCGACGTTCGGGGTCGCGACGAGTTCACTAACCCGAACGCAAACTTGCGACCGTCCGACAACGTGACGAGGTGGATCCTCTCCAAAGCGACAGGCTCACCGTAAAAGTCCTCAACGAAAGTTCTGAATGGCCCTTCGTTATCGAAGTCCTTACGGTCGTCAAGGTCGTCGACGAGTATGTCGTGATTGCCCGGTACGACAATGATGTTGTCCCGCGGAAGTTGCAGTCTCAGGGCAAGCCGCTCGAGAAATTCGAGCGCAGCGTCCAAGCCCGCTTGCCCTCCTCTGGTAGTCAAATCCCCAGAAACGACAACAACTGCCGGCGCAGACGGAAGATCGCGGACGAGGTTATCTAGCAGCTCGATAGAGTTGTCGATTGTGTGCTGCCCCGAATACGCGTGGTCATCGCCAAAGTGCAAGTCCGATATGTGAAGGATCGCGGTTCGACTTTCTGGCGCATTTGAAAAGCGCACTGGAGCGCCGCCTGCCGAGCGGCTTAGCTCCTGCGGCGATTGCTCGAACAATGTTGAGTCGCCCTCTGGGACACGCCCAAACTTCTCTGCCCATTCGTTGGCGCTCAATCTCTCTATTCGAACGAACTTGAGCCACATCGGCAAGAGAGCGTCCGAGTAATAGCGTGGGGAATGCGCCGAGTCTGGTGATGAGATGACATCGCCGGATGCGTGCACCATGTCCCGCGATGAGGCGACGTAATACAACTCAGCGGCGCGGTCGACAAGTCCAATCTGTCGGGCTCGTCCAATGCGGCTGAGAGTACCCGAGTCCGGCCAGGGTTCGTGCCGTTTTTTCCACCATCCCCACCAAGCGAATCCCTCATCAGCGATGAGTGCGTCATGCGCGGAAATCGTTTCGTCATCCAGACTTGAAAAGCGCAAGACAATCAATGGTCAATCTCCAATCGGTCCAGGAGGGCCCTTGTCGCCGAGCTCCAAGAGGACTCGACTTGCGAGAGTTCGTCAAGTAGCACCTCCGGACGGTCAACGACGGCCGCCGTACTCTCAGATGTCCAGACGTTTGAAGCTGCGATACGAGGATCACGACGGCTTATCCCGTCCAGCAAATGGACGACGGGTCGGGTGCCAGATTCAGGGTTTTTTCTTCGGATGGAAACGATTGACTGACCGATTCGTCGGTCCACCCAGACGGTCGAGGGATCCTGGTTCCGGACTAGAAGGGGCTCGATGTCAGCGTCACTTCGCGAAATCTTGAGCAGCGAGGCGCGTCGCCACTCCCGACCCAGGCGCCCGCCCGAACGAGCTATCGCTCGTCTTTCGAAGTGCGGGCTGTCATAGGCGACGACATTCTCCACGACGCTCACTGATCCGACGCGTGAAGCCATTTCTAGGATCTCTATGCGATCCCGAGTGGCTGAGGGGCGGGTCAGTCGGCCCAAGAGCGGCATCAAGATTGTCCCACCAGCCTTCACCGCGTTGGCAGCGATGCTTAGCCAAGTGGTCATTTCTGGGAAATACCACGGCGGGTCCAACACAGCGCTGTCAAAGGCCGCCCCAGCCCGAAAGGTCTCAACCGTGCCAACTCGAAGAGAGCCAGTGATTCCGAATCGCTCGTTTAGCCAAGGGCTGGAGTCGACAAGCGTCAGCGGTCGATCTTGATGCGTCAATTCGGCGGCCACAGATGGTGCGCCTAGCAGCAGGACTCTGCCCATCAGCGCGGACGCTAAAAACTTGGCGGTCGCTCGATCGAAATAGAACTCACCTTGGGCTGGTGAAGGATCCGGTCCGTCACGAACTTCCAAGGCCTCGTGGTCAGCGAAGTCAATTTGAAGGTCTAAGCGTCGGGCGGCGCTGAGCACATCGCTTGGAAACGCCCCATCTGTCTTCCTCAGCAGCTCATCAAACTGCAAGCGCTGCGCAGATGTCGAAGCAGCCTTCAAAATCCACGTGAGTTCGTGATCATATTCCGACTCAGGGACCACGAAAGCTCCCTACATCGGTATGGAGCACCAGCATATTGCCTCAAGCACCGCACCCAAATGAGCCACCCTTGGCGGTCGCCGATACGGCGACTTCTGCCAGCTGTAGCTCACCTTGCTGTCGAGACTGCGCGAATATACCTTCGGACAGACTGATCAGTCGTCAAACTGATCGCCTTCGCGTAGGCGTGAGCCGCGTCATCCCGCCGCCCTAGCTCGGCCAGGAGGTGCGCGCGGGTTGCCCAGTAGGGCTGGAAAGCGGGCTCTCCCAAGGCGTCGAGTGACTCGAGTCCAGCGGCGGGCCCGTCGGTATGGGCGACCACGGCAGCGAGCGACACCTGTGCGCCGAGGGTCGGGGCGACCTGGAGGAGTCCGGTGTAGAGCGTGCGCAGCGTGACCCAGTCCGTAGTACCCGAGACCGCGCGAGCACAGTGCACCGATTGGATGGCGGCCTCGAGCTGGAAGCGGCCGATACGGGAGTAGGCGTGCGCCGCCCGCAGCAGCGCCTCGCCCTGGGCGGTGAGCGCGTGGTCCCAGAGGGCGGTGTCCTGGGATTCGAGCGGCACGAGCATCCCGTCGACTATGCGCGCGGAGGTGCGGGCGATCGAGAGGGAGAGCAGGGCGGCCAGGCCCAGGGTTTCGGGGTCGGGCAGGAGGGTCGCGAGGAGGAGGGCGAGGTAGAGGGCCTCCGCGGCGAGGGAGTCGCGGACGGTGGGTGGGGAGACCTGCATCCAGTCGATCGCATAGGCGCCGTAGACCGCTTCGACCACAGCGGGCAGGCGGGCCGGCATGTCGTCGCGGGAGGGGACGGTGAAGGGGATGCGGGCATCCCGGATCCGGCGCTTCGCCCGCACCAGCCGCTGGGCCATGGTCGCCGTCGGCATCGCGTAGGCGGCAGCGATCGCGGACGCCTCGAACCCGAGCACCACCTGCAGCATGAGCGGCGTGCGGATCGCCGCGTCGATCGCGGGGTGGGCGCAGACGAACATGAGCTCGAGGCGCTTGTCGGGGATGGTGTCTGGGTCGATGGTCTCGACGGGCTCGACCGACGAGGGCCGCTTGCGCTTCAGTTCGTCGAGCCAGCGGTTCTTCGCCACGGTAACGAGCCAGCCCTCCGGGTTGTCCGGGATGCCGTTCACCGGCCAGGTGCGCAGCGCCCGCTCGAAGGCGTCGGCGAGGGCATCCTCCGCGGCCGGGATGTCGCCGGTGCGGGCGGCGAGCACGGCGAGCAGTCGTCCGTAGGACGAGCGCGCCACCTCCTCCGCCCGGATCTCGACGGGCTCGATCGGCCTAGCCAGCTTGGTTCCACTTCCCGTCGGCGAAATACACACCGGTCGGGCGGATCTCGATCGTGCCCCACTGCGCGGCCGGGCACTTCTCGGCCCAGGCGAGTGCTGCATCCAGGTCTGGCACGTCGATCAAGAACACGCCTCCGAGCTGCTCCTTCGTGTCGGCGAACGGGCCGTCCTGCACCTGCAGGCTTCCGCTGCGCAGCGTGACTGTGGTGGATGCCGCGACCGGCTGCAGCACGTCCGCACCGAGCAGCACGCCCGCGTCGTCGAGCGCCTTCGCGTACGCGTCGAAGGCGGCCATCGCTTCGGCCAAGGCTTCGGGCGAGACCGCGGCCCCGCCGGCCTCGGAGTAATTCATCAGTAGTGAGTAGCGCATCGTTGTTCCTTCCCTTGTAGTGATGCTGTCACTGAGGTGACGACGTGGGGGAGCCCCAATCGACAGCGTTGCCCCTACGCTGGTGGCAATTCACTGACCGGGAGGACGCGACTTTGCGCGGATCAAGATTAATTGTGGGCGCGATCTCGTGGGCGCTGGTGCTCCCCCTGATCGGATGTGCGGCGGTCGGCCCCGCCGGCGCGGACGGTGCGGCAGGGCCCCAGGGTGCACAGGGTCCCACTGGTGCTCCGGGCCTCCCCGGAGCGGCGGGCGCGCAGGGGGCGGCAGGGCCAAGGGGAGCGTCCGGCTCAGACGGGTCATCGGGCGCCGCCGGAGCACCGGGCGCCATCGGGCCACAAGGGCCGGCCGGGGTTCCTGGCGCTCCCGGATCGAGCGCCTCGGCGCTCTTCTTCGCGCTCATGCCCCCGGACAACACGGCAACCGTCGCCGTCGGCGGGGATGTTGAGTTCCCCCAGAACGGGCCGACGACGAACACGGGGATCGCGCGATCCTCTACCACCGCTTTCACGCTGGCCACGCCGGGGGTCTACCGGGTGTCGTTCCAGGTGTCAGTCACCGAGGCCGGCCAGCTGGAGCTCACACTCGACGGTGTCCCGCTGCAATACACGGTGACCGGTCGTGCGACGGGAACGTCGCTCATCGGCCTTACTACCCTCGTCGCCACGACCACGGTCGGCCAGGTGCTGACGGTGCGCAACCCGGTGGGCAACTCCACCGCGCTGACGATCACCCCGTTGGCGGGAGGTGCCTCCTCGTCGTCGGCGACGTTGCTGATCGAGCTAGTCAAGGCCAACTGACCCCACGCCGCCCTGGATGCCACGCTGCTGGGACGGCGGTCCTTCTAGCGACGCCGATCAGTCGAAGTAGTGTCCAGCCTCGATGTCCGCGATGAGTCCTGGCTGCACCGGCTCCCACCCGAGCAGCTCCCGCGTGATCGTGCTCGAGGCGGGCTGGTCGAATGAGAGCACCATCCCGAGGAAGCCGAAGTCTTCGGCGGTAACCGATGCCGTCGGCATGCCGAGCCGCGTGCCGATCGCCGCAGTGATATCAGCGGTCAGCACGCCCTCGTCGCCGACAGCGTGCAGCACCGAACCCGCGGGCGCGCTCTCGAGGGCGAGGCGGAACAGGTGGGCGGCATCCAATACGTGCACGGCAGGCCAGCGCTGGGCGCCGTCGCCGACGTAACCGGAGACACCCTTCTCGCATGCGCCGGCGATCATACGGGAGATGAAGCCGTGAGCGTCGCCCTCGCCGTGAACTGAACGGGGAAGCCGCACAACAGAGCTGCGCACGCCCCGGGTCGCGTAGTCGCGTGCCGTCCGGGGGCCTCCTGCCCTTATGGCGCCCGGGCCGACCGGAGCCGGCTCGTCGTTCTCGGTTGCCACCCTTCCGGCGACGGCAGGGGTGCCGGACGCGACCACCAAGGGCTTTCCGGAGCCTTCGAGCGCAGCGGCGAGAGTCTCGACGGTGCGGGCTTCATCGCGGCCGGCGCTGACGAAGTCATCGAAGTCGTGCTTGAAGGCGAGGTTGACGACTCCATCGGAATCCGCCGCGGCAGCGCGCAGAAGCTCGAGGTCGTCGGTGTCGCCGCGCAGCACCTCGGCGCCCATCGCCGTGACTTTGGCGGCAGAGGCATCCGATCGCGCCAGCCCGACGACGTGGTGGCCGGCGGCGATGAGTTCGGGGACGAGGGCTGAACCGATCCAACCGGATGCGCCTGTGACAAATACCTTCATGAGAATCTCCTTCAATGCGAGTGACTCCCATCACTGTAGCACTTTGATGCGAGTCACTCGCATCGGGTATCATCGAGCCATGGGCCGATGGGAACCGGATGCGCGGGGACGACTCGCGCGCGCCGCGCTGACCCTCTACGCCGAGCAGGGGTTCGATCGCACGACGGTCGCCGAGATCGCCGAGGCAGCGGGCCTGACCGAGAGCACGTTCTTTCGCAACTTCGCGGACAAGCGTGAAGTTCTGTTTTACGGCGCCGAAGGGGCGGCCGAACTGCTGGCATCCAGCATCGCTGCGTCGACCGGGACACCGATGGATGCGGTGAGTGCAGCTCTTGAGGCATGGACCGCGATCATGCAGGAAGACATCGACCGCGTACGCCAGCGCGATGCGGTCATCGCGGCCAATCCCGAGCTCCAGGAACGCAACCTCACGAAGCACGCCGAACTCGCGGCTGCGATGGCCGCGGCGCTTCGGGACCGTGGCACCCTCGACACCATCGCGCGGCTCACGGCCGAAACCGGGATAGTCGTGTTCACTGCTGCCTACGCGCGCTGGATCGAGGAGCCGGGCAAAGAAGACCTTCCGTCACGCGTCCGCGCGGCGATGGTCGAGCTGCGCGGCGCTCTGGCGCAATAAGCTCAGCCGGCAGCCTTCTTCACCAGCGCGGTGATCTTCGCCTCGTCGCCCGCGGTCAACTTCGTCAGGGCGTAGGCGACCGGCCACATGTCACCGTCGTCGAGTCTCGCGTCTTCGTTGAAGCCGAAGGTCGCGTACCTCGTCTTGAACTTCTCTGCGCTCTGGAAGAAGCAGACGATCTTGCCGTCTTTGGCCCAGGCGGGCATCCCGTACCAGGTTTTCGGCGACAGCTCTGGCGCGTTCTCGGCGATGATCGCGTACAGCCGCTCTGCCATGGCACGCTCGGGCGGCGTCATCTCGACGATCTTCGCGAGCACTTCGCGATCGGCTTCGGCAGCAGTCGCGGCCGACTTGGCCTCCTTGGCGCGCTCCTTCATCGCTGCGCGTTCTTCGGGTGTGAATCCCTCGGACTTCGTCTTGTCGTTGGCCATCGCAGGTACCCCTCTGCTGTCTTATGGATGGAACGCTTTCAATGGTAGGCATCGGCCGCGTCGGCGGCTTCTTCAGAACTGCTCGGCCGACACACAGCCCGCCACGCGGGTATCGGCGGGGACTTTTACGCAATACTTGGAGCGTCGAGGGGATGCGATCGCTCATGGGGGGACTAGCAGTTGCGTGTCTGGCCGTGCGCGCGGCGCTACAGTCCATCTCCGATGCCTGCCTCACCGCAGGCGCCGAGCCTCGCATCTCGATGGGGACAGGAGGCTGAGAGTGGCGCATCGCCCCTGGTATCGACGACCCGGCCGCGTCATCCCGCTCGCATTCCTCGCGGCGGCGGTCGCCTTCGCGGTCTTCGCCTCCGTGAGTCCGTGGCCCGCCGCGCTGACGATCCGCGCCATGTTCGAGAAGGGCGCCGCCGACACCGTCGCCGAGATGAGCCCCTACGCGCCCGATCGCGGCATCGATGAGACCCGGGATGTCGCGTACGCCGACGAGGGCGCCAACACCACGTTCGACGCCTTCTCGCCGTCGGACTCGAGCGGCCCGCTGCCGACTGTCGTCTGGATCCATGGTGGCGCCTGGATCTCTGGCAACAAGTCGAACGTCGACCCGTACGTCAAGATCCTCGCCGCTCGCGGGTTCACGACTGTCAGTCTGAACTACACGATCGCGCCCGAGGCCACTTATCCGACAGCGCTGAAGCAACTCAACACCGCGCTCGGCTACCTCGTCGAGCATGCGGGCGAGCTGCGCATCGACCCCAACCGCATAGTCATCGCGGGGGATTCGGCGGGCGCGCAGTACACGGCGCAACTGGCCACGCTCATCACGAGCCCGAAGTACGCCGCCACCGTCGGGATCGTGCCGAGCCTCTCGCCGACACAACTGCGTGCGGTCGTCTTGAACTGCGGGATCTACGACGTCAGCGGCATCCCGAATGCTCCCGGAATCGGCGGATGGGGCTTCCGCATCGCGCTGTGGGCCTACCTGGGCACGAAGGACTGGTCGCCCACGCCCGGTGGCCAGCAGATGTCGACCCTCGACGACGTGACGGCGGACTTTCCGCAGACCTGGATCTCCGGCGGCAATGCCGACCCACTCACCGCCACCCAGTCGAAGCCCTTCGCCGCACAGCTGACCTCGCTCGGCGTGCCGGTGACGAGCGTGTTCTACGACGACAACCACGTGCCGGCGCTGCCGCACGAGTACCAGTTCCACCTGGACTTCGAGGATGCGCAGACCGCGCTGGACTCGACGGTGAAGTTCCTGGATGCGGTGACGGCAGGCTAACCGCAAGGTGCACCACGCTAGTGGTGAGCATCGGACTATGCCGAACATCGTCGTGGATCTAGCGGAGAAGTTGTCCCTGATCGCCGAGCACTGGTCGCCGAAGGTCGTCGCTCGGCTCAACGACTATGAGATCCGTGAAGCTGCAAGGCGAGTTCGTATGGCACACGCACGAGGAGACCGACGAGCTGTTCCTGGTGATCGCCGGTGACCTCACCATCCAGCTGCGGGACGGCAACGTGCAGCTTCGCCCTGGCCAGATGTTCGTGGTTCCGCGCGGAGTCGAGCACTGCCCGATCACGGTGGGCGAGGTGCACGCAATGCTGATCGAGCCGGCAGGGACCGTGAACACCGGAAGTGCCGGGGGAGAGCGAACTGCGACCTTCGACGATTCGCTGGCGTGAACTACGTAACGACGCCCACCCACAGCCCATCGCGCGCTCGGGTCATCCCGACGTAAAGCTCGCGTCTCTGCAGCTCGTAGCGTTCGAGGGAGGCAGCGTCGGTCGGCGTCGCCCCGTTGAGCAGCGCCTCTTTGACCCCGGCCAGTAATACCTGCTTGAACTCAAGGCCTTTGGCGCGCTTGATCGTGCCGACCTTGACCGCGTTCACGATGGAGCCGTCGTAGCTGTCGAGGTCTACTGTGGCGATCTTGGCCGCGGAAAGGGCGAGGGAAACCGGCGCGAGGGCGTACCTGTCGAGCACGAGCACGGCGACGTCCCCGAGGTCGGTTGCGACGTCACGGGTCACCTGCTGGATACGGGCGACGAGATCCGCGTCGTGCGACTTGCCCGAGGTGAACGACTTCACGACGGGAGCCGCACCGGTGCGGGCGACCAGCGGCGCGGCATCCGCGTGGTCTGGTCCCTCGATGTCGGTGACATCGTCGCTGGCGACCATCGTCGAGGCTAGGTCGAGAATCTCGGCGGTGTTGCGGTAGTTCGTGGTCATGACCACGCCACGACCCGCCAACGAAATGCCGACTTCCGCCAGTGTGTAGCCGCCGGGGTAGACGGTCTGGCGACCATCGCCGATGAGGGTGAGTCCGTCGGGCTCGTTGCCGACGAGCTGATGCAACATGCGGATCATCGAGCAGGACAGATCCTGGGCTTCATCGACGATCACCGCGCTGTACGTGTCGAGCGGTTTGTCGCGAAGGGATGCCGCGGCCAACGTGATCACATCGTTGAAGTCGTGGATGCCATCGGCACGCAGCCGCTTGTCATAGGCGACGTACAGGTCCCACATCGCCCGCCGCTGCTCGATACGCAGTTGTCGGCGCCTGCCGGTGCGGGCGAGATCAGCGTACGGCTCGAATGCCGTGATTCCGCGCCCCTTGATCACCTGGAGGATCTCGTCCTTCCAGTAGCGCGGCGACTGGTCCAGCTTGCCCAAAGGGCCGGGCACTCCGATCTCACGCCAGGCGGCCGCGAATGCCGCATCGGCGCGCTTGCTATCCAGAGCGCAGTGGATGCCCCGCTCGCGCAGCAGCCGGCGCGCAAATGCATGGGCGCTCACGAAGTCCACGCGATCACTCACGTCGGGCGCCATGCGATGCAGCAGCGTGGACAGCACGGCGGGAAGCGACTTCACGTAGGTAGTAACGAGCACGCGACCTGGCTTGGAGCGCGCGAGGTAGGCGGCGCGGTGCAACCCGACAACTGTCTTGCCCGTGCCAGCGGACCCGCGGATGCGTGCGGGACCGCCGAAGCTGCGACGCACGAGGCGGGCCTGGTCGGGGTGCAGGAACGACATCCAGTCTTCGATGGGCGCGGCGAGGATGCCAGCCATTATCGCGTCGTTGACTTCGTCGTCGGTGGACAGGTCGAGAGGCTCGGGATCGTCGGCGACTACCGGCTCGGCAATCGTGACATCGACAGGAGGCGGGGTGCCGAGCACGGGAAAGTGGCGCAACGCGACAGCAAGCACGGCATCGACTTGCGCACTCGTCAGGCGCTGACCGCCGCGGGCGACGTATTGCACAACGTCGAACTCGCCGATGACGTCGACCGTGCCGACCATTGCGTTGATGCCCTTGCGCCCCGCTAGCACGGCGACGGCGTGCACCTCGCCGGGGGCGAGCCCGATGTCGGCCATGACCTGTTCGGTCGAATACGCAAGGTCTGCGAGCCCGTCGAGGTCTTCTGTGACGTCTTCCTGGCCGCGATAGATATGTCCCGCCGCAATCTCAACGTCTTTCCAGGCTTTGGTGTCGACGATGAACACGCCCGACGGCCCCACGACCACCAGGTCGACCTGCGCCCGCCGGCTCCCGGGCCAACCGCGGTCGGCAAGCAGCGTGTAACCCACGGCGCTCAGCGGGGAGAGCCGCTTGGCGACCTGCTTCTCGGTTACTGCGGCGATTCCGTATCGAGCCGCTGTCGCACGCGCCTCACGCGCCGCCAGTTCATGGTTGTCAGCGATGGCCAGCTGGCGCCGCGATTCCAGGTAGGCGGATGCTCCCGCTGCAGCCATGGCCACCCCCGTGCCCCAGAACCCGGCCCGGCCGCCGGTGCTGTCGAGTCTCGCAGCGATATGAGGTGAGCGGAACTCCGCGTTCGGGGGGCAGCGACGAAGGAAGTGGGCGAAGATTGAGCCGTGACCCTCACCATCTGTCGCGCGACCGCCGACGATTGGCGCGAGTACCGCGACATCCGGTTGCGCGCGCTCGCCGGTGCTCCGGACGCCTATGGGTCGACGCTGGAGGGCGAGAGCGCCTTCGGCGAGGAGACCTGGCGGCAGCGCTCCGGCAGCTCCTACGCGCTGTTCGGGATGCTCGAGGGTCGGGCAGTGGCGATTGCCGCCGGTATCCCTGACCGGCACGAGGCGGAGAGCCGGGAGATCGTCGGGATGTGGGTGGAGCCGGATGCGCGCGGGCGCGGGATCGCGGCATCCCTCGTCGAGGCGCTCGTCGACTGGGCGACCCGCGAGCGGGCTGCAGCGATCGCACTGTGGGTCTCAGACGGCAACGAAACCGCTCGGCGCGTGTACGAGCGGTGCGGGTTTATCCCGACCGGGCAGCGCGACCTGCTCCGGCCCGGGCTAGGGGAAGAGAGGATGCGCCGAGCTCTATCGTGACGCTCGACCGCCCAACCGCAGGCTACGTGCGAGAGGTCCGCTGGATGCCCCGCCCCGGATGCCACGACTCCATCACGAGTCGATCCCCCTCGACCCAGGTGACCACCGCCTCGGTGATGTCCAGCTCGAAGTACGAGCCCGGCACGGCGTCCGGCCCCGGTGGGTCGATCGCGAGGAGCCTGCCGGACAGCTTCGCATCCCCGAGACCGAGCGAACCTTTTGGCGGTTCGATCGTGGGGGAGTGGATTGCACATCGCGCGTCTCGAAGTACGTCGTCTTCTTTGCGCGAGCCGGGCATCATGCCCAGGGTCGCCGCGCCGGCGTCGAACTCGAGCTCGGTGCCGCTGATCCGTGGGGAGCCATCGCGCCGCAGGGTTGCGAGCGTCTTGTTGGTTCCGGCCTGGAAGATCGTGCGGAGGCGCTCGGCGAACTCCGCGGCATCCCGTTCGATCTCTGACCACTTCGCCATGCCGGGAGCATAACCGCCGGGGCCGACATGGTGGGCGCTGTCGCGCCTGCACGCGCCGCGGGTCCCGACCGCTACGCTGAGGACCGAAACGGAAGGAACCCATGCGACGCGTTCTCCCCATCCTGCTGGGCGTGGTCACTCTCGCGCTGGTCCTGGTTCTCATCCTTTGGGCCCCGCGAGGGTCTGCCGGACCGGCCGGGTCGACCGGCCCCCAGGGGCTCGCGGGAACCCCGGGCGCTACCGGCGCCTCCGGCATTCCCGGCGTGACGGGACCCAGCGGCGCCCCTGGCACGGCAGGCGTGCAGGGCGCCCGCGGGGCGACGGGCGCCAGCGGTTCAGGCTCGGGTGCAGCTGGACCGGCAGGGCCTCCCGGTGCGGCCGGCGCGATCGGCCCGGCGGGAGCGATCGGCCCGGCCGGCGCCACAGGGGCCGACGGGTCGGGCGAGGCCGCGCTGTTCTTCGCCATGTTCGGGGACAATGGCCCCATCGCAGGCGGCGATTCGGTGAAGTTTCCGCAGGACGGCCCATCGACCACCTCGATTGTCACGCGGGACCCGTTCGTGCCTGGGCAGTTCGTCCTTCACGAAATCGGGGTCTATCGGGTGACGTTCAAAGTTCCCGTTATCGAGGCAGGCCAACTCGTCCTACGACTGAACGGGTTCGACCTGCTCTACACAACAGCAGGCAGAGCGACGGGAACGACGACGATCACCGAGACAACTCTCGTGCAGACCACCCAGCTGGACGTGCCTCTATCCGTGCAGAACGATTTCAGCCCGAGCGCCCTCACGATCGACCCATACGCGGGCTCGCCCGCATCCTTCGGCTCGAGCACCCTCCTGATCGAGCTGGTCAAAGCCGGCTAGCGGCAACCCCCCGCGCGGTCGCCGCCGGGACGGGCCGGTCCTACCGCGGGCGCTCACCCGTGAACGCGGTGTACACGGCCGCGACATCATCCGCCCCGTGGCCCGCAGCGCTCGCCTCGCTATAGATGTCACGCAGCGAAACGAGCAGTTCGTTGGGGGTGCCACTCGCCTCGACCATCAGGGTGAGGTCTTTGAGGAGGGCGTCGAGGCCGAAAGACGGGGTGAAGTCGCTCGCGAGCATCATCGCGCCCTTCAACTGGAGGAACGGGGCATTCGATGCGCCGCCGTCCATCGCCTGCAGGAACAGCTTCGGATCGACGCCGAGCTGCTCGCACATCACCAGCGACTGGGCTGTGCCCGCCAACAGGGATGCCACCCAGGCGTTGCACGCGAGCTTGAGCGAGCTCGCATCGCCGATTGCGGTGCCGGCAACAACAGTCTTGCTGCCGATAGCATCCAGCACCGGTTGCACCTTCTCGATCAGGACAGCCTCCCCTGAAACGAGCGGAACGAGCGTGCCGTCTTCGGCCGGCTTCTTCGTGCCGACCACAGGGGCGTCGATGATGTTCACCCCATGCTGTGCGGCGAGCCGAGCGATCTCGCGGATGCTTTGCGGGCCGACGGTCGCCGACTGCATCCAGACCGCGCCGGTCGGCATGGCATTGAGAAACGTGGATGCCACGGACAGCGTCGCCGCGGCGTCGAAGAGGATCGTGAGCACGACATCCGCGTCGCCCACGGCTTCTGCACTCGTGTCGGCGACGATCGCGCCGTCGGCGGCGAGCGGCCTTGCCCTGTCGAGGGAGCGATTCCACGCTGTCACGTCGAAACCGTTGCGCAGCAGCGTCTTGACGATCCCTGTGCCCATGGTGCCTGTTCCCAGGACTGCGATTCGCACGGTGGCTCCCTCCGCTCGGACTACCTCATTTCAGCGTAGGCACGAGCACCCCGGTAAGGAACCCTCAGACCAACTCGACGGGCGACCCGTACTGTGCGACAACGGGGTCGGCGGTGAGCAGCACGAGGCCCTCCACCCTGGCCTGGGCGACCTGGATGCGGTCGAAAGGGTCTTTGTGGATCGGTGGCAAGCCGATCACGGCAAGGCCGTGGTCGCTCGTGATCGCGAGCTCGGTCGCGCCATTCTCGAGAAGCCCGCGGCGAAGCAGCCTGGGGTCCGCCACGAAATCCTGACGTCCCAATGATGACTTGATCGCCACCTCCCAGATCACGGCCGCGCTGAACATGAATCCGCTGGTGGGGTCGTCGAGCAGCCGGCGAGCGGCGTCGCTGAGCCTGGGCGAGCCGGCCGCAGCCCAGAGCACGAGCTGGGTATCGAGCAGGTAGATCATTCGCCGCCCTGGAACAGTGCGGCGATCTCGCCCTCGCCCATCCGGTCGAAGTCGTCGGGAACCTGCACCCTGCCTGCCAGGAATCCGATGAGGCTTTTTTCGCTGTCGGGCACGGCGTCCAGCGGCACCAGCCGGGCGACAGGCTTGCCGGCCTTCGCGATCACGATCGACTCTCCACCCGCGACCTCGTCGACAAGGCGGGAGAACTGGGTCTTTGCATCGTGGATGTTGACGGATCGCATGCGGGCCTCCGAGTGGACTAAGTGAAGTTAGTCTACCAATCCCCCGTAGCATGAGCCGCATGACACTGCCGCCGGCCTGGGACCTCAGCGGGCGCACAGCCCTCATCACGGGCGCCGGCAGCCCCACCGGTATCGGATTCGCGAGCGCCAGGGCGCTTGGCGAACTCGGTGCCCGACTCGTCGTCACCGGCACGACCGACAGGATCCACGACCGGGCGGATGAGCTGCGTGCGCTCGGCCTCGACGCGGTGGGGATCGTGGCCCGCCTCGAGTCCGCAGGGGTTGTGGGGCAGTTCGGGGTGACGCTGGCTGAGGCATCCCTCGAGCCGACGGTGCTCGTGAACAACGCAGGCATGATCGCGACAGGTGACCCGGGAATGCCGTCAGGCGACGCCCTCATGAGCCCGGATGACTGGGACCGCAGCATCGCCATGAACCTGTCGAGCGTGTTTCTCGTGACGCGGCTCGTGCTGCCATTCATGCGCGCTGCGGGATGGGGGCGCGTCGTCTCGGTGTCGAGCGTGACCGGGCCGGTGATGGCCGCGCGCGGCGACGTGTCCTACGCTGCCGCGAAAGCCGGCATTGTCGGCTTCACCCGAGCGCTCGCCGTCGATGAAGCGGATGCCGCGATCACCGCGAATGCCGTCGCGCCCGGGTGGATCGCCACAGCATCCCAACTCCCGTCGGAGGCGCTCGAGGGTGAGCGTGTTCCCGCCCACCGCAGCGGGACTGCCGCGGAAGTCGCGTCGGCCATCGCGTGGCTGGCGACACCCGGCGCGTCGTATGTCACGGGCCAGGTGATCGTCGTCGACGGCGGCAACAGCGTTGGGGAAGAGCGGCTGTAGGTCACAGCCCCGAGCAGAGGTGGCACCGTGGCCGCTCAGCCCTTCGAACGCAACCGGATTTTGCGCAGCGTCGTGCCGTCGTCGAGCTCGACGACATCCGGCAGCGACTGGGCGAAGTCGGTGAACGACTTGAACCCGAGCGCCCGCTCCTGGAATGTGGGGTCGAGCCGCAGCATCTGGCTCTTGATGCCGGAGGTGGGCTGCCACTCGTCGTCGTCTTTCGACTGGGCGAGCTGCAGGGCTTTCACGAGAAGGTCGGTCGCGGCATCCACCCCGGTCTTCGGTCTGGGCGCTTTCGACTGCTTCTGCACACGCGCCACAACGCGCGGGGCTGTCACGCCCGGCAGCGCGTCGTAGTCCTTGAACTCGTTGCAGGCCAGTGCAAAGGCCGGGCTCACCGAGCCGGTCACTCCGATGCCGACGACGTAGCGCCCGAGCTGTTTGCAGCGCTGGGCGAGGGCGATGTAGTCGGAGTCGCCGGCGACGATCACCACGTGGGTCAGGTGCGGGAAGCGGAACAGGTCGTCCGCGACATCCAATGCGAGCCGGATGTCCGCGCCATTCTTGCCCGAACCGACAGTAGGGAAGAGCTGGATCAGGTCAACGGCCCGATCGATGAGCTGCTTGCTGTATGCCGAGTTCACGGGCACCGACCAGTCGGCGTATGCACGACTAACCGCGACGGTGCCGAACGATGAGGCGAAGTCGAGCACGGCGCCCAGGTCGACCCTGGCATCCTCGAGCATCTTCGACGTTTCGGGATCGTTCGGGTCGAGGTCTTTCATCTTCTGCTGGCGGCTGAACCGGCCATTCACCTGGCTGAAGCGCGAAATCACGATGTTGTCGAAGTCGATATAGACGGCAACGCGGGTGTCTGTCGGCTCGGCCATGCGCACCTCTTCCTGTCACCTCAAGGCTACCCCGGCACCCATTCGGGGGCTTAGAACGCCTCTCGCAACGGATATAGGGTCACAGGTCAGGGGTGCCCGACGCGCCCTTTTGCTTACACAGCTCTGGGGGAGCGATGGGCGACGCCGCTGAGGCATTGGCCCTGCCCACTGCGCCCGAAACCGGGATGCGGCATCGCGCGACAACCGCGGGCATGGGGTCCGAGGCCTTCGACGCGGTGCTCGCCGCCGCCCAGGCCGGCTCCGGATGGGCTTTCCGCACGATCTGGCAGGAGTACGCGCCCGCCGTGGCGGCGTTCGCCCGCGCGCGCGGATCCCGCGAAGCCGACGATCTCACGAGCGACGTTTTCCTCGCCCTCTTCGAGCAACTCCCCGATTTCGTCGGTGGCGAGCCCGAACTGCGCTCTTTCGTCTTCTCGATCGCCTACCGTCGGCTGGTCGACGAACTGCGCCGGCGCACCCGGCGCGGCGAGGCACGGCCGTGGTCGGCGGAGGAGGATGTGCGCGAGAGCCCCAGCGCTGAGGATGCCGCGCTCGAACGCCTCGGCGAGGCATCCGCAGTCCAGCTGCTCGACGACCTGCCCGAAGACCAGCGCAACGTCATGGTGCTGAGGATCCTGGGTGATCTCACGATCGAGCAGATTGCCGAGGTTGTGGGCAAGCGCGCCGGTGCGGTGAAAGCCCTGCAACACAGGGCACTCCAGTCGCTTCGAAAGAAAGTTTCGCCAGGCCGTACCCTTTCCGACTGATCCAGCGATAGCGCTAGTGACATGGACAACTACCGGATCTCCGAACACGACGCCGAGGCGGTCGTGGGCGGTCGGGCGCCACACGGGCATCCGGAGTTGGTTCCGCTCGCGAATTCGCTCGCGGAATATCGCCATGTCGCCGTTCGGGTGTCGACCTCGCCGCAGCCATCGGCCGCGCTGGTTGCTTACCTGGATGGCACGAGGAGCGCGCCGATCCGGACTTCGGGTGTCCGGACGGCGCGCTCACCTCGCCAAAAGCGCATCCTGGGCGGAGTGTTCGGCCTGGGCGTGGGGATAAACGTGGTGTTCGGCGTGGCCATCGGTGCTGCGGCCGTCACGGGTGCCGGCGTCGCGGGCGTACTGCCCCCGGTCGCCCAGCACGCGTTCGACACCGTCGTGTCGAGCGTTGCGCCGCACGACGGCATCCACGTCGACGACAATGCGCCCCTCACCGGCAGCACGGATGGCAGCACCACGCCCCAGGACGACACGACGGTGGGCGGCGGCGTCCAGGATCGCGCCCGTGACCTGGTGGCCACGCATGACGCGGGCGACGACAGCACCGCCATTGCGGACGAGAGCACCCCAGTGCCCGAGGATAGCTCCAAGGGCGGTTCCGGCAACGGTAACTCCGGCTCGGGCGATTCCGGCAGCGGCTCGGGCGATTCCGGCAGCTCGAGCGGATCAGGGTCCGGCGATTCCAATTCCGGTAACGGCAACTCGGGTTCAGGCAACTCGGGCAACGGCAACTCGGGTTCAGGCAACTCCGGCAACGGCAACTCCGGAAAGAACGACAAATGACTTCCAGGTTTGCCCGCGGGTAACGGGCGCTCGCACACCGCATTCGCGATGGAGCGACATCGAATGGCCTCTCGTTCGGGTACGAGGGGCCATTCGGACTTATATCGGCCGAATATCAGCTATTCGCTACTAGCGCGACGAGCAGCACGGCGATACCCCAACTCACGAAGCTGCCGACGAGCACATATTCGGCGGCCGAGCCCCTCCCGTGGTTCTTCTCGTCGTTCGACACTTCCGGGAACCGCAGGATGCTCTTGGCCGCGACTATCGCGCTGATCGCCAGGAACTGCCCGGTGAGTGCCATCGCGAAGATGAACACCCGCTCGATCGGCCCGAGAATGCGCCCGCCTTTGAGCTGCGCCTCCGGCTTTGCCCCGGGCGCGAGCGAACTGACGAGCACCATCCGCACGATGAGGTTTGCCGATTCGACGAGGAACACGACGGCGGCGACCGCCACGGCGAACGTTTCGAACCGCACACCCGCGAGCCCGCTGATCGCCAGCGACGAGTACCAGTCGGTGAGCCAGCCGTTCGCGAGCGGCAGGCGTGGCGAGAGCACGAATGCCGCTCCGACGGCGACCGCGAGGCCGACGATCGGCCACGGGTATGCCCGCACGGATGCCGAGGCGACAGCAGCGGGCACAGTCGCCGAGCCGTCGGTTGTCGAGGTGACCCACAGCACGAGCAGCGCGAAGGTGACGAGTCCCCACCCCGCCGCGAGCCCGGCGCCCCAGGTGCCGAGGGCCACCACGAGCGCCCCGGATACGAGCGACACGAGTGTGCGGGCCCGCCCCGTTGTGGTGACTGCGGCGCCTGCGGCATCCGCTGCGCCGATGCCGGCCAGGAGCACGGCGAGCACGATCACGCGCCGGCCCCCGGGCGCAGGCCGAACAGCTCGCTGCCGGCGAGCACGGCGAATGCGCCAGACCGGTGCATGCTTTGGGAGATCGCGGACTGGGTCACACCTTCGGCCCTGGCCAGGCTCTCCTGCGTCTCGCCGCGCATGAGCCCGAGCAGGCGCTTGCGGTACCGGTCGTCCATGCCGGTCACGAGCTGGTCGCGAGCGAGCAGGTAGGCATTGGTCGCGGCTTCCTGTGGTGGTGTCATGTCCCATCCATCATGCTCCGGGTCGAGCCGATACCAGGTGCGCAACGACGGGATGGCGCGGCGCTCCCTTTTCTTCGTCTCGACGATCGCGGCTCGCGCCGCCCACCAGGCGCTCCCGTCCTGGATCACGTCGGAGACCTCCCCGCTCACCGTGCGGTACTGCCCGACGCCGATGCCGAACCGCAGGTCGAGCGGGGCGGGCAACACGAGGCGCAGCAGCAGCGTCCCGAGGATGGCCGCCTCGACGCTCGCGTACAGCCCCTGGCTCTCGTCGCCGACGGTGGGGGCGAGGGGCTGCACAGCGGGCACCTCCCGGTTGACCTCGTCGAACGCCTCCACCATGAGCCGTTGCGCTAGCGCGCGGTCGGGCTGGGCGCGGGACCCGACGAGATCCGCGATCACTGCGACGCCGATGGGTTGTTTCGTCATGAGATAAGGATAACGCTAATATCCGTCCAATAGAAGCCGTCTGCTAATGTTCCCGCGCGCGCGCCCGCCCGGCCCGCCTGCCCGACCGCGGGCCGCCGCCCGCTCGCGCCATCGTCCGGCCTTTGGCTCGCGTCCCGCCCGCCCCTTTCGTGCACTCCTGTCCGTCAGCACATTTGTTCGGACCCCTCACGAATGTGCTGACGGCCAAGAGCGTTTGACCCTGGCCGCCATCTCCGCGCGTGGCCCGCTTCGGGCGCGGCGCAGGTGCCCCTTCGCCGCCCAGCGACCTTAACCGGCGATAGGTGTTACGCCAGGAGTCGTGGGGTTACGTCACACTCAGCGGGGGTCGCGGCAGGCGCCCTACAGTCGCCGCATGACACTTCTCGACACGAACACCGTCCCGCCCGTCACCGCCTCCGAGCGGTCAGATCGCCTCACTGCGGCAGGCACGGCGTGGGGCGGCCGCATAGCCGCTGACCGCACCGCCGCCCACCTCACCTATCGCGTCAGGGGCGTAGGCGAGGGAGCCGTCGCGACCGCGATAAGCGCGGGCAAGCACGCATTCCTCGTCGATGAGCCTGCGGCCCTCGCCGGGGACGATGTCGCCGCCAGTCCGGTCGAGTTCGCTCTTGGAGCCCTCGTCTCCTGCCAGGTGGTCGTCTACCGACTGTATGCACAGGCGCTCGGAATCCAGGTGGACGACATCACCATCGACGCAGAAGGCGACCTCGACGCGGCCAGGCTTTTCGGCATCGACGAGTCGGTGCGCGCAGGCTTCACCGCCATTCGCCTCGCCATCACGATTACAGGCCCGGAAACCGAAGATCGCTACCAGGAACTGCGCGCCGTGGTCGACGCGCATTGCCCCGTGCTCGACCTCTTCGCCAACGCGACGCCGGTGAGCGCGACCGTCACCAAGGCGTAGCTAGGCGGTCGCGAACCGCTTCGCGGAACGTTCGCGAGCCTTCGCCGCCTCGACCTCGCGGTCTTTGGGCGGAGACGTCGCGACGAGATCCTCGAGCAGGTGCTGGGTGATGTGCGCGATCTCGTGGACGGCGCGCTCGAAGGCCTCTGTGTTCGCCTTGGAGGGTTTTGTCGACCCGCTGACCTTGCGCACGTATTGCAGGGCGGCGGCGTGAACCTCTTCGCCGTTCGCGGCCGGCTCGAAATTGTGAAGGACGTGGATGTTGCGGCACATGCTTCGAGGTTAGGCGCGAATCCGCGCCACTATCAAGGCCTGAGAGCCGTAGTCAGCGGTATCCGTCAGCCCAGTTCGTCGGCCAACAGCTTGCGGTAGACCTTCTTCGCCCGTGCGTGAACGGAGACGCCCTCGGGGGTGAGTGACACGAACATCGAGCGTCGATCGTAACTGCACTCATTCCGGCCGATCAGCCCGGCTCGAGTGAGGCGGTCGACGACCCGTGACAGCGCGCTTTGCGTCATCGGGGTGAGGTCGACGAGGTCACGCATCGTGCACTCGTCGGTGTTGGATTCCCAGACCAGGTCGAGGATCTCGAATTCGCTCAGGCCCAGGTCGAATTCCTGCTCGAGCGCTCGATCCAACACCGAAGCGGTCGCGTGGTAGGCCCGCTGCTGGTCGCGCCACTCTTCGACGACGTCGTCGCGCGTGGTCTTTGTCATGCAGAGATTATAGCTCACAAATATGCATACGCATGGTATGCGCGCGCATTACATTCTGTTGCATTCGATGAATTGTAAATATATGACGGTGCATGTATGTTGAAGCGATGTCCACCACTCAGACTCTCAGCGAACACATATCCCCAGCGACCAGCGACAGGTGGTCGCGTGGCAGCTGGCTCCTCCTACTCGTCGTGTGCATCGTGGTTGCCCTCGATGGCCTCGACGTCTCGATGGTCGGCGTCGCGTTGCCGTCGATCGGAACCGAACTCTCGCTCGAAACGAGCAGCCTGCAGTGGCTCGTCTCTGCCTACGTGCTCGGGTACGGCAGCCTGCTGCTTCTCGGCGGACGACTTGCCGACCTGTTGGGTCGCCGCCGCATCCTCCTGATCGCACTCGGCGTCTTCGCGGCGGCCTCCTTGCTCGGTGGCCTCGTGGATGACCCCGCCATCCTCATTGCTACTCGCTTCGTGAAGGGCGTGGCCGCTGCGTTCACTGCTCCGGCAGCCTTCTCGCTGATCACGACGAATTTCGCCGAAGGCGCCCCCCGCAACAAGGCCATCTCGATCTTCACGACCTTTGCGGCGAGTGGATTCTCGCTCGGGCTCATCGTGGGCGGGTTGATGACCAGCCTGAGCTGGCGCTGGACGTTCCTCTTCTCCGTGCCCTTCGCCGTCGCCGCGCTGGTACTCGGGCTGTTCTTCGTACCACGCGACAAGCGCGTCACCGGTAGCGGGCACGACTTCTGGGGGGCGCTCACGCTCGCCGTCGGCATGCTCACGCTCGTGTACACGGTCGTCTCCGCCCCCGGCGTCGGCTGGGGGTCGCTGCAGACGATCGGCGGACTTGTCGCATCCGCTCTCGTGCTCGCGGCTTTCGCGCTTATCGAGCTCCGGGTGCGGCACCCGCTGATCCGGTTCGGCATCCTGCGGCAGGGCCTGGTGGCCCGCGCCAACCTCAGTGCGATCGCCCTGTTCGGCTCGTACGTGAGCTTCCAGTTCATCCTGACGATCTACCTCCAGTCGGTGCTGGGTTGGTCCCCGCTGAACATGGCGCTCTCGCTTCTGCCCACCGGACTGGTCGTGGTCGCGACCGCTCCGTTCGCCGACCGGTTCATCGACAGGTTCGGCCCGCGCCTGCTCATCATCGTTGCGCTCGCGTCGCTGTCGGCCGGCTACCTGCTGTTCCTCCGCGTGGATCCTTCGCCGAACTACCTGCTGGACATCCTTCCGTCCGTGTTGCTGCTCGGCGTCGGATTCGGTCTCGGGTTCCCCTCCATCCAGGTGCAGGCCACCAGCGGGATCGCGGACGGTGAGCAGGGGCTCGCTGCCGGGCTCGTGCAGAGCAGTTCGCAGGTCGGTGCTGCGTTGGTGCTGGCCGTGACCACGGCCCTGATCGCGGGCGGGCCCGCTTCTGCCGAGGCCTCCGCTGGCGTGTTGCTGGACCAGTTCCGTCCCGGACTCATCCTGAGTACCGCGGTGGCGTTCGCGGGGCTGGTGGTCGCGGTGGTGCCGCGGCGGCGTTCTCGTCGGTCCCTGGTGGTTCAGGTGCCTACGGGAGAGTAGCGAGCCGCGGACGTCGGGCCACGTCAGGCGGGACGGCGGGTGAGCTGCACCGGCACTTTGGCCAACGGCAGGTCGTGCAGGTGGCAGGCCACGAGACGCTCCGGCTCCAGGTCGGCGAATACCGTCTGTTTGAGCGCAGGATTCTCGACCCTGCAGCGGTCGAACGCGAACGGGCAGCGGTCGGCGTAAGGGCAGCCGTCGATCGGTTTCGCGAGATCCGGCGGTGATCCCGGGATGCCGCCCAGCTCACGACGCGGACCGTGCAGCGGGGGGAACGAGCCCAGGAGCCCGTCGGAGTACGGATGCCGCGGCATCCGGTACACCTCGCTCGCGGTCGCGCTCTCCACGATCTCGCCCGCGTACATGATCGCGATGCGGTCGGCCACCTCGATGAGCAGGGACACATCGTGTGTGATGAAGATCACGGCGAAGCCGAGGCGTTCGCGCAGGTCGGTGATCTGCTCGACGATCTGGCGCTGCATCACGACATCGAGTGCAGTCGTTGGCTCGTCCATGATGAGCACCTGCGGCTCGAGGGCGAGCGCCATCGCGATCATCACCCGCTGGCGCATGCCGCCGGAGAGCTGGTGTGGAAATGACCGCAGCCGGTCCGGGGAGATGCCCACCAGCTCGAGGAGCTCGGCCGCCCGGTCATCCAGCTCGCGACGCGAGAGCGCTGGACGATGGGTCGCGATCACATCGGTGAGCTGTTTGCTGACCCGATACACCGGGTTGAGCGAGTTCATCGCACCCTGGAAGACGATTGCGATGTCATTCCAGCGCGCGGCCCGCAGCTCCTTGTCGCTGAGCTTGAGGATGTCGACGACGGAGCCGTCGCGCCGCGTGAACAGCACCTCGCCGCCGGTGATGATGCCCGGCGGAGGCAGCAACCGCGACGCAGCGTACGCCAGCGTGGACATGCCGCAGCCGGACTCGCCGGCAAGCCCGAGTACCTCGCCCTTGTTGAGCGTGAGGGACACCTCGCGCAGCACATGGGTCGGGTCGTCGCCGTACCCGTAGTCGACGACGAGGTTCCTGATCTGCAGCACGGGCTCACCGGTTTTCACCGTGGCTGGGGTGGGGAGCACTGTACTCATCTCTTGCGCACCACGGGGGTGAATCCGATGCGCGCGACGATGCCGCGGCGGCGCATCGCCTTCGCGTTCTGGCCGGTGCTGCGCAGCCTGGGGTTGATGAACTCGTCGATTCCGAAGTTGATGAGCGCCAGGCTCATCCCGAGCAGGGCGATGCACAACCCGGCTGGGACGAACCACCACCAGGCGCCACGGGCCAGCGCCTGGTTCGACTGCGCCCAGAACAGGATCGTTCCCCAGTTCCATTCGCTGATCGAAGTGACGCCGATGAACGCGAGCGTGATCTGGGACAGGATCGCGAACGTCACGGTGCCGATGAAGCTCGAGACGATGATCGCCGTGAGGTTGGGCAGGATCTCGAAACCGATGATGCGGAATATCGACTCGCCGTTTGCACGGGATGCCTCGACGAAGTCGCGTTTTCGCAGAGAGAGCGTCTGCGCGCGCAGGATGCGCGACCCCCACGCCCAGCCGGTGACCGCGATCACGAGCGAGATGACCACCTCGCCGCCGCCCGGCAACTGCCCGGTGATGATGATGATCAACGGTAGCGCCGGGATGACGAGGAAGATGTTCGAGACGGCAGACAGCACCTCGTCGACAACCCCGCCGGCATAGCCGGCGCTGACCCCGATGATTATTGCCAGGATCGTGGCGATGATGCCGGCCGCGAATCCGACGATCATCACGCCGCGGGTGCCGATAAGCAGCTGGGACAGGATGTCCTGGCCGAGGTTCGTCGTGCCCAGCCAGTGCGCGGCCGACGGCGGCTGCATGATGTCCGGCCCGAGGGTGTCGGGGTCGTATGGGGCGATGAACTGGCCGATGATCGCGATGATCGCGAAGAAGCCGAGGATGGCGACGCCCGTTATCGCCTTGCCGTTGCGCAGGAAGACGAAGCGGTGCCGGGCCGCGCGCCCGGCCACGGCGGCGGTCGTGACATCCGGCGCCGTTATCGTGAGGTCGATGGCCATGGGTCAGCCCTCCTGCCGGGTGCGGGGATCGAGGAGCGTGTAGACGAGGTCGGCGATGATGTTGGCCACGAGCACGGAGAGCGTGATCACGAGAAAGACTCCCTGCATGAGCGGGTAGTCCTTCGCCGAGACCGCCTGGTAGAGAACGAAACCGATGCCGGGGTAGGAGAACACCATCTCCATCACGAGTGTGCCGCTCACGATGAAGCCGAGCGAGAGGGCGAAGCCGGAGATCTGCGGCAAGATCGCGTTGCGCGCCGCATAGCCGAACATTATGCGGCGTTCGCTCAGGCCCTTCGCCTGCGCGACACTCACGTAGTCCTCGCTCGTGACGGTGACCATCATGTTGCGCATACCGAGCATCCAGCCGGCGATCGACGACAGCACGATGGTCAGGGCGGGCAGGATGCCGTGCTGGATCACCGAACCGATGAATATGAAGTCAAGGTTCGGGATGAGCCCGGGGTCGTAGCCCTGTGCAGCAGGCAGCAGCTTGAGGGTGAGTGAGAACAGCATGATCGCGAGCAGGCCGAGCCAGAAGTAGGGCACGGCGGAGAAGAACGTCGCGACCGGCAGCAGGCCGTCGGCCCAGGTGCCGCGTTTCCAGCCGATCGCCGTGCCGATCAGGGTGCCGACGAAGAAGCTGATGACCGTGGAGAGGCCAACGAGGCCGAGCGTCCAGGGCAGTGACTGCTGCACGACGGTGGCGACCGGCGTCGGGAAGAACGTGAACGACAGCCCGAGATTGCCGGAGAACAGTAGTTGCCAGTACTGCACGTACTGGTCCCAGAGGCTCTGGTTCTTGTCGAGGCCGAAGAGCACGGTGAGCGCCCTGATCGCGTCAGGGCTCACCTGCCCCTGGTAACGGGCGAGCAGCGCGTCGACAGGGTTGCCTTCCATCGCGCGCGGGATGAAGAAGTTGATGGTGATCGCTGCCCACGCCGTGATGACGTAGAAGATGAACCGCCTGGCCAGGAACCTCACGACGAAACCCTCCCGCCCACGAGGGTGTCGTCGAGCACGGGCCTGTCCTGCCGGTCGGAGTATCCCCAGCAGGCGGCCTGGCGCCCGGTGTCCACGTCGAGCAGGGGCGGGTTCTCGGTGC
Source organism: Rhodoglobus sp. (assembly GCA_025464445.1). Taxonomy (GTDB): domain Bacteria; phylum Actinomycetota; class Actinomycetes; order Actinomycetales; family Microbacteriaceae; genus Rhodoglobus. The sequence goes on along the minus strand of JAODLY010000028.1, from coordinate 58,544 downwards.
GGCAGAGATCGGTGGCGAACTGGCAGCGCGGGTTGAAGCGGCATCCCGCCGGGGGAGTTACCAGCGATGGCGCTTCACCGCGCGCTTTGCGGGCCGCTTTCGTGAGTTGGTCGGGATCCGGTGCGGAGTCGATGAGCAGCCGAGTGTATGGATGCGCGGGCCGCTGCGTGACCGACTCGCTGTCCCCGGTCTCCACGATCCGTCCTGCATACATCACGGAGGTGCGGTCGGCGAAGTACCGCGCAGACGCGATGTCGTGGGTGATGTAGAGGATCGCGAGGTTGAGGTCGTCGCGCAGGTCTTTGAGCAGGTTCAGGATGCCCAGCCTGATCGACACGTCGAGCATCGACACCGGCTCATCCGCCAGCAGCACCTCGGGGTTGGCGGCGAGGGCGCGGGCTATCGCCACCCGCTGTCGCTGCCCGCCGGACAGTTCATGCGGAAACTTCTCGAGGTAGCGGGATGCCGGACGCAGCTGCACCCGGTCGAGCAGCAGTTCGAGCGCGCTCTCGAGGGCCGCACCGCGCAGCGCGCCCCGATGGATCCGCACGCTCCTGGTCAGCGTGTAGCGCACGGTGTGCACGGGGTTCAGCGAGGCGAACGGGTCCTGGAAGATCAACTGCACCCTGCGGCTGTACGCACGGAATGCGCGCCGCCCGCGGCCGGAGATCGGTTCGCCGTCGAGCCGAAGGTCACCGCCGGTGCGCGGGATGAGCAGGGCGAGCAGCTTGGCGATCGTCGACTTGCCCGAACCCGACTCGCCGACCAGTGCGACGACGCGGCCCCGGTCGAGACGGATGTCGACCCCGTCGACGGCGTGTACAGCCCGGCCGCGCAGACCGCGTACGGGGAAGAGTTTCTCGAGGCCTGTGGCTTCCAGCGCGATGCCATTGTCGTCGGGATCGGGGGCTTCGTTGCTCATGTCTTCCTGGGGAGTTGGGGCGGTGGCCGGGCCTGTACGACCTGGCCACCGCCTGGCGATGCTACTTAGCCGGCTTGAGGTTTATCAGGATCTGCGATGCCTGTGGACCTGTGGGCTGGGGCTGGTTGTACGGGTTCGAGTCATCCGGCCATCCGATGTAGTTCTTTGTGGAGTACTCGGCGGCCGCCGGGCGGGTGACAACGGGGATTGCGGGCACATCGGTCACGAAGATCTGCTGTACCTTCTCGATCGCCGCCTGGCGTTCGGCCTCGTCCGTGGTCGTCGCGTAGGTCTCGAGAGCCTTCGTCAACTCCGCGTTGTCGTAGCGACCGAAGTTCCAGTTGGCCTTCTCGCCGATCGGGAACAACTTCGCCCCGTCTGCGATGTCCGAGTACATGTCCCACGGCGTGGGGCCGGAGTCCGTCCAGTGCATCGACGCCTGGAAGTTGCCGTTTCCGATGTCGTTGAACCATGCGTCCACGTTTGCCGCCTCGACGGTTGCGCTGATGCCGAGTTGCTTCGCGGCATCTGCGACTATCTGCAGCTCCGTGAGGTAGTCGTTCCAGCCTGCCGGGTTTGTCAGCGTGAATGTGACCGGCTGCCCGTCAGGGTCGCTGAGCACGTCACCGTTGAGGGTGTAGCCGGCATCCGCAAGAATCTGCTTCGCCTTGGTCACGTCGACCGCATAGTTGTCGCCCTTGTACGCGGAGGCGAGGTAGTTGTCCCCGGCCGGCAGCGGCATGCCCGTGACGTTCTCGAGCGGGGGGAATACCCCGGATGTCGCCTGCTGCTGGATTACCTGGCGGTCGACCACGAGGTTCAGGGCCTGGCGCACTGCCGCGTTGTTGAACGGCTTCGTCGTCGTGTTCAGGAACAGCGCGTCGACGCCGAGCCCGGCAGGAGCCCAGAACTTGTTGTTTGCGGGGTCCTTCGAGACGTAGACGGTGTCGATGTCCGCGATGAACGTCCAACCCCACTGCACCTCACCGGTCGCGAGCGCCGTGGTGAGGGCGTCGTTGTTGGTGTACGAGCTGTAGCGCAGTTCGGGCGCCGCGGGCGTTCCACCCCAGTAGTTCGGGTTGGCGACGAGGGTCGCGGCCTGCGGCGTCCAGGACTTGAGCGTGTACGGCCCGGTGCCGACTGGCTTCGGGTTGAGGTCTGTCGTGATGTCTGCGACATCCTTCCAGAGGTGCTCGGGCACGACGAACAGGTTCATCGCCTTGTACTGGTTGGTGAACTGGCCGCTCGTGAACTTGACGACGACCTTGTTGCCATCCGTCGTGATCGTGTCGAAGGGCAAGGCGTTGAGGTTCGCTGCCGGATTGTCCTTCAGCAGGTTGAGCGTGAAGGCGATGTCGGCGGCGGTGAAATCCTTGCCGTCTGACCACTTGACACCGTCACGTGCCGTGAACGTGATCTGGGAGTAGTCGGTGTTCCACTCGTAGGCGGAGGCCAGCCACGGCACCGGCTTGATCGCCGGGTTCGTGGGGTTGACCTGCACCAGGGGCTCGTAGATCGCGAACGCGTAGCCGAGCGACTGGGCAGACGAGGTGTTCACGAACGGGTTGTGGTTCTCCGTCTGCGTTCCGTTCGGCATGCCGATCGTGAGCACAGGGTTACCCGTGTTGTCCGAGCTGTTGCCCGGATTCGAGCAACCGCTGATCGCAAAGACCGCGGCAAGACCGAGTGCGGTCGCCGCGAGTATGCGTTTCTTCATCAATTACCTCCATGTAACGTGATGCAGTTCCAATAGTGGGTGGTGGGTCGCCGTCTGTCGAACGGCAGTGGCCTCGTTTCAGGGCGCAGTGACCTCCTCTGTCGGCGAGACTTCGTGCTCCGCGGTTGTTTCCGCGGAAATCGGCAGCGTGCTGCGCAGTCGGATGTCGCGCACAGAGCGGCCGACGGCGGCACGGTAGTCACCCGGCGGCAGCATCCAGCCCGAGGTTGCGGCATCCCAGACCTCGAAGCTGCGCCGGCTCATGGACACGCGCACGGTGGCGGATTCCCCGGGGGCAACCGTGGCCGTGGCGAAGCCGCCGAGCCAGCGCACCGGGCGCTCGAACGCGCCTCCCGGGGCCTCAAGGTAGACCTGCACGACTTCGGTACCTGCGCGCTCGCCGGTGTTGGTGATCGTCACGTCGAGTTCGCGCTCGCCGGCATCGACCACCGAGTCGTAGCGCCATTCGGTCCAGCCGAGGCCATGGCCGAAGGCCGCCGCGGGCACGGCGTTGTTCTTTTCCCACGACCGGTAGCCGACGTGCACGCCTTCGTAGTATTCGACGCGTCCGGCCTCCGGCTTGGCATCCGGCACTGGCACGTCGGTCTCGCGGGCGGGAAGCGTCCAGGGCAGGCGGCCGGCCGGTTCGGTGCGGCCGAGCACGACATCCGCGAGCGCGTGACCGCACTCCTGGCCGGGGAACCAGGCCCACAACACCGTGCTGGCCTTCTCCAGCCAGGACAGCACGAGCGGTGCGCCGGCATTGACGATGATCACCGCATCGGGGGCGACAGCCAACACGCGCTCGACGAGTTCATCCTGGCGCCCGGGCAGGCGCAGGCTCGTGCGGTCCCACCCCTCGGATTCGACCTCGTCATTGGTGCCGACGATGAGCACGACGAGGTCCGCGCTGGCGGCCTCCTCTACCGCGATGCGGATCTCGTCCTCCACTGTGGGGCCCGGCCGGTGATGGCGCAGTTCGGCCCGAACGATGTTGCCGTACCCGCCCGCGCGGATGGCTCCGAGGGTGACTCGCAGCGGCACCAGCCTGGGTTCGGTGATGGCGACCAACCCTCCGTCGCCGTCGGGGGAGTTGATGCTCGAGTCGAGGATGACCTCTGCGCCGACGGCCCTGTTGCCGCCGGCCACGACGGCGCCGTCGAGCTCGAGCCGGTAACGGCCGACGGTGCCGAGCTCGATCCAGTGCTCCCCGGGCTCAGTGAGGTCGAGCTGCGCGTCGAGCACCACGGTCTCCACGGCGTCGGGCAGCGCGCGCAGCCATCCCGTCCATGCGGCGAGGTGCTCGGTGTCGAGCTCGGCGCCGTGCGCGTCGAGGTACGTGACTGTGACGCCGGCGCCCAGTGCCGCGGCATCCAGCACCGGGGCGTGCCTGCGGGCGTCCCCGCCGCGCACGAGTGTGAGTTCCGCGTTGGGCAGCGCGGCCTGGAATCCCTCGGCCGGGCTCACGACATGGGCGGGATTGACTGTGGAGCTACCGCCGCCGAGCACGTATGCAGACACGGCATTCGGGCCGATGAGCGCGACGGATGCCGGAGTTCGCATGACGGGGAAGGTCTCGCCGCGCTTGATCACGACGACAGACCCGGCCGCGAGATCGCGCAGGAACCGGTCGTCGCCCTCGTCGCTGGCCGGCAGGCCGCGGTCGCGGGTGCGTTCGGCGAGCAGCAGGATGCGCGCGACCTTGTCGTCGACGACCGCCTCCGGCACGCGGCCGTCGCGCACGGCCTCGAGCAGGTTCTGCTCCCATGGGCCACCCGGACCGGGCATGACAAGGTCGAGGCCGCCGAGCGCGGCTTCCACAGTGCGCCGCGTCGCCATCCAGTCGCTGATCACGACGCCGTCGAAGCCCCAGTCCTGCTTGAGCAGTCCGTTGACGAGTGCGTCGTGCTCAGACATGGGCGAGCTCTCGCCCGCGTAATCGACCGCGTTGTACGCGCTCATCACGCTCCAGACGCCCGCGGTCTTCACGGCGTGCTCGAACGGCGCGAGGTAGACCTCGTGCATCGCCTGCTCGCCGACGCTCGCGACGTATTCTGTGCGTTCGGTCTCCGAGTCGTTTGCCACGTAGTGCTTCACGGATGCCGCGACCCCCGCCTCCTGCATGCTCGCGATGAGCGAGCTCGCGATGAGGCTCGTGAGCAGCGGGTCTTCCGAATAGCACTCGAAGTGGCGGCCGCCCACGGGTGTGCGCTGGATGTTCACCTGGGGAGCGAGCACGACATCCACACCGTGGGCTCGCGCCTCGCGCGCGAAGACCGCACCGAGCCTTGCGGCCAGTGCGGGGTTCCAGGTGGCAGCAAGCGCGCTGGGCGAGGGGAAGAGTTTCGAACTCTCGCCGGCGATCTCGCTCGTGCCACGGACGCCGACCGGACCGTCGGAGACGGCAAGCGAGCGCAGGCCGATCTCTTCGACGGGGAACAGCCGCCATGCGGTCTCGCCGGTCAACAGCCGTACTTTGGCGGCAAGATCGAGCCGGGCGACGAGACCGGCAACGGAGGCTAGCGTGCCATGGTCGGCTGTCGCTGACTCCGGTGTCATCGGGGGGATCTCCTCGGCGCTTCGCTGCGGTAGGGGTGTTGCGGATTAGGTTACTCACGAGTCAGTAAGTTAAGCAACAAACAATTTGGTTTCCGGGCAGTAAGGTTTTCTGCATGACCTCTACGCCGGCCACTCGCAAGGCCCAGCAGCCCCGTGAGGAGACGATTCGCAAGCGCGAAGACATCCTCAAGGCGGCGCTGCAGACCTTCGGCAGCCGCGGCTACAAGAGTGGCTCACTCGCCGAAATCGCGGACCAGGTGGGCATCACCCATGCGGGCGTGCTGCACCACTTCGGCTCAAAAGACCAGCTGTTGCTCGACGTGCTGGTCTACAGGGACAAGACCGATGTGGCGCATCTCGAAGGCAAGCACATCCCCGGCGGGCGCGGTCTGTTCACCCACCTCGTCGCCACGGCTGCGCTCAATGCGAAGCGTCCCGGAATCGTGCAGGCCTATGCCGTGCTCTCCGGCGACTCGGTTACCGACGGGCATCCGGCAAAAGACTGGTTCAGGGCGCGCTACGCGCAATTGCGCACAGAGGTCAGCGAGGCGCTGCTCGAAGTCTGCGGCGACAAACCGCCGACGCAGCAGGTTGTGGATGACGCGGCGGCGTCGATCCTCGCTGTCATGGACGGCCTGCAGGTGCAGTGGTGTCTCGACCCCGACAATGTGGACCTCGCCCGCGCATCGGAGTTCGCGATCGAGGGAATCCTGAGCGTCGCGGTGGCCTCCGGCAAGTCCAGGAAGTAGCGCCGTCGGCCGCTCGTCGTACAGTGCGAGCGTGCCTGAGCGGGTCGAGTCGTGGTGGGCGCGCCGGCAGTGGTCGAAGAGCGCGCCGGTGCCCTATGCGGTCGGCCAGTTCCGGGTGGACTGGGAACGGTATCCGGTGCTCGTGCGCCAGTTCCACCCCGACCTCAACCATGGGATCACCCTCACCCAGGTTCCTCCTGCCGCGGATGTCTACCTGCTCTGGCAGTGCGACGTCGGCCACCAATTCGTGGCGACGCCGTGGGAGCAGCGCCAGCGGCCGGGGCAGTCCCGCCGCCGCTCGACCTGGTGCCCGGACTGCGCGGCCGGGGCGGGTGGGCGCGCTCGCAAGCGCACCGGCAGGCTGTGCGAGAAGACCCCGGCGCTGGCCATCGGCGAGCCGTTCGTGAGCGAATGCGCACCGAAGCCCGCGTCTGCGGCCGAGGCCATCCTGCGCCAGAAGCTCGCCAGCAGGCTCGAGTTCGAGGCCGGTTTCACCGCCGTGCGGGTGAAGCAGCAGTTCTTCAGCCATCTCGAGGTGTGGCCTGACATCGTGCTGGCCGAACTGCGGGTCGCCATCGAATACGACACCACGGGCCGGGACGGGCTGGAGCACGTGGGCAAGCGCGAGGCGATCGACAGGCGCAAAGACAGGATCCTGCGGACGGCGGGGTGGGAGGTGGTGCGGGTGCGGTGCGGCAAACTGCAGCTGCTCGGGGTGCATGATGTCGCGGCATCCGGAACCGTGACGAACGCGCTCATCGAGCGCGTGATCGAGCGGCTGCGGGAGATCCGCGGTGACCTGATAGTGAACTGCTACCTGCGCTAGCCGCGCAACCTGGCCGCGGTCTCGTTCGCGGCCTCAGCGGTGCGCACCGCCTTATCCCGGTCCCGGCCGAGCGCCCTGCCCTCCCGGTCGACAGCAGCGAGGTCCGCGCGCAGGTCGCGCAGTTTCGCCTCCGCGCGCGCGAGATCAAGCTCGAGATCGTCGCGGCGGCGATCCACCTGGCGGATGCGCTCGTCGACGTCATCGAGCGCCTTCTCGGCCGCGTCCACCGCCCGGTCGGCGTCTTTGACGGCCTGGCGAGCGGCGGCCGCCTCGCGCTCCGCCCGCTCAGCGGCTTCGCGCTCGCGCGGGTCACGAATTGCGGCAGGTTTGCGCGGCGGCGGCGCGGGGGCCAGTCCGCCGGGCGCGGCGACAGCGCCGGCGAGGTCGACCGGGTCGAAACCCGAGGCGGTGAGCGGGCGCAGCAGTCGCCCCGAGCGAAGCGCATCGGATGCCGCGGCATCCGACATGGCGGCCTGCAGCGTCTGCGCCACCTCCTCCACCACGCCGGCCGACACCGGATGCCCGAGCTCGCCGGCCAGCACCGCGCCATCGCGGGCCAGCGCGGACACCAGCTGCCGGCGCTCACGGGTGAGACGCTGCAACTCGTCGCGGTCGAGCTCGGCCTGGGCCTCGCGCAGCGAGGCGCCGAGGGCGAGGGCATCCTCGACGTCATCCCGGCGGTGTCGTACGAGCGCGTTCACGAGCCAGGCGGCCGGAGTCGGCTTACGCAGCAGCATGATGTCTTTCGCGAGCGCGGCGTCATCCGGCTTCGTGTCGCGCGCGAGGGCGTTGCGGGCGGGCGTGAACTCCTCGGGCGTGAGCGCGTATAGGTCGTCGGCGACCGCGGCGAGAGTCGGCACGATCAGTCGCCCATGGCGCGCTCGACGGCGGCGATGGCGTCGGCCACGTCCTCCTCGTCGGTCGACCAGTTGCTGACCGAAATGCGCAGGATGTCACGACCGCGCCATTTCGATCCGGACATCCACACGAAGCCGTCGTCGATCAAACGCGCGGTCACCTCCCGAGTGCGCTCGTCACTGCCGAACGCGATGCTCACCTGGGTGAACACCACATCGTTGAGCACCTCGACCCCCGGCAGAAGGGCGAGCCCGTCGGCGAGACCTTTCGCGTGGGTGGCGAGTCGATCGACGAGGGCGATCGTGCCCGAACGTCCGAGCGAACGCAGCGCCGCCCAGACCGGCACCCCGCGGGCCCTGCGGGAGAAGTCCGGCACCTTCTCGAACGGGTCGCCGGGGCCGTGGTCATCCGTGATCAGGTAGCTCGTCTGCACGCCGAACGCGGTGCGCAGCGCCTGCGGCCGGGTGACTATCGCGACCCCGCAGTCGTAGGGCACGTTGAGCGTCTTGTGGGCGTCTGTCGCCCACGAATCGGCGAGCTCGATGCCGGCGACCTGGTCGCGGAAGCGCGGGCTGGCCGCGGCCCACAACCCGAAGGCCCCGTCGACATGCACCCAGGCGCCGTGCTCGTGCGCGACCTCGATCGCCTCGCGCATCGGGTCGAAAGCCCCGGAGTGCAGATTGCCGGCCTGCAGGCACAGGATGACGGGACCGTCGACCCACTCGAGCGCCGTGCGTAACGCGTCCGGACGTATCCGTCCCTCCTCGTCCGCCGCCACGAGGGTCGGCAGCCCGAGCCCCAGGTAGCGCAGGGCGAGGTCGACGGACGCGTGCCGCTCTTCGCCGGCGAGCACAGTGATCTGCGGCGCGCCATTGAGGCCGAGGGTGTGCACGTCCCAGCCGACCTCGCCCAGCACGTGGCCGCGAGCGGCGCCCAGCCCCGTGAAGTTGGCCATGGTCGCCCCGGTGGTGAAGCCGACATCCGACCCGGCCGGTAGCCCGAGCAGGTCGAGCAGCCAGCCGCCCGCGGCCTCTTCGGCCGCCGCCGTCGCCGGGGTGGCGTACCGCATCCCGGCGTTCTGGTCCCATGCGCTCACGAGCCAGTCTGCGCCGAGGGCTGCCGGCAGCGTGCCGCCGATCACCCAGCCGAAGAACCGGCCGGAGGGCATGGCCATGAGCCCGGGCTCGGCCATGGCGGCGAGCTGGCCGATGACGTCGGCCGGATCGGTTGGGTCGTCGGGCAGCCCACCACCGAAGCCGGCGAGCAGGTCATCAGCCGTGGCGCTGAACGCGACGCGGCGCGTGGGAATCGACTCGAGCCACTCGAGCGCGAGCTCGTGCGCGCGCTGCAGCGGCTCCCGGTAACTTTCGGCGAACCTGTCCATCTGCTACGCCGGCCAGACCCCGATGATCAGCGCCATGACCATGATGGTCACGAACTCATGGGCGACGTTGAGCACCGTGAGCCCGGTCGGCCTGCCATCGAACGCGTCGTGCGTGATGAAGCGCGCGGCGGTGAAGCCAGCCCAGAGGATCAGCCCGGTCAGGAGCGCATTGACGAGGAAGCTGCCGCCGTAGAAAGCGAACGAGATCGCGACGGCTCCCGCGAGCACCCATGCGGTGATGAAACTCACGACAACGGTGATCAGGATGGGTCGCACCGCGTCCCTGGCGTTGCCGGACGGGGTGACGCCAGCGGCCTTCATCCAATACTTGCCGAACACCCTGGGGGTGTACCAGATGGAGCCGATGACCATGGACGACACAGTCGCAAGGATGACGGCGATGTAGTTGATCGAGGGAGCATTCATGGCCCGCAGCCTACTCCGGCGACACTCCCTGATGGTCGCCGGCAATGCCCGTGTTGTCCACCAGAGTGGTCCCGTGCGGAGACCGGCGGAACCCATCGATGTGTGACCTGGCGGCGACGGGCGCGTCTCCGCTGCCGCTCCTGATCCTGGCCATCCTGGCCGTGATGGCGGGCGTGGCACTCGTGTTGCCGCACGGGCGTCGGCGACGGGGCTCGACCATGTTGGTGACCATCCTGCTCCTCGGGCTCGGCTTCGGCCTCGCGGGCCCGGTTTCGGATGCGCGTGCCGCGATGGCCTGCCAGACATCGGCGGGCGGCTCGAGCGGCGGGGGCGGCGGCGCGGTGCCGCAAGCCACTATCGCCGCGGCGCCCGTCACTTTTACTGCGCCCGGCTCCCAGAACCTGATCGTCACCAACGTGTCGGCGGTGGACGCGATCGATATCGTCGCGACCCTCTCGACGTCCATACCCGGCCTGTCACTCGGCCCGGGTTGCGCGGGAATCCTCGCCCCCGGCGCGAGTTGCCTGATCCCGGTCACGGTCACTTCGTCCGCGGTCGGCTTCAGCACCGTGGCGACCGCGCAGGGAAGCAACACCAACGCGGTCGCGATCGGGATCGACTTCGCACCGTGGACGGTTCTGGCAAGCTCCGCATCGTCGTTGAGCATCGCGGACGGCGCCCAGGAGATCGTCGACATCACCAATGTGGGCACGATCGACGCCGTCATCACGGGCATCGTGATAACCGGCGACCCCTCGTTCACCATCGTGACGAACACCTGCACCGCTGCTCTCGCCGCCGGCGCCAGCTGCGGCATCGGGGTGCGCTTCGATGTCGGCACTTCCGGCATTGGCGCGCTGGAGCTCGCGGGAACGAACTTTTCGACGCTGAGCATCGCGCTAACCGGGGCGATCTAGGGCATCAGGCCCCGACGTACTGCCTGAGGTGCTGCCCGGTCAGCGTCGTGGCATCGGCGACGATCGCAGCAGGGGTGCCTTCGAAGACGATCCTGCCGCCGTCCTGCCCCGCGCCGGGCCCGATGTCGACTATCCAGTCGGCGTGTGCCATGACGGCCTGGTGATGCTCGATCACGATCACCGTCTTGCCCGCGTCGACGAGCCTGTCGAACAGGGCGAGCATCTGCTCGACATCGGCGAGGTGAAGGCCGGTCGTCGGCTCGTCGAGCACGTAGATGCCGCCCTTGTCGGCCATGTGGATGGCGAGCTTGAGCCGCTGCCGCTCCCCGCCGGAGAGTGTGGTCAGTGGCTGCCCGAGCCCGATGTAGCCGAGCCCGACATCCACCATGCGATCGAGGATGGCGTGTGCCGGGCCGGATCCGAAGAAGTCACGGGCCTCTGTCACCGAGAGGGCGAGCACCTCGGCGATGTTCTTGCCGTCGAGCTTGTATTCGAGCACCGCCTGCTGGAACCGTTTGCCCTCGCACAGTTCGCACACGGTCGCGACACCGGCCATCAGGGCAAGGTCGGAGTAGATCACGCCATTGCCGTTGCAGTTCGGGCAGGCGCCCTCCGAGTTCGCGCTGAACAGGGCGGGTTTCACGCCGTTCGCCTTCGCGAATGCCGCTCGGATCGGGTCGAGCAACCCCGTGTAGGTGGCGGGATTGCTGCGTCGCGACCCCCTGATCGGCGCCTGGTCGACGGTGTTGACATTCGCACTCTTCGGGATCGACCCGTGGATCAGCGAGCTCTTGCCCGACCCGGCAACCCCGGTGATGACGGTCAGCACGCCGAGCGGGATGTCGACGTCCACGGCCTTGAGGTTGTGCAACGTCGCGCCGCGGATCTCGAGCGCACCCTTTGCCTTGCGGGGGGCATCCCGCAGCTTCGCCCTGTCGTCGAGGTGCTTGCCGGTGAGTGTTCCGCTCTTGCGCAGGTCTTCGACAGTGCCTTCGAATTGGATCTCGCCGCCGTTGACGCCGGCTCGCGGCCCGAGGTCGACCACGTGGTCGGCGATCGAGATGGTTTCCGGCTTGTGCTCGACGACGAGCACGGTGTTGCCTTTGTCGCGCAGGCGAAGCAGCAGGCTGTTCAGGCGCTGGATGTCGTGCGGGTGCAGGCCGATGGTCGGCTCATCGAAGATGTAGCTGACGTCGGTGAGGCTGGACCCGAGGTGGCGCACCATCTTCACGCGCTGCGCCTCACCGCCGGAGAGGGAGCCCGAGGTGCGGTCGAGGCTCAGGTAGCCCAGCCCGATCTCGACGAGCGAGTCGAGAGTCTGCTGCAGTGTGGCGATGAGCGGCGCCACCGCCGCATCGGAGATCGCGCGGACGAACTCGGCGAGTTCGTTGATCTGCATTTTCGACGCATCGGCGATGCTGGCACCGGCGATTTTCGAGGAGCGGGCGGCCGCATTGAGTCGAGTGCCCCCACACTCGGGGCATTCCTTGAATGTCACGGCTCGGTCGATGAACGCGCGGATGTGCGGCTGCACGGAGTCTTTGTCTTTCGACAGGATGCTCGCCTGCACTTTGGGCACGAGCCCCTGGTAGGTGAGGTTGAAGCTCTCCACCTTGACCTTCACCTGCTCTTTGTAGAGGAAGTCCTGCAGCTGCTGCTCGGTGAAGTCTTTGATTTTCACATCGCCCGGAACGAACCCGGACTCCGTGAACGTGCGCACGAGCCAGCCGTCTGCGCTGTAGCCGGGAATGGTGATGGCTCCCTCGCTGAGGCTCTTGTCCTTGTCGAACAGCTCGTCGAGGTCGATGTCGGTGACGTGGCCGAGCCCTTCGCAGGCCGGGCACATGCCTTCGGGTGCATTGAAACCGAAGTAGAACGACGGCCCGATGTGCGGTTCGCCGAGCCTGCTGAACACAATGCGTAGCATCGCGTTCACGTCGGTCGCGGTGCCGAGGGTCGAGCGCGAGTTGGCACCCATCCGCTCCTGGTCCACCACTATCGCGGCGCTGAGATTCTGCAGCGAGTCGACATCTGGTCGCCCGACGTTGGGCATGAATCCCTGGAGGAACGCGCTGTACGTCTCGTTGATGAGCCGCTGGGATTCGGCCGCGATCGTGCCGAAGACGAGGCTGGACTTGCCGGATCCGGAGACCCCGGTGAACACCGTGAGCCTGCGCTTCGGGATGTCCAGAGAGATGTCGCGCAGGTTGTTCTCCCGGGCGCCGCGCACCCGGATGACGTCATGGGAATCGGCTGTCTGTTCGGTGCCAGGCGTGTTCACGGTGTCCACTTTGCCAGATGCCGCCGACCTCGAGCCAACTGCTCAACCGCCGGGTGGTCGGGCCAGCCTCACGAGCAGTGCGTCGAGCAGCGGCAGCTGGCCTTTCACGAGCTTCTGCCTGGCGGTCTCGACACCGACCCAGCGCGCATCGTCGATCTCGGCGAAATCCTGCATTCTTCCCGACCGCGGGGGCCACTCGATGCTGAAAGTGTTGCTCAGTAGTTTTTCGACAGCAAAGTCGGTGTCGGCGGCGAACACGGTGATGACCTTGCCGGACGGCTGGCGGAACTCGCCGAGCAGCTCGTAGTCGACTGCTGGCGGGGGCGCGCCGATCTCCTCCTCGAACTCGCGGAGCGCGGCGGCGAGCGGCGCCTCCCCGGCGATGTAGAGCCCTTTCGGGATGGACCAGGCCGCGGCATCCTTGCGGGCCCAGAATGGACCGCCCATGTGGGCGATCCACACCTCGAGTTGCTGCCGCTGCCGGTACAGCAGGATGCCCGCGCTAGTCTCCGCCACGACTCGACGTTACCCTTGGCGGCTGTCACGGCGCGGCCCGCCTGCCCACCCCGCCCACCCGGCGGCCCTGCGACCCGCCGCTCCTCGACTCGCCGCTCCTCGACCCGCCCCTCCTCGACTCGCCCAGGTGGCTGCAACCCGGTTCGGATTCCAGCTCCGGTACCTTCCCCAATACGCTCTTGGGAATCAGCACATTTGTGAGGGCTCCTAACAAATGTGCTGATTCCGAAGAGCGTTTCGAAGATGGAGGCGCTAGGAGCGTTCGACGGTGCGAGGGCCGGGAAGGGAGTCGCCGGGCGCCGAGGGTCAGGTGGGGGAGGAGTCGCCGGGCGGCGGGGGGTGAGGCGGGGAGCCGCCGAGCGGCGGGGGAGCGCCCCTACTGCTTCGCCGCGAGCACTCGGGCGGCCTCGCGCGTGGCGCCGGTGTTCGACTGTCCGGCGCGCGAGCCGGCGAGCTTTGCGGCGATGTGCTCCGTCACCGTGATCGGCGGGTAGAGCGGCTCGGCGCCGTCGAGCACGCAGCTCGGGATGGCCGAGATGACGGCATCCGCGTTGCCGTCATGGAAATAGGCGGCTGATCGACGACGCGTGATGGTGCCGTTCACGATCGGCGGCTTCACGCGGTGGAGTGTCGACTGCCAGCGTTCGTTGGTCCAGCGGGCGGTGAGATCTCCGAGGTTGATGAGCAACGCGTCATCCGCTGGGCTCACGTCGTTCCAGCTGCCGTCGGCGCCGAGCACCTGCAGGCCCTTGACCTGGTCCGCCCACAGCACCGTGACGATACCGAAGTCGGTGTGTTCGCTCATGCCGATCAGCTCGCCATCGAGGTCGACTGTGCCGGGCGGCAGCGCATAATTGTTCATGCGCAGGACATCGATCGAGTGGTCGGTGAACCTGTCGAAGAAGCCGGGTTTGAGATCGAGCGCCTGGGCGAAGATATCCGTCATCGTGCGGGAGACCCGCCTGGCCTCAGCGAAATAGCGTTCGACCCGCAGCCGGAAGTTCAGCACGTCTGGCCAGACGTTCTCCGCATAGTCGTTGCGCCCCTCGAGCTTGAGGCGAGGGAAATCGGATGCGGCAGAGCCGACGTTGAACGCTTCGAAGAAGTCGTTCATTCTGCTTGCGGACTCGACCCCGAGAGAGAGCGACAAGGATTCGGCCTTCGGCGGGCTATAGCCGCGGTTGATGCCCTTCGGGGTGACGGACAGCCTCTTCTCATCGATGTCGAGACCGAAGAAGTCGTCCATCGCGCTTGCGAGACCGTTCGTCACCGACGGCGGGATGCCGTGCCCGAGCACCTGCATGAATCCGACTTCGCGGCACGCGACATCCACCGCCGCTGCGACGGCGGCCTTCGCGCCGGCTGACCCGTCCCGCACCCACGCGGTGATATCGACTGCGGGAACATGGAATTCCATGCCGATCACGCTACGCGCGGCGCGTTTCGGGCACGTAAAACTTAGGAGAAGGGCTCGCGTCAGTTCGTGGCGATGAGGCGTCGGCGTCAGCCGCCGGAGCGCCAGACTTCGCGGCTGCCCGGAAAGGCGGAGAGCTCGCCAAACTCGATGTTCGGCCCGAACCTCGCACGCTTGTAAGGCAGGAGCACCACGAGGGCGACCCCCTCGCGGTGCTCGAAGAGCACCTCGATCGCGTCGGTCTTCTCCCGCGCAAGCCTGCTGTTGGTGACGAGCGCCGTCGCCCTGGAGGTACGCCCGATTTCCCTGAGCTGCAGGAGCGCCGCAGCGATGACATCCTCGATCTCGGGATGTTTGCCCAGCGCACTCGTGTCCCAGTCGGTGCCGAGCAGGCGACCACCCTCATCGACGAGGATCGCGAACGGCTCGAACTCGCTCGCGCGGGCAAGATTGGCTCTCGCGATGGTGAGCGCTGAGTCGATGAGGCGATCGGCGTCGGCCTGCGCTGCAGGGCTGAGGTCATCCCTCCAGGCGGTCATACACAAACCGTACCGACTCGGCATGCCGCCGCGCTGCCGACACTACGGGGGCCAATGTGCGATCCTGCGGTAGCGTCACAGGATGCGTTGGATGCTGGAGCGGCTCGTCATGGCCATGACGCTTGCCCTGCTCGCGGCTTCGATCACCCAACCGGGGTCCGCGTCCGTGCTCGCAAGCGGTGTCGCCGTGCTCGCGGTCGGGATGCTGCTCGCCGCCAGGTACTCGGGTGGTGGATTCCGCTCGCGCGTCGTGACCATCGGCCACCGCGCGCGGCAGCACAGGCAGTCGCTGTCGGGGATGCCCGCGCCGCGGCATCCCGCAACTCCGGGTCGCACACGCTCGAGGGCGCCGTCGCGGGGTCTCGCGGCCGCATAGCCAGTCCGTCGGACGGTGAGCGGCCATGGCCCCTCACTCGATTCGACCCTTAGGACTGACATGAACTTCTATTCGTTTCCCCCTGTCGCAGCTGTGCTCGACGGGGCGTACCACGTCATCTCTGCGCTTTCGGCAGCGCTCGAGCCGTTTGGCGGTACCTCGAGCGCCGCATTCGCAATAGTGCTGTTGACAACGATTGTGCGCACACTGCTCGTACCGGTGGGCATCTCGCAGGTGCGGGCGGAGATCATCCGCAGGCGGCTTGCGCCGAAACTCGCTGAGCTGCAGCGCAAGTACAAGAAGAACCCGCAACTGCTGCAGCGCAAGACGCTCGAACTGTACCGGCAGGAGAAGGCCTCCCCGTTCGGCGGGATCCTGCCGACGCTGCTGCAGGCACCTGTGCTCTCTGTGCTCTACGGCCTGTTCGTGCTCGCGATCATCGCCGGCCATCCGAATGCACTGCTCACCGAACACCTGTTCGGGGTTTCGCTCGGCTCGTCCCTGCTCGCGGTGCTGGGCTCTGCCACCGCGTGGCCGCAGCTGCTCGTGTTTGTCGGGCTGCTACTGGCGATCGCCGCGGTGGCGTGGATGTCGCGCCGAACCGCACTGCGCATGGCTCCCGTACCCGTAGTACCCGTCGCCGGTGCACTGCGGTCCGCGGGCGCCGTGTTGAGCTGGCTCCCGTTCCTCACCGTGGTCTTCGCGGCCCTCGTGCCGCTCGCGGCGACGATCTACCTCGCCGTCACCACGGCGTGGACGCTGGGGGAGCGGGCGATCCTGCGCAGGACGATGGCGAGCTGACCGGCGGCGGACCGCCCGTGTGCCGGGCGGTCCGCCTGCTTGTGGGCGCGTCATCCCCGGCACTATGAATGAGACATGCAGAAAGCAATGCTCACCGGCCGCCAGCGCGGGGCGGCAATCTTCGCGGGAATCTTCGGGCACCTCCTCTTTGCGCTCGGCTGGCTCGGGCTCGGATTCCTGCTGCTCGGCGGTGGCCTGCTGCTCGTTTTCGGCGCGTCGATCGGCGGAATCGCGGGCGGATTCGGCGACGTGCAGTCGATAAGCGCCTTCCTGTCACAGGCCGGCGCCGTTATCCAGGTTGTCGGGGTCGTCTTCGGCGTGATCTCGTTGCTGCTGATGCTTCTCGGATTCCTTGTCAGCGGATGGATCCTCAAGGGCGGCAGGGTGCGTAAGCCGTGGGCGACGACCCTGAGCGCGGTGGTGATCGCGGCGGTCCTCGACCTGCCGCTCTTCGTGCTCTACCTGTTCATCGCGGGCAAACTCTCGGACACGAACGTCTCCGGGCCGCTTTTTCTCGGTCCGTTCGTCTTCGTGGTCGGCACGATAATCGTCGGCGTGCTCATCTGGCTGTGGATGACATGGGGCCACCGCGGGCCTGCCGTCGTTGTCGAGCAGGCCGACGGCACCCCCGTCGCGGTGACCGACTCGGAGGCCGTGTCATCAATCGAGGCCGCTGAACCTGTCAAGGCTGCCGAACCCGACTGACCAGGCTGGCCTGATAGCACGCGTAGTACTGTCGGCAGGGTGGCTGAACGCATCGATACCCTTGTCATCCTCGGTGCGGGCGGTGACCTGACATCCCGCCTGCTGTTGCCGGGCCTTGCGTCGTATCTCGGGTCGTCCCGCGGCGCGGACCTGCTCGTGATCGGGGTCGACCGCGCGCAGCAGACGGATGCCGCGTGGCGCGAGAAGGTCAAGGCCGCCTTCGATGCCGAGCCCTCGCCGCTCGCCAGGAAGGTCGCCGCGAAGACGCGCTACGTGCAGGGGGATGCCACGAGCGCAAGTGATCTCGCCCGGGTGCTCGCCGAGGCCCCGGGCCGCATCGCGCTCTACTTCGCGCTGCCACCCGCCGTCACGGTGATCGCCTGCACTCAGCTCTCGAAGTTGGACCTGCCGAAGGGCATCACGCTCGCCCTCGAGAAGCCGTTCGGCACAGACCTGGCGTCGGCGAAGTCGCTCAACCGGCTGCTCGAGAGCATGCTGCCGGAGGAGCAGCTATTCCGCGTCGACCACTTCCTCGGAAAGTCGACTGTGCTCAACCTGCTCGGCCTGCGCTTCGCGAATCGCATCTTCGAACCGCTGTTCTCCTCGCAGAACGTGGATCGGGTGGAGATCGTTTTCGACGAGATGCTCGCCCTGGAAGGCAGGGCTGGCTACTACGACAAGGCCGGCGCGCTGACCGACATGATCCAGAGCCACCTGCTGCTCGTGCTCGCACTCACGGCGATGGAGCCACCCGCGAGCCTGAGCGAAGACGACCTGCGCGGGTCGATGGCGCAGGTACTGCGGGCGACACGCAGTTGGGCGAAGAACGGCAAGTCGAGCCACAGGGCACGCTACGCCGCAGGCACCATCGAGGGCAGGAGACTGCCCGCGTACCAGGACGAGGATGGCGTCGACGCGTCCCGCGGGACCGAGACGCTCGCCGAGGTCACGCTCGCCATCGACAACTGGCGCTGGGCTGGGGTCCCGTTCATCCTGCGTTCCGGCAAGGGGCTGGGGGAGTCCCGCCAGGATATCCGCGTGGTGTTCAAGGCCGTGCCGCACCTGCCCACGGGGCTCACCGGCGTGGAGGGCCCATCCTGCCTTCGCATCTCGCTGAAGCCGGCGACCCTCGATCTCGACCTCGTGATCAACGGCCAGGGCGACCCGTTCACCCTCGAGCGGGTCCCGCTGCACAGCGACCTCGGTGCGGGGGAGCTGAGCGCGTACGGCGAGGTGCTGGCCGAGCTGCTCGAATGCGACCCCACGCTGTCGGTGCGCGGCGACGTCGCCGAACAGTGCTGGCGGATCATCAGCCCCGTCATCGACGCGTGGCGCGCGGGCAAGGTCCCACTCGACAGCTACCCAGCCGGAACTGCCGGTCCGCTGGACTGGTAGCGCCTCGGCTATCGGAAGAACGCGATGAGCTCCGGCGCGATGGCCTCATCCTTCACCTGGTGCGTCTGCCCGGCGAGCGTCTTGTGCACGGATCCCGGAACGGCGTCCGCAACACCCTGCACTGCCGCGACCATGTTGGGTTTGGCCTTGCTACCGCCCATCACGAGCGTCGGCACGGTGATCTTGGCGAATTCGGCCTTCGGCACGACGAAGCCGCGCATGAGCTCGGTGTCGTAGGGCAGCGTGTGCGCTACGGCCGCCAGCTGCTTGCCGACCTTGGGCATGAGGTACTTCATCATGAAGGGCAGGAAGGCAGGCCCGCCCACCACTTGCACCATGAAGTAACCGACTGCGCCGGATCGGTCACCAGCGGCGAGCTTCTTCCTGAGTTCCGCGAGAGCGTCGACGGGCTTGCCCTTGACGAGCACCTGGCCGACGAAGGGTGCCTCGTACGAGGCGAGCTTCTTCATTTTCACCCCGGATGCCGCGGCCTCCAAGGCCAGCCCGGCCCCTGACGAGAACCCCAGAACATACGCGTCCCGGCCCGTGGCCGCGATGACCGCCGCGAGATCCTCGAACTCACGCTCCGGCGCGTACGGCTGCACATCCCCGCTCGCCCCGCGTCCGCGACGGTCGTAGAAGTAGACGGTGTACTTGTCCGCGAGGTGGTTGGCGAGGCTGCGGCATGGGCCGAAGTCGCGGTAGCACATCGCCCCGTCGACGAGCACGAGTGCCGGCCCGGTCCCGACCTTCTCGTAGGCGATGGTCGTGCCGTCCTTCGAGGTGACGGTCTGGGTTGCCGTGGACGTTTGGGTGGTCATGAGTTGGCTCCTTCGAAGATCTTGTCGAGCTTGCAGAAGGACTCGTACCAGCCCTCGATTGTCAGGTCGCGGAACTCGGGGGTGAACGGGCCCTGGTGCAGGGTCATCCTCGTAGTCTCGCCGTGGTCGTGGAATTGCACGCGCAGGATCACGTCTTCGATCTGCCCACCGCTGGCCGCCTCGATGTGCATCTCGAGGTATTCGCCCTCGATGACCTTCAGGATGCGGCTCGACAGCGGGTAGACCTCGCCGGTCGCGTCGTCGGTCATCCCGAGGTCCCAGCGGCCGCCCGGCTCGAGGCTGACGTCGATGTTCTCGACGGGAGTGTGGACGCCGGTCGGGCCGAACCATTCGGCGAGGCGCTCGGGGTCGGTCCAGAACTTCCAGACCACCTCGCGCGGTGCCGCGAAACTGCGGCTGATGTAGACGTCGCGGTCGGTCGCCGCGGGGATGAGGTCAGTCATCGTTCTCGTTCTCCTTGTTCGTGATGTCGGCTGTCTCGGTCGTCTCGGCCTGCTGGAACGCGGCGAGCGCGGCATCCAGTCGGTCGAAGGTCTTCGCCCAGAAGCGGCGGTACCGTTCCATGTATTCGGTCGCCTCCTTCAGCGGCTCGGCTTCCAGGTGGCTGTAGCGCGCGGTGGCGACGCGGTTGCGCGAGATCAGCCCGGCGGCCTCGAGCACCTTGAGGTGCTTGGAGATCGCCGGCTGGCTCATCCTGAACGGCTCGGCAAGCTGGGCGACGCTCGCGTCCCCATCGGTGAGGCGCTGCAGCAGCGCCCGCCGTGTGGGGTCGGCGAGGGCCGCGAACACCGAGTCGAGCTGTTGCGTTTCCACGACTCTCCATAACCAATTAGTTCTGAAAGCGATTGGTTACAGAGTAGGGCGGGGCGACGCCGGTGTCAAGTACCCGGCCCATGCCGGACAAACGCGGGATGCCGCGGCGCGTCGCCCACGTGGGGCGGCGTGCCGCGGCATCCATCCGTCGCTCGCGGCCGACCGACTTCGGAGGTGCTGCACTGGCGGCGTGGGCGAGCCAGGGACAGCTACCCGTCGACGGCCGCCGCGAGGGCCTCGAGGATCCCGGCGGTGCCTTCCTCCCGGATCTTCGGGTCTTCGTGGCCGTCGAAGAACGCGCCCTTCTCGGTGTGGACAACGAGCGTGCCCGTCCCTTCCGGCTCGAACTCGATGGTGGTCAGCGACGCCGACAGCTTCACGCCGCCGACACGCATCGTGTAGCTGAAGACGATCCGGGTGTCCGGCACGATGTCGTGGTACAGCGCTTCGAACGAGTTCGACTGGCCGTGGAACTCGCCGCTGTTCACCTCGATGCCGCCTTCGCGGAAGTCGAACGTCCACTCGCCCCCATCGACGGTCGGATCCCCGAACCAGGCGGCCTTCTTCGCCTTGTCGGAGAATGCCTGGAAGACCCTGGCCGGGCTGGACTTGAAGCTGCGCTTCAGCGTGAAGTCGGCGTGGGTGATGCTGTAGTCGGTCATGCTGTCTCTCCTTGTGGGGTTGATGGATCTTGCGGGGTTGGTGAATCGAGGAATGCCCCGAGGCGGTCGTACCGGCGCTCCCAGGTGACCCGCCGGTCGGCGATCCAGGCTTCGACGCTCGCCAATGCCGCGGTCCTGAGGGTTGCGCTGCGCACCCGGCCGACCTTCTCGGTCGTCACGAGCCCGCTGGATTCGAGCACCTTCAGGTGCTGCACGACCGCGGCGAGGGTGATGGTCAGGAGCGTCGCGAGCTCGGTCACCGACGCCGGCCCGCGGCTGAGCCGATCCACCATCGAACGGCGGCTGGCGTCGGCGAGCGCGTGGAACAAGGCATCGACCTGGGCGGGTGATGCGTCATCCGAATACTTAAGCATGTACTTAAGTATCGGGATTTCGGGCCCCGTGTCAAGATCTCATCAGGATCGCGGCCCGCCATGTGTGAGTCAGGTGGACGCGCGGCCGTGCGCGAGCCCGCGCGAGCGAATGCTGGAGCGATCCCGTTCCGTCGCCAAACCCGCCCGAGCACCGTCGGCCCCGTTTGCCGCGACTGCCGTCGAAAAGCCAGTTCTTGCGCGGACGCCTAACCGCACACGTCGAAACTGGAGTTTCGACGCCCCAACGAGCTCGCGCGCTGAGTCAGGCGTCGGTGTAGCGACGCGGGCACGCTGGTCAGGCCGTCTTCATCACGTCCGCGGTGAACGCCTGCACCCGCTCGAGCAGGCTCGTCGAGCGCTGCGCGAGCAACTCCTCGCGCGGGATCTGCATGGGATGCGGCGGCGGAAGCACGCGGATCATGTGCGAGCACGCCAGGTCGTCGCAGATGTAGGTGCCCACGGTGTTGCCGTCGCGTCCCGCCTGCCCGGCCCGTGGAGCCGAGAACAGCGACACCTGGCCCGAGGGCTGGGTGATGCGGCACAACGAGCACATCGCCGAGATGCCGGCACGCAACGCGAAATCCGATGATCGCAGCACGATTCCGACTGGCCGGTCACTCACCCAGTGCACGAGGTAGCCGCGCTGGTGCGCCTGCGCGTCGCGCCAGCCGAGGTACTCCCGGTCGCCCCAGATCACCTCGTGCAGGCCGGGCAGCGGGATGCGCTCGATCTCGCCCTGCGTGGCATTCACGAAGCTCTCGCGGATCTCGGCTGGGCTGAGCGGCTGCACCCTTCCACACTACATATTGTCCAGGGAACGACTCGTCCAGGGAACGACTCGTCCGGGGAACGACTCGTCCGGGGAACGACTCGACTTGCGGACTTTCGCCCACCCGGGTGACACGCAGCGGGGCGGAAGTCCGCAACTGACGGGCGGGTCAGGGCGCGGTCAGCCCCGCCTCCACCATGTCGATCACGCGCTGGGTCACGGCGTCGGCCTGCCCGCGGGGCAGGGCGCGCAGCGGCCCGTCGATCACGAGCAGGGCAAACCCGTGCACCGCCGACCACGCGAGAAATTCGGCTTGTGGTCGGCGCGCCGAAGGCATGATGCCGCACGCGACGAACTCGTCGAGTGCGTCGGCGAGAAGCACGAACGGGCTCCTGCCGCTCGGCCCCGATCTCGCCGCGGTACCCGGATTGTGCAGGTCGGCCGGCACGAAGAATGCCGCGCGGAACAGTCCGGGTTCATCTTGGGCGAAGGCCACGTAGCCAGTGCCAACCGCCCGCAGGTGGGCGCGCGCCACTGTCTCCGCATCGCCTGGTGCGATCGCGTCGAAGTGGGCGTCGATAGCCGTCGCGAGCTGTGCGAGGGCCGCGTCGCTCACCGCGTCGAGCAGCGCATCGCGGTCGGCGAAGTGCCGGTAGGCGGCGTTGGGCGACACCCCGACGCGCCTTGTCGCCTCGCGCAGCACCACGGCATCCGGCCCGCCTTCGCGCGCAAGGTCGACCCCCGCCGCCAGCAACGCCTGCATGAGGTCGCCGTGGTGGTAGTTCTGGCGCTGTCCTTCTGCTGGGGTTGTCACGGGCCTCCCTGTGGACGTTCACACCATTGTATGCAAGTGTTGACAGCGTAAACATATCGTGCGGCGAATGATCATGGAGGATCTTATGTTCAGCACAACCGAAGCCTTCAGCGGGATGTCATCCAATGACATCGCAGCGTCGCGCAAGTTCTATGAAGACACGCTGGGCATCCCGGTCGAGGACGCGGGCATGGGCGCGATCACGTTGCAGCTCGACTCCGGCGGGGTGGTGTTTGTCTACCCCAAGCCTGACCACACACCCGCCTCCTATACGGTGCTGAACTTCCCGGTCGACGACATCGATTCGACTGTCGACGAACTCGTCGCCAAGGGCGTGAAGTTCGAGAAGTACGAGGGCGCCCAACAGGACGAAAAAGGGGTTGCGCGCGGCAAAGCCGCAGGTCAGGGCCCTGACATCGCGTGGTTCCTCGACCCTGCGGGCAACGTACTCTCCGTGCTCTCCAACTGACGCTCGCCGGAGAGCGCCCGGGCGCCCGGCAGAATGGGCGGGATGACTTCTCTCGCCCGCCTCGCAGCTGACCTCCGTGCCGCGAACTTCACAGTCGATGCCCTCACCGACCTCTGGGGCGAGGATGCCGCGGCCGCCCTCCACCGCGGCCAGCGCGTCCCCGCCCTCAGGGCGCTCGCCGCGGGTACTCCGTCGCCCCCTTCGGAAATTCAGGAGTCCGGCGGCGAAACGGCAGTTCTACGAGCGAAAAGGCCGCGTGTCGAGCAGGATCTCCTGAATTTCCGAAGGGGGGCGCTCGCGACCCTCGCGACGGCGTTCGTGCTCGGGCTCGCCGTCGACCCGGCGGCTCTCGAGGCCGCTCTGCCAACACTCGGCGTCGCGGGGGCTGTCGAGCTCGGCCTCGTCGACGAGGCCGGTGCACCGCTGCTCGACTTGCGGCCGTACAGCGTCGTGGACGGCAGCGGCGTGACCAGCTGGTGGATCGCGTCTGACCTCGGCGAGCTCGCGCTGGGCCATGCCATTCCCGAGAACCATGTGCTCGGCGTCGGTGGGGCATCGACGACGCTGAGCGGGCTCATGATGGCGGGGCCGGTGCAGCTCGCACTCGACCTGGGCACTGGATGCGGCATCCAGGCACTGCATGCCGCGCGCCATGCGAAACGGGTGATCGCCACCGACATCTCGGAGCGGGCGCTGCACCTTGCGCGTCTCAACGCCGAACTCAACGGCTTCACGAACATCGAGTTCCGGCTAGGCAGCCTGTTCGAGCCCGTCGTGGAGGAGCGGTTCGGCCACGTCGTGTCCAACCCGCCCTTCGTGATCACACCGCGCGCCGCGGGCGTGCCGGCGTACGAGTACCGCGACGGCGGCATGGTGGGCGACGGGATCGTGCGCGCGGTCATCCTGGGCGTCGAAGCACGGCTCGAGCCCGGCGGCTTCGCGCAACTGCTCGGGAACTGGGAGTACGGGGCTCTCGACGGCCTCGAGCGCGTCGAGTCGTGGGTGGCCGATACCGGGCTTGACGCCTGGGTTGTCGAGCGGGAACGCCAAAGCGTGGAACTCTACGCCGAAACCTGGATCCGGGACGGCGGCACCCGGCCCGGCAAGGAGTTCGACAGGCTCTACGCGGCCTGGCTCGACGACTTCGCGGAGCGTGGAGTCACCGAGGTCGGCTTCGGCTACGTGACGCTGCGCCTGCCGCTCGGCGCCCCCACCTTCCGGCGCTTCGAGCGCTACGACGCCCCGCTGGGCGGTTCCCTCGGCGACCACATCGCGGCCGTGTTCGCCGCCCATGACTGGCTGGATGCCCGGGATGACGCGGCACTCGCCGAGACCACCCTCACGATCGCGCCCGATGTCACCGAGGAGCGCCACTACTGGCCGGGCGCCGAGCACCCCACGGTCATGCTGCTGCGCCAGGGATCGGGCTTCGCCCGCACCGTGCCGGTGGGTACGGCTCTCGCCGCGGTGGTCGGCGCGTGCGACGGCACCATGACCGTCGGGGCGATCTGCAGTGCGGTTGCGCAGATCCTCGAGGTTGACGCGACAGAGCTCTCAGCCGAGGTCATTCCGCAGCTGCGCGAACTGGTGCTTACCGGGTTGCTGCTGCCAGCATGACTACATGAGCGATCCGGGTCGCGGCAGGGGAGCGTGGCAACGGCCTTCCCTGCGTGACGACGGCGACCACCACAGGCCGGTCGGCTGGATCGAGCTGTTCTTCGATCTCGTCTTCGTCGTGATTGTCGCGGTGCTCGCACACGACCTGCAGCAGCACATCGACCCCGGTGGGCTGCTGCGTTTCGGGCTGCAGTTTCTCGCAGTGTTCTGGGCCTGGAACGGGTACACCTATTACACGGAGCGCTTCGAGTCGCATGGCCTCGAGAACCGACTGTTTGCGTTCATCGCAATCCTCACGGTCGCCGGCCTCGCAATCTGGGGTGAGGACGGGCTCGGCCACAACTACCTGGGATTCGCCGCGTCCTACGTACTCGCGCGGGCGCTCAACATCGGCCTGTGGATAAACGCGGCCAGCCACGAGCCGCGTTTTCGCCGTGCCGCCTGGGGGTTCGCGGGAGGCTTCGTGGCGGCGGTGCTATTGCTCGCGGCGAGCCTGTTCGTCGACGAGCGGTGGCGACTCGTGCTCTTCGCGCTCGCGGTGGTCGTGGATATCGCGACCCCGGCGGTGACGCAGCGCTTCCAGGCCGGGCTCCCGCCGCTCAGTCGTGACAAGTTCCCTGAGCGCTTCGGACTGCTGACAATGATCGTGCTCGGTGAGACCGTTGCCGGCGTCATCCGCGGCGTCGCCACCTCGAACGCGCAGACCGGGCTCTCGGCAGGGACAATAGTCGAAGCTGCCGCCGGGCTTGCCATCGGTTTCGGCCTCTGGTGGCTCTATTTCGACTTCATCGCCAGGCGACCGACACGGCCCGTGTTCGCGGCGGCCCTGACCTGGGTGTATCTGCACATCGCCTCGCTCAGCGGAATCATCGTCGTCGGCGTCGCGATCGCCCAGGCGCTCGAAGGCACCGGGGATGCCCCGCTCGCCCCAGACGTGCGCGCCCTGCTGCTGTATGGCCTGGCTTTCACCCTCCTCGCGTTCGCCCAGCTCGAGATCACTCTCGACCGAGCACCCGACGAACCCACCGGCGCGGTGGCCAGCCCCATGCTCAAGGTCGTCGTCGGGCTATGCCTCGCGGTACTGGCCTGGGTCGGCCCGCCACTGCCGACAGCTCTCGCACTCGCGCTGTGTATTGGCGCATTGACGATCCCCGCCGTTTACGGGGCGATCGTGTATTTCCGTAAGCCTCGAGAGCTCGGCGTCGAGGTGGGTAGGGAGAGTTAGCGCGGGTCGCGGCCGGTCAGGGCGAGCAGGCGCTCTTGGAGGGGCGCGTCATCCGGAATCGGCACGGGGGCCGCGTAGAGGCCGCTCGCCGCGAGGGTGTCGGCCTGCGGCTCGAAAACAGTCCAAACGGCTTCGACGAGTTCGTCGTCGAGCTTCTCGTCTGCGCCGATCGCGCGCGCGAGATCCCAGGTGTGGATGGCGACATCGCTCACCTGCTCGCGCAGGTAATCGGCCATCGTGACCGTGTCGTAGGAGAGGTGCACAAGCGTGTCGGGCGGAGTCGCTGCCCACGCCGAGGTTGCCGCGAGCGAGTACAGATCCCACTCCGCCCGTAAATCGTCAAGGCGCAACGGCTGGATTTCTGCCTTCGCGAGGGCGATCCTCTGCCCCGCCAGCAGGTACGGCACCCACTGTTGCTCCTCGATGACGTGCGCGACAAGGTCCCGCACGGTCCACTCGGTGTCGGGGGTTGAGCCGTCCCAGTCCTGGATCGCTGCGAGCCGCTTTGCGAATTCGGCGTGCACGCGCTTCTGCAAAACGAGCCAATCGTGGTCCATGCTGTCCTCCCTGGGGTGCTTCGAGGGTACCAACCGGGGGAGTCGCCGGTCGATTCCCGTGTGACGCGCTGCGGGCCGGCAAAGCGCACACGCGCCGTTCACCGTTTTCCCATCCGGCGTCAAGCCACGCTTGCGATACTCGTGCAATGAGGCGGAGGCGATTCATCCTGAGCGTGGTCGCCGCGCTGTATTTCGGCGCGATCATCGGCATGGCATTCGTGCCCGGCTCGGCGACCAATCGAGCTGCCTGGTATTGGCCGCTCGCCGCGTTCGTGCCTGTAGGGGTGCTGCTCCTGCTGCTGCTCGGTCGCCGCCGTTGGTGGGCGGCAATGGCCTTCGGCATGCTTGGCGCGGCGTGGATCGAGGCGGCCCAATCGGTGTGGATGCCATTGGGCTATGCCGCCGCGATGGACGTCGTGTGGGGCAGCGCTGGAGCCACCCTGGGTGTGCTGATCGCGCTCGCCGCGACGGCGCCGAGACGCCCATCGATGCGATCACATGAACCTCACAGGATCGTCACGCAGGCTGGCAGCAGGGAAATACCCCAGGACTGATGCTCGTGTCGGCGTGAAAATGACCGCCGGATCTCACCGCTGAAGCCCGCTCGTATCCACCCGGATGCCGCCGACCTGACCGTTTCGTGCGCTGCAGCACCCCGCGCCCGACGTGCGCGTTACCCGGAGATCCACCCCCGTGCCTACTTACCTGCCCGCTTCTGTGCTGCGCCCGGCGATACCCCGCCACATCGGATTCCTCAACTACAACCGTCGCGTGCTTGCCCTCGGCGCGGTCGCGGCCTGCGGCCTGCTCACGAGCATCCAATCGCTCCCGGCCGGGGCCGAGGTGGTGCAAGAGGAGGCGGCGACCTCCGTCCTCCAGTCCTATGACTCACCCGGGAGCTTCCTGCCCGTCATCGTGCAGCGCGACGGGTTCGGAGTCACGGCGTACACGCTCGTGCAGTGGCCGGTCCCGTCCACCACGACAATGAGCGACGGATTCGGCTGGCGCTCCTGCGCCGGCTGCTCGGCGGACCACAAGGGCATCGATCTCACTCCGGGAACGGGCTATCCGATCCAGGCGGTCGCTGACGGGGTCGTAACGGAAGCCCGTTCCGACGTCGACGGGCTCGGGGTTCACGTCATCATCCAGCACGTCATCGACGGGCAGGTGTTCTCAAGCCTGTATGCGCACATGCAGGTCGGCTCGCTCACCCTCAACGTCGGCGACGCGGTCGCCCGCGGCCAGCAACTCGGCACGGTCGGCGACACCGGTTCCAGCACCGGTCCCCACCTGCACTTCGGGGTTCTGGGAGCCGATGGCATCGAGATCGACCCGCAGGCGTGGTTGCTGCAGCACGCAAACTCGCCGGTGCTTTAGCGGGCGCATCCCTCGGGGGCGGGCTGCTCGCGCCGCGCCATCCTCGCGAGATGCGCCGATCGCACCTTCGCTGCGCGCCGGAACGTGTGTTTGACGCATCTCGCGGGTTCGAACCCCGCGCGGCGTGGTGGGCCGGGGATGGGCGCGGGCTTAGCCTCGACCGGTGAACGATGACCGACACGGCGATGACCGGTACCGCGATGACCGGCACGGCGATGACC
Organism: Rhodoglobus sp.; assembly: GCA_025464445.1. Classification (GTDB taxonomy): domain Bacteria; phylum Actinomycetota; class Actinomycetes; order Actinomycetales; family Microbacteriaceae; genus Rhodoglobus. The sequence goes on along the minus strand of JAODLY010000028.1, from coordinate 30,419 downwards.
GGTACGGGAACGACGTTCTCGCCGGATTCCGCCTGCAGCGCGGTCCGAGTGTGATCCCCTCGGTCCCGATCGAAGCCGGCCTCGTGATCGAGGAGACCGGCACCGGTTTCGTCGGCGCGATTGTGGCGTATGCGAACGGTCTCGTCGAACTAGAAGACCGCAAGGGGGCTGTGCGCACATTCACTCTCGGCGCCGGATTCCTCATCGATGGCAAACCGGTACGACTCGCCAAGCCGGCGGTCGCGCAGGCGGCGCCGAAGCGCACGGCGTCGGGGTCGGTGGCTGTCGCCGACACGAGGGCGCGGGTGGCGCTGCCGAGTCGCATATTCGTCGAGGGCAGGCACGATGCCGAACTGGTCGAGCGGGTCTGGGGGGACGACCTGCGCGTCGAGGGGGTCGTCGTCGAATACCTCGAGGGTGTCGACCTGCTCGAAGACGTGCTGCGCGAGTTCCGGCCGTCGCAGGAGCGGAGGGCGGGGGTGCTCGTCGACCATCTCGTGCCGGGGTCGAAGGAGAGCCGCATCGCGGATGCGGTGAGCAGCGGCCAGTTCGGCGCGCATGTGCTCGTGGTCGGGCATCCATTCGTGGACATCTGGCAGGCGGTCAAACCGGGCAGGCTCGGGATGACCGCATGGCCGGTGATCGAGCGCGGCACGGAGTGGAAGCACGGCGTGTGCGAGGCACTGGGCTGGCCGCACGCCGACCAGGCGGACATCGCGGCGGCGTGGAAGCGCATCCTGGGCCGGGTCGACAGCTACGCCGATCTCGAGCCCGCGCTCCTCGGGCGAGTCGAGCAGCTCATCGATTTCGTGGCCGGTTAGAGGCCGCTCGCCGAAGCTAGCGAAGGGTGCCGAACGCGCGCACGACCATGGAGACGGCTTCGTCCCATGACAGGGACTGCCCGATTTCGATGGCGTGGGCGAGATCCGTGCCCGAGTGTGCGACGAAGAGGTTGCCCACCTTGGCGACGAACCCCATCGTCTCCTCGGGGGAGAGCACGCAATAGGTGTCTTCAGACACGAGGGAGATGTCCGGGCGGGTGGCATGCCTGGAGAAAGACTCAATGGTCATTGTCGCTCCTCTTGGCCGTCGGGGTGTCTACCCCCGAATGGGTGGTGATCAATTAGACCAAGGTAACGGCGCAGCTGCTAGTGCTTGACTTCCCAGCAAGTGTTGCTAGGGGCGCAGACTTGGGACATGACTACTTCGACGGGCGCCGAGCGCAGCAGGACGATTACCTGGGAGGACCCGATGATCGGGGCATCCACGATGGGCACAATGAGCGGCCTCGAGTACATGCAGGCACTGCGGGATGGGGCTGTGCCACTCCCGCCGATCATCGCACTCATGAACATGACACTCGTCTCAGTCGAGACCGGCGTCGTGGTCTTCAGCGCCCAGCCCGACGAGTCGCATTACAACCCGATCGGTGCCGTGCACGGCGGTTTCGCCTGCACGGTGCTCGACTCGGTAGCGGGATGCGCCGTGCAGACCACGTTGCCGCGGGGGACGGGCTACACCTCGCTCGAGATCAAGGTGAGCTACCTGCGTGGGCTGAGCACGACGACCGGTGCTCTCACGGCGACCGGACGGGTCATCAAGCCGGGCAAACGCGTCGCCTTCGCTGAGGGGGAGTTGACGGACTCGCAGGGCCGCATTGTCGCGACGGCGAGCAGCACCCTGCTGGTGTTCCCGCTGGAGGAATAAGGGGGTTACCCCCATACTTTCCGGCGGGACACGGTGGCAGTGTGTAAGCATGACAACTCTCCAGAGACCCCGCACCGGCCGGGTCATTGCCGGCGTCTGCGCCGGCCTCGCGCGACGCTTCGGCTGGAACGCGAACGTCGTGCGACTGCTGTTCGTGCTGTCCTGCCTGCTGCCGGGCCCGCAGCTCATCGTCTACATCGTGATGTGGATAGTGATCCCGGTTGAGCCTGAGGTGGTTCGCGCGCCCGGTGCCTACTCCGGGACGACGGCCTGACGCGAGATCGAGCGGCGCTAGCCTGATGGGGTGGATGACGACCCCGTAGCGCTCGCCCGCGAACTCATCGCCATCGACTCCGTCAACCCGTCCCTCGTGGCGTCGGCAGCGGGCGAGAGCGCAATCGCCTCATTCTGCGCCGCGTGGCTGGCCGCACGCGGATTCGAGGTCACGACCCTTGAGCGCCGGCCGGGGCGGCCATCGGTTGTCGGGCTGTTCGCCGGTAGCGGTGGTGGCCGCTCGCTCATGCTCAACGGCCACCTCGACACCGTGGGCGTTTCCCATGCCGCGCTGCTCGAACCCGTGGAACGTGACGGCATGCTCTTCGGTCGCGGCGCATTCGACACGAAGGGCGGCATCGCCGCCATGCTCGTCGCAGCGGCCGCCGCCGCGGGAACACTTCGCGGCGACCTCATCGTCACGCTCGTCGCGGACGAGGAGTTCGGCAGCACCGGCACCGAAGAGGTGCTCGAGCGCTACGCGGCAGACGGCGCCATCGTCACCGAGCCGAGCGGGCTCGAGATCACTACCGCGCACCGCGGCTTCGCCTGGTTCGAGGTGCGGATCAGCGGGCTCGCGTCCCACGGCTCGATGCCGGAGCTCGGCATCGATGCGATTGCGCAGGCCGGGCGGGTGCTGGTTGCGCTCGATAGGCTGGGTGCCGAGCTGGAGGCGATGCCGCCGCATCCCACTCTCGGCCACGGCACGGTGCGGGTCGCGACGATCAACGGCGGTGTGGATGCCGCGACGGTCGCGCCCTCATGCATCCTCACGGTTGAGCGCCGTTTCCTGCCCGGCGAAAGCCCCGACCACGTGCAAGAGCAACTGCGGCGCGCGATCGCCGCAGTGGACGGCCCGGCGACCACTACCCTCACCCGGCTCGTCGCCCGCGCGGCATTCGAGGCACCCCTCGACTCGCCCATCGTGGAGGCGCTGCGCGGCGAGGCCAGCGCTGTGCTCAGGCGACCCGCGGTGACGCGCGGCGAGCCGTTCTGGACGGATGCCGCGCTCATCATGGAGGCGGGCATCCCGTGCGTCGTCATCGGCGTGGACGGCGGGGGAGCGCACGCCGACGAGGAGTGGGCGAGCACGGGGTCGATAGTGCAGCTCGCCGAAATTCTCCGGCGGAGCATCAGTGCGTTCTGCGCCTAGCGCGTGACGTTCACCAGGCCGCTGAAGCCGTCGGGTACGACGACGAGGTTGCCCGCAGCCGCGAGCTCCTTCAACGTGTCCAGGTAGCGCTGCTGCAGGATGGCAGTCGTGAGGCTCGCGTTGAGGATGGCGTTGGCGTCCGCCTCCGCCTGGGCCTGCACGACCTTCTGCTGTGCAGACACTTTCGAGGCTTCGAGCTTTGCGGTCTCCGTCTGCACGTTGATGTTCGCCTCCTGCGCGGCGGCGTACGCGTTGGTGACCTGCTCGCCGTAGCGGATCTCCTGCAGCGCGACATCCTCGACGATGATGCCGTCGTCCTGCCAGCGGGCTTCGAGTGCCTTGAGCACGGCTGCCTGCACGGAGTTGCGATCGGTGAGCATCTCGATGGTGGTGAACTGCCCCGGCACCGAGCGCACAACCGAGCGGATGTCGTTGAAGATGAGCCGGGTGCGCAGGTTCTCCTCGTTGTAGTACTGGCTGTAGATGTCGATCACCGAGTCCGGCTTGAGCGAATAGCGGATGGCGATGTCGATGTTCGCCGTGACACCCTCAGCGTCCTGCACGGTGATCTGCGGCCCGTCGGGTAGCCCGCCGATGTTGTCGCCTTCGCCCGAAGCCTGCTCCGTGACGAACACCGCGCGCTGGTTGCGCACATCGAAGGTCACGGGGTCGACCCACGGCCACTTGGGGTGCAGGCCGCTGGATGTCTCGTAGCCCACGATGTTGCCTGTCCAGTCGCGCAGCACGTTTGCCTGCCCGACGTCTTGCCGGAAGAAGGAGCTGAAGATCACGAGCACGATGCCGAGCGTGAACAGCAGCGCGGCGGTCCAGCGAGCGAGGCGCGAGATGTTCACGTTTCCACCGGAGCGGAACGCGCTGCCGACGGGGGCCTGGCCGGAGGCGACGACCCGGCGTTTGGCGTTGGATCCCGCGACCACGAGGGCGACGACGCCCAGCAGGATGGCGATGATGGCGACCACGAACATGAGGACTCCTGACGATCGGGGCACGCATCCGCACCGCCGCCAGAATAGCGCCCTGGGGCCTCAGGAACACGTCATCCGACGGATGCCGCGATCGCACCCACCCGGCTATCGTGGAAGCCTCGGGTAGGTTGGGTGCATGCCCCTCGAGCCGCCGAGCGTTTCGATTGTCATCCCCGCCTACAACGAACAGCAGACGATAAAAGCCTGCGTGGTTGCGGCGCTCGACCAGACGGTTGCCGCGATGGAGATCATCGTCGTGGACAACAAGTCGACGGATGACACGGCCGCCGTCGTGCGCGCACTGCAGATGGCGTACCCGGAGGCGCCCATCGTGTACATGAAGCAGGATGCCACGCAGGGCCTCATCCCGACCCGCAATTTCGGCCTGGATGCGGCGCGGGGTGAAGTCATCGGGCGCATCGATGCGGATTCGGTGCTCGAGCCGAACTGGGTGGAGGAGGTGCAAAAGGCGTTCGCCGATTCCCAGGTGGCGGCTTGCGCCGGCCCGGTCATCTACTACGACATGCCCTTGCGCCGCTTCGGGCACATCGCCGACGACGCGCTCCGGAGGGCACTCATCCGCATCGCGAGCGAATACCACCTGCTGTTCGGCAGCAACATGGCGATCAGGGCGACTGCGTGGCAGCAGGTGCGCACAGAGGTGTGTCTCGATCCCGAGGACGAGCTGCACGAAGACGTCGACCTCTCTATCCACCTGCACCTGCACAAGTTGAAGATCGCGTATTCCTCGGAGATGGTGACCGGCATGTCGGCCCGCCGCATCGATGATTCCCCGAGGGAGTTCTACAACTACGTGATGCGTTTCGAGCGCACCTACAAGAAACACAAAGTACGCAGCATTGCCCTGCGCGCCCCGATGGCGATCTTCCTGTCCGCCTATCCCGCACTCAAGGCGATGCGGCAGGGCGAACTGCGTAACGAGCGGCGCAAAGCGGCGCAGGCGGGGCGCTAAGACATGGGCAGGCAGGTCGCCCTGCTGCGCGGCATTAACGTCGGAGGCAACTCGACGGTGCCGATGGCCACGCTCAGGGTGATCTTCGCCGAACTCGGTTGCACGGACGTCGCGACCGTGCTCAACAGTGGGAACGTGGTCTTCTCCGGGGATGTCACGGCCGCAGCCCTCGAGAAACGCATCTTCGAGGAGACCGGCGTCTCGACCCGCGTGCTGATTGTGGACGGCCCCCGGCTTCGCGGAATAGTGGAAGCCATGCCCTTCGAGGGGGACGAGTCCCGACTGCTTGTCACGCTCATGGGCAGCGTGCCGGCGGTGGTCGACAGGCCGTCCCCGGAGCAGCTCGCCCCTGAGCAACTCCAGATCGGGCCGGATGCCGTGTACGGCTCGCTGCCGGACGGCATCTCGAAGACGAAGCTCAAGCCGGCCTTCTGGAAGCAGTTCCCGCCGGAGGCGACGGGTCGCAACCTGCGCACCGTCAAGAAGCTCGTCGCGCTGCTCTAGCTGTCGGGCGCGTCCAACACGAGCAGCAGGCTCGTCGCGTCACACGGGATGATCGTGCTGCGATGCCCATCGACGGCGCGCAGGAGCGAGCCCGTTGGGCGGTGCGGGTCGGTGGACACGACGACTCGACCGGAGGAGTTGACGACCGTCGCTGCGCCGATAGCCCGAACGTGCGGCAGTAGGGTGCGCTCGATGTCATTCACGTAGAGGTCGGCGCCGACGACACCAATCATCGCGCCGCCGTACCGCGCGGGCATCGTGAGGGTGAGCGTGTAATCGTCGGTACAGAGGTAGTCGACATATGGACCGGTGATGTGGGGCGCGCCCGTGCTCGCGGGAACGCGCCACCATTCGAGGGTCGTGTAGTCGCGGAAGTTGTCGGACGACGGATCCTCCTCCGCCTCGAGGCGGCGGATCGAGGGATCGGCGGAGCCGACCCCGAACGTGTTCGAATGGCCAAGCCACCAGGCAAGATGCCATCCCGCGTCGGCGAGAAATCCCGGGGTTGCCACGAAGCCCGCGCCGATGATGAGCGCGTCGTGTGCTGAGAGGCCTGGCACGACGAGACTCTCCGTCAGGTCATCGATGTCACGCGTGGCGAGGCCGCCTCGTTCATCGACGACGGATTCGATGCTCTCGCGCCACGAGTCGATGTGGGCGAATACCGAGCCGAATGTCGAACTCACGGCGATGAGGCAATCCTGCACAGCTGGGCTCAATGTCCCGGTCACGGCCAGCCCTTTCCTTCCAATGCGACCTTGGCTTCGAGCAGCCACTCTATGGCGTCTGCAATGTGCTCGCAGGTAATGCGGCGGGCGGCCTGCCCGTCCATCGACTCGATGGCGCCGACGACGGCGAGGTGCGATGCGCGACTGCTCTCGCGGTACGCCGGCTCGCGCAGGCACAACCAGAGCAGCGGGGCGAACTCCGCCTGCAGCCGCAATTCTTCGCGGACGAGCCTTGCTGATTGCGACAGGGCAGCTACCTCGAGCCGAAAATTGCCTTCCCCGCGGCGGGTGGACGCCTCATCTGTAACGTCCACGGCGCCGATCGACGCAGTGAGGTGCTCGATATCGTCGACCGTGGCGCGGTCCGCGGCCAGTTCGGCCGCCATTGCCGCGATCGCCGTGTAGTACACGCCCATGTCTCGCAGCTCCACGCGCGACAGTGCCTTCACCCGCCGGTCGACGCTTGCGGCGCGCGAGTCTTTTGACACGACGAAGCTTCCGCCGTCTCGTCCGCGCCTCGTCTCGACCAGGCCCTTGTCACGAAGGGTCTCGAGTGCTTCGCGTGTCGTGACGGTCGCTACCCCGAACTGCCGCGCCATCTCGGTCTCACTGGGCAGACGCTCGCCGTGGGCGAGCAGCCCGAGCTCGATCGCGTCGGTGAGTCGTTGCGCAACGAGTTCCGCGCGTCCACCGCCGGCAAGTGGGGCGAAGACGGCAGCTCGCGCTGCTGTCGTAGAGCGGATGGACTGTGGCATGGCTTTCCTGCTGGTGGAGTACTGCGTGACACGACCGTAACATCCCAGAGACTTGCATGACATCTGGTTCCATATGATTTACTACAGGCAGCAAGGAGGCCCCGCGTGACACCAGCTACCCCCGCGATCCGGCTCACGGGGCTCACGAAGACTTTTGGCGCGGTTCGCGCCGTTGACGATCTTGACCTGGATATCGCGGCGGGCGAATTCTTCTCGATGCTTGGCCCGTCCGGCTCTGGCAAGACCACCGTGCTGCGTCTCATCGCCGGCTTCGAGCTGCCAACCTCCGGCACCGTTTCGCTGCTTGGGCAGGATGTCACGACCCGGGCCCCCTTCGATCGCGACGTGAACACCGTGTTCCAGGACTACGCCCTCTTTCCGCACATGTCCGTGCTCGACAACGTCTCATACGGGCTCAGAGTCAGAGGGATGGGCAAGCGCGAACGCGAGGAGCGCGCTCGTGCGGCCCTCGACGCGGTGGCGCTCGGCGGATTCGGCGATCGAAAACCCAGCCAGCTCTCCGGTGGCCAGCGACAGCGTGTCGCGCTCGCGCGAGCCACAGTCGTGCAACCCAAAGTGCTGCTCCTGGACGAGCCGCTCGGTGCGCTCGATCTCAAGCTCCGCGAGCAGATGCAGGTGGAATTGAAAGAACTCCAGCGTTCGCTGGGCATAACCTTCATCTTCGTCACACACGATCAGGAGGAGGCGCTCACGCTCAGCGACCGGATCGCGGTCTTCAATAACGGGCGCATCGAGCAACTGGGTACGCCGGCCGAGATCTACGAGGCGCCGGCCTCCCCTTTCGTTGCCTCCTTCGTCGGTACTTCCAACATCTTCGACGAGACAGAGTCGCGAGAGATGCTGAAGCTGCCCGGGACAAACTCGATTCGCCCCGAGAAAGTGACGCTGCATCCTCCGGCATCCACGCCGGCCGGCGGCACGATCTCGCTGGAGGGAACAATCGCCGAAGTCATCTATCTCGGCACCAGCACCCGCCTGCTCCTGGAGTTGGCGGGCGGCAAGCGCCTCACCGTGCTCGAGCAGAACGCGTCATCCCGTTCGACGGGCGATCGACGGGCTGCGCGCGTCGACGCACGGTTTGCCGCCAGCGACATCGTGCAGCTCGCCGCTCCGGCCTGAGCCAACCCGGGAGAGCCACCAACAGAACAGCCACCAAAAGAATGGAGTACGCAATGCACCTCTACACAGCACGGCGACGGCCGGCGATCCTCGCCGGTCTCGCGATCGCCTCGGTCGCCCTCCTCACGGCATGCGGAACGACCTCGACACCATCAGGTAGCGGCGGCGCGCCAGACAAGCTCGGCACGATGGAGGGCAGCGTCTCCATCCTTGCCTGGCCCGGCTACGTCGAAGACGGTAGCAACGACCCCACGGTGGACTGGGTCACTGCCTTCGAGGACCAAACCGGTTGCAAGGTGACCAGCAAAAGCTACGGCACCTCCGACGAAGCGTTCACCCTGATGAAGACGGGGGACTACGACGTCGTGGCCGCATCCGGTGACGCCTCGCTGCGTCTTGTCGCTGCCGGGGATGTCGCGCCGGTGAATACCGACCTGCTCAAGAATTACGCGGGCATCTTCGACTTCCTGAAGATGCAGTCCTGGAACAGCGTGGACGGGGTCTCGTACGGCATCCCGCACGGCTACGGTGCCAACCTGCTCATGTACAACACGGACACTTTCACCACGCCACCAACATCGTGGGACGTGGTGTTTGACAAGGGTTCCGCATATGCCGGCAAGGTCACAGCGTACGATTCGCCGATCTACATCGCCGATGCAGCCGTGTACCTGATGGCCCACAGCCCCGAGCTCGGTATCAAGAACCCCTATGCGCTCGACACCACGCAGCTTGCGGCGGCTGTGGACCTGCTCAAGGGCCAGCGAGCCAACGTGGGGGAGTACTGGAGTGACTACCTCAAGGAGATCCAGGCCTTCGAAACCGGCGACTCGGTAGTCGGCACGACCTGGCAGGTCATCCAGAATTCCGTCACGACCGGCAACACCGACGTCGTGCTGCCCGAGGAGGGCACGACCGGATGGTCGGATACCTGGATGATCTCGTCCCAGGCGAAGAGCCCGAATTGCGCGTACGCGTGGCTCGACTACATAGCCAGCCCGGAGGCGAACGCCCAAGCGACGGCCTACTTCGGCGAAGCGCCCTCCAGCCAGGCCGCGTGCGACTTCCGTGACGACTGCGAGTCATACCACGCGGGCGACGAGGCTTACGCCTCGCAGATATGGTACTGGTCCACCCCGATCGCCAAGTGCCTCGACGGTCGCACCGATGTGGAGTGCACCGACTACTCCGCCTGGACGACCGCTTGGCAGGAGATCAAGGGTTAGCCAACGATGACAGGTGACGCGACGGCGCCACGAATGCCTCGTGCCGTGGTCCCCCGCCCCAGGGAGACCACGGCACGAAAGCTCTCGGTATTCCTGAGCAAGCACGCGCGGGTACGGCTCGCGCTGCTGCTCTCCGCACCGCTGTTCTGGCTCGGACTCGTCTACATCGCCGCCCTCGCTGCCCTCCTGGTCACCGCGCTGTGGACAGTTGACAGCTTCACCGGCAAGATCTCGCAGACCTGGACCCTGGACAACATCGTCACCGTGCTCAGCGGGTCGCTGTACCAGGCGGTCACCCTGCGCACTGTCGGCGTCGCCCTGCTCGTGACGCTCATCGATGTGCTGGTGGCACTGCCCATCGCCTTCTACATGGCGAAGGTCGCGAGCCCGCGGGCGCAACGCCTGCTTGTCATCGCTGTGCTTATGCCGCTCTGGGCGAGCTACCTCGTGAAGGCATACGCCTGGCGCTCGGTGCTCTCCCAGGGCGGCATCTTCGAGTGGCTCGTCAAGCCGTTCGGCGGGGAGTCGCCCGGCTACGGCCTGCCGGCGACGATTATCACGCTGTCATACCTCTGGTTGCCTTACGTCATCCTGCCGATCTACGCAGGCCTCGAACGGGTGCCCAATTCGCTGCTGGAGGCATCGAGCGATCTCGGCGCGAAAACCGGCCGCACGCTGCGATCTATCATGCTGCCGATGCTGTGGCCCGCCATCATCGCCGGGTCGATCTTCAGTTTCTCGCTTTCGCTCGGCGACTACATCACGGTCAATATCGTCGGGGGAGCAAACCAGCTGTTGGGCAACCTCGTGTTCACGAACGTGGGTGCGGCCAACAACCTGCCGCTCGCTGCCGCGATCGCGCTCATCCCGATCGCCATCATGATCGTCTACCTCACAGCCGCGCGCCGCACTGGCGCACTCGATAACCTCTAGGGGCAGGCATGCGTTTGAGCCGAATTGCGCGGGTCACCCTGGGCACCGTCGCAGGGGTGATCCTCGCGCTCGTCTATCTCCCGTTGATGGTCGTGCTGGTGAACTCCTTCAGCACGAGCACGAACCTCACCTGGCCGCCGCCCGGCTTCACACTGGAGTGGTGGGGTCGGGCATTCCGCAACGCGGGCGCCCTTGAGGCCATCGCGACGAGCACGCAGGTCGCGGTCGTCGCGACAGCGATCTCGTTGCTCCTCGGCACACTCGTGTCGCTCGCGCTGCAGCGCCACAGCTTCTTCGGAAGGGATGCGGTGAGCCTGCTCGTCATCCTCCCCATCGCGCTTCCGGGAATCGTCACGGGAATCGCCCTCAACAACGCATTCCGCACGATTCTGGACGTCCGGCTCGGCCTGTTGACGATCATCGTCGCGCATGCGACCTTCTGCATCGTCACGGTGTTCAACAACGTCGTTGCCCGGCTGAGGCGCATGGGCACGAGCCTGGAGGAGGCCTCAGCAGATCTCGGGGCGGGCGTCTGGACGACATTCCGCCTGGTGACCTTCCCTCAGCTGCGCTCGGCCCTGTTAGCGGGCGGTCTCCTCGCTTTCGCCCTGAGTTTCGACGAGATCATCGTCACAACGTTCACGGCGGGTTCCGGGGTGACGACCCTGCCGATCTGGATCCTCGACAACCTCTTCCGCCCCAACCAGGCGCCCATCGTGAACGTCATCGCGGTCGTGCTCGTGCTCGTGTCGATCGTGCCCATCTACTTCGCGCAGCGATTAGCCGGGGCAGAACAATTGCAGAAGTGAATGACCGGCAGGCAGCCGTAGACTGGGACGCGAACACGGGAGTCCGGTGAGCCGGGCTGAGAGGAAGCTTCTCCAAGCTTCGACCGTCGAACCTGATCTGGATCATGCCAGCGCAGGGAGGCAGACACTCTTGAAACCCGTGCCATTCACTGTGAAAGGCACGATTGTGACAACAACTTCCATCTCCAGTACCCGCTCACCGCTGCGCCTCCGCGCGAAGTGGCGGGTGGTGGACATCGTCGTGGCCAGCGTCGTCGGCGTCGCGATCGGCCTCGTCTACTTCGCCTGGGACCAGGTCTACGTGCCCGCGACAGCGCCGCTCGAGGCCGCGCTGCCCGGGCTGCAGTCGATCACCTACGGCATCTGGCTCGTCGCCGGGGTGCTGGGGGCGCTCATCGTGCGCAAGCCGGGCGCCGCGATCTTCGTCGAAGTGCTCGCGGCGACAGTGGAGGGGCTGCTGGGCGCCAAATGGGGGCTCCTGACCCTCGAGGGTGGGTTCGTGCAGGGCCTCGGTGCCGAACTGGTGTTCCTGGTGTTCGTGTACGCGAATTGGCGGGTGTTCGTCGCGGTGCTCGCGGGCGCGGCATCCGGGCTCGGGATGGCGGTCAATGACCTCACGCTCTGGTACGCGGGCGCGTCCCAGGGGTTCGCGAGTGCATACGCGATCTGCGCGGTCGTCTCCGGTGCGGTGATCGCCGGGCTCGGATCGTGGTTGCTGGTGCGTGCGCTTGCCCGCACCGGGGCGTTGAGCCGCTTCGCCTCCGGCCGGAGTGCCGCGGCGGCCAATTGACCTCGGCGGCGGCGTCGATCCGCGCGCGCGGCTGGGGCTGGCGGCACGCCGGGCGCTCAACGTGGGTCGTCTCGGGGCTCGACCTGGCTGTCGAGCCGGGTGAACGGGTGCTGCTGCTCGGGGCATCCGGGTCGGGCAAGTCGACACTCGTGCACGCCCTCGCCGGCGTGCTCGGCGGCGACGACGACGGCGAACGACGCGGTGAACTGCTCATCGACGGACGGGCGCCGGACGCCGCACGAGGCCGAGTCGGGCTCGTGCTGCAAGACCCGGACTCGCAGGTGGTCCTCGCGAGGGTGGGCGACGACGTCGCGTTCGGCTGCGAGAACCTCGGGGTGCCGCGGGAGGAGATCTGGCGCAGGGTGCGCGAGTCGCTCGACGCGGTGGGGCTCGACCTGCCCCTCTGGCATCCGACGAGCGAACTCTCCGGCGGGCAGAAGCAGCGCCTCGCACTCGCGGGTGTGCTCGCGATGCGGCCCGGCCTCATCCTGCTCGACGAGCCGACCGCGAACCTCGATCCCGACGGTGTCATCGAGGTGCGCGATGCTGTGCGCCGCGTGGTCGAGTCGACAGGCGCGACGCTCGTCGTGATCGAGCACAGGGTGTCCGTCTGGCGTGACCTCGTCGACCGCGTCGTCGTGCTCGAGGCGGGTGGCGGCGCGGTGGCCGACGGGAGCGTGGACGAGGTGCTTCGACGGGAAGGCGCCGGGCTCGCGGCATCCGGGGTCTGGGTGCCCGGCTTCGAGCCGGCCGCCCCGGCCCGAGCGACGCTCGCGGGGTCGAGTCGGCTGCTGCACACCGAAGACCTGTCGATCGCCCGCGTGGCGTCGACAGTGCTGCACACCGGGATCGAACTGGAACTAGCCAGCGGGCGGATGCTTGCGGTCACCGGCCCGAACGGGTCGGGAAAATCCACGCTGGGTCTCACCATCGCGGGGCTGCTGCCACCCGCGGCGGGCGCGGTCGTCGTCGAGGGCTACCCCGACCAGCCCGTGCGCTGGAAGTCCCGCGACCTGGTTTCGCGCATCGGCACGGTTTTCCAGGACCCGGAGCACCAGTTCCTCACCGGCAGGGTGAGCGACGAACTCTCCATCGGGCCGAAAGCGCTCGGGATGCCCGGCCCCGAGATCGCGCGGCGCAGCGCCGACCTTGCCGAACGCCTGCGGCTCGACCACCTCATGCACGCCAACCCGTTCACCCTCTCGGGAGGGGAGAAGCGCCGGCTCTCCGTGGCCGCAGTGCTCGCCACCCGCCCACCGATTCTCGTGCTGGACGAACCGACATTCGGCCAGGATTCGCGCACCTGGCTCGAGCTCGTCGGGATGCTCCGCGACCTGCTCGACGACGGCACTGCCGCCCTCGCCATCACCCACGATCCGGAATTCGTCTCTGCACTTGCCGACGACGAGTTCCGATTGTCGGTGCCGGAGGTGGTGGGCGGGTGAGCGTGATGACCCCGGTGGCGGGGCGGCAGGCGGTGTACCGGCTCAACCCGGTGGCGAAGGTGGTCGCATCCGCGATCATCGGCATCGCCCTCGTGATCTCGATCGACTGGGTGTCGGCGGGCGTTGCCCTCGCCATCGAGGGGGTGCTCTTCCTGTGGTCGGGTCTGTCGCCGCGGCGGTTCTTCCTGCGCACCCTTGCTGTCTGGATCGCGGCGCCCCTGGCCGGATTCACGATCCTGCTCTACGGCAGGCCATCCGGTGCCGTGCACTTTCAGTTTCTCTTCATGCAGGTCACCGACGGGTCGATCGAACTCGCGATAGCGACGGTGCTGCGGGTGCTCGCCATCGCCCTGCCCGCGGTCGTGCTGTTCGTGACCATCGACCCGACGGATTTGGCCGACGGGCTAGCCCAGGTGGCGAAGCTGCCCGCCCGATTCGTGCTCGGCGCGCTCGCGGGCCTGCGGCTGGTCTCGTTGTTCCTCGAAGACTGGCGGTCTCTCGAGCTGGCTCGGAGGGCACGCGGGGTCGGCGACAGCGGGCGCATCCGGCGACTCCTCGGCCAGTCGTTCGCCCTGCTCGTGCTCTCCATTCGTCGGGGCAGCAAGCTCGCGACCGCGATGGAGGCGCGCGGTTTCGGTGCCCCGGGCAAACGGACATGGGCCCGCGAATCACGTCTGGGCCGGGGGGATGCCGCGCTCATCGCCCTGGGAGTGCTCGTGGCCGCAGCCGCAGTGTCCGCCTCCGTCATCACCGGGCACTGGAATGTCATTGGCGCCTGAACCGGTCGCGCCGCGTCGCATCCTCATCGACGGCCGCTCCGGCTCCGGCAAGACGGAGCTGGCCCAGTCAATCGTCGACGCCTGGCCGGGTGCCCAGCTCGTGCGCCTCGACGACATCTACCCGGGCTGGGATGGGCTCGCCACCGCAAGCGCGGCGGTGCCTGCAATTCTGCTCGAGCAGCGCTGGCTGGCCTGGGACTGGGCGACCGGCATGCCGGGCAGCTGGCACACCCTCGACCCCGCGAAACCGTTGGTGATCGAAGGGGTCGGGGCGCTCAGCCGCGCCTCCCGACCCCTCGCGGATGCGGCGCTGTGGGTCGAGCTCGACGCCGAGACCCGCAAACGGCGGGCGCTGGATCGGGACGGGGACGCCTACGCGCCGTTCTGGGATCGGTGGGCGGCGCAGGAGGATGCCTTCATCGCCCGCGAGCACCCGCAACTGCTCGCCGGCGCGATCATCGACGGAAGCTCGGCGACTGCCGCGCTCCGCGCGGCACGCGTAGCCTTGGAGGCATGACCTCACCGTTCATCTCGGCCGGCGAACTCGCCGAAGAACTCGCAGCGCCCGCGCCGCCGGCCGTGCTCGACGCGAGCATCGTGCTGCACACCGCAGAGTTCGACGGCGACTACCGCAAGGACCCGGGGCGTCCGGCCTGGCTGGCCGCCCACATCCCTGGCTCGATCTGGGTGGATGTCTCCACCCAGTTCAGCGACACGACGGCGCCGCTGCATTACACCCACCCTGAGCCCCAGGCGATCGCCGACGAGCTCGCCCGGCTGGGCATCGGCGACGGCAGGAAGGTCGTCGTCTACGACTCGACCGGCAGCCTGTTCGCGTCGCGCCTGTGGTACCTGCTGCGCTGGATCGGCGTGGATGCCCGCGTGCTCGATGGCGGATTCGCGGCCTGGGAGGCGTCCGGGGAGCGTGTGGAATCCGGCGAGGGCGAAGCCGCCGACCCTGTACCCAGCTGGCCCGTCGAAGCAGTGCGACGCGCCTGGGTGAGCAAGGAAGAACTGCTCGAGCGCACCGCGGATGACACGACGCCCCTGGTCTGCGGATTGCCCGCCGCCCAGTTCACCGGTGCCGCCCCCTCCCGGTACTCCCGACGCGGCCGGATCCCCGGCAGCGTCAACGTCTCGAGTCGTGACCTGTTCACGAAGGAGGGGAAGGTCAAGAGCAGGGTCGAACTGATCCTCGCGTACGATGCCGCCGGTGTCGATGTCGCCGAGAACAGCGGCGAAGTGCTGCTCTACTGCGGGGGCGGCATCTCCGCGTCGGCAAACGCGCTCACGCTCGCCGCGATCGGGACGAGCGCCGTGCGCATCTACGACGGCTCACTCGAGGAGTGGTCGGCGGACCCTGCCCTGCCGATGGATATCGGCTAGCGAGTCCAGGTCTGGGTGATTGCGCTGCCACGCGGATGCGTGGTCATCGTGGTCGCGTCGCAGGTGAGCTCGAGGCCGACGCTGTCATCGAAATCCGTCGCGATGATGGAGAAAGGAGCTGGCGCATCCGCGGCCGGCGCTGCGCCGTTGACGACGAATTTGGTGTCCACCTTGAACGTCGACTTCTTCCAGTTGCGGGGAATCGCCACCTCGGCGTCGATGTATGCCTGGCCGGTCGCCTTGCCCTTGTGGGTTTGAGTCGCGACTGTCAATTGGTCGGCGGCGGGCGCGACGTTGATCGTCAGGGTGTAGTCGGAGTCGATGGCGACATCACCGCGAATGCTCCAGTCGAGGGTCTGCTTGCCTTCGGCGGTCACTGTCGTCGCGGGGATGCCACTCTTCTGCAGGTTGGTGAGCACCTGGGCGGAGAGATTCTTGGTGTCCAGGCTCCAGGTGTGGCCGAGCGCGCACGCCGCGATCCCGGTCGGGGTGTTCTCCGAATCCGCCGCAACCAGGAGCGAGCATCCGGAGAGGGCGAAAACCAGGAGCGCTGGCAACGCGACAGCCGTCGCGCGTCGTGCAGTGAACATCCGTAGCCTCCGAAGGGAATACTACCGGGCGCTTTCCTGTGAGTCGGCAGGCGCAGCCGGGCGTTGCCAAAGGATGACGCGGTCGCTGGGGGCCCGAACTTCGTCGAAGTATTCGTGTAAAACGCGGAAAGAGAGCCTCCACCCAGTAGTGTCTAACTCGGTCCGATACTATAGAGATGAGGGGGGACCTATGGTGGCCCGTAGAGAATCCAGCCGTCAGACCCAGGCGGACCGGGTCTATGAACTACTCGTAGGCAAGTTCATGGACGGCACGTGGACGGCGGGCGAGCAGCTGAGCATCCCGATGTTGTCCCGCATCTTCGATGTGAGCCAGACGCCCATTCGTGAGGCGCTCGCACGGTTTGAGCACACCGGCCTGGTTCGCCGGGAGGCGCTCAAAGGATATTCGGTCGCTCCCTTGTTCAGCGAGCAGGATCTCCTCAAGCTCATGGAGGCGCGGCTCGTTCTCGAGCCCGCCATCACGACCGAGGCGGCGTGGCGGGTGACCCCGGAATTTCTCGAGCAGCTCTTCGGCACCATCGAACGACTGACTGCGGCGTCCGAATCAGAGGGCATTGAGGCCTTCCATGACTATTGGTCTGCGGATGAAGACTTCCACGGGCTCATCGCCAAGCAGTCGGCAAACCCGTTCCTTGAGGACGCGTACCGATCGCTCGGCGGCCAGGTCCAGCGCTTCCGGCTGTTCGCGAAGCTCGGCTCTACTGACGCGAGCTTCGCCGCAAAGGAACATCGGGCGATCTACGATGCACTCGAAGCTCGCGACGCGGACGCCGCGGTTGCGCGCATGCGTGAGCACGTGCTGAACGCGAAGTCCCGCGCGTTGTCCGATCGGAAGTCGATAGCCGCCGTTTAGGCGGTCGGCTTCAGCGTCATAGGGATTCCCGCGCGCACGCAGATCTCCGTGATGTGCTCGAGCAGGCTGTCGGCGACCGGAATGCCGTTGACACCGCGCTCCGCGCGGGCCAGACGTTCGGGATCACCGGGGATCAGCACACCGGGCTCGTCACGCTGCATCGCATCGAGCAGGGACTCGACGTTCTCCGCCGTCCTTCCACCCGGGTTGAGTGCCTCCGGGTCGATCACGAGGAAGAAGTGCCCGAGGTTGTCGTGGTCGCCGACGTGGCCGGGCCCCGCGGCATTCGACAGCGCTGCGCTCAGCACCTGCACCATGAGGCTCAGGCCGAAGCCCTTGTGCCCCCCGGTCTCCGGTGTCGGACCACCGAGCGGACTGATGGTGGCGCCAAGAGACGTCAACAATGAATAGCCCAGGGCCGCGTCGGTGACCACCTTCCCGTCCCTGTCGTGTACCCAGCCAACAGGTAGCTCGTAGCCCTTGAGCGCATAGGCCTTGATCTTGTTGAGTGCCACGACACTTGTCGACATGTCCACCACGAGCGGTTCGCCTGACGTGCGGGGTGCGGCAAAAGCGATGGGGTTGGTGCCGAGGATCGGTGTTGTGCCCCCGGTCGCAGAGGTGACCGGCGTGCGGGTTGACGTCGTGACGAATGCGATAAGACCCTGATCGGCGGCGAGGCGCGCGTAATACCCGACAGCGCCGAAGTGGTTCGAGCCCCGCACGGCAACGAGCCCAACGCCGCCACGCCGGGACTTCTCGATCGCGATTCTCATGGATGCCAGGGCCGCGGGGTGCCCGAGGCCGTTCTTGCCATCGACGACCGCGAATGCCGGCCCGTCGAGCACAATCTCCGGCTCCGCACTGAGGTCGAGCCTGCCCGCCATCAGCAGCTTCTCGTACATCATCAGCATCGAGACGCCGTGCGAGTCGATCGCCGAGAGGTCGGTGTCCACCATCACTTCCGCGGTGGCGTCGGCAGCATCACCGGGCATGCCCCAGGCGGTGAGAATCCCCACGATCTGCGCGTGAAGGCCCTGGGCGGTGAACCGCTTGACGGCGGTGGGCTCAGTCACAATTCTTCTCCGATCTGGTTTGCGATCATCTTGCCGATTTCGAGTGCTGCCGTCGCAGCGGGTGATGGTGCGTTCAAGACGTGGATCTGTCGCGGTGCACGCTCGTAGTAGAAATCATCGACGAGGCTGCCGTCACGCCGCATCGCCTGGGCGCGAACGCCGGCATGTGTCGGCACGAGGCTGTTGTCGGAAAGCTCGGGGATGAGCTCACGAAGACTCGCCAGGAACCGTTTCTTCGACAGCGACCGCAGCACCTCGTCAATGCCCGTGCGCCAGAACTTCTTGCCCAGCTTCCACAGGCCCGGCCACTGCGCGCTCTCGAGCACATCCCGGGGGTTGATGGTGAGCCAGGTATAGCCCTCGCGCGCCAGCGCGAAAACGGCGTTGGGCCCGGCGTGCACCGATCCGTTGAACATGCGGGTGAAGTGCACCCCCAAGAACGGGAACTCCGGATCGGGAACCGGATAGATGAGGCCCTTGACCAGGTGCTCCTCGTCGGGGGCGAGTTCGAAGTACTCGCCTCGGAACGGGATGATCCGCACGTCGGGCCTGAGACCGGCGCGGCGCGCGATCCGGTCGCTGTGCAGTCCGGTGCAGTTGACGAAGTAGTCGGCGCTGAATTCCTCTTTCCTGGTCGTCACCGTCACCGCGTCATTACGCGAGTCGACTCCCACGATCTCCTGCCCGAATTGAACCGAGCCTCCTTGCGCTTCAATGAGGCTGCGGAGTGCCTCGCAGACACCCCGGTAGTCGATGATGCCGGTCGACTCAACGCGGAGCGCGGCGACGCTGGACACGTGCGGTTCGTACTCCCGCGCTTCCTCCGGCGTGATGATGCGGCAGGGAACCCCGTTGGCCTGGCCGCGTCGGTAGAGTTCATCGAGGGCGGGAATCTGGGACGGCTTGGTCGCGACAACGAGTTTTCCGCAGATGTCGGCCGTAATGCCGTGCTCATCGGCAAACCGTTTCATCGATGTCGCGCCGGCGGCACCGAGGGTCGCCTTGAGACTGCCCGGCTTGTAGTACAGGCCGGAGTGGATGACTCCCGAGTTGTTCCCGGTCTGGTGCACTGCGACCGTCGACTCTTTGTCGAGAACAGTGACGCGATGTCCGCGGAGGCCGAGTTCATAGGCCGTCGACAACCCGACGATCCCGGCGCCAGCCACAATGACATGCCTGGTCATGCTCTATCCCTTTTCTGGAGGTGTGTAACACCGCCTCCGTCGTGCGTACGTGAGTAAAATTTGTACACGTTGTCAACAGACTATAGCGATAGTCCAATAAGAATACTATAGTGGGCCATGCTACGATCCTGTGGCCATGATTCCATTCGTCGCACACCTCCAGCGACTCCGCCCAGAAATACTCGATAATGACTGATTCCCAAGAACAGGTAGCCCCGCTGGTCGCGCTGATCAGCGGCACTTCTGCGGCGATCGCGCCCGCCACCGCCGGCGTGAAGAGCGCCATCCCCGACGCCATCATCTGGAACCTCCTGGACGATCGACTCCTCGTGGAGGCCGACGAGATCGGTGAGGTCGACGACCGTCTCCGCGACCGCATGGCACGCCTCATCGAGCACGCGAAGACCGAAGGCGCACAGGGAATCCTGCTGACCTGCTCGATGTACGGAGCCGTTGCCCACGACCTCGATGACGAGACCGTTCCCGTGCTCGCGGCCGATGACGCAGCGTTTGCCGCGGTGATCGACGGTGGATTCGGTCGTGTCCTCTTCGTCGCCTCCTTCGAGTCTGCCCTTGCCGACACGGTGAAACGCTTCGGTGCAGCCGCGACCGAAGCGGGTGATCATCCGATCGTCCTGTCGACCGTGCCGAAGGGAGCCCTCGCCGCGACGAAAGCCGGTGACCTGACCGCGCTGGCCGACGCGCTCATCGAAGGCTGCCTCCCGTTCGTGGAAAAGGTCGACGCCGTGCTGCTCGGGCAGTACTCCCTTGCTCCGGCAGCTGATGCGCTCTCGGCTGCTTTGCGCTTACCCGTGCTGTCCGGCCCCGGCATGGCGGCCACGGTACTTCGCCGTCGCCTCGAAACCGGGAAGTGACCCGGGTGATCGGAGCTATCGCCGATGATTACACGGGCGGTAGCGACGTGGCGGTTGCGTTTTGTCGAGCGGGGCTGCGCACGCTCCTCTTCTTTGGCGTCCCTCCGGAAGGTCAGGTACTACCAGCCCATGACGCGCTCGTGGTGGCCCTGAAGAGTCGCATGATCCCGAGCGAGGATGCTGTCGCGCAGTCGCTGGACTCCTACCGATGGCTCAAAGAGCAGCACGTCTCGACCTTCTACTTCAAGTACTGCTCGACTTTCGATTCCACCAGCCAGGGCAATATCGGCCCGGTGCTCGATGCGCTGGTGCTCGCGACAGGCGCGCGCAGCGTCGTCATGACCCCGAGTTCTCCGGAGCACCGTCGCACGCAGTACCAGGGCTACCTCTTCGTCGACACGGTCCTGCTCTCCGAGTCCCACATGCACGATCACCCGGTAACTCCCATGACCGATTCGAACCTGGAGCGACTGCTTCGTGGGCAGACCTCAGCGAAAGTGGGGCTCGTGGAACACGCGGTCGTCGCACAGGGCTACCGCGCGGTGCGTGCCGCGATCCAGGAAGCGGAGGATCGTGGAGAGCAGTACATCCTGGCCGACGCCATAGGTGACGACGACCTGCGCGCGATCGGGCGCGCGATTCACGGCGCCCCACTTGCCGCAGGGGCCTCGGGCCTCGCTGCGGGCCTCGCTTCGGTGCTCGCCGCTCTCGAACCCGGTCACTCGCAAGACCCCGAGGCGCATGAATCGCTCGGCGATTACGGCCGGTCCGTGGTGCTCGCGGGAAGTTGCTCCGCCCGAACCCTCGAGCAGATCGAGTTCCTCCAGGCCAAAGGCGCTCCTTCGTTTCGGCTCGACGCGACGCTCGATCCCGATCCCGAGTCTCTCGCCGCATCGGCGATCGAGTGGTACGACAATCTCGGCCCCTCCGACCATGCGCCGCTCATCTATTCCTCAGTCGAGCCCGCAGAATTGCGCCGCGTCCAGGATGAGCTTGGTGTCGAGCGTTCGGCCGAGATCCTGGAGAGTGCGATAGGGCGAGTCGCACGAGGACTTGTCGATCGGGGCGTGAACCGAGTGATCTCTGCGGGCGGCGAGACCTCCGGTGCCATCGTCACGGCCCTGTGCGTCACGGGTGGGCGCATCGGTGAAGAAGCTGCCCGGGGCGTTCCGTGGATATTCACGACGACAGGGCCACGCTTGGCGCTGCTGTTGAAGTCTGGCAACTTCGGGGATCTCGAATTGCTCGCTCGTGCGTCGGAGATTCCGGTGAGCCCACCGGGCAACGTAGAAGTGACGACGCTGTGACCAGCGATGTCGGCGATCAGCTCATCGCCGCGGCCCGCTCCCTCTATTCCCGGTCGCTGACGCACGGGAGCACCGGCAACCTCTCTGTTCGTACAGCTGACGCGATCCTGGTCACACCCACGGGCAGCAGTCTCGGAGCCGTCGAAAGGCGTGATCTCTCGATCATCGACCTCCAGGGAACGCACGTCGATGGCCCGAAGCCTTCCAAGGAGGCGTTCTTGCATGCGGCAATCCTTCGTGCGCGACCGCAAGCAAACGCTGTCGTCCACACCCACTCGACCCACCTGGCGGCCGTGTCCTGCCTGGCCGACCTGGACTCCGAGGATGCGCTCCCGCCGCTCACGGCATACTTCGCGATGAGGATCGGTCGGTTGCGGGCGCTGCCCTATTTCGCGCCGGGAGACGACAGGCTCGGTCCAGCCGCGGAAGCGGCGGCACGAGATCGCGGCGCACTCCTGCTCCGCAACCACGGGCCCATCGTGGCCGGAGTGTCGCTCGGCCAGGCGATGGATGCGTTGGAGGAGCTTGAAGAGACGGCGAAGCTGTTCCTGCTGCTGCGGGGCATGTCGGTCCGCTATCTGTCTGAATCCGAACGAGAAGCCGTAGACCCCTCGCGCAGCCGGCTGGCGCCACAGTAGAGGAAGGCAATAAGGAGAAGCCCATGACACAGAATCCAGCCGTCCCGGTGCGACTTTGGAGTGCACTGGTCGTGCGCGGCGCACTCGAAGGTGCAATCCTCCCTGCGTTTGTCGAAGAGACCGGGATTGTCGTCGAATCGGTATTCGATCCCACCACGGTGCTCATGCAGCGGATCGCGGATGGCGATCGTCCTGATGTGATCGTGTCGACCACGGGATCGCTCGATCTACTGCCCTCCGGCGTTCTCGCCTCCGGCGCGATCGCGCCGCTTGTCCGTACCGGCATCGGTATCGGCGTCGCCGAGGGTGCGGTCGAACCGGACATTTCGACGGTCGAACGGCTTACCGCCAGCCTGCTTGCCGCGCGATCAGTGGCCTATTCGCGAGCCGGCCAGAGCGGCATCTACTTCGCCTCGCTCATCGAGGAGCTCGGCATCGCGGATGAGGTCAACGCAAAAGCGACAGTCCTCGAGAAGGGGTTCACAGGAGAGGCCGTTATCGACGGTCGTGCGGACATCGCGGTCCAGCAGGTCAGCGAGCTGCGATTCGTGCCCGGCATCACGGTCGTCGGATCCCTGCCCGAAGCCGTTCAAAGGTATACCGACTTCTCGGTCGCGCTCGCCGCCGGTTCCTCCGACCTGGAGCCGGCCCGCCGACTGCTTGCGCATCTCACTTCCGAAGCGTCGCGAGGGTCGTACATCGCCGAGGGACTCGTTGTTCCCCAGTTTCCCGGCGAGGCCTGACGATGACAACGCGGACGCCGCTGCGACTGGACGCGAACCTCAAGTGGCTCTTCACCGAGCTGCCATTCGAGGAACGATTCGATGCCGCTGCGCAGGCAGGGTTCACGGCGGTCGAGTTCGCGTCGCCCTATGGCTACGACAAGGCCGAGTTGCGCCGCCGGCTCGACTTGGCGGGGCTTGAGCAAATCCTCATCAACACGCCGGCGGGCCCGACCGGTTCGTTGACACGCTCGGGCAGCGCTTGCCTGCCCGATGCTGTGGCTGAGTTTCGGGCGGGGCTGCTCGCGGCGCTCGAGTACGCCGACGCGCTGGACGCATCGTTCGTCCACGTCATGGGGGGCATCGTTCCCGCCGGGGTGCGATGGGATCACGCTTTTGCCACTTACGTCGGCAACGTGGCCTGGGCCGTGGAACAGGCCACGTCAACGGGTGTCACTCTGGTGCTGGAGGCGATAAATCGTCGTGACGTTCCGGGTTTCATCCTCGGGTCGATCGAGCAGGCGGCGTCCGTGGTCGAAGCGATCAGCAGCAGCAACCTTGCGCTTCTCTTCGACGTCTATCACTGCCAGGTCTCGCACGGCGAAGTGATCACACGGATGGAGCAGGTCTTTCCCCTCATCGGTCACGTCCAAGTTGCCGACGCGCCCCACCGCACCGAGCCCGGGACCGGAGAGATCGAATGGGGTGCCGTCTTCGACACCCTGCGTTCGCTCCGGTACGAGGGCTGGGTCGGTTGCGAGTACAGCCCCGTGGCGTCGAC
The DNA here is from genome assembly GCA_025464445.1 of Rhodoglobus sp. GTDB lineage: Bacteria > Actinomycetota > Actinomycetes > Actinomycetales > Microbacteriaceae > Rhodoglobus. The sequence goes on along the minus strand of JAODLY010000028.1, from coordinate 6,785 downwards.
GATCGACGGCCTGGGCTGGCGAGAAAAGCTCCTGGCCTGACGCCTTCCTCCTCTATCGGTCCAGAAGCGGGAAAGCCAAAGGACGGATGGGCGCCCCCGTGGCTCCGCGAAGGCGCAGGCACGCGCCTACGAACGCGAACTCGTAGACGCGCTCGGCGGCCAACTCCTCAAGGTTCGCGATCTCCAGCATCGGTATTCCCGCCTCCGCGAGGAGGTAGCAATGTACGACGTTCCAGTTTTCGGGCACGTTCGAGGGAGTTTGCTCGAAACTCGCGGTGTCGGTCCCCAGGAGCGAAGCGCCCGAGAGAGCAAGGAACCTCGCACCCTCAAGCGTGATCCCGGGACCGTCGACGATGTAGGCATCCTGGTCCGGCCAGGCCCGCATGCGCCCGGTCCTTACGAGGATGACGTCTCCGAGCTGCAGTTCCACACCCTGGCGCTTCAGGCAGCCCTTGAGGTCTTCGGGGCCGACTCCGTAGCTCGCAGGCAACTCGTCGATGCCGAGAAGGGCCGGCACGTCGAGCAATACCCCTCGCGCGATCACCGGAGGATGCTTGTCGGCTCCCGCGACGTCCCAGTTGCGACTGCTCAAATGGTCGTGAGCGCTGAAGCCATTGAAGATCTCTCCGTAGTAGCCGAAATGGTTCAGCGCATCGATGTGGGTGCCGCTGTGGGTATACATCGACACGGCATCGCCGGAGTAGCTGACGAGCTGGTTCTGCGCCTCATCGACACCAGGGAGATTGTCGATCTGGGTGCCACGCGGCGTATGCGTCATCCACATCTGGAAGGTCGGATCGCCGCCGGCGATCCAGCCCGGCATCCCGACGAAGTAGTCGACCGACAGGTCGAACACCCTCGACGGATCGATTCGGCTCATGATCGCCTTCCGCGAAGCGGCGTCGATCAGGTTGAGCATTCCGATCTGGTCGTCCGCGCCGAAGGGACTCTTGCTGACCTTGTTGAATTCCGCGTGATAGGCCGCGATCTTCGACTTGGTCGCTTCATTGACGAATGCGGGACTGCACATGCTATTACCTCCGAATGCTTGCCTATGAGTTGAGAAACCGTTATCAGGTCGGCTGGGAGATCGTGATGCCGCCGTCAACCCGGATCTCTGCGCCCGTGATGTATGACGATTCGGGGCCGGTCAGGAAGCGGATGACCCTGGCGACTTCCGTGGCCGTGCCCACCCGCCTCAGCGGAACTCGTTGCGCCGAAGCGTCGAGACCAGCCTTGCCGAGAGAATTCACGAGGTCGAGCGACTGCGGTGTTTCAATGACGCCGGGCAGGACTGTGTTCGCCCTGATCCCGAGCGGCCCGAGCTCATCCGCGACACTCCGGACGAAACCCAGGATGCCCGACTTCGCGGCAGCGTAATGCGCGTGCTCGGTCCAGCCCCATACGCCACCGGTCTGGGATGAGACGGCCACAAGCGCGGCGCCGCTCTTCAGGTGCTTCACGCCCGCCCTGAAGATCTTCATGACGCCAGCGAAGTCGACGCTCATGATGTCGTCCCAGTCGCTATCCGTCATGTCAGCGAGTCGAGCGCGTCGCAGGATGCCGGCGTTGGCTACGACTGCGTCGAGTCGACCGTAGGTGGAGATCGCCGCATCGACGAGCGCATCGCAGGAGGCCGTGGAACGGACGTCGGCTTCGATCATGAGGCATTCGCCCCCCGCTTCGCTGACCGCGTTGAGGGTCTCCTGGGGGTCGTGAGGATCGCCGGGGAAGTACCCCACGACGCTCTTCACACCGATCTCCGCGTACGCCACGGCCAAGGCCTGGCCAATCCCGCTCGCACCACCGGTAATAACGGCGACACGGGATTCCGAAGGCTCCCGCTGGCCAATCTTGCCTGGGCTGTCCATATCTTTTTGTCCTAACGCTTATGGTCTGTCAGTGAATGGTATAGTCTCCCCACTCATAGTATATGAGTGATGGGTTCAGCAGTACGAGCCGCATTTTTGTTCGTTGGACGCATTCCAGATGTTCCCGCTCAGAAACACCCCCTTAACACAAGCAACCTTTAATGGAATTCGAAGGAGATATCGTTATGAAACGCATGCGCTGGCTACCCATCGTCCTCGCTGTCCCGCTCGCCCTCGCGGGCTGCTCCGCTGCGGTCGGCACCAGTGATCCGTCCGCCGCGGGTGCCAAGCCCGACATCAATATCCAGATCGTTACGCACGGTAGCCCCGGCGACACGTTCTGGGATGTGGTCAAGAGCGGTGCCATGCAGGCAGGCAAGGATCTCGGCGTCACCGTCACTTACCAGAGCGACGGGGACGCGTCGAAGCAGAGCCAGCTCATTGACGCGGCCATCGCCACGAAGCCCGACGGCCTCGTGGTGTCGATGGCTAACCCGGACGGAGTCCAGGACGCGATCAAGAGAGCCGTCGCCGCGGGAATCCCTGTCATCGTCACGAACAAGGGCGACTCGCGCTGGCAGGAAGTCGGCGCCGAGACCTACGTCGGCCAGAGCGAACTCGTCGCGGGCCAGGAGGTCGGCAAGAGGCTCAAGACCGCCGGGCTCAAGAACGTGCTCTGCGTCATCCAGGAAGTCGGCAACACCGGCCTTCAGGATCGTTGCAAGGGCGTCGCGCAGGAGCTGGGTGGAGTCACCACGAACATCCAGGTCGACGGCGCAAACGTCGCGGATGCCCAGAACGTCATCAAGAGCGCGCTGCTGGCCGACCCGTCAATCGACGGCGTGGTCACGCTGAACTCGCCCATTTCGCCCGCGGCAAGCCAGGCGATCAAGGAGGCGAGCAGCTCGGCGAAGCTCGCGGGGTTCGAGCTGTCGACTGACGTTCTCACCATGATCGAGAAGGGCGACATGCTCTTCGCGGTCGACCAGCAGCCCTACCTGCAGGGTTACCTGCCCGTCACCTTCCTAACGGACCAGGTGCGTAACGGTGACGTTGTCGGCGGTGGACAGCCGGTTTACACCGGGCCCGGATTCGTCACAGCCGACAATGCCGCCCAAATCGCGACATTCGCGAAGAATGGCACTCGGTGACCCTTAACACTGCTACTGCAGTGACCGATGAGCGGCTCAAGAAGACGAGTCTCGCCATCACGCTGCTGCGCCGACCAGAGGTCGGCGCAGCAGTGGCCGCAGTGGCAATTCTGGTGTTCTTCTCGGTCGGGACGCGCGCGTTTCTGACCCCGCCAGGCATCTCGACGTGGCTGTACTCGTCCTCGTTGTACGGAATCATGGCGGTCGCGGTAGCGATGTTGATGATTGGCGGGGAGTTCGATCTCTCCGCCGGGGTCATGACGGGCACGACCGGTCTCATCGTGGGCGTCACAACCACGCAATGGGGCGTCAATATCTGGCTCGCGATGGTGCTCGCTCTCGCCATCGCGCTAGCCGTGGGCGCCGGCAACGGTTATGTCGTGATGAAGACGGGTTTACCGAGCTTCATCGTGACCCTGGCAACCTTCTTCATCCTCCAGGGCATCAACCTGGCGGTCACCAAGATCATCACCGGCACGGTGCAGGTCGAGGGGCTGGCGGCGGTTCCGGGCTTCGACGTGGCCAAGCTCATATTTGGGTCGTCATTTCCTTTCTTCGGGATGACCGTGAAGATATCGATCGTCTGGTGGATCGTTGCGACGGCTGTCGCTACGTGGATCCTGTTGCGAACGAAACGCGGCAACTGGATTTTCGCTGTCGGAGGGCAGGCGACGAGCTCGCGCGAAGCTGGTGTCCCGGTCAGGAAGGTCAAGATCGGCCTCTTCATGACAACATCCGGCGCGGGCTGGCTCGTGGGTATGCTGCAGCTCTTCGATGTCTCGACGGTGCAGGCGACGACCGGTGTCGGACAGGAGTTCATCTACATCATCTGTGCGGTGGTCGGCGGTTGCCTGCTGACCGGCGGCTATGGCTCAGCGGTCGGTGCCGCAATCGGGGCGCTCATCTATGGGATGGCGCTGCAGGGCATCGTCTTCGCCCAGTGGGACAACAACTGGCTGAAAGCGTTCCTCGGAGGCCTGCTGCTGCTTGCCGTGCTGGTGAATCTCTACATAGGCAAACGCGCAGGAGCACGAGAATGACCCAGAAATCCGCATCCGCACCGCCGATCCTCGAAGTACGGGATATCGGCAAGACCTACAGCTCGATAATCGCCCTGAGTAACGTCAGCACGTCGGTTGGCGTCGGCGAAGTGTTGTGCGTGCTTGGGGACAATGGTGCAGGCAAATCGACATTCATCAAGATCCTGGCCGGCGCGCACCAGCACACCGAAGGGTCGCTCCTGACTTACGGGGTCGAGCGCTCATTCTCCAATCCCCGTGAGGCGCTGAACGACGGCATCGCGACGGTGTACCAGGACCTCGCCGTGGTGCCGCTCATGTCCGTCTGGCGCAACTTCTTCCTCGGTTCGGAGATCACCAAGGGCCGTGGCCCGCTCCGCCGACTCGACGTGAAGACCATGCGCGCCACGAGCAAGTCAGAGCTCGCGAAGATGGGCATAGACCTGAGGGATGTCGATCAACCGATCGGCACGCTTTCCGGAGGTGAGCGCCAGTCGGTCGCGATCGCGCGCGCGGTGTACTTCGGGGCGAAGGTCGTCATCCTCGACGAACCGACGTCTGCACTCGGCGTGAAGCAGGCTGGCGTCGTGCTGAAGTACATCGCACAGGCGCGTGATCGCGGGCTCGGGGTGGTCTTCATCACCCACAACCCGCAACACGCGTATCTCGTCGGTGACCGGTTCCTTCTCCTGAAGCGGGGAACGAGCCTGGGCAACTTCAGGAAGGATGAGATCACGATCGCGGAGATGACCAGGCTCATGGCTGGCGGCGCCGAACTCGAGGAGCTCGCCCACGAGCTGGAGCGACCCGGCGTGCCCACCAGTGCGCGCGACCGCAAACCGCAACGCACCGCTTCCGGACACTGAATGACCGACCCACCGCCGTATCCACAGTCCGAGCGCGCCGCGGTGCGAGAGGACGATGTGGAGTTCGTCGCAGCGCTGTGCGCAGATCTGTCCGCACACGCACGGCACCTCGCTGCCGTGACGCCGGTTGGAGTTGCACTCGCTTCGATAACCGGCATTGCGGACAACGAACCGAGATGAGAAGCGCATGAGCCTCCAGGGCCTGCCCTCGAGCATCGATGAGGCCACACGGCTTCTTCGCGAGGGGGAGACCTCTGCAGTCGAGCTGACGAAGGCATATCTCGAGCGCATTGACCGCGTGGGCCCCGGCATCAACGCGTTCATCACCGTCGCCAGGGAAGAAGCGCTGGATGCGGCGCGCGCCGCCGACGACGCGCTCGCTCGCGGCGAAGAGCTCGGCCCGCTGCACGGCATCCCCATCGGGGTGAAAGACAACATTGACGTCGCGGGAATTCCCACGACTGTGGGGTCCGCGTTCCTCGGTGCAAAGGCTGCCGGGTCCGACGCCACAGTGGTCCAGCGTCTCAAGGCGGCCGGGGCGGTCATCGTGGGAAAGACGAACTTGCATGAGTTCGCGTGGGGTGGCACGACGGAGAATGAGCACTTCGGCGCAACCCGCAATCCGTGGGACCTCAGCCGCAATGCCCACGGCTCGAGCGGCGGTTCCGCGGCGGCGGTAGCGGCGGGCCTGTGCCTCGGGGCGCTGGGGACAGATACGGGCGGCTCGATCCGCAACCCGGCAGCTGTAACCGGCCTGACCGGGCTCCGCCCGACAGTGGGAAGAGCCAGCAATGCCGGGATCTTTCCCGTTGCCTGGAGCATGGACACCGTTGGACCGATAGCTCGAACTGCTGCGGAGGCCGCCCTGATCCACGGCATCATCGCTGGGCACGACACCGCTGATCCAGCGACGAGCACCCGGCCGGTCGCGCCAGTCTCGCCCGACGCCGGGCTCAAGGGCAAGCGCATCGGAGTCATCCGTGACTTTGCGTTGAATCAGATCGACGATGGCGTCCGCCGGGCTATTGAGCGCGCGCTTCAGGACTTCGAGGACGCTGGGGCTCTCATCGTGGACGTCGACATGCCCCATGTCGCCGACTACTACGGCGCCTGGCTGATCGTCCAGACAGCGGAAGCCAGCTCAGTGCATCGTCGATTGCTTGCGGAGCATCGAGACGAGTACGGGGCCGACGTGCGCGGATTCCTCCACGCGGGCCAGCAGATCCCCGCAGGAGATTACCTCCTCGCCCAGCGCTATAGGAGCTACCTTAGGAAACGCTTTGTCGGGCTCTTCGCCGACCTGGACGCCGTCGTGACGCCGACCTGCGCGACGATTGCCGCGCCGGTGGGAGCGGATCCTCGCGACGCCGCATTGGCCAGGACGGCTATGCATCGCGAGCGCGCCGTTTTCACCGGCCTCGCCAGCGCTCTCGCCATGCCTGCGCTGTCCGTGCCCTGCGGAATGTCGGAGGGGATGCCCGTCGGGCTGCAACTCATGGGAGCGCCATTCGATGAGAGCGGCATCCTCGAAATCGGAATTGCCTATCAGGCGGTAACCGAGTGGCATCGGGCCGTGGCGCCGATCTGAGCCGGGCCCGATTCAGCCCCAGCCGAGCTCGTGCAGCTGCTCGTCGTCGATGCCGTAGTAGTGCGCGATCTCGTGGACAAGGGTCACATGCACCTGGTCCCTGAGCTCGGCAAGGTCGGCAGAGACCGAGAGCAGCGGTTCGCGGAACAGGATGATGCGGTCAGGAAGCTCCCCGAAGCCGTAGTTGCCGCGGCGCGTGATGTCCACGCCGTCGTAGAGCCCGAGCAGGTCGAGGGAGCCGTCCTCCGGGCGGTCCTCGGTCACGAAGACCACGTTCTCGAGACCCTCGA
>JAODLY010000003.1 GCA_025464445.1 Rhodoglobus sp. | reverse complement strand
AAGTCCCTGAGCGACATGCTCAAGGGCAAGCAGGGCCGGTTCCGCCAGAACCTGCTCGGAAAGCGCGTCGACTACTCCGGCCGTTCCGTGATCATCGTCGGCCCGCAGCTCAAGCTCCACCAGTGCGGCCTGCCCAAGCAGATGGCACTCGAACTGTTCAAGCCGTTCGTGATCAAGCGCCTCATCGACCTGAGCCACGCGCAGAACATCAAGAGCGCCAAACGCATGGTCGAGCGCAGCCGTCCGCAGGTGTGGGACGTGCTCGAGGAGATCATCCGCGAGCGCCCGGTGCTGCTCAACCGCGCACCTACCCTTCACCGCCTGGGCATCCAGGCCTTCGAGCCACAGCTCGTGGAGGGCAAGGCGATCCAGCTGCACCCACTCGTGTGTGCCGCATTCAACGCCGACTTCGACGGCGACCAGATGGCAGTGCACCTGCCGCTGTCCGTCGAGGCGCAGGCCGAGGCCCGCGTGCTCATGCTCGCGTCGAACAACATCCTCAAGCCGTCCGATGGACGCCCGGTCACCCTGCCAACACAGGACATGATCATCGGGCTGCACCACCTGACGACGCTCAAGGACGGTGGAGTAGGCGAAGGCCGCGCGTTCTCCTCGGTGGCTGAGGCCATCCTCGCGTTCGACCAGCACACGCTGGACCTGAACGCGAAGGTGCGCATCCGCCTGGAGGACATCCACTTCGCCGAGGGCGAGGCTCCAGAGGGCTTCGTGCAGGGCAAGACCGTGCTGCAGTCGACGACCCTTGGTCGCGCGCTGTTCAACGAGGCGCTGCCCGCCGACTACCCGTACATCGAGGCTGTTGCCGACAAGAGCCAGATCTCGGCGATCGTCAACGACCTCGCCGAGCGCTACCCGAAGGTGGAAGTCGCCGCTGCGCTGGACAGGATCAAGGATGCCGGTTTCCACTGGGCAACCCGCTCCGGTGTGACTGTCGCCCTCTCCGACATCGTGACCCCGCCGAACAAGCCGGAGATCATCGCCGGCTACGAGAAGCAGGCAGCGAAGGTGCAGGACCAGTTCGACAAGGGACTCACGACCGACGCCGAGCGTCGCCAGGAGCTCATCGAGATCTGGAACAAGGCCACGGCCGAGGTCGCCACCGCCATGCAGGACAACTTCGCCTCCGACAACAACATCAACCGCATGGTGTCGTCCGGAGCGCGTGGTAACTGGATGCAGGTGCGCCAGATCGCCGGTATGCGCGGACTCGTGTCGAACCCCAAGGGTGAGATCATCCCGCGCCCGATCGTGCACTCCTACAAGGAGGGCCTGACCGTTGCCGAGTACTTCATCTCCACCCACGGCGCTCGCAAGGGCCTCGCTGACACGGCCCTGCGTACCGCTGACTCCGGGTACCTCACCCGTCGTCTCGTTGACGTCTCGCAGGATGTCATCATCCGCGAGGACGACTGCGGCACCACGAAGGGCCTCGACCTGACGATCGCCGCGAAGGGCGCAGACGGCGTGCTCGTGCGCGACGTCAACGTGGAGAACTCGGTGTACGCGCGCAGCCTCGCTGAGGACGCACTGGATGCCAAGGGCAAGGTAGTCGGCTCGGCCGGCGATGACATCGGTGACGTGCTCATCGACACCCTCATCGCCGCCGGCGTCGAGCAGGTAAAGGTGCGCTCGGTGCTGACCTGTGAGTCTGCGGTCGGCGTGTGCGCTGTCTGCTACGGCCGTTCGCTCGCGACGGGCCTGCTCGTCGACATCGGGGAGGCCGTCGGTATCATCGCGGCCCAGTCGATCGGCGAGCCCGGCACGCAGCTGACCATGCGTACCTTCCACACCGGTGGTGTGGCATCCGCAGACGACATCACGCAGGGCCTGCCCCGCGTGACCGAGCTCTTCGAGGCTCGCACCCCCAAGGGCGCGTCGCCGATCGCTGAGGCCGCAGGCCGTATCACCATCGAGGACACGGATCGGGCACGCCGCCTGATCCTGACCCCCGACAACGGTGACGAGCCGATCGCCTACCCGGTGCTTCGCCGCGCGACCCTTCTCATCGAGGACGGCCAGCACGTCGAACTCGGCCAGCAGTTGCACGTCGGAAACCTCGACCCGAAGGAAGTTCTTCGGGTTAAGGGTGTCCGCGCGGTGCAGCTGCACCTTGTCGATGGCGTGCAGGGCGTGTACCGCTCGCAGGGCGTGCCAATCCACGACAAGCACATCGAGGTCATCGTGCGCCAGATGCTGCGCAAGGTGACCGTCGTCGACCACGGCGACACCGGGCTGCTGCCCGGCGAGCTCGTCGACCGGCTCAAGTACAACGAGCTGAACCGCTCGGCGCTCACCGAGGGCAAGCAGACGGCTTCGGCCCGCCAGGAGGTCATGGGTATCACCAAGGCCTCCCTCGCGACCGAGTCGTGGCTGTCGGCTGCCTCGTTCCAGGAGACCACGCGTGTTCTCACGCAGGCCGCCATGGAGGGCAAGTCCGACCCGCTCATGGGCCTCAAGGAGAACGTCATCATCGGAAAGCTCATCCCGGCGGGCACGGGTTTGCCGCGCTACCGCGATGTGTCTGTCGAGGCGACCGACGAGGCGAAGGCCGAGCGCTACCCGAACCGCATCTTCACTGATGAGTCGGTGTTCAGCGAGAGCGACCTGAGCTTCGTCGATTTCGACAGCTTCAGCTCGGACGACTACACCCCGGGGACGTACAACTAACCGTTTGGATGTGAGTTCACGCGAAGGCCCGTCACTGCGGTGGCGGGCCTTCGTCGTCGCCCCGCGGATGCCCCCCGAACGGGTGCCACGAGAATCGGCGGCTGGCGGCCGACTTGCGCGACTGGGAGCATTCGTATCACCCGAGCGGAGCGACCCATGAACAAGCCTGCAATAGATGATCTTTTGAGCACCACCCTGTACTCCTGGTACAGCGACGTCGCACAGTGGATGCCGCAATCACCAGAGGCCACCGAGCCATGCGAGGACTGCCACACAGACCTCGCGCCGATCGTCGACGTGCAGGCATGGCCGCATGAACTCATGGACGGTCTCGCCGCGGCGATCGAGGGAATTGTGCGCCACGTTGCCCTGTCATTCCACGAGGACGGCGACGACAGTGCCGCGGCATCGGTACGAGCCCGCGAGATCGTGATGGCGGGCGTGGCGGCACGGGCCTCTGACATCCGCGACGTGCTCGAACAGTGCGTGGTGTACCGCATGCAGGCCTACCAGGAGCTGGACTTCGACCTGGCCCGTCTCTAGGCTCCCAGCGGCATCCGCAGCGGCCACTGGTCGCCGTCAAGGATGACCTGGGCGGCGTCCCCGCTCGTGGCATGCATGAGAATGGGCGCCATGAGGTTGGCTGTGGGTGCGCCGTCAGCGATCGTCGTGACGACGAGCACGCGCACCTGGGAGGTCTCGGTCGCGCCGATGGCCTCGAGCTGTTGCATGGTGACTTGCGGGTTGTAGTCGGGAAGGTAGACGGGCGCGTCGATCACGAACAGGCGCACGTCCGGTGCGGCGAGGGCGCGGAGGGTGTACAGCCCGTCGGCGTCGGCTACCGGCTCGAGATCGAACTCGACAAGCGGGGAGAGTCCGGGTGGCGGCGCGACGAAAGTCACGAGACCGCTCATGAAAGAAAGCTCATGAGCGTGGGCTGCAACGCTCGCGAGGTGACCGAGAGGGCTGTCTGGTAGGCGATCTCCTGTGACTTCAGTTGCAGGATCACCTTGCCGAGGTCGACGTCTTCCACGTTGGCCCGCTGGCTTTCCAGCGAACCGGACTGCTCCATGTTCAGCTCCTTGCCGGTCTCGAGTTGGGCGTAGCGGGTGCCGACCTTGGCCTGCTCTCCCAGTATGGACTGGAGTCGGCTGTCGATGGCGGTGAGATTCGGGCTCACGTCTGTACCGGCTCGCAGCCCTGCGGAGATCGTATCGATGAGTGCGAACGCGGATGTCGCGCCGACCCCGAACGCGGAGGCACCGTCGACGTCCACTCGCACGGTCGCCGAGGGGCTCACCCGTCGCTGGACGGTGCTGCCCGGCGCGCCGTTGAAGCTCAGGTCGGGATTGAACGCGACCCCGGCGTCCGTGTTGCCCGCGAAGACCGGCCTGCCCTGGTACTGGGCGTTGGCTGCCGAGAGCAGCGCGGGTTTGAGGTTGTCGAGCTGGGTTGCTATCGCCTCGCGTGCCGAAGCCGACAGTGAGCTGTTGGATCCCTGCACGACGAGGTCGCGCACGTTCTGCAATACGTCCGTCGCGTTGGACAGCGCCGAGTCTGCAGTAGAAAGCCAGCTCAGCCCGTCGTTGATGTTCGTGCCGTACTGCACGAGCGCGCGCTGGTCCGCCCGGATCTGCATGGCCTCTGCCGTGCCTGCCGGGTCGTCCGACGGCCGGCTTATCAGCTTCTGCGTGCCGGCCTGCGATTGCAGCCTGGCGAGCGCACCCATCGACGATTGCAGGTTGTGCTGCGCGGTGTTCAGCAGCATCTGCCCGGTGATTCTCGAGACCATGGCTATCTCCCTACCATGCCGGTGCGGTTGATGAGGGTGTCGAGCATCTGGTCGATCGCTGTCATTACCCGCGCGGCCGCCTGGTAGGCCTGCTGGTAGGTGAGCAGCTGCGTGGTCTCCTCGTCCATGTCGACGGAGGTCTCAGAGAGCTGTCGTGAGGTCGCGGATGCCGCGGCTGTCGTTGCCGCATCTGCCTGGTCGGCGGCGCGCCGGGTGTCGATCCCAACCCGCACGACGAACGCGGACCACGCGGCATCCGGCCCCGTCGCCGACCCGCCAAGCGCCGCGATCGCATCCGCGATGCCGCCGCTGGCACCGCCGGCGCCGGGGATTCCCGCCGCGATCGTCGATGCGTCGGCCGGCACCACCGTGAGGCCGAGTGCCGCGGGCTTGCTCGCGTCGAACGAGAAGAAGGCGAGACCGGTCACACCTGACGGCGTCGCCCCCGTGGCGTGCACCGTGTTGACTGTCGTCGCGAGTTGGGTGGCGAGGGCGTTGTATGCCTCGGCTGCGGACACGATGCTTCCCCCCGAGGTGGCGGTGCCCGGTGAGAGCGCCGCGACGGTGGCGGCCAGCTGGCCGCCCGACACGTCAGCGGATTCGCCCGGCCGGTGGCTCCACTCGATGGTCACCGGGTCGGCATTCGCGTCACCGAGCCGACTCGCGCCGGTGATCACGAGCGAACGTGCAGTCCCGCCGGTCACGAGCGGGTTACCGCCCACCAGGACGTCCGCCGAGCCATCGGCACGGTCGATGACAGTTGCTCCCGCGAGCGAGGCGAGTTTTGTCGTGAGCACCGCGCGCTGGTCGATGAGTTCGTTGGCCGAACCGCCGGTAGCGGTTACCTGCCTTACCTGGTCGTTGAGCGCCGCGACCTGCGTTGCGAGTGCGTTGACCTGGGTCACTATCCCGTCGGCCTGGCTGCGCACCGTGCTCCACTGTTCAGCCGTTTCGGAGTAGGCCTGGCCGATGCGCGAGGCGAGGGTTGCCGCCGACTCGAGAAGCACGTTTGCCGCTGCCGGCTGGGCTGCGTTGTTCGCGACGTTCTGCCAGGCCGCCCAAAAGTCGTGGAGGGTCGATGCGAGCCCCGTGTCGCCCGGCTCGTGCATCGTCGCCTCGATGGAATCCATTGTCGACGACGCGACATCGGCGTACCCGCTCGATGAAGCTGTCGCGCGCACCCGCGTGTCCAACAGGGCATTGCCGAGGCGCGTGATCCCGTCGACAGTGACGCCTGTGCCGCCGCGGAACAGGGTGTCGAGCGGCCCGATTCCCGCGAGCGCGGGGTTCGCCGACGTAGACACACGTTGGCGCGTGTATCCCTCGGTGTTGACGTTGGCGATGTTCTGCCCGACAACGTCGATGCCGGCCCTGGCTGCCGTGAGCCCGGTGTACGCGGTGCTGAGGCCTCCGAAAGTACTCATGGCCTATAGCTTGTCGTCTAAAAACCGCGGACGGGTGCTGGGGATGTCCGCCGCGCCGCTGGCATCGTAGGTTCCGCTGTCCGTGACGATGTGCGCGAGCGTTTCCTGGGTAGACCTGGACGCAGCACGCAGGTACTGAAGGTTGCTGTCGCGCAACGCCGCGATCCCGCTGGCGAGTTCGTTGAGCGCCTGCAGGTGGGAAGTGAACGTCTCCTTCCACGCTGCGGATGGCGCGCGGCTGATGATCTCCTTGAGCGTGGCATCCTCGCTCGTGCCCCACTGCGTCGCGACGGCGGAGACTTCGACTGCTCGTTCGAGAGCCGACTTTCTCAGTCGCTCGAGCACCTGCTCGACCTCACGCGTGGCGAAAGGGAGCCACCGGGTGCGCCCGGCCGTGAGCAGCAGCTGCTCCTCCTCCAGTTTGAACATCAGGAGTTCGAGGAGTTCACGCTCGCGCCACAACAGCGCGGACAGTTCGTGGACTCCCATTGCGGCGTGGTCTCCTTCCGGCTCTTCGCTGCGAAAGACCTTCTCCTGGTCGATCCTCGCATAGAGGGTTGGATTGGGCATATATGCCACTGTCGGCACGCGGGGCTCGCGCGTTAGCGATCAATCCGCTTATCACGACTATGGGAGCGTTCCCCCGGTCGACACGCGGACCCTTTATGGGGGGTGCGCGCCGGGGTACAAGACCACCAAGCTGAGCTTGTCTCCGGCAAGGGCTTACCCGCACCCACCACCTTGCCAGCGTCACCCGAAGAATTTTGCCTACGGTCGTCTCGGCCGTGCTTTGCCCGAATCGGTGACCTCTGGGGAGACACTGAAGTGAATCGTGACCAACGCAACGAACTCGTTGTGGAGAACCTGCCGCTTGTGGGTTACCTGGTGCGCGACCTCTGCGCGCGCGCGACACACCTCTCGCGAGACGACATGGCGTCAGCGGGAGCACTCGCACTCGTCACGGCAGCCGAGTCGTTCGATCCCAGCCTTGGCGTGCCGTTCGGCGCGTATGCCAGGCGCAGGATCATCGGCTCGTTCGCCGACACCATGCGCACCGACGACTGGGCGACGCGAACCGCCCGGCGACGCATTCGCGAGACACTCGCCGTGCAGGAGACCCTCACGGCATCCCTGGGCCGGGCACCGAGCATCGAGGAGATCGCCTCGACCCTCGGCGTCGATCGCCAGTCGGCCACGGATGCCCTCGCCGACGCATCCCGCACCGTCGCGGCCCTCGACGAGACCAACGCCGACCTGCTGATCGCCGACAACGCCACCCCGGAAGAGACGGTCATGACGGCAGAGCGAACCGTTTTCGTGCGCTCGAGTGTCGCCGCCCTCCCCGAGGACATGCGCTACATCATCGAGCAGGTCTACTTCGAAGAGCGCAGCGTGAAAGACATAGCCGAGGAACTCGGGTTCACCCACTCCGCCGTCTCGCAGAAGCGCGCGGAGGCCGTGCGGCTCATCCGCGACGGGCTCTCCACCCACTACGCGGAGGAAGACGAGCGGCCGGCCTCGGCCGAGTCCCGGATCGCTCCTGTGCGCCGTGCCGCATACCTCGCCCGCGTCGCGGAGTACGCGAAAGCCGGAATGGTCGCCGACCTCGCCGATTCGGGTTGGCAGGAGTCCGCAGTCTCCTAGACCCCCCATTCGGGCCGAGTGCTAACCACTCAAATCACCCTGCCGAATGTAGACAGTGCCGGACCATGGATGGGCCGGTTCTCAAACCCACATCACGGAGGAAATCACCATGGGTATGTCAATCAACACCAACATTGCGGCGAATAACTCGTACCGCAACCTCACCAACACGCAGAACGACCTGTCCAAGTCGCTGGAGAAGCTCTCCAGCGGCCTTCGCATCAACCGCGCAGCGGATGACGCGGCAGGCCTCGCGATCTCTGAGGGCCTCAAGTCGCAGGTCGGTGGCCTCACGGTCGCCTCCCGCAACGCACAGGACGGCATCAGCGTCATCCAGACAGCTGAAGGCTCGCTCTCCGAGGTCCACTCGATCCTGCAGCGCATCCGCGACCTCGCGGTTCAGGCCGGCAACGACTCGAACAACACGACGTCACGCCAGGCGATCACCACTGAGGTCACGGCGCTCACCACCGAGCTGACGCGTCTCTCGGACGCCACGAACTTCAACGGCACCAAGCTCCTCGACGGCTCCAAGTCGTCGCTGAGCTTCCAGGTGGGCGCTGACGCCGCGGCAAGCAGCCAGATCTCCGTCGACCTGACGGGTGCGAACATCAAGGGCCTCGCCGCCGCGCTGACCACCGGTTCCGCCGGTGCCGTCGTGGCTGTCGCCACCCCGACCCTGGTCACGGGTGCGACGAAGTTCTCGATCACGAGCGGCACCACGACCAGCACGGTCTCGGTCACGCTCGGCTCCGCTGGCACCTACAACACGGTTCAGGACGTCGCCGACGCCCTCAACTCGGACACCGGATTCAAGGCGGGACTGACGGCTTCTGTCAACTCGGCCAACAAGCTGGTCGTGACCGCGCTCAACGGCGGAACCGTCGTCGGTGGCAACACCGCCGGCACCCACGCCTCGGCTGGTACCGGGTTTGCCGTGTCTGCTGCGGGCGCCGCTGGTGCGCTCGACTTCTCGACCGCTTCCGGCGCTGCCGCTGCGATCACGGCAGTCGACGCCCAGATCACGGGTGTCTCGACGGCTCGTGCACAGCTCGGTGCTGCGCAGAACCGCTTCGAGAGCGTCATCCGCAACCTCAGCGTCTCGAAGGAGAACCTGTCGGCCGCCGGATCACGAATCCGCGACACGGACATGGCTGAGGAAATGGTCAAGTTCACGCGCGCGAACATCCTGTCGCAGGCCGGCACCGCGATGCTCGCACAGGCGAACCAGACCACCGCTGGTGTGCTGCAGCTGCTGCGCTAATACCGCATGATGCTCATCGCCCGGTGGTGTCGACGTGAAGATCTGAACCGTCGACTGTCGCCACCGCCGGGCGATGGCACCCTGTGCCGCACACCCGTCCACCCGAACTGAAGGGGAACAGATGTCACTCGCTATCGATGGCCTCGTCAGCGGCCTGGACACGACATCCCTGATCAACCAGCTGATGACCATCGAGTCCCAGCCACAGGCCCTGCTCAAGACAAAGGTCGGCACGACCCAGACCCTCGTCACGGCCCTCCAGGGGCTCAACAGCACAGTCGCCTCCCTCGCCACGATCGCGAAGAGGACCTCCCTTCCCGCCGCCGTTGACCTGTTCGCCGCCACAGCGAGCGCTCCGAGCGTCGCGGTGTCGGCCGCCACGGGTGCTACGGCCGGTCAGCTCGATCTCTCGGTGACCTCGGTCGCGAAAGCCCAGGTGAGCGTCTCCGCGGCGATGACCGCGTGGCCGGACAGCCCTGCGACCTTCACGATCGTCAACGCGGCCGGCGCGAAAACCGAGCTCACCGCGGCGTCCACGTCGATCAGCGACATCGCCGCCTCGATCAATGCGTCGGGCGCCGGCGTCAAGGCCGTGCGCGTCGCCGCCGGCACTGATGGCAGCGGCAACCAGCTCTATCGCCTTCAGCTCAGTTCGGCGGCCACGGGTGCTGCCGGCGCGTTCAGCATCTACCGTGGCACGTCGGCGGACGTTACCGCGGGCACCGCCACGAACCTCATGTCCGCTACGGGCGCTGCAACCATCACGGCGGCGAGCAACGCATCCGTGACCCTGTGGGCGGGCACGGCCGCCGAGCAGGTGATCACGTCGTCGACGAATTCGTTCACCGACATCCTGCCCGGGGTGAATATCACCGTCTCGAAGGTCGAGGCGTCGCCGGTCACGATCACGATCGCGAGGGACACCGCGGCAATCTCCGCGGTTGCAGCCAACCTCGTGGCCGGTCTGACGTCGGTGTTCTCGACCATCGACGCGCAGTCATCCGTGACGACAGGCACCTCCTCCACGGGAGGTGCCACGACAAGTGCCGGCGTGTTCACCGGCAACGGGACAGTGCGGGATGCGCGGGCGCAGATCCAGGCAGCGGCATCCGCTCCGGTCAACGGGCGCTCCCCCTCGGAGATCGGCCTCACCGTCACCCGCGACGGCACGATCCAGTACGACGATGCCAAGTTCTCCGCGGCGCTCGCAGCCGACCCCGCGGGCACGCAGTCGATGCTCCAGGCGATCGCCACCAGGGTTTCGACCGCAGCATCTGCCGCATCCGACAAGTACAACGGCACCCTCACCACAGCCATCACCGGGCAGCAGACGAGCCTGAGTTCGCTGAGCGACCAGATCAGCAGCTGGGACATCCGCCTCGCCTCCCAGCGGGCCGGTCTCGAGACCACGTATTCGGCCCTCGAAGTAACGCTGAGCAACATGCAGGCACAATCAAGCTGGCTGACATCGCAACTGTCGGCCCTGAGCACGAGCACGGGTAAATGATGACGATCACGCAACAGGACCCGCGGCTCGCGCGGGCACAGTACAACCAGGACGCAATCCTCTCGGCATCGCCCTCGCGGCTGCTCACCATGCTCTTCGATCGCCTCATGCTCGACCTGCAGCGGGCAGAGGCCGCCCAACTCGAGCAGGACTTCGCGCGTGCGGCGCCATACCTGCTGCACGCGCAGGACATCGTCGCCGAACTGGCGGGTTCTCTCGACGTCGAACGCTGGGACGGCGGCCAGGACCTGCTCGCCGTGTACCTGTTCAGCTCCACAAAACTCATCAGCGCTAACATCGAGAGATCGATCGAACGAACCCGTGAGGTCATCGGCATCATGGAGCCCCTGCGGCAGACCTGGCACGAGGCGGCCGAGCTCGTCGCCCAGCGGTCCCAGACTCTCGCGGCACCTCGCCAGGACGGGATGCTCGGCATTGGGTGACCACGAGGCACTGCACGAATCGTGGCGGGTGATCATCGAGGATCTCGAAACCGACCTCGCCCGGCTGCAGTCGGCCCCCCACGTGCCCATGGATGAGCCGATGCTCTCCGCGCGGTGGTCTCCGCCCGCGGTCGCCGGCCCGCTTCCCGATGAGTACGCGATCCACGTGCGGGACTTGATCGCGAGGCAGCGGGATGCCGTGACCCGGCTCGAGGAGGCCAGGCGCGTGACGGGAGAGCACCTGTCGGCCGTGCGTGCCGCGGCATCCAGCACCGGCGAGGCCGTCTACCTTGATGTCGAAGGGTGAACCAGAACCCTAAGTGACTTTTCCTTTTTTGCTAACCGGGGTTCCCTACGGGCCGATAGCTAAGACAGAGCACGGATAGCTCAAATAGGACTGGCCACGGATCGGCCGTACTTTCTTTGAGGTATGGAACGGGATCCCGTGTTCGATTCGGTCACGATGAATGCCCTCGGGAGTGCGCTCGACGGGCTGGCAGCCCGGCAGCGGGCGATCGCGAACAACATCGCCAACGTCAACACCTCCGACTACAAGGCGCAGCGGGTCTCATTCGAAGACGCCCTCGCCGCATCGGTGAGGAACGGCAGCGGGGTCGTCGCCCCGACGACCGCACGATCTCTCGACCCGACCCAGCTCAACGGCAACAACGTCAACCTCGACACGGAGACGCTGTCGAACATCGACACCGTGCTGCGCTTCCAGTTCGCGGCGGGTGCGGCAAACGCGCAATTCACGAGCGTGCGCGCCGCGCTTGGCGGTAACTGATGACCAACGACGCGATTGCGATTGCTGGCACCGCACTGACCGTGCATCGCAAATGGCTCGACGCCATCTCCGACAACATCGCCAACGTCAACACCGTGCGCGCGAGCTCGGATGAGGCATTCCGGGCCCACTACGTCATCGCGGAAGCGGGCGAGGGCACGACTGGCGTCTACGTCAAGGGCGGCGCATACGGGAGCGCCGAGGGGCGCATGGTCTACGAGCCCGAGCACCCGCTCGCCGACGCGCAGGGCTACGTGCGCTACCCCGACATCGACCTCGGCCAGCAGATGAGCAGCCTCATCATGGCCCAGCGCGGCTACGAAGCGAACGCCGCAGTCGTCGACCGCGCGAAGTCCACTTACGAAGCAGCTATCCAGATCGGCAGGAACTGATGGTCCTCCCCGTAGCGGCGGTAGCCTCCGTCACCCCCACGCACTACATCGACACGACGATGACGACATCGGGCAGCACGGGTGCCGCCGACTTCGGAGCTACCCTCGCGGGCGCCGTCGACAACCTGCAGCAGCTGCAGTCGACGTCGAACGACCTCGCGGTCAAGGCGGTCACGGGCGACCTCAACGACATCCACCAGGCAACAATCGCCGCCACCCGCGCGCAGGTGACCATGGAGGTCGTGGCCGCGGTTCGGAACAAGGGCGTTGAGGCGTTCAACGAGATCATGAGAATGCAGGCCTGATGCCCAAGGAAGTCACCGCCGCGTTCGGCCGGCTCACGCACGCACTGCGCGAGTTCACGGTCGGCCAGCGCACCATCGCGATCATCGGCGTCGCGGTGCTCGTGGTCGGTGCCATCGCGCTCGGCGCGTGGTTCACCCGCTCGACGTACTCCCCGCTGTTCTCGGGCCTCAACGGCTCCGACGCGAGCGCGATAGTCGACCAGCTCGACGCCGACGGTGTCGCCTACCAGCTCACGGACGGCGGCCAGACGATCCTCGTCCCCGACTCCGAGGTCAACGCCGCGCGCCTCAAGGCGGCGGCCGCCGGCCTCCCGAGCCTCGACAACGGCGGGTACGCGCTGCTCGACGCGATGGGCGTCACGGCATCCGAGTTCCAGCAGAACGTCACGTACAAGCGCGCGATCGAGGGTGAGCTGGCGAAGACCATCTCCTCGATCAGCGGCGTTACGGCCGCATCCGTGCAGCTCGCGATCCCGCAGCAGACCGTGTTCA
>JAODLY010000026.1 GCA_025464445.1 Rhodoglobus sp. | reverse complement strand
CCCATGAGCTGATGGAATCCAACCAGCACATCGGCAAGATCGTGCTGACGTGGTGAACGAGATGACCAAGAAGAAGCTGATCGCCGGCAACTGGAAGATGAACGGCAGCCTCGCCGCCAACGACGCGCTGGTGCGCGCGCTGGTCGCGGGGATGAAGGACGCCGCCTGCACCGTCGCAGTCTGCGTGCCGGCCCCTTACCTGGCGCAGGTGCAGGCGCTGTGCGCCGGCTCGGCCCTGGAGCTGGGCGCGCAGGATGTGTCGCCGCACGAGCAGGGCGCTTATACCGGGGAGGTATCGGCCGCGATGCTCAAGGAGTTCGGGGTTCGCTACGCGATCGTCGGCCACTCCGAGCGCCGCCAGTACCACGGCGAGACCGACGAGCAGCTCGGCCGCAAGGTCGCGGCGGCAATCAAGCACGGTCTCGTGCCGATCCTGTGCGTCGGCGAGACCGCGGACGACCTCGAGAAGCACGGGCCGAGCGCTGTGCCCGTCGCGCAACTACGTGCGGCCCTCGCCGGCGCCGGGCTTGTCGACAAGAAGGGCACGCCTGACATCGTGGTCGCCTACGAGCCGGTGTGGGCTATCGGCTCCGGCCAGGCCGCGACCGCCGAGCAGGCCGAACAGGTGGCGGCGAAACTTCGCGAGACCCTCGCCGAGCTGCTCGGCGCGGACGTGGCGGATGCCACGCGCATCCTGTACGGCGGATCGGTCAAGAGCGGCAACATCGCGTCGTTCATGCGCGAGCCCAACGTCGACGGTGCCCTCGTGGGTGGCGCGAGCCTCGACGTGACCGAATTCGCCAGCATCGCCCGCTTCCAGAAGCACGTCGGCACGTAGTTCCGGGGGCCGCAGGGCCGGTTATACTTGCTGAGGCTTTCGAAAGGTTCTATACGTGCAAATTCTTCAGGTCATCCTGCAAGTAATTCTCGGCATCACGAGTCTTCTGCTGACCCTGCTCATCCTGCTGCACCGCGGCCGCGGCGGCGGTCTCTCCGACATGTTCGGCGGCGGTGTAACCTCCAACCTGGGCGCGTCCGGTGTCGCCGAGCGCAACCTCAACCGCATCACGGTGATCCTCGCCGTCGTATGGATCAGCTCGATAGTCGTGCTGGGACTCATCACCAAATTCGCACCGTAAGACCAAGCAAACCCGCTACCGTCAACCACTAACTATCGAGCAGGGCAAAGGGGCACCATGGCATCCGGTGGAAGCGCAATCCGCGGCTCGCGTGTAGGCGCCGGCCCGATGGGCGAGCAGGACCGTGGATTCCACGCGGACCGCATCCAGGTGTCGTACTGGGACGAGATGGGCAACGAGACTGTCCGCAATTTCGCGGCAAACCTCCCCGAAGACGAAATCCCGGAAACAATCGATTCCCCTTCGACGGGACTTCCCGCCGGCCGCGACAAAGACAATCCGCCGTCGGTCACCAAGCTCGAGCCGTACAAGACGCACCTCGCCTACGTGAAAGAGCGCAGGACGGAAGAAGAGGCGGCGACGCTTCTCGAGGAGGCGCTCGTGCAGCTGCGCTCCAGGCGCGGGACAGTCGCCTAGCCTGTCACTGCCAGCCGTCGCAGGCTAGCTTTCGTCGGCTCCGGTCCAGAACTGGCCGGGATCGATGAGGTTCTCCGGAACCTCCGCAGCGGCGTCGGCGTCGACGAAGAACAGGGTCTTCCTGCGCCCTTCGACGCCCGCTGCCGGCACTTCGTTCATGCTCGCGCCCGCGAGGGTGAGCCCGAGCGCCGCGGCCTTGTCCGCACCAGCCACGACGAGCCAAACCCGCGCTGAGGAGTTGATCACCGGCAGCGTGAGGCTCAGGCGCTCCGGCGGGGGCTTGGGGGAGTTGCGCACCGCGATGACAGTCTTCTCGGTCTCCCGGATGCCGTTGCGCTCGGGGAAGAGCGAGGCGATGTGCCCATCCGGCCCCATGCCCAGAAACGTGATGTCGAAGTGCGGCAGGTTGGCGTTGGCGGGGGAATTGGCGACGATTTCGGCGGCATAGGCTTCGGCCGCGGCATCCAGGTCGATTCCGGTATCGGATGCCGCGAAGGGGTGCACGCGCGCCGGATCGAGGGCCACGTGGTCGAGCAGGGCCTCGCGTGCCTGTGTTTCGTTGCGCTCGGGATCGCCGGCGGGCAGCCAGCGCTCGTCACCCCACCACACGTTCACCCGCGACCAGTCGATGGAGTCGCGCGCGGGCGAGGCGTTGATCGCCTCGAGCACTGCCGAGCCCATCGTGCCGCCGGTGAGCACGACTGATGCCTCGTCGAATTCGGCGACAATGTCGACGACCTTCTTGATGAAGCGGGCGGCGACCGCCGCAGACAGCACGGCCTTGTCCGCGTGCATGATCACCCTGCGCTCGTTGCTCACGGTGTCACCAGGGGGATAGCGCCCGTCGTCTCGCCGAGCTTTCGCACGCCGCGGGTGATGACCTCGCCGAACAGGTCGTCGGGGTCGAGCCTGCGCAATTCCTCGGCGAGACAGTCCCTGAGGCTGCGCCGGGGGAGCGAGATATCGTGGGTCGGCTGGTTCGGCTGCACGAGGGTCGCGACGTTGACCATCGTGCGGTCGAGTTCGATCGGCCCCGCCTTGCGAACGAGCTTGACTCCCTGGATGCCGCTCGATCCATGCGCCTTGCTCGACACGCTCAGTGACGGGTCGACCTTGAGCTGCAATTGCAGCCAGGCCGCGAGCAGCACCGTGGACGGGGAGTCTGCCGCGCCGTGCACCTCGATCGCGGTCACGGGCTGGTACGGCGGCTGGTCGAGCACGGCTGCGAGTTGTGCGCGCCACAGGGTCAGGCGGGTCCACGCGAAGTCCGTGTCACCGGGAACGTAGCCGCTGGCGATGCGGGCGAGGGCGTCCAGCGGGTTGCTGGCGGCTGCGGCATCCGTGATCCGGCGCTGGGCGATGCGGCCGATCGGCGACTGCGAGACGACGTCGGGTGCGGTTCCCGGCCACCAGGCGACGACGGGCGCGTCGGGCAGCAGCAGGCCCATGATGAGGCTCTCCTCGTCGGCTGCGGCCGCGCCGTATGCGCGCACGACGACGACCTCGCTCGCGCCGGCGTCGCCTCCCACCCGAATCTGGGCATCCACGCGCGCATCGGTGGCCGTACGGCCGCCGGCGGCGCCCGTCGACACCACGAGCACGCGCATCGGGTGCTCACGCGAGGCATCGTTGGCCGCCTCGATTGCCTCCTCTTCTTCGCCGAGCCGCGTCGAGATGATCAGGGTGAGCACGCGGCCGAGGGCGACAGCACCGCCCTCCTCGCGGATCTTGACGAGCGCCTTCGAGATCTTGCTCGTTGTCGTATTGGGCAGATCGACAATCATGGTCGCCTCCAGGTGCGGCCATCGCGGGCCATCAGGTCGTCGGCGGATGGCGGTCCCCAGGTGCCGGGGCGGTACTGCTCCGGCTGCCCCTGGCTAGCCCAGTACTCCTCGATCGGGTCGAGGATCTTCCAGCTGAGCTCCACCTCCTCGTGGCGGGGGAAGAGCGGCGGGTCGCCGAGCAACACATCGAGGATGAGCCGCTCGTAGGCCTCAGGGCTCGCCTCGGTGAAGGCGTGGCCGTAGCCGAAGTCCATCGTGACGTCGCGCACCTGCATCCCGGCTCCCGGCACCTTCGAGCCGAAGCGGATAGTGACGCCCTCGTCGGGCTGCACGCGGATCACGAGCGCGTTCTGCCCGAGCACACCGGTCTGGCTCTCAGCGAACAGGTACTGCGGCGCGCGCTTGAACACGACGGCGATCTCTGTGACGCGTCGACCGAGACGCTTGCCGGTGCGCAGGTAGAAGGGCACGCCGGCCCAGCGACGAGTGCCGATATCGAGCCGGATGGCGGCGAACGTCTCCGTCGTGGACTGGGGGTTCATCCCGTCTTCATCGAGGAAGCCGACGACCTCCTCGCCGCCAGACCAGCCGCCCGAATACTGCCCGCGCGCGGTGTGCTTGCCCAGGTCTTTGGGCACGCGCACCGCGGAGAGCACTTTCTCCTTCTCGGCGCGCAGGTCTGAGGCGTTGAACGAAACCGGCTCTTCCATGGCGGTCAGGGCGAGCAACTGCAGCAGATGGTTCTGGATGACATCGCGGGCAGCCCCGATGCCGTCGTAGTACCCGGCGCGGCCACCGACACCCACGTCTTCAGCCATGGTGATCTGCACATGATCGACGTAGTTGGCGTTCCAGATGGGCTCGTAGAGCTGATTGGCGAAGCGGAGCGCGAGAATGTTCTGCACAGTCTCTTTTCCGAGGTAGTGGTCGATGCGGAACACACTGTCCGGCGGGAACACCGACTCCACGACCTCGTTGAGCTCGCGGGCCGTCTTCAGGTCGCTGCCGAACGGCTTCTCGATGACAACCCGGCGCCACTGGCCGTCCTTCTGCTCTGCGAGCCCGGAGTCGCGCAGTCGCTCGGTGACTTCAGGGAACGACTTCGGTGGGATCGACAGGTAGAACGCGTGGTTGCCCATGGTCCCGCGATCCTTGTCGAGCGCCTCCAGGGTCGCCTTGAGGCGTGCGAACGCCGCATCGTCGTCGAACTCGCCCTGCACGAAGCGGATGCCCTGCGCTAGCTGCTTCCACACGTCGTCGTCGAACGGCGTTCGGGCGTATTGCTTCACCGCGTCGTACACGACCTTCTCGAAATCCTGGTCTTCCCACTCCCGGCGGGCGAACCCGACGAGGGCGAACCCCGGCGGCAGCAGCCCGCGGTTGGCGAGGTCATAGACAGCAGGCATGAGCTTCTTGCGCGACAGGTCGCCCGTCACGCCGAAGATGATGAGTGCGCTCGGCCCCGCGATGCGGTTGAGTCGGCGATCGGATGCCAACCGCAGCGGGTTGAAGTCGGCGGTGATGTCCACGGGCGACATGATGCTCCTTGGTACTGGGGACGCTGTGCTAGTTGAGTGCGCTGCTGATCACGGGCAGCGATGCTGCCGCGTTCTTCAGCGTGAGGCTGAGCACAGGGCGACCGTGGTCGGCGAGCACGCTCGCGTCCCCATCGGCCTGGGCACGGATCAGTTGGCCGAAGGTGAACGGACGATCGGGAACGGCCAAGTCGACATCGTCGATGGTGGTGATCTGCAGGAACACGCCGACCGCCGGTCCGCCCTTGTGGAACTGTCCCGTGGAGTGCAGGAACCGCGGACCCCAGCCGAAGGTCACCGGCCGTTTCGCGCGCTTCGCCACGACGTCGCGCAGGCGCGCGAGCTCAGGGTGGGCAACCCGATCGACGTATGCCTGGATCGACACGTATCCGTCTTCGGGCAGCTCGGCGAGCAGTGCGGCGATAGCGCCGGCCAACGTGGATTGGCCGGCGACTACGTTCTGGGTGCCGCGCACCTCGACATCGCCGTCCACGAAGGCGGCAGGGGCCGGCTTTGACGGGTGGTCGATGAGCGCGCGGGTGGCGATCTTCGCGGACTCCACATCGGGCTGGTCGAACGGGTTGATGCCGAGCAGCCTGCCCGCAATCGCCGTCGCGTACTCCCAGACCAGGATCTGGCCGCCGAGGCTGCCGGCGATCTCGATTTCGCCGTCGGCCACCTCACGGGTGTCATCCCAGTCGCCCACGAGGCGCACGACCTGCAGGTCGATGAGGTTCTCGCTGAGCTCGGGGGAGTCGATGTCGAGCACGACGGGCAGGATGCCCTTGCCGAGCTTGCCCGTCGACTCGGCGATGAGCTGCTCCGCCCAGTCACCGAAACCCAGGATGTGGGTGCCGTCCGGCACGATTCCGAGCTTGTCCTTGAGTGGCCTGGTTCCCGCGATCGCTGCCGCGAGGACGAGACCGGGGTTCGCCTCGTTATCCACGGCGAGCTCGACCATGACGGCCTCGGCCTCGTCGAGGAGCTCGTTCAGGTCGACGCCGGCAAGTCCGGATGGCACGAGGCCGAATGCGGTCAGGGCGGAGTACCGACCGCCGACGTTCGGGTCGGCGTTGAACACGCGGTAGCCGGTGGCGCGCGCCGAGGCATCCAGGGGCGAACCCGGATCGGTCACGACGATGATGCGTTCGAGCGGGTCGATGCCGGCCGCGCTGAAATACTGCTCGTAGATGCGCTTCTGGCTGTCGGTCTCGACTGTCGAGCCCGACTTCGAGGAGATGACGATGGCGGATGTCGCGAGTCGGTCACCAAGCGCTGAGAGCACCTGGCCCGGGTCGGTCGAGTCGAGCACGGTCAGGTCGACGCCGTAGGTGCGGGTGATGACCTCCGGCGCGAGGGACGAGCCGCCCATGCCGCCGAGCACGATGTGGTTGACCCCTGCATCGCGCAGCTTGTCGCGCAGCTCATAGATGTCGTCGACCATCGGGCGGGAGATGGCCACGGCCTCGACCCAGCCGAGGCGTTTCTCTGACTCCTCTTCGGCGGCAGGGCCCCACAGGCTCGCGTCGCCTCCCGTGAGGCGGCTCGCCACGAGGTCGCTCACCAGTTGCGGCACCAGGCGCTCTACGGCTTCGCCCGCGGCACCGGATACCGCGATCTTCACGCTCATGCGTTTGACCCACGCAGTGCTGCCTCGAGTGCCGCCGCGACTGTGTCGAGCAGCTCGTTCCACGAGACGATGAACTTCTCCACACCCTCCTTCTCGAGGAGGGCGGTCACCTCGTCGTACGAGATGCCGAGCTTGTCGAGGGCGTCGAGAGTGATGTTGGCAGCGTCGTAATTGCCCGTGACATTGTCACCCGTGATGACGCCGTGGTCGAATGTGGCCTCGAGCGTCTTCTCCGGCATCGTGTTGACCGTCTCACCGACGGCGAGCTCTGTCACGTACAGCGTGTCGGGCAGTGAGGGATCTTTGACGCCCGTGGAAGCCCACAGCGGGCGCTGCTTGTTCGCGCCCGCGGCGAGCAGCAGCTTTGCCCGCTCGGAGTCGAACGCCTGCTCGTACACCTGGTAGGCAAGGCGCGCGTTGGCGATGCCTGCCTTGCTCTTGAGCGAAAGAGCGTCATCCGTGCCGATCGCCACGAGGCGCTTGTCGATCTCGGTGTCAACGCGCGAGACGAAGAATGAGGCCACCGAGTGGATGGTCGAGAGGTCGATGCCGGCGGCCTTCGCCTTCTCGAGTCCTGTGAGATACGCGTTGATGACCGCGCGGTGACGTTCAAGGCTGAAGATCAGGGTCACGTTGACACTGATGCCGGCGCCGGTCGCTGCCGCGATCGCCTCGAGGCCGGCGATCGTCGCGGGGATCTTGATCATCACGTTGGGCTTGTTGACCTTTGCCCACAGTTCGTGCGCCTGCTTGATCGTTCCCGCAGCGTCATGCGCGAGGCCGGGCTCCACTTCGATCGAGACCCTGCCATCCTGGCCGGCAGTGGCGTCGTACACCGGGCGGAAGATGTCGCTCGCGTTCGCGACATCCAGCGTCGTGATCTCGAATACGGCCTCGGTCACCGTCTTGCCTGCTGCGGCGAGTTCGGCCACCTGGGCGTCGTATGCCTCGCCCTTGGCGAGGGCGGTTGCGAAGATCGTCGGATTCGTCGTGACGCCGACGACGTTGCGCTCGTCGATGAGCTGCTTGAGCCCGCCCGATGCGATGCGTTCGCGGGACAGGTCGTCGAGCCAGATGCTGACTCCGAGCTGGGACAGGGCTTCTGTGGGTGTGGTCATTGTGGGCCTTCTTTCTCGTCTTACTTGGTGCCAGCAGTAGATGGCACAGTTGCTGCCAGCGATTCCTTCGCGGCGGTCACCGCGGCCTCTGTGGTGATGCCGAACTTCTCGAAGAGCGTCTTGTAGTCGGCGGACGCCCCGAAGTGCTCGATCGAGACGCTGCGCCCGGCGTCGCCGAGCCAGCTCCTCCAGGTGAGGTCGATACCTGCCTCGATCGACACCCGCGCCTTCACGGCGGCGGGAAGCACGGACTCGCGGTACGCGGCATCCTGTTCCTCGAACCACTCGACGCAGGGCACGGACACGACGCGGGCGTTGACCCCGTCGGCCTTGAGCACCTCGCGGGCTTCGACGGCGATCTGCAGTTCGGAGCCCGTGGCGATGAGGATGACGTCCGGCGTGCCGCCGGGCGCCTCGGCGAGCACGTATGCGCCCTTCGCGACGAACTTCGCCGAAGCGAAAGTGTCACCGGATGCCGCGCCGTCGCCGCGCTCGAACACCGGGATGTTCTGGCGAGTCAACGCGATCCCCGCCGGGCCATTGCGCCGCTCGAGGATCGTCTTCCAGGCCCAGGCCGTCTCGTTGGCGTCACCCGGGCGCACGACATCCAGGCCGGGGATCGCGCGCAACGATGCGAGCTGCTCCACCGGCTGGTGGGTAGGGCCGTCTTCGCCCAACGCGACGGAGTCGTGCGTCCAGACGAATATCGACGGCGCCTTCATGAGCGCCGCGAGGCGCACGGCGGGCCGCATGTAGTCGCTGAAGATCAGGAACGTGCCGCCGTAGGGGCGGGTGTTGCCATGCAGCACGATGCCGTTGAGAATCGCGGCCATCGCGTGCTCCCGGATGCCGAAGTGCAGCACGCGGCCGTAGGGGTTACCCGTCCACTCGTGGGTGGAATGGGTCGACGGGATGAAGGATGCAGCACCCTCGATCGTCGTGAGGTTCGACTCCGCGAGGTCGGCGGACCCGCCCCACAGCTCGGGCATCACGGCGCCGATCGCACCGAGCACCTTGCCGGAGGCGGCTCGGGTCGAGAGCTCCTTGTCGGCGGGGAAAACCGGGAGGGCGTCCTCGACCCCAGCGGGCAGGTCGCCGGCCAGCACGCGGTCGAGCAGCACCTTGCGCTCGGGGTTGGCAGCCGCCCAGGCCTCGAACCGGGTGTTCCACTCCTCGTGGGCAGCCTTGCCGCGATCGAGTGCCTTGCGGGTGTGCTCGAGCACGGCAGGGTCGACGTCGAACGTCTTGTCAGGGTCGAACCCGAGGGTGCGCTTGGTCGCGGCGAGCTCGTCGGCGCCGAGCGCCGAGCCGTGGATTTTGCCGGAGTTCTGCTTGTGCGGGGCGGGCCAGCCGATGATCGTGCGCAGGATGATGAGGCTCGGCTTGTCGATGACGCCCTGCGCAGCCTCGATTGCCGCGTTCAGTTCAGCGACGTCCTCCTGGTAGACGCCGGTCTTCTTCCAGTCGACTACCTGCACGTGCCAGTGGTACGCCTCGTAGCGTGCCTTGACGTCTTCGGTGAACGCGATGTTCGTGTCATCCTCGATCGAGATCTGGTTGGAGTCGTAGATCGCGATGAGGTTGCCGAGCTGCTGGTGCCCGGCCAGGGATGACGCCTCGCTCGAGATGCCCTCCTGCAGGTCGCCGTCGCCGGCGATCACGTAGACGAAGTGGTCGAACGGGCTCTGCCCTGCAGCCGTGTCAGGATCAAACAGACCGCGCTCGTAGCGGGACGCGTAGGCGAATCCCACGGAAGAGGCGATGCCCTGGCCGAGCGGGCCCGTCGTGATCTCGACGCCGTCGGTGTGGCCGTACTCGGGGTGCCCAGGCGTCTTGGAGCCCCAGGTGCGCAGCGCCTTCAGGTCATCGAGCTCAAGGCCATAGCCGCCGTAATAGAGCTGGATGTACTGGGTGAGCGAGCTGTGCCCGGCCGAGAGGATGAAGCGGTCGCGCCCGATCCACTCGTTGTCGGCCGGATCGCGGCGCATGACCTTCTGGAACAGCAGGTACGCGGCGGGGGCGAGGCTCATTGCCGTTCCCGGATGCCCGTTGCCGACCTTCTCCACGGCATCCGCGGCGAGGATTCGCGCGGTGTCTACTGCCTTGTTGTCGATGGGATCCCACTGGAAAGCTGCCACGAGGTATTTGGACCCTTCTGAAAGCGGCACGTGGGTCTCGATGAAACCCACGGCACGATTGGTGAACCCGCTGCGGGACGACATTGGCTATTGCCGTGGGCAGCCCGAACTCACGCTGAGCGAAGTCTGGGTAGTTGGCCACGGCGGGCAGGCCATTCAAGTATAGAGAACGTCGCAGGGTGTTGCCCGGTTACTCCGCTGGGCGTACGCGAGCGGCCCCCGGGGCCAACGTAGAATCGCAGGCATGGATGCCGCAGTAGAACAGCGCCCACAGCGCGAGCGCCTCGGCATCGTCCGCAAAGCGAAGGCGTATGTCGCGCTGACCAAACCCCGCGTGATCGAACTGCTGCTGGTGACCACGATCCCGGTGATGTTCCTTGCGGCACGGGGCATCCCGAACCTCTGGCTCGTGCTCGCGACCCTCGTCGGTGGAACGCTCAGCGCCAGTTCGGCGAACGCGTTCAACTGCTACATCGACCGCGACATCGACCGCGTGATGGACCGTACGAAGAAGCGCCCGCTCGTGACCGGGGAGCTGCGCGACGGCGAGGCGCTCGCGTTCGCCTGGATCACCGGCGCGGCCTCGGTGCTGTGGCTCGGACTGCTCGTGAACTGGCTCGCCGCCGCGCTGTCGCTTGGCGCGATCCTGTTCTACGTGTTCGTCTACACGCTGCTGCTCAAGCGCCGCACGCCGCAGAACATCGTCTGGGGCGGCGCCGCCGGCTGCATGCCCGTGCTCATCGGCTGGGCGGCCGTCACCGGTTCGCTCGACTGGGCGCCGGTCATCCTGTTCGGCATCGTGTTCCTCTGGACGCCGCCGCATTACTGGCCGCTGTCGATGAAGTACCGCACCGACTACCAGTCGGTGAACGTGCCCATGCTCGCCGTCGTGCGCGGCCGCTCGGTCGTCGGTCTGCAGGTGGTGCTCTACGCCTGGGCCACTGTCGCCTGCTCGTTGCTGCTCATTCCGGTCGCCCACATGGGCATCCTGTACGCCGCGACGGCGCTACTCGCCGGCGGTTGGTTCATCTTCGAGTCGCACGTGCTCTATTCGACAGCCATCCGTCACGGCGATGTGCGGCCGATGCGCGTGTTCCACAGCTCGATCACGTACCTGACGCTCGTGTTCATCGCGGTCGGCGTCGACCCGCTGCTCCCCTTCTAACCCGTCACTTGCGGACTTCCGCCCCGATGCGTTTCATCGGGACGGGCAGAAGTCCGCAAGTCAAGCCCCGCGTTGCCAGCCGTGCCGCACCAGGTGCATCTCGACCCGGGTGACCAGGTCAGTCGGGTCGGCGAGATCCCGCGACACCGATCGGATGGCCGCAAAACCGAGCGCCTCCAGCTTCCGCGCCCGAGCGATGTCCTTCATCCATTGGGCGCGGTCCGTGCGGTGATGGTCGCCCTCGTATTCGATGAGCACGGGGTATGAGACGAACCGCAGGTCTGGCCTCGCGACGAATTCACCCCGGTCGTCAAACACATCGATGTTGACGTGCAGCTCCGGCAGTCCGGCGCGAATGAGCTCGACCCGGAGCATCGACTCCGCGGGCGACTCCGCGTGATCCGATAGGAGCGGGATGGCCGCCCAGAGGTTCGCTCGACCGCGGCGTCCGGGAAAGGATGCCGCGGCATCCGCCAATCTCGCCGCGGTCGAGCGCGGGCCCCGATGGTCGATGATCGCATCGCCGAAGGCAACGAGCTCCCTCAGTCGAAGCATCCCGGCGAGGTCGCACCAGGTGTGCTCCACGCTCGTGACCCTGAGCCCGTCCGGAACGTTCACGCCCTCCAGGCGCGTCAGCTGATGGCCGCGGATGCCCCGCAGATCCGTGGCGCGCTGAGGGCTTGGGACCGAGACATCCAACGCCCACCTTCGCTCCAGCACCTGAGGCAGCGGCAGGTCATGCAGGAGTGCAGCTGTCGCATGCGAGAACGCGGCGTGCTCGGGGAGCCTGAGCGCATATGCGGCGCACCGTCGGCGCAGGTCGTGGGCCTCCGCTGCGGGCAGGCGGGTGCCCCACACCGCTCCGGAGATGTCATTTGCGCGGAGCCTTTTGGGGGAGACCCCGAGTTCCAGGGCGGACGTCGCCAGGAACGGGCCCGGCAGGAGTTGAGGCGGGAGAGCGGATCGACGAGTCATCCGGCGATAGTCGGCCAAGAGACCGACCGCGCACCGACGGACGTGTCAGTTGCGGAAAAGTGCCGGTTCAGGCGTGACGTGTAGGGGCGGAAGTCCGCAACTCGAGGGCGGGGGCCTCGCGCGTCGCCAGCACGACCGCGGTGACGGCGGCCACGAGGCATCCGGCGAGGACCATGTGGATGCCGACGAGCAGCTCGGGCAGGCCCAGTCGCGCCTGTGAGATGCCGACGACGACCTGCACGAGTTCGATGCCGAGCAGCCAGAGCAGGAACCTGCGCACCCGGTGCGCCTTCAGCACGATCGCCCCGACGAGGAGGGCGACGGTCAGGGCCAGCGTCGCGTAGGCAGGCCAGGAGTGGATGTGCTGCAGCAACTGCGGGTCCAAACCGTTGCGCGGCGCCGGCTTGTCCGGGTTCGAGTTGTCGCCCGCGTGCGGCCCCGATCCGGTGGTGAGGATGCCCACGACCACGGTGATCCCGGCAAATACGGCCATTGCGACCGCAAGCCCGCGGTACCAATGGGGCACGTTCCAGCCCGGACCCGGATCCGAGGACCCGGTGCGCCCCCGGTAGACGCGCCAGACGAGCACCGCGGTGATCGCCACGAGCACTATCGACACGGCGAAGTGCGCGCCGACCACGTAGGGGTTGAGGCCGGTGAGCACAGTAGTCCCGCCGAGAATCGCCTGGAACGGGATGCTCAGCCCCTGCGCCAGGGTCAGCCCGAACAGGTCTGGGCGGGCCTTGCGGAAGCGGATGACGAACAGGAAGGCGAGGACGACCACAACGGAGAGCACGAAGGTGAGCATCCGGTTTGTGAACTCGATGACACCGTGAGCGCCCATTTCCGGCGTGTTCACGAAGGAGTCGGCCGTGCACTGCGGCCAGGTCGGGCAGCCCAGGCCCGAGGCCGTGAGACGCACCGCGCCTCCCGTGCCGATGAGCACTATCTGGAAGACCAGGGAGAGCCAGGCGATCGCCCGCACCCGCCGGTCTACCTTGTCGGGCAGAAGCCGCCACAGGCGGGTCGGGAGACTGGTGGCGGGGCTCACAGCAGGTCCTCCTGTTATTCGGGCCGACTCGCCTATAGAATTGGTTGGTTCAGGAACACAGCCCATGCCGGGGAGTCAGCGTAGACACCGGAGCCTCGCTCCCTTGTCCTGCTTCAGTCTAAGCAAGCCCCACGGTGCACAATTTCTCTGCGCGGCGACCTCAACCGAAACACCCGGCGAACGACTGTGCGAGGGAATGCCGTGGCAACCACCCCGGTTGCCAACGGTAGGAAAAGAGGTTCACATGTCTGACGTGCTCATCGACCGGCCAGAGCTCAACAGCCTCGGCCAGTACGAATTCGGCTGGTCCGACTCCGATGCAGCGGGTGCTTCGGCGCGCCGCGGAATCAACGAGGAGGTTGTCACCGACATCTCCAAACTCAAAAACGAACCCGCGTCGATGCTCAAGTTGCGCCTCAAGGGCCTCGACCTGTTCCGTCGCAAGCCCATGCCCACCTGGGGAGCAGATCTCTCCGGCATCGACTTCGAGAACATCAAATACTTCGTGCGCTCAACCGAGAAGCAGGCCCAGAGCTGGGAAGACCTGCCCGAAGACATCCGCAACACTTACGAGAAGCTCGGCATCCCCGAGGCTGAGCGCAAACGCCTGGTCTCCGGTGTCGCCGCCCAGTACGAGTCGGAGGTCGTGTTCCATTCCATCAACTCCGAGCTCGAGGCGCAGGGCGTCATCTTCATGGACACGGACACGGCGCTGCGTGAGCACCCCGAGTTCTTCGACGAGTACTTCGGCACGGTTATCCCGGCCGGCGACAACAAGTTCGCGGCACTCAACACGGCTGTCTGGTCTGGTGGTTCGTTCGTCTACGTGCCGAAGGGTGTGCACGTCGAGATCCCGCTGCAGGCATACTTCCGCATAAACACGGAGAACATGGGCCAGTTCGAGCGCACGCTGATCATCGCCGACGAGGGCTCGTACGTGCACTACATCGAGGGATGCACCGCGCCGATCTACAAGTCGGACTCCCTGCACTCGGCCGTGGTGGAGATCATCGTGAAGAAGAACGCGCGCGTTCGCTACACGACGATCCAGAACTGGTCGAACAACGTCTACAACCTCGTGACCAAGCGCGCGATCGCCCACGAGGGCGCGACGATGGAGTGGATCGACGGCAACATCGGCTCGAAGGTCACCATGAAGTACCCGTCCATCTACCTCGTGGGGGAGCACGCCAAGGGCGAGACCCTTTCCGTCGCGTTCGCGGGCCCCGGCCAGCACCAGGACGCCGGCGCGAAGATGATCCACATGGCGCCGTACACGACGTCGTCGATCGTCTCGAAGTCGATCGCGCGCGGCGGGGGACGAGCGGGATACCGCGGCGAGGTGCGGGTCGCCGAAACCGCCCACCACTCGGCGAACACCGTGCGCTGTGATGCGCTGCTGGTGGACAGCATCTCGCGTTCGGACACCTACCCGGCCATCGACATCAGGGTCGACGACGTGCAGCTCGGCCATGAGGCGACGGTGTCGCGGGTGAGTGCTGAGCAACTGTTCTACCTGCAGTCGCGGGGAATGCCCGAGGATGAGGCCATGGCCATGATCGTGCGCGGCTTCATCGAGCCGATCGCGCGCGAGCTGCCGATGGAGTACGCCCTGGAACTCAACAAGCTCATCGAGATGAGCATGGAAGGCAGCGTCGGCTAGGCATGTCGCTACTCACACCCGAACAGCACGGTGCGAAAGCACACAGCGACGGCGGATGGGACTCCAACGAGGGCAGGGTAGTTCCGGTCCAGACTCGTTCGGGCCGTTTCACCTCCGTCAATCGTGACGACTTTCCCGAGGTCACCGGCCTGGAGCTTGAGTGGAAGCTCACCCCCGTCGCCCTCGTGCGCACCCTCATCGACGGCACGCTCGACGGGGCTCCGTATGAATACACCGCAGCGGATGCCGCAGGCGCGACGATCGGGTGGGTGGACCGCAGTGACGCTCGCGTCGGCCGCGCCGGGGTTCCGGAGGAACGGGCATCCGCCAACGCCTGGGGCGCGTTCCAGAAGGCTCTCGCGATCACGGTGACCGCCGAGGAGCACGTGGACGTCATCGTGAGCAGGTCGGGGCTCGGGGCAGAGCCGCGCGCTGCCCACACGATAATCACGGCGAAACCGAACAGCAGCGCGACGATCATCCTGCAATCGAGCGGGCAGGCGACGCTCTCCGAGAACGTGGAGATCGTCGTCGAGGATGGCGCGTCGCTCACCGTCGTGTCCGTGCAGGAATGGGCGGACGACGCCCTGCATCTCGCGAGCCACTTCGCGACAGTGGGACAGAACGCGAAGCTCAAGCACGTCGTGGTCTCCCTCAGCGGCACAGTCGTGCGCATCAACCCCTCGGTGCACCTTGACGGCGAAGGCGCAGACGGCGACCTCTACGGCCTCTACTTCGCGGATGCCGGCCAGCACTTCGAGCAGCGCGTCTACCTGCACCACGTCGCCAGGAACACCAAGGGGCGCGTCAACTACAAGGGCGCACTGCAGGGCAAGGGCGCACACACCGTGTGGGTCGGCGACGTGCTCATCGGCAGGGACGCCGCAGGCACCGACAGCTACGAGCAGAACCGCAACCTCGTGCTGAGCGAGGGTGCCCGCGCGGATTCGATCCCCAACCTGGAGATCGAGACCGGCGAGATCCTCGGCGCAGGGCACGCGAGCGCGACTGGCCGCTTCGACGACGAGCAACTGTTCTACCTGCAGGCGCGCGGCATCAGCGAAGAGGAGGCGCGCCGCCTCGTGGTCATCGGCTTCCTCTCGGAGATCGTGCAGCGCATCGGCAACACCGAACTCGAGACGCGCCTGCACAAGGCCATCGAGAAAGAACTCGAGAGGACAGCGCCATGACCGCAGAGCGGATCTGCACGACGGATGAGCTGGAGACCAACCAGGCGTATCGCGTAGTGCTGGGGGAGACCCCGATCGCCGTCGTCAAGGATGAGAGCGGCACCGTGCACGCCATCGGCGACCTATGCACCCACGGCGACATCTCGCTCGCCGAGGGCTTCGTCGAGGATGACGCGATCGAGTGCTGGGCGCACGGCTCGATGTTCTCCCTCAAAACCGGCAAGCCGCTGAGTCTTCCCGCCTACGAACCCGTACCGGTGTTCGTCGTGACAGTGGACGCCGATGGCGTCGTATACATCGACCCGACCCAGACCATCGCCGTTTAGGGCGACAAGACAGGGAAATACAGCAAATGTCAGTACTAGAAGTCAAAGACCTCCACGTCAGCGTGGAGACGGAGCAGGGCACCAAGCACATCCTCAAGGGCGTGAACCTGTCGATCAAGCAGGGCGAGATCCACGCGGTGATGGGGCCGAATGGCTCGGGCAAGTCGACGCTGGCCTATTCGATTGCCGGGCATCCCAAGTACCACGTCGAGAGCGGCTCTGTCACGCTCGACGGCGTAGAGGTGCTCACCATGTCCGTGGACGCACGGGCCAGGGCCGGCATCTTCCTCGCGATGCAGTATCCGGTTGAGATCCCGGGAGTGCGTATGGCCGATTTCCTGCGCACGGCGAAGACAGTCCTGGATGGTGAAGCGCCTCCGCTGCGTCCGTGGCTCAAAGAGGTCAGCGAGGCCATGAAGGGCCTGCGCATGGAGAAGGCGTTCTCCGAGCGCAACGTCAACGAGGGATTCTCCGGTGGCGAGAAGAAGCGCCACGAGATCCTGCAGCTCGAGCTGCTCAAGCCGAAGTTCGCAATCCTGGACGAGACCGATTCGGGCCTGGATGTCGATGCCCTCAAGATTGTGTCGGAGGGCGTCAACCGCGCGCACGCCGCCAACGACCTCGGCGTGCTGCTCATCACCCACTACACGCGGATCCTGCGCTACATCAAGCCGGACTTCGTGCACGTATTCGTCGATGGCCGCGTCGCTGAGGAGGGTGGGCCCGAGCTGGCCGAGCGCCTCGAGAACGAGGGCTACGATCGCTTTCTCGACCCGGCGAGCGTAGCGTAGAGCCATGGCAACAGCCTTGGCACCGGCACTCTTCGACCAGGTCGAGGAGGCCCTGAAAGACGTAGTCGACCCCGAGCTCGGGGTCAACGTCGTCGACCTCGGCCTCATCTACGACCTGAGCTGGGACCCCGACAACAACGCACTCATCATCAGCATGACGCTGACCTCTGCGGGATGCCCGCTCACCGACGTCATCGAGGAGCAGACCGCACAGGCTCTCGACGGCATTGTGGACGCGTTCCGCATCACCTGGGTCTGGATGCCGCCATGGGGTCCCGACAAGATCACCGAGGACGGCCGCGACATGATGCGCGCCCTGGGCTTCTCGATCTAGGGCTTCTCGATCTAGTAGGCGTTACTCCGCGGCTTCGGCCCTGGCCGCCTTGCGGCGGTCCGAGGCGCGCACGCCGACCCAGGCCAGCGAGATGATGCCGGTACCGAGCGCCGCCTTGATGAGGCCGCCCACTATGAACGGGTAGAAGCCGGCGACAAGCACCGACTGCACGTCGTTCGGGTAGCCGGCGTTGCCGAGCCACGCGGCGAGCCAGGGCAGGCCGATAGCGAAGGGCACGACCGACCCCGCGAGGAAGGCGAGGAAGGCGCGCAGCAGCTTGCGGTCCCATTCGCGCTGGGCGAGCCAGCCGGTGAGTGCCGCGGCGAAGATGAAGCCGACGATATAGCCCCCCGTCGCGCCGCTGATGATTCCCCAGCCGGACGAGTGGTCGCTGAACACCGGGAGGCCGACGATGCCGAGCAGCGCATAGAGCGTGAGGGAGATGGCCCCCCTGGTGGCGCCGAGGGTGACGCCGACGAGCAGCACCGCGAGGGTCTGGCCAGTGACCGGCACAGGAACGAGCGGCACCGAAATTTGCGCGGCGATGGCAGTGAGCGCTGCGCCGGCGGCGACGAGCACGATGTCGAGTGCGAGGCTACGGCTGAAGATGCGATCGGCGAGGGTGGGGCGGCCGAGCGCGATTGTCATGTTGCTCAAAGGGACTCCTGTGTCGTCGGGATTGTCGGTAGCCGGATCGACCGGCTGCACAAAGTAGACTAGCTGGCTGGCGCACCGTAGAGCCGCGCCCATCCCCTCCAAAAGAACTGGACCTTTGCTGTGCTCGCTGTGCATGATCTCGAGCTGCGCGTTGGGGCACGCCTCCTCATGGAGGACGTGTCGTTCAGGGTCGACCGCGGGGACAAGATCGGCCTCGTCGGGCGCAATGGTGCAGGCAAGACGACGCTCACCAAGACGCTCGCGGGGGAGCTGCAGCCCGCCGGCGGCCGCATCGACCGCACCGGGGAGATCGGCTACCTGCCGCAGGACCCGCGCTCCGGCAATCCGGAGGATCTCGCGCGCACCCGCATCCTCGACGCGCGCGGTCTGGGCCAGATCGTCATCGACATGGCGAAAGCCACCCACGACATGGGAAGCCCGGATGCCGCGACCAGCGAGGCCGCGATGAACAAGTACGGCAGGCTCGAGGAACGCTTCACGGCCCTCGGCGGCTACGCGGCGGAGGCGGAGGCGGCATCCATCGCATCGAACCTGGCGCTGCCCGACCGCATCCTCGACCAGCAGCTCTCGACACTCTCCGGCGGCCAGCGGCGGCGCATCGAACTCGCCCGCATCCTCTTCTCCGGCGCGGACACGATGCTGCTCGACGAGCCCACCAACCATCTCGACGCCGACTCGGTCGTCTGGCTGCGCGACTTTCTCAAGAGCTTCCAGGGCGGCCTGATCGTGATCAGCCACGACCTGGAGATCGTCGAGGAGACAGTCAACAAGGTCTTCTATCTCGACGCCAACCGCCAGGTGATCGACGTGTACAACATGGGCTGGAAGAACTACCTGAGGCAGCGCGAATCCGATGAGGAGCGCCGCAAGAAGGAGCGGGCGAACGCCGAGAAGAAGGCGACAGTGCTCGAGACCCAGGCCGCGAAGTTCGGGGCCAAGGCATCCAAGGCCGCAGCCGCCCACCAGATGGTCGCTCGGGCGGAGAAGCTGCGCGCTGGCCTCGACGAGGTGCGCACAGTCGACAGGGTTGCGAAGCTTCGTTTCCCCGACCCCGCCCCGTGCGGACGCACCCCGCTCATGGCAAGCAACCTGAGCAAGAGCTACGGCTCACTCGAGATCTTCACCGCTGTCGACCTCGCGATCGACCGCGGCTCGAAGGTCGTCGTGCTCGGCTTCAACGGCGCCGGCAAGACGACACTGCTGCGGATGCTCGCCGGCGTCGACAAACCGGACACCGGCAGGATCGAGCCCGGCCACGGCCTGCGCATCGGCTACTACGCGCAAGAACACGAGACCATCGACGTCAAGCGAAGCGTGCTCGAGAACATGGTCTCGTCTTCGCCGGATATCACCGAGACCGAGGCGCGCCGGGTGCTCGGCTCGTTCCTGTTCACTGGGGACGACGCCGTTAAGCCGGCCGGCGTGCTTTCCGGTGGCGAGAAGACGCGCCTCGCCCTCGCCATGATCGTCGTGAGCGGGGCCAATGTGCTGCTGCTGGACGAACCGACAAACAACCTCGACCCGGCATCCCGCCTCGAAATCCTCGGCGCCCTGGCCGGCTACACCGGCGCCGTCGTGCTCGTGAGCCACGACGAGGGCGCCGTCGAAGCACTCAACCCGGAGCGGGTGCTCATCCTGCCGGACGGGGTCGAGGACCACTGGAACAAGGACTACGCCGAACTGGTGAGCCTGGCCTAAAGCCGCGCGCGGGCGTCGAGGATCTCGTCTTCGACCTCGGCATCGCTTCGCGGTTTGGCCGCGGCCTTGACCCGCCGTGCCGCCGCGCGCTTGCGCTCCTCCGGGTCGTCCGAGTTGCGGATGCGGTACTCCTGTCGGATCGCCCAGCCGAGCCCGAAGAATCCCATGATCGCGAACGCCACCCACTGGAACGCGTATGACAGGTGGGGGCCCTCGTCTGGCACCGGTTTGGCGACCGCTGTCGGACGCGTCGCCACCGCCGGATCCTCGGAGGCGAGCACACCGTATGCGCCGGTGTAGGTCGGGTCGCCCACCCGCTCGGCGATGTCGGGGAGATGGATTGTGGCGATCTGCCCGGCGGGAGCGGACCTGCCGACGACCGTCGGTTCGCTCGCCTTGAGCCGGACCACGACGGTGACCTCGCCCGTCGGTGCTGCCGGGATCGTATCTGGCTCGTCCTGGCTGCTGCCGACAGGCAGCCAGCCGCGATCCACGACGAAGACGGTGCCGTCCCCGAGCTGGAACGGGGCAAGCACCTCGAAACCGGCATTGCCGTCGAGCGGGCGGCCGCGCACGAGCAGCTGGTCGGCTGGCAGGTAGTGGCCAGACATCGTCACGGGCATCCATTTATCGGCGTCATCGAAACTGCCGAGCGTCGGCAGCACATCGGTGAGCGCCCGCGGGGTGCTTTCCCAGTTCGCGTCCACCCTGGCGATCTCTGCGAGCGCCTCGTCGCGCCTGGCGAGCTGCCAGTTGGCGAGGCCGGCGCAGGCGATCGCGAAGGCCACTGCAAGTCCGAGGTAACCGAGCCAGCGCCGGGACAGCGCGAACCGCCAGCCGTTCATCCGGGGACCCTCTCGACATGCTCAGCGATCGGCGTGACGATCACCGGGAAGTCACGCGTGGCCAGATAGTCACGCAGGTACTCGACGTGGTCGTCGCAGGCGAGCCAGATCTTGACCCGGTCCGCGGCGTGGATGCGGGGGTTGCGCCAGTTCACGTTCCAGGCGGCAGCCTCGGTGCAGCCGGCCCTCGAGCACCGTTCGGATGAAGGGCCCTGAGCACCGATCACTCGCCGGCCCCGTCGGCGTTGTGCGGCACGGGAACCACGGCGCCAGGCCGCAGCACCTCGGGGTTGCCGCCAGTACCCACGTTCGCGAGCACGACGGCGATATACGGCAGGACCAGGGCGCCGACGATGGGCAGCAGCAGCCACCAGCCGTGCACGAAGAAGCACAGCACGATGCACAGCACCCGGGTGACCATGGCGATGAAGTAGCGCGTCATCCTGCGCCGGCGGTCGACGTCTGGCGACTCCGGAAGGGAGGTGATCGACTGCGGCTGCTTCATGGGCTCACACGATTCTGCGGCGCCGGGATGAGGCCGCTGAAACCAGCCTACGTCGCCACGGGCTGACTATAGGCTGGTGCGCATGACCGAGCCCAGGACTGTACTCATCACCGGCGGCAATCGGGGCATCGGCAGGGCGATCGCCGAGGAATTCGTCGCGTTGGGCCACCGCGTCGCCGTCACCGCCCGCTCCGGCCAGGGCCCGGCAGGCAGCCTCACCGTCATCGCCGACGTCACGGATGCCGCGAGCATCGATGCGGCGTTCACCGAGGTCGAGGCGAAGCTCGGCCCCGTCGAGATCGTTGTCGCGAACGCGGGGATCACGCGCGACATGCTGCTCATGCGCATGAGTGACGAGGACTTCACCGACGTCGTCGACACGAACCTCGGGGGTGCGTTCCGCGTCGTCAAGCGCGCATCGAAGGGGATGCTGAAGGCCCGTTTCGGGCGCATCATCCTCGTCTCGAGTGTTGTCGGCCTGCTCGGCTCCGCGGGGCAGGTCAACTATTCCGCGTCGAAGAGTGGCCTCGTGGGCCTCGCCCGTTCGGTCACCCGGGAACTGGGTGGTCGCGGCATCACCGCCAACGTCGTGGCGCCAGGCTTCATCGAGACGGACATGACCGCGGAGCTGCCCGAAGAGCAGCAGGCCGCCTACCTGAAACAGATCCCGGCCGGGCGGTACGGAAGCGCAGCAGAGGTCGCGAAGGTCATAGCCTGGCTCGCGAGCGATGACGCCGGGTACATCTCGGGTGCGGTGATCCCCGTCGACGGGGGATTGGGCATGGGGCACTAACCCCGCTGGCTCAGCCCCTCAGGCCCAGCAGCGGCAGCACCTGCGAGAGGTCGCGCACGTCAAGCAGCACGCCGGCGAGGTCTCGTACCGGCGCTTTGGCGTCGAAGCCGACAGCGAGTCCGGCGATCGCCATCATGGGCAGGTCGTTGGCGCCGTCGCCGACCGCGACTGTGCGGGACAGCGGCACTGCGAAGTCCGCCGCCCATTCGCGCAGTGTCGTCGCCTTCGCCTGCGCGTCGATGACCGGCCCGACAAGCCCGCCGGTGAGCACACCGTCGGCCACCTCCAGCCGGTTCGCCCGCCAATAGTCGAGCCCGAGCGCCTGCGCCACGGGGTCGATCACCTCGTGGAATCCGCCGGAAACAACGCCGACCCGGCCCCCGGCTCCTCGCACGCCGGCGATCATGGCGGGCACACCGGCCGTCACGGTGACACGCGCCCGAACCTTGCCGAAGACCGCCTCGGGGAGGCCGACGAGGGTCGCCACCCGTGCGCGCAAGGATGCCTCGAAGTCGAGT
The DNA here is from genome assembly GCA_025464445.1 of Rhodoglobus sp. Lineage (GTDB taxonomy): Bacteria > Actinomycetota > Actinomycetes > Actinomycetales > Microbacteriaceae > Rhodoglobus. Next base: position 56,711 of record JAODLY010000026.1, on the reverse strand, counting down.
TCGCCGTTCATCGCCGCCCGGGTGATCGACTCGACCTCCGCGAGTGACCCGGCCTCGGCGGCGAGCAGCTCGATCACTTCGTTCTCGATGAGCGTGGAATCCACGTCGAGCACCACGAGGAAGCGCGCCATATGCGTGAGCCTTCCCTGTCGCGGACTACGAGACGACGACGCCCTTGCCGACGACGGTGATGCCGGTCTCCGTGACAGTGAAGCCGCGGGCGCGGTCGGCATCCTGATCGACACCGACTGTCGCGCCTTCGCTGATCACGACATCCTTGTCGAGAATAGCGCGTCGCACGACGGCGTTCGGGCCGATGCGCACGCGCTCGAAGACAACCGCATCCGCGACTATTGCGCCGGAGTCGATGTTCGTCCACGGGCCGATGACGCTGCGCTCGATGTGCGCCCCCGAGACGACGCAGCCGAGGGAGACTATCGAGTCGATAGTCGTGCCGTTGTTGCCTTTCGCGTCGCGCACGAACTTCGCAGGCGGCGAGTTGAGCTGCTGGCTGAAGATCGGCCACTCGCGGTTGTAGAGGTTGAATATCGGCAGGGCGGAGATGAGGTCCTGGTGCGCGTCGAAGAAGGACTCGATAGTGCCGACATCCCGCCAATAGAAGCGATCGCGTTCGGTTGAACCGGGCACCTCGTTGAGGTTGAGGTCGTAAACGCCCGCGAGACCCCTCGAGACGAAATCCGGAACGATGTCGCCGCCCATGTCGTGGTTGGAGTCGCTGCGCTCACCGTCGCGCTGCACCGCGTCGATGAGCACCTCGGCGTCGAAAATGTAGTTTCCCATCGAGGCGAGCACTTCGGTGGGGGAGTCGGCGAGCCCCACAGCTTTCTGCGGCTTCTCGTGGAATGCGGCGATGCGACCCGGGTTGGCGGCATCCACCTCGATCACGCCGAACTGGTCGGCGAGGGCGATGGGCTGTCGGATCGCCGCGACGGTGAGCCCGAGCCCCGACTCGATGTGCGCGTCGATCATCTGGCTGAAATCCATGCGGTAGACGTGGTCGGCGCCGACGACGATGACGATGTCCGGCTTCTCGTCGCGAAGCAGGTTGAGGCTCTGCAGGATGGCATCGGCCGAGCCGCTGAACCAGCGCTTGCCGAGCCGCTGCTGGGCGGGAACGGATGCCACGTAGGCGTTGAGCATGCCAGACAGGCGCCACGTCTGCGACACATGTCGGTCGAGGCTGTGCGACTTGTACTGGGTGAGCACGACTATCTGGCGCAGGCCCGAATTGATGAGGTTGCTGAGCGCGAAATCGATGAGACGGTAACCTCCGCCGAAGGGCACGGCAGGCTTGGCGCGGTCGGCGGTGAGCGGCATGAGGCGCTTGCCCTCTCCGCCGGCGAGAACAATTCCGAAGATCTTCTTTGACGCCATAGGGCAACAGTAGGCGAGGGCGTGGGGCTGCAGATAGCGACTGGCTGTAACCTCGGTTGGATGCGAGTAGACCTGATCAGCCGCGAATATCCACCAGAGGTTTACGGCGGTGCCGGGGTACACGTCGCGGAGCTCGTCAGGGCACTCAGGCCCAACGTGGACGTCGTCGTCCGCTGCTTCGGGATGCCGCGCGATGAGCTCGACGTTTTCAACTACCTGGTGCCGCCCGAGCTCACCCAGGCCAACCCTTCGCTTGCCACGCTCGGCGTCGACCTGCAGATCGCGCAGGACGTCGTCGGCGCCGACCTCGTGCACTCGCACACCTGGTACGCGAATGCCGCCGGCCACCTCGCCTCGCTGTTGCACGGCATCCCGCACGTCGTGACAGCGCACAGCCTCGAACCGCTGCGGCCCTGGAAAGCCGAGCAGCTCGGCGGGGGATACCGGGTGTCCAGCTGGATCGAGAAGACAGCGTTCGAGGGAGCGGCCGCGATCATCGCGGTCAGCGACGGCATGCGCCGCGACATCCTGCGCTCGTATCCGGCGCTCGACCCACAGCGCGTGGCTGTCGTTCACAACGGCATCGACCTCGAGCGCTGGAAACCCGTGGATGACCCCGACCTGGTGCGTGAGTTGGGCATCGACCCCGACCGCCCCTCTGTCGTGTTCGTCGGCAGGATCACTCGGCAGAAGGGCCTGCCCTACCTGTTGCGTGCAGCAGCCATGCTGCCGCCCGAGGTGCAGGTCGTGCTGTGCGCGGGGGCCCCAGACACCCCGGAGATCCTCGCAGAGGTGCAGGCGGGCGTGCAGGCCCTGCAGGCGCAGCGTTCCGGCGTCGTCTGGCTCGACAGGCTGCTCAGCCAGCGCGAACTCGCCGCGGTGCTTACCCAGGCGACGACATTCGTTTGCCCGTCGATCTACGAGCCGCTCGGCATCGTGAACCTCGAAGCCATGGCCTGTTCGGCACCGGTCGTGGGGACGGCGACCGGCGGCATCCCCGAAGTGGTCGATGACGGCGTCACGGGCAGGCTCGTCCCCATCGAGCAGGCCGACGACGGCACAGGGACACCCCTTGACCCCGACAGGTTCGTCGCGGACCTGGCCAGGACCCTCACCGAGGTCGTAAGTGATCCCGCGGCGGCGAAGCGGATGGGCGAGGCCGGCCGCGTGCGCGCGGAGCGCGACTTCAGCTGGACGAGTATCGCCAACCGCACCATCGAGATCTATTCGAGCCTCGTTCCCGGCCCGTGAGACCGTCCTCCAGCGCTTAGGGTGGAAGCATCATGGCCAGTGTTCTCCAGCTCACCGATGTGTCCGTAGTCAGGGACGCCAACGCGATCCTCAAGTCCGTGAACTGGACGGTGGATGACTCGGAGCGCTGGGTCATCCTCGGTCCCAACGGCGCGGGAAAGACCACGCTGCTCCAGCTCGCCGCCGCGCAGATCCATCCCACGTCCGGCCGGGTGCAGGTGCTCGACGACACGATGGGCAAGGCCGACGTGTTCGAGTTGCGTCCCCGCATCGGGTTCGCGTCCACGGCACTCGCACGTCGAGTGCCCAGGGATGAGCGGGTGATCGACGTCGTGCTTACTGCGGCCTACTCGGTGACGGGTCGCTGGAATGAAAGCTACGAGGAGATCGACCTTCGCCGCGCCCAGCGTGTGCTCGTCGAGTGGAAGCTCGACGCCCTCGAGAATCGCCGCTTCGGCGACCTCAGCGACGGCGAACAGAAGCGGGTACAGATCGCCCGCTCGGTGATGACCGACCCGGAGTTGTTACTGCTGGATGAACCGGCGGCGAGCCTCGACCTCGGCGCCCGCGAGGAGCTTCTGCAGCTGCTCGGCGGGTTCGCGAGCGCTACCACCTCGCCTGCGATCGTGATGGTGACCCACCACGTGGAGGAGATACCCGAAGGCTTCACCCATGCGCTCCTCCTTGCGGATGGCGCAATCCAGGCCGCCGGCGTGCTCGCCGAGGTGATTACCGCCGACAACCTGAGTGCCGCATTCGGCCTGCCCCTCGTCGTGACGGCAGACAACGGGCGGTTCACCGCACGCGCAGCCTGACCGGGGCGCCATTGGGGCCCCACTCTGGTAGGCTTGATAGTCGGTCAAGTCGCAGTTCTGCGCGGCCCACACAATCTTTTCTCCATCCCAATCACAAGGAACAGCCATGAAGTCCGATACTCACCCCACATACGCGCCCATCGTGTTCCGCGACCTGGCGTCCGGTGCGACATTCCTCACGCGCTCGACAGTCTCGAGCGACAAGACGATCGAGTGGGAGGACGGCAACACCTACCCGGTGATCGATGTCGAGATCTCGTCTGAGTCGCACCCGTTCTACACGGGCAAGCAGCGCATCCTCGACTCGGCCGGCCGCGTCGAGAAGTTCAACTCGCGCTACGCGGGTTTCGGCACCAAGAAGGACGACTCCAAGTAGCCAGCAGCTTCCGAAGCAACGGCGATTGGCTGTAATTACAGCCCGGTCGCCGTTTCTCGTTTGCGCTGGCTAGAAAAGCGCTGGTTAGAAGAGCGCTGACCGCCGCTCCGCCCAGAGGGGCAGGATCGTGTCCCGCGTCAGTGGCGCCAGCTCGATGCCGGACGGTTCGCCGGATTCGATCCAGAGCAGTTCCTCGATCTCACCGGACGGTACAAGTTCGTGCGCGACAAGCAGGGCGAAGACCTCGGCGCGGATGACAGTATCCGGCTCGTTCGCGGCGAGTGCGCGAAAACTGCCGAGATACTCGGTGTTGTCCGGGTCGAGTTCGAGACCGATCTCCTCGGTCAGTTCGCGGGCGAGGGCATCCAGTGCGCTCTCACCGTGCTCGATCTTGCCGCCGGCCTGCATGAACGCCGTGGTGCCCCGTTTTCGCACGAGCAGCGTGCGGCCGGCGGGATCGGTGATGATGCCGGCCGCGATGCGCAGGATCGCCGGTCGGCTCGCGTGCTGCGGGTGTTCCGGGGTGGCCGCATGCGCCGCGAAGAAATCCGGCTCGATGAGCGGCGGCTGTTCTGGAATCGATGGCGGTGCGACCGTCGTCACGCTCTCGGCGACGATCGCATCGTCGGCAATCACAGCGTTCTCGGCAACCACGACGTTCTCGGCTACGACGCGCTGCTCGATCACCACGACCTGCTCCACAGCGAACGGGGCGATCGCCTGCTCCGCCTCGGCGGCGGCGTCAGCATCGGTCGACCGGGGCTGCTCCAACCCGCCCAGCTCCGGCGGTATCACTGCCGTTCCGCCGCGCTCGAAGGCGTCGAGATCGATGACCGGCACTGTAAGGCTCGGCCGCGGGGCTGGCGCCGGGATCGGCTGGGTGTCGAGGAATGTCGACGGGTCGACGACGGGCCGCATCGGCCAGGCGGAATCGGCGACGTAGCTCTCGTCGCCCTTCGCCGTGCGGATAAAGTCCTGGAAACTGGCCGCCTGTTCTGCGTACCAGACCTCCTGCCTGCCGTGCAGGTCGGGAAGGGTGACATCGAGCTCATCGGGGTATGCCGCGCCGAGCGCCTGCGCCACGCGACCGGCGGCTATCGCATCCGACCCCGCATCGTGGGCGTCATCGAGAGCGACCCCATAGAGCTCGGCTGTGACCTCGAGTGTGCGCTTGCCTTTGCGGTAGCGGTCGACGGCCTTGTCGATGACGAGCGGATCGATCACCGGCGAGAACACCTCGAGCGGGCGCAGCCGGTGACGGCGGCACTCCCGGTCGAGCAGGGTGAGGTCGTATGGCGCGTTGTAGACCACGAGCGGCATTCCGAGCGCGAACAGCACGCGCAGCGCCTGGGCGATCTCGGCGATGACGATCTCGGCGGCACGGCCCTCCGCGCGTGCACGTTCGGTGGTGATGCCGTGGACTGCCGCCGCGCCATCCGGGATGTTGATGCCCGGGTCGGCGAGCCAGTCCCAACGCTCGATCACGGAACCGTCGGCAGCCAGCACGGCGATACATGCGGAGACGATGCGGGCGGATTCCACGTCCACGCCGGTCGTCTCCAGGTCGAAGACTGCCAGCTGGCCCCAGTTGTTCATGACTTCAGGTTAGGTCGCTTCACTGACAGCCACCCGGCGACGCGCTCAGGAGCGCCGGTCGCCGAGGTGCAGCCAGTAGAAACTCTGGGTGCCGAGGGTGAGCGTGAGGGTGCCATCATCCGGGATGACCGGGAAATCGCCCCCGCCGAACAGGTCGAACGTGGTCGAGCCCGCGTAGCCGTCAACCTCGATGTCGACCGACACCGGGTTGTGGGCGAAGCTGAACACGCACAGCACGTTCTCGGCGGAGTCACCGAACTGGGTCTCCGCCCCCTCGTATTCGCGCACGAACGCGAGCACTGACTCATGGCTCGTCTTCAGGACGCGAAGTGCGCCGAGGCCGAATGTGGGATGCCCCTTGCGAACATGGATCACGTTACGCACCCAGTGCAGCAGGGACCGCGACTGCGCGAGCTGGGATTCCACGTTGACGAGGTTGTAGTTGTAGACGAGAGACTGCACGACGGGCAGGAAGAGCTTCCCAGGGTCGGCTGTCGAGAAGCCCGCGTTGCGGTCGGGCGTCCACTGCATCGGGGTGCGCGAGGAGTCGCGGTCGGGCAGCCAGATGTTGTCGCCCATGCCGATCTCGTCGCCGTAGTACAGGAACGGGCTGCCCTGCAGGGCGAACAGCAGCGCGTGCGCGAGTTCCGTCTCGGCGCGGGAGTTGTCGAGCAGTGGGCCCAGACGCCTGCGGATGCCGATGTTCGAGCGCATCCTCGGGTCGTAGGCGTACCAGCCGTACATTGCCTGGCGGTATTCCTCGCTCACCATCTCGAGGCTGAGCTCGTCGTGGTTGCGCAGGAACACCCCCCACGCGGCGCCCTGCGGCACCTGGGTGGTCTCGGCCAGCACCCTGACCAGCTCGCCCGCGTGCTGGGAGCGCAGGGAGTAGAAGATGCGCGGCATCACCGGGAAGTCGAAGGCCATGTGGCATTCGGGCTCCTCATCGGTACCGAAGAACGCCACGACCTCCTGCGGCCACTGGTTGGCTTCTGCGATCAGGATGCGGCCGGGGTAATCCCTGTCGACCATCGTCCTGATCTCTTTGATGAACTCGTGGGTCGCCGGTTCACCTTCACCGTTGCCGTCTTCGGACTCGAAGAGGTACGGGATGGCGTCGAGGCGCACACCGTCGACCCCGAGGTCCATCCAGTGCCGCACGGTGTCGAGCACGGCCTGGCGCACTGCGGGATTCTCGAAGTTGAGGTCGGGCTGGTGGGAGAAGAACCTGTGGAAGTAGAACTGCCTGCGCACCGGGTCGAACGCCCAGTTGGAGTCCTCGGTGTCCACGAAGATGATGCGCACGTTCGGGTACTTCTCGTCCGTGTCACTCCACACGTAGAAATCCCCGTACGGCCCGTCGGGGTCGCTGCGCGACTGCTGGAACCAGTCGTGCTGGTCTGAGGTGTGGTTCAGCGGATAGTCGATGATGATGCGCATGTTGCGCTCGTGGGCCTTCGTGACGAGGTCCTTGAACTCGTCGAGGGTTCCGAATTCGGGCAGCACGCTCGTGAAATCGGAGACGTCGTACCCGCCGTCGCGCAGCGGGGAGCTGAAGAACGGCGGCAGCCAGAGGGCGTCGATGCCGAGCCACTGCAGGTAGTCGAGTTTGGAGACCAGGCCGGCGATATCCCCAGACCCGTCGCCGTTGCTGTCGTAGAACGACCGCACCATCACTTCGTAGAAAACGGCACGCCGATACCACTGCGGGTCGAGTGCCAGGCCGGGCAGGGTGATGGGAGCTGTGAAGGTCACGGTCAAGAGTCTAGAACCGCGTTGCAAGCGCTTGTGCACAGCGCGCTGCCTAGAATTGGGGCGTGACAGTCGACTCCCCGTACGCAGAGCTGCTCGCCGCAATCCCCACTCGCGACAGTTCCGTGCGGGTGATGGGCGGCGACACGAGGTACTGGGTGTACGGCCAGGATGCCGCGGAGACGACAGTCGTCGTGGTGCACGGTTACCGCGGCGAACACCACGGCCTGGAGCCCGTCATCGCGCAACTGCGGGACCTGCGCATCATCAGCCCCGACCTGCCCGGGTTCGGCGAATCGGGCCCGCTGGGCACCGCTTCGCACGACATCGCCGGCTATTCGGCGTGGCTCGTCGCCTTCGTCGAAGCCCTGGGTCTCACCGGCACCGCGGTGATCCTCGGGCACTCGTTCGGCTCGATAGTCTCAGCGGCCGCCGTCGCCGGCGGCCTCACGACGCCGAAGCTCATCCTCGTGAACCCGATCGCCGCACCCGCGCTGGAAGGGCCGAACGCGTTCGGCAGCCGCCTGACGCTGCTCTACTACCGCGTCGCGCGGGCGCTGCCGCAGCGGCTCGGGGCCGGCCTGCTCTCCAGCTGGGCGATCGTGCGCGGCATGAGCGTGTTCCTCGCCAAGACGAAGGACCCGGCGCTGAGGCGCTGGATCCACGCCCAGCACCACGCCTACTTCAGCCGGTATGCGAACCGCGACACGGTGGTGGAGGGGTTCGAGGCATCCATCAGCTCCGATGTCAGCATGTTCGCCTCCAGGATCACGGTGCCGACGTTGCTCATCGCCGCCGATCGCGACCCGATAAGTTCCGTCGCGGCGCAGCAGAAGCTCGTGGAGCTGTTTCCTGACGCGACGCTCGTGGTGCTCGAGGGTGTCGGCCACCTCGTGCACTACGAGAAGCCGCGCGAGGCCGCGGAGCAGGTCGTGGCCTTCCTGGGTGCCGGGCAGGTCGTGCCCGCCGCGGCGGCCGAAGCGTGAAGATCATCTTCGACTGCCGCTACACGCGGCTGGGGCGGCACGACGGCATCAGCCGTTTCGGCGCGCGCCTCGTCGAGGAACTCGGCAAGCTGCATCCCGTTACGATGCTCATCTCCGACGAGCGGCAGCTGGCGATGCTGCCAGACCTGCCGTGGGTGCTCGGCCCTGACCCGACCTCAGCGGCCGAGCCGTTCGTGGCGCTGACCGTCAACAAATACCACCCGGACGTCGTATTCTCCCCGATGCAGACCATGGGGCCGGGCTTTCGGGATTATGCGCTCGTGACCACAGTGCACGACCTGATCTACTACACGCACCGCACCCCGCCGCGGGACCTGAACCCCGCGCTGCGGCTGCTCTGGCGGCTCTACCACCTGTCCTGGGCGTTCCAGCGATCGTTGCTCAACAGGGCGGATGCCCACCTCGTCGACTCCGAGACCACACGCGATCTCATGGCGGAGCACCACCTCACGAAGAATCCGATGAACGTCGTGCTGCTGGGCACGGAGCAGCCCGCGGTCACCCCAAACCGCAGCGCGCCTTCATCCAAAACGCTCGTGTACATGGGCTCGTTCATGCCGTACAAGAACGTGGACCTGCTCGTGAAGTCGATGGAGAAGCTGCCCGGGTATCGGCTGCAGCTCATGAGCCGCATCCCCGACGAGGAGCGCGCACGGCTGGCGGCGTTAGCCCCCTACGGCAGCGTCGAGTTCTTCGACGGCGCATCAGACGCCGACTACGAGTCCGCGCTGAAGGCCGCGACAGCGCTCGTCTCCGCGTCCCGCGACGAGGGCTTCGGCCTGCCGGTGGTGGAGGCACAGGCCCTTGGCACGCCCGTGCTGCTCAACGACATCCCGATCTTCCGCGAGATCGGCGGCGCGCCAGCCGGTTACTTCGACGGCTCCAACGTCGAGTCGTTCGTGAGTGCGGTGCGCGAGTTGGAGGACCCGGGGGAGTGGAAGCGGCGGTCCGCGGCATCCGTGGTGTGGGCGCGACGGTACAACTGGCCGGATGCCGCGAAGCAACTACTGCAGGTGCTGACCGATGCGGATGCGGCGCGCAAGTCTCGCCTCGCGCGCCCCGCACGACGTGCCAGGCGCCTCGCGCGACGTGCCAGGCCCTGAGTTGCGGACTTTTGCCGGTCGTGGCGTGACGGGTTGGGGCGGAAGTCCGCAACTCAGGAGACGCGGGCGACCGTCGCCCCGCTGAGCTCGGCGAGGCGGTGCGGCTCGATGCCGAACACCGCACTCGCGCTTCCCGCCGCGGCCCACACGACGGGCAACACGAGCAGGTCCTCGTCGATGATCGTGCGTAAGGCTTCGGGATGCCCGATCGGGGGCACCCCACCGATCGAGTAGCCCGTCACGGCCTTCACGCTCTTCGCGTCCGCCATCGAAACCTCGCCGCCGACGATGGCCGCAAGGAGCCGGGTGTCGACGCGGTTCGGACCGGATGCCAGCACGAGCAGGGGCTCGCCTCCGGCCACGAACAGCAGGCTCTTGACGATGGCTGCGACGGTCGTGCCGAGGGCGGTTGCGGCCTCGACGGCGGTGTGGGTCGTGTCATCCATCTGGCGCACCTCGATGTCGACACCGATCGCGGCCATCCTGTCGAGGAATGTCGATACCGCCATCAGGCCTGGGTCCCCGCGGTTTCGCGCCGTTCGATGGCGTTCTGCTCGTCGAGGTCCTCGGTCGCGCAGTCGAGCGATTCGGCTTCGATCGGGTCGTCGAACGCGATGAGGCGCAGCGAGCCGTCTTCGTAGCTGAAACTGTGCACGGAGCCGTTGGTGATCATGCCGTGTTTCGTCTCAGGGTCGACGGCGTTGAGCACCGAACGGATGACGCCGCCGTGGCTCACCACGAGCACAGCTTCGTCCGGGTGGCTCTCCGCGATCGCCATGAGCGCAGGCAGTACCCGCTCGATGACCTGCTCGCGGGTTTCGCGGCCGGGCACGGGGGTGTCGCCGGGAAAGCGCTCGGTGATCTCGGCATCCGTGAGCCCTTCGGCGTCGCCGTAGTTGCGCTCGACTATCGAGTCGATGGTCGTTGGCGTCGCCAGGCCGGCCGCCGAGGCGATGATCGTCGCGGTCTCGAGTGCTCGGGAGAGCGGGCTGGAGACGATCGCGTCCCAGTCCCGTCCGGCGAGCAGCACGCCGGTCGCACGTGCCTGCTCGCGCCCCGTCCCGTTGAGCGGGATGTCGGTGCTGCCCTGGATGCGGTGCTGCAGGTTCCAGTCGGTTTCGCCGTGGCGCACCAGGTAGAGCAGCACAGGGTTCCTCTCGGGGAACCTAGGCGCCGAGGCGCTCGACGAGCGCCATGAGGGTCTCGGTGGTTCCCGCGTCAATCTTAACCGTTGCCCGGCTATCACCCTTGGTGCTGCCGCGATTGACGATCACTATCGGCAGCCTGCGGCGGTGCGCCTGCTCGAGCAGCCTGATGCCCGAGTTGACGGCGAGGGATGACCCGGCGATGAGCAGCGCGTCCGCCGACTGCATGAGCGCTGTCGCCTCCGCAAACTTCTCCCTGGGCACGAACTCCCCGAAGAACACCACGTCGGGCTTGAGGATGCCGCCGCACACCGTGCACGCCGGGATCGCGAACGCGTCAACATCGGCCACCTGCACGTCGCCATCGGGGGAGAGTTCGACGGCTTCTGGTGTGTCGAGCCACGGATTGTCCTGCGCGATCCGCTCGGCGATGCTCGTGCGTGCATACGACTGACCGCAGTTCAGGCAGCGCACGTTGTCCATCGTGCCGTGCAGGTCCACCACGCGCTGCGAGCCCGCCCTCAGGTGCAGGCCGTCGACGTTCTGCGTGATGACACCGTCGACGTGGCCGGCGAGTTCGAGTTCGACGAGCGCTCGGTGCCCCGCGTTGGGTTCTGCGGAGTCGAAGCGCTTCCAGCCGAGGTGGCTGCCCGCCCAATAGCGCTTGCGATGGTTCGTGTCGGCGAGGAACTGCTGGAAGGTCATGGGGGTGCGGACGGGGGCGCCTTCGCCGCGATAGTCGGGGATGCCAGAATCCGTGCTCACGCCGGCACCGGTGAGCACGGCGATCGTGTGCCCGGCGAGGGCGGCCACGGCAGCGTCGAGGCTCGGCGAGGAAACCGGCGCGGCTGTCGACTGTGCGTTGGGCATCCGTTCCCCTTCCCTGCTGAAAGACTAAACAACACAGTTTTCGGTTATGTTTCCGAATGCTGCACATCGCGGGTGGGCAGGGGAGGCTGGATGCACGTCGTTCGCATCGCCGACCTCGCCGACGAGCGCCTTTCCGACTACGCAAACCTCACGGATGTCGCGCTCCGCCGCCTGTCGGAGCCGGCCGGAGGGCTCTACATCGCCGAGTCGCCGAAGGTGATCGCCCGCGCGCTGGCTGCCGGACACCTCCCGCGCTCAGTTCTGGTGATCGAGAAGTGGCTCGCCGATCTTGAACCGCTTCTCGCGGACTATGACGTCCCCGTCTTCGTGGGGGAGCCGGAGCTGCTCGAGTCGCTCACCGGCTTCGACCTGCATCGTGGTGCCCTCGCCGCAATGCATCGACCGCCACTTGCTGCTGTGGGCGACATTCTGCGCGACGCGCACCGCGTCGTGGTGCTCGAAGACATCGTCGACCACACGAACGTCGGCGCGATATTCCGTTCGGTTGCCGGCCTCGGCGCGGATGCCGTGCTGGTCACCCCGCGCTGTGCGGACCCGCTGTACCGGCGCAGCGTGCGGGTGAGCATGGGCACCGTGCTGCAGGTGCCGTGGACGAGGCTCGCTGACTGGCCGCTCGGCGCGCAGCAGTTGCGGGATGCCGGATTCCACATCGCGGCGCTCGCGCTCTCGCCCACAGCCGTCTCCCTCGACGACTTCGCGGCCAACGCGCCCGCACGCGTCGCGCTCGTGCTCGGCGCGGAGGGTGACGGGCTCAGCAGGGCGGCGCTGGAGGCCGCGGATACCGTCGTCACGATCCCGATGATGCACGGCGTCGATTCGCTCAACGTGGCCTCGGCGAGCGCTGTCGCGCTCTATGCGCTGCGGTCCCGCCCGAGCGCGCCTTAGCGCCAGGGGAGCCACGCCCACCCCCTGAGAGCCTTCGACGCGGATCGTTCGCTTACGATGGGCGGATGCCGCCGACCAAACGCCAGATCTTCAGGCGTAGGCGCATAGCGGTGTTCGGCGGCGCCGCCATCGTACTGGCGGCGGGCTTCTACCTCCCGCTCACCCTCCTGGCCCCACTGGACACCGTCGCGGCCCACGTCGACGTGTGGTCGGCGCCGCCGCCAACCGAGCCGGCGCTCGGCTTTCCCGCATACGGCGCATCCGGGATCGGCGCTGTCGGCTACGACGGGGTGCTCGAGAGCGCTGGCCCCACCACCCCGCTGCCGATCGCGTCGATAAGCAAGATCGTCACGGCTCTCGTCGTGCTGCAATCGAAGCCGATAACCGTCACCGATCCGGGCCCGACAGTGACGTTCTCGGCGGTGGACGAGGGCTTCTACGCCGCCCAGGTGGCCGTCGACGGTGTTGTCGCCGAGGTGCACGCGGGGCAGCAGATGTCTGAGCGCAACATCCTCGATCTCATGCTCATGGCCTCCGCGAACAACTACGCGGAGTCGCTCGCGACCTGGGCCTTCGGCACGGAGGCCGCCTATGCCGACGCCGCAAATGCCTGGCTGCAGGCGCAGGGACTCACGAGCACCGTCGTGCACGACGCGACGGGGATCGACCCCGCGAACGTGAGTTCGGTGGCCGACCTGATCGCCCTGGGCAAGCGCGCGATCGCCGACCCGGTCATCTCCCAGATCGTCGCGACGGTGACTCTCGACGTGCCGGGGATCGGACTCGTGCAGAACCGAAATGCCCTGGTGGGGATCGACGGTGTCGACGGCATCAAGACCGGCACGCTCGACGAGGCGGGCTCCTGCCTGCTGTTCTCCGCGAAGGAGACTGTCGGCACCGAGACCATCACCCTCGTCGGAGTCGTGCTTGGCGGCCCCGATCACCCCACCGTGGATGCGAGCGTGCGCGCCCTCATAGCGCAGGCTGTCGCGGGATTCCACGTGGTGACTCTCACGACCGCCGGTGAGCAGTTCGCCAGCTGGCGCACAGCCTGGGGGGATGCCGCGGCGGCGGTCGCCGCGAAAGACTCGTCCGTCGTGCTCTGGTCGAACACGCCGGTGAATCTGGCGATAAACGCCGACTCCCTCGCCCTCGCCACGGACGGTACGGATGTCGGGACTCTCGAGTTCACTGCCGGAAACCGCACGATTTCCGTGCAGCTCGAGCTGCGAGGCACGATCGACGATCCCGGCCCGTGGTGGCGGCTCACCAACCCCACGAAGCTGTTCTGAACCGAGGTAACGGATTGGCAACAGGTTCCCAGCCTTGCCCGCTACGCTTGCCGTATCTCGAGCATCTGCTCACCTGTTGTGACTGTGAAGTCATTCGACCCCATTGAGGCCACGTGACTACTGCCGCCGCCGAACCCTCCCGCATCATCAAGACCGGAAGCCGGGGGGTTCCAAACACCCTTTCCGAGTTCTCGGCGTTGCTGCACACGGTGAGGGACGCCGGGTTGCTTCGTCGCAGCAAGCGGTTCTACGGCATCACCTTCGGCGTCATCACCACGGCGATGGTTGCCGCCTGGTTCGGTTTCGCGCTGCTGCACGACACCTGGTACCTGCTGCTCATCGCGGGTGTGCTCGGGGTGCTATTCACGCAGTACGCGTTCATCACCCACGAACTTTCGCACCGCCAGGTATTCGAGTCGGGCAAGCTCAATGACTTCTCCGGCCGCATCATGGCCGACCTCGTGGTCGGCATCAGCTATTCGTGGTGGATGAGCAAGCATTCGCGCCACCACGCGAATCCGAACACCATCGACAAGGATCCAGACGTCGACACCGACTTCATCGTCTTCCACCCGGAGGCGGCGGCGGGCCTCACCGGTGTGGCGAAGTTCATGGCGCACCGCCAAGGCTTCCTGTTCTTCCCGGTGCTGCTGCTCGAGGGCATCAACCTGCACCGCCACGCGTTCAAGACGGTGTTCTCGAAGGGGCGCGTCGACAAGCGCGCACTCGAGATCGTGCTGCTCACAGTGCGCAACGTCGGCTACGTCACGGTGATCTTCACGTTCATGCCGCTGGGCATGGCATTCGCCTTCCTCGGCGTGCAGCTGGCAATCTTCGGCCTGTACATGGGGGCATCATTTGCCCCGAACCACATCGGGATGCCGATCCTCGCCCGCGATTCGAAGGTCGACTTCCTGCGTCGCCAGGTGCTCACCAGCCGCAACATCCGCAGCGGACACGTCATGAACCACTTCATGGGCGGGCTGAACTACCAGATCGAGCACCACCTGTTCCCGAGCATGGCGCGGCCCCACCTGCGGCGTGCCGGTGAGATCGTGCGCGAATACTGCCAGGCCAAAGGCATTCTCTACACGGAGGTCGGCCTGCCGACCGCGTACGGTTCCGTCGTGAGCTACCTCAACGAGGTCGGCCGCTCCACGGATCCGTTCGACTGCCCGGCCGCGGGTCGCGGCGGGTACAACGGCATCGCAGGCTAAGACTCCGCCCGGGCTGGAACTCTGCCCGGCCGGTCGCCCGGCGACGTGCCTAGAAGCCCGGTCGCTTCGGCGTCACATCGTCGCCGGATGACTGGTGCCGCACCCGGCGCAGCACCCAGGGAACGAGGTACTCCCGGGCCCAGCCGATATCTTCGGCGCGCGCCTGCCGCCACCGTACCGGTCGAAGCGGCTCTGGGGCGAAGGGTTCGAGATCGTTCTCGACGGCGAGGGCATCCAACACCATGCGGGCGATCGTATGGTGGCCGGTGGGGGAGAAGTGCAGGCGGTCTGGAGCCCACATCCGCGGGTCGGCCAGTTCGTGCATGGCCCACATGTCCGCGACTATCGCGTCATGCCGCTGCGCTATCGCCCGCAGGTTCTCGTTGTAGATGGCCACCTTGCCTCGCACCCTGCCGAGCACGGGCGTCATCCCGACATCGGGTCCGTTGAACATGAGCACCGTCGCACCCTCGCTGCGCAGTCTCTCGATCATCGTCTCGAACCGCCGGGAGATGTCGTCGGGGTCGGTGCCAGGACGAAGGATGTCGTTGCCGCCCGCCGATACGGTGATGAGGTCCGGTTTGAGGGCCAGTGCGGCATCCACCTGCTCGTCGATGATCTGTTGCAGCAGTCGCCCGCGAATTGCGAGGTTCGCGTAAGCAAAATCCTCGGTGCCGTCACTGAGCACCTCTGCGACCCTGTCCGCCCAGCCGCGGTGCCCGCCAGGGCTCAGGGGCTCAGGATCCCCGATGCCTTCCGTGAACGAGTCCCCGATCGCTACGTATCGGCTCCACGGGTGCTGCTGCGTCATGGACCCAACGCTACAACTGCCGGATGACCGGAGCCGGCGTAGCACAGCGCGCACGGGGCGGGCAACCCCGTTGCCCCCCATTCGGGGGCGTGGTTCTCTGGACTAGGTCCCGAAACCCGGGGCCCACGCAACAACGACTGGGAGGTCGTCATGGGTATCATCGGCTGGATCATTCTTGGACTGGTTGCCGGTGCAATCGCAAAAGCAATCCTTCCCGGCACACAGGGCGGTGGATGGATCATCACCCTCGTCCTCGGCGTGGTCGGGGCGTTGCTCGGGGGGTTCATCGGAAGCGCGATCTTCGGTGTAGGGCTTCAGGGTTTCTTCGACCTCACGACCTGGTTGCTGGCAATCGGCGGCGCGATCATCGTGCTGCTGATCTACGGCCTGGTCACCCGCAGTAGTCGCAGGGTCTGATCCGCGACGACGAAGGGCGGCGCCGTGTGCGCCGCCCTTCGTCATGCCGGTCGGTCGTTGCTGCGAGAATCGCAGCATGGGCAAGCAGGATGGGCGCGACCGCCAGGTCACCTCTGGGCCCGTCGACGACAGCACCGCCACGATCCTGCACGTGGACATGGACGCGTTCTACGCCTCCGTCGAGCTGCTCGACCATCCGGAGCTCAAGGGCAAGCCCGTCATCGTCGGCCACAACTCTTCGCGCTCGATCGTCACGGCGGCCACCTACGAGGCCCGCAAGTTCGGGGTCAACTCGGCACTGCCCATGTCGATTGCCCTGCGCCGCTGTCCGCAGGCGATAATCCTCGAGCCCCACTTCGAGCGCTACACGCACTACTCGAAGGTCGTCATGTCGATATTCGATGAGGTCACGCCCAGGGTGGAACGGCTCGGCATCGACGAGGCATTCCTGGATGTCGCCGGCACCCGCACGGTCTTCGGTTCGCCCGTGCAGGTCGCTGAGCTCATCCGCAGCCGGGTGCGATCGGAGACCGGGCTGATCTGCTCGGTGGGGGCCGCCTCGACGAAATTCGTGGCGAAGCTCGCGAGCGGGTTGTCCAAACCCGACGGGCTGCTCGTGGTGCCGCACGACGAGACCATCGCATTCCTGCATCCGTTGCCCATCGCTCGCCTGTGGGGCGTCGGCGGCAAAACCGAGGAGTCGCTGCGCGGCCGTGGCTACAACACGATCGGCGACCTCGCCAACACTCCCGTCGACCTGCTCAGGAAGACGCTGGGGGATGCCGCGGCGCAGCGCCTGCACGACCTCTCCTGGGGCATCGACCCGCGCGTCGTCCACGATGGGGCCGACGAGAAGAGCATCGGCCACGAGATGACATTCGAGACGGATATCACCGACCCACAGGTCATCCATCGCGAGCTGCTGCGCATGTCCAACATGGTCGCCGTGCGCCTGCGCAAGGCGGGATTCGTCGGGCGCACGGTCGTGCTCAAACTGCGGTTCGCCGACTTCACCACGATCACGCGCTCCCGAACCCTGCGTGAATCGACAGACCTGGGCCGGCGCATCTACGAAGAAGTGCGCGAGATCTACGACGCCCTCGGCGACAGCCCCGTCGCATCCCAGCGTGCCGACCGCGGACGCACCCAGAACGCGGCGATCCGCCTGGTCGGGGTGCGGGCCGAACAGCTGCAAGACGCGGCGACCGCCCAGCTCGGGCTGTGGGACGAGTCGGAGGGCTGGCGCGAGGCCGAAGACGTGATGGATGCTGCGTCCGCTCGTTTCGGCAGCGGCACCGTCAAACCCGCTCGCCTCATCGGCCACTCGGCCACGGAGCGGCCGCGGCTGGGGCAGCGCGACTAGACCGGCTTGTCGCCCGGGTCGCGTATCGTCTTATCAAGTGAGCATCCCCAACCCCACGGCCGGTCCACCGCTTCGCGGCGCCCCGGGCGTCGTGGGCTCGCTCCCTCCTACTCGCGGTTTCGCCGCCACGGTCGGCACCTTCGCGGCAGAGCACCTCTCACCGTCATACCCCGAACGTGCGGCGCGGGGCACTGCCGACAAGCTCCGCGCCTGGCAGGCCGAGGCACTCGACGCCTACTTCGAGCGGGAGCCGCGCGATTTTCTCGCCGCTGCGACCCCGGGCGCTGGCAAAACGACGTTCGCACTCCGCCTCGCCGTCGAACTGATCGCCAGGCGGGTGGTCGACAGGGTCACCGTCGTGGCACCGACAGATCACCTCAAACGGCAGTGGGCCGACGCCGCCCACAAGGCGGGCCTGCGCCTCAATCCCGGGTACGCCAACGGGGACGGGTACGGGGGACGGCGGTTCCACGGCATGGCCGTCACCTACGCGCAGGTCGCCGTGCGGGCATCCCTGCACCGCGAGATCACCGAGTCTGCACGCACCCTCGTGATCCTCGACGAGGTGCACCATGGCGGGGACGCGCTCAGCTGGGGCGACGCCATCCGCGAGGCGTTCGGTCCGGCCACGCGCAGACTCTCACTCACCGGCACTCCGTTCCGCAGCGACACGGCGCCCATCCCGTTCGTGACCTACGCGCCCGACGAGAAAGGCATACGCACCTCCGTCACCGACTACACCTACAGCTATGGCAGGGCCCTCGCCGACTTTGTCGTGCGCCCCGTCATCTTCATGGCTTACGCGGGCAAGATGCGCTGGCGCACTCGCATGGGCGACGAGATGGAGGCGCGTCTCGGCGAGCCCGACACGCAGGATGTGACGGCGCAAGCCTGGCGCACGGCCCTCGACGCCACAGGCGACTGGATGCCGTCCGTGCTGCGTGCGGCGGATACCCGCCTCACCGAGGTGCGCCACTCGATGCCCGACGCGGGCGGACTTGTCATCGCCACCGACCAGCAGTCGGCGCGCGACTATGCGGTGCTGCTCAAGGACATCACGGGGGAGACCCCCACGGTGGTGCTGTCGGACGAGAAGGCGTCCTCGTCGCGCATCGAGGCGTTCGCCGCGGGCGAGCGGCGCTGGATGGTGGCCGTGCGCATGGTGTCGGAGGGCGTCGACGTTCCCCGCCTCGCTGTGGGCGTGTACGCGACATCCGCGGCGACACCGCTGTATTTCGCGCAGGCTGTCGGTCGATTCGTGCGGGCAAGGCGGCGCGGGGAGACGGCGTCGATCTTCCTGCCGAGCGTGCCATCCCTCATCGAGCTCGCGACCCTGCTCGAGCTCGAACGCGACCATGCGCTCGATCGTGAGCGCGACGACGACCAGCTGCTCGACGACGACCTGCTCGAGCGGGAGAACCGGTCGGACCCCACCTCTGACGAGCTCGCTGACGAGTTCACCTGGCAGGCAATCGAGTCCGACGCGAACTTCGACAAGGTGCTGTTCGACGGCGATGAGTTCGGGTTCGCCGCACCCACCGGCAGCGACGAGGAACTCGACTTCATCGGCCTGCCCGGCATTCTCGAACCGGAGCAGGTGCGCGAGCTGCTCAAACAGCGCCAGTCCCGCCAGGCGCGCCACGCCGCACAACGGCCGGCGGCCGCGGCTGAGCTTCCCGCACCGCTTTACCGCGACCTCAAGGAGCAGCGCAAACTGCTCAACTCCCTTGTCGGGATGCGCGCGAAGCTCTCGAACGAGCAGCACGGCCTCATCCACGCCGAGTTGCGCCGCGTGTGCGGTGGGCCGCCGGTCGCGCAGGCGTCCGTCACCCAGCTGCAGGCCCGCATCGACTACCTGCGCCGCGGCCTGCGGAACTAGAAGCCGGGCGCGACCCCGGATGGCGGCGGGGTGGCAGTCGCGGTACGAAATGCAGGAGTTGCGGCATCCCGTTCGCGGTATCTCGTGGGAGTGCATGCCGCGAACCCCGCCGACTCCTGCATTTCGCACGCTCGGCGCCCGCGCACTCGCCGACGAGTGCGCGCAGGAACGCGATCACACGAAGCGCTTAACAAGAAAACGCCCCGGTATTGACCGGGGCGTTTCCGTTACTGATTTATCAAGATCAGAGGGGGCGGATGTTCTCCGCCTGGGGACCCTTCGGTCCCTGGGTGATGTCGAATTCAACCTTCTGGTTCTCGTCGAGTGACTTGTAGCCGCTCGATGCGATAGCAGAGTAGTGGGCGAACACGTCAGGACTTCCGTCCTCAGGGGCGATGAAACCAAAGCCCTTTTCCGCGTTGAACCACTTGACGGTGCCTAATGCCATGTAAAACTCCTCCAGGAGCGTTCTTCTGGCCCCGACAGTCGAGGCCACATCGGCGCGCTCCGAAGAGATTGCCGACGATGAACACAGGCTATAGCAGTAGTCGCCTGTGACTGCCATGTATTTCACAATTGGTGCTGGATGGTGATGAAGCCCGTTCACCGAAAATCGCGGGATTTCATGCGCGGCGTCATCGAAAGAAGCTCGAAACGGTCGGCGAGAATATTGGTCACGCCCTCCGCTGACCGCTCAAGGATGCCGCGGATGATCATCGCGGGGGCCTCGCGCGCGACGCGACGGTAGCGGTTCCACACGCCGACGCTGCAGATCACATTGACCAGGCCGGTCTCATCCTCGAGGTTGATGAAGGTGATGCCGCTTGCCGTCGCGGGGCGCTGGCGATGTGTCACGACGCCGCCCACCTCCACCCTGCGACCGTTCTCCGCGGTGGCGAGGCCCGCTGCAGTGATCACCCCGCGCCCGGCCAACAGCGGCCGCAGGTGCTGCACCGGATGGCTGTCCGGTGAGACCCCCGTCGCCCACAGGTCGCTCATCAGCTCCTCGACCGGCGAAGGCATCGCGAAGAGCGGCGGCTGCACTGCCGCCACACTGCCGGGCAGGAACTCCTCCCTGTCTTGTGCGGCATTGCCGGCGTTCCACATCGCCTCGCGGCGCGAGATGCCGAACCCGTCGAATGCCCCGGCGGCGGAAAGCACCTCGAGTTGTTTAGTGCTGAGGCCCACGCGCCGTACGAGATCGTTCATGCTCGTGAACGCGCCGGCCCGCTCTCGCTCCGCGATGATCTTCTTCGCGACCGGCTCGCCGATGCCGCTGACCTCGTCGAGCCCGAGGCGCACGACGTAGGCGCCGTCGCGCCTGTGGTCATCGGTGTCGAAGTGGGCCTCGCGGTCGAACTTCTCCGGTACTGCGGGCTGTTTGTGCAGCAGGCAGGAGTCCGCGCCCGTGGCCGCGGCTCCGGGGATGGCTTCGAGTGACGCGTACACCCCCGACTTGAGGATGTCTGGCCTGAGCACTTCGACACCGTGGCGCCGGGCATCCGCCACCAGGCTCTGCGAGGAGTAAAAGCCCATCGGCTGGGCCCGCAGCATCGCGGCAAGGAACGCAGCGGGGTAGTGCAGCCGCAGCCAGGCGCTCGCGTAGACGAGCAGCCCGAAGCTCAGGGCGTGGCTCTCGGCGAAGCCGAAACCCGCGAAAGCCTCGATCGCCCCGTAGATCTTGTCTGCTTGCTCGAGACTGAGGCCGTTGCGCTTCATCCCCGCGTAGAGCTTGTCGTGTAGTGCTGCGATTTTCTCCACACCTCGTTTGGAACCCATCGCCCGACGCAGCCGATCGGCGTCGTCCGCCGTGCAGCCGCCGATCTCAACGGCGATCTGCATGAGTTGCTCCTGGAAGATGGGCACGCCGAGCGTGCGCTTAAGTACCTTCTCGAGCCGGGGATGCAGGTAAGTGATTGTCTCGTCACCCGTCTTGCGCCTGACGTAGGGATGCACGGCCCCGCCCTGGATCGGACCGGGACGCACGAGCGCGATCTCCACGACCAGGTGGTAGAACTCGCGCGGCTGCAGCCGGGGGAGCAGCCCCATCTGCGCGCGGCTCTCCACCTGGAACACCCCGATCGCGTCGGCCCGGCAGAGCTGGTCGTAAACGCCCGCCTCCTCTTTGGGGATGCTCGCCAGATCCCAGTCCTCGCCGAGCGAACCGCGCACCATGTCGAAGGTGTACTGCAGCGCGGAGAGCATCCCGAGCCCGAGCATGTCGAACTTGACGAGACCCATCCAGGCGCAGTCGTCCTTGTCCCACTGCACGACTGTGCGGTCTTTCATCCGTGCCCACTCGACAGGCACGACCTCGCCGACCGGCCGTTTGGTGAGCACCATGCCGCCGGAGTGGATGCCCAGGTGCCGCGGCAGCTTCATCGCCTGGAAGGCAAGCCCGACGACCTGCTCCGGGATGTCGTGGTCTGCACTTGAGATCTCGGCACCCCAGCGCTCTACCTGTTTCGACCAGGCATCCTGCTGTCCCGTGCTGTGGCCGAAGGCCTTGGCCATGTCCCGCACCGCGAACTTGGGGCGGTACTGGATGACGTTCGAGACCTGGGCCGCGTTCTCGCGCCCGTATTTATCGAACATGTACTGGATGACCTCTTCGCGCCGCTCCGAATCGAAGTCGACGTCGATGTCCGGCTCCTCCTCGCGCATGCTCGAGATGAACCGTTCAAAGGGCAGGTTGAACAGGATCGGGTCCACTGCCGTGATGTTGAGCAGGTAGCAGACCACCGAACTCGCGGCCGAACCCCGGCCCTGGCACAGGATGCCGAGGCTGCGGGCATGCCGCACCATGTCCCACACGATCAGGAAGTATCCGGCGAAATGCTTCTGCTCGATCGCTTTCAGCTCCCCGCTGATCCTGTCCCTGTTCTTCTGCGTCAGCTCGATCTGCCGGTCGGCGACCCCGCCCCAGACCAGCTCGGCCAGGAAGCTGTCGGGGGTGTGCCCCTCCGGCACCTCAGTGTCCGGCAGCTCAGGTCTCGCGGAGCGCAGTTCGAAACTCAGCTCGTCGGCGATCGCCACCGTGTTCTCGATAGCTCCGGGGTACCTGGCGAAGCGCGCCGCCATCTCGGCCCCGGAGCGCAGGTGAGCAGCACCGGATGATGGCAGCCAGCCATCGAGTTCGTCGAGGCTCCTGCGCGCCCTGACTGCGGCCAGCGCGGTGTGCAGGTGGTGCTGTTCCGGCGACGCGTAGTGGACGTTGCCGGTAGCGACCACTCGCAGCCCGCGCTCGCGCGCCAACTCGTACAGCACGTCATTGTGGGTGCTGTCGAGGGGATCGCCACGATCGAACAGCTCGACGACGACATTCCCGGCGCCGAAGAGCCGCACGAGCCGGTCGAGCTCTGCACCAGGATCGCCGTGCTCGAGCGCCTGCCTGACCGAGCCTTTGCGGCATCCGGTCAGCACCAGCCAGTGGCCGCCCGCTTGGCGCGCGAGTTCCTCGAGGTAGTAGACAGGGCGCCCCTTCTCCTTGCCCCGCAGCTGGGCAGTCGTGATGGCGAGAGCCAGCCGGTGATAGCCCTCCTGTCGTCGGGCCAGCACCAGCAGGTGTGTTCCTTCGGGATCGGCGATGCCGTTCTGCGGGGTGCGCAGCCCCAGGGAGAGCTCGGCGCCGAAGACTGTCGCCGTGGGGCGCAGCCCGGCCTCCCTCATCCTCGTGGCGTTGCCGGCAGCGGCCTCGGCCATACGAGCCATGCCGTAAAAGCCGTCGTGGTCGGTGATGGCCAGGGCGTGCAGGCCCAACTCCGTTGCCTCCTCGATGAGCGACTCGGGCATGCTCGCCCCATCGAGAAAGCTGTAGCTCGAGTGGGCGTGCAGTTCGGCGTAGGGCACGACGCCCGCGACGGGCAGGGCGATGACATCCGCGGGCGCTTGATAGGCTTTGCGCTTGTACGACCATGCCGGGCTGTCACCGCCGTCAGCATTGGGCGGGGGAGCTGAGCCGGGCCGCGAGGCATCGCTGAGCCTCCGTTCGAACTCCGACCAGGAGATTTCGGGGTTATTCCAGCCCATCAGTCGTACCGGGCTTCCGCCCACCAGCCGCCCTCGTCGAGCACGAGCAGCCAGGCACAGCCCGTCGAGTCGACCGCCTGGAAGCGCCAACACCGCCGGGCATCCTGCGACCACCAGCGCTCGTCGACCGGCCACGGCCCCGCCCACGAGCCGATGCCCAGCACTGTGGCCCCCGCGGAAAGCTCGGCTGGGGCAGCGGAGAGCGCCCCACGCTCATCCACAACGACTGCCACACCGCCGGCACCGAAGACATGCACGGGATGCCGCGGCTCGAACACTGTGCCCGGCAGCGGCACGGGCAGCCGGCCGGGCCACGGCTGGGCCACCTGTCGAACGCCGACTGGACGGTCACCCCACGCCACGAGTTGCTGCCGGTCGCCGAGGGTGCGGCCACCGCCGATCGACGGCATGAGCACCGCACCGTGGCCGAGCATGCTCTGCACGCGAGAGAGCCCGTGGTGGATGCGTTCGTCTGGCCCTGTGCCCCACAGCCCCGACTCGTGGTTGCCGATCGCGTCAACGGCCTCAGGGGTGATGTTGACGCGGATGATGCCAGCACTCAGCCCTGCGTCGATGACCCCGCTGCCCTGCAGCTGCCAGCGCACCCTGTCCACAACGTCGGCGGGCGTGAATGATCGCGGATGCAGCCACACCCGCTCTGAGACATCCGCGGCGTCGGAGAGCAGTTCCACCCTGATCGCCGTGCAGGCAAGTTTCGCGGCGGTGAGCGCATCGATGAACCGCTCGGCCGCAGTACGCACGCCGAATGCCACCTGGTCGACCCTGTCGAGCGCCGGCTCGAAGTCGATGACGACATCGAAGTCGTCAGGGGGAGTGCGGGGCACGAGCGGCCAGGAGTCCCTGCCACTGGCGAGTGCGTGCAGCCTGCGGCCGGGCTCGCCGAACCGGGTGCGCACGTCGTCGGCGGGCAGCGCTGCGAAGTTCCCGAGGGTGCGCACTCCGAGCCGGCGCAGCAGCGTCACAAGTGCGGCGTCGTCGAGCAACCCGACATCGAGTGGTGCGAGGAACGCGGCGGACTCGCCGGGCGCGACGACCCGCACCCGCCCGTGACCACCCCTGCTCCCGCGGGCGGCCTGCTCCGCCGTGAAGATGCCGTCAGCGACACCTGCGCGGGTCTGCCCTGCGCCCAGTTCGTCCATGCGCCCGGCAAGGGCGAGGGCCGCCCCCTTCTCGCCGCCGTAGTACTGGGCGACACCGCGCACCCGCAGCGCGCACATTCCGGGGCGCAGCACCTGCACGTGCGGCGTGAGCTGTTCGAGGCCGGCGATTATCGGCTCGAACACCCGGTTGTCCACGGCTGGGTCGTAATCGAGCACGACGAGGGCTGGACAGCGGGCCTGTGCCTCCCGCAGGCGCAGGCCGCGGGTGACCCCGTCTGCGCGAGCGGCGGCGGATGACGCGTAAACGAGCCCTTTGTCGATGAGCGCCACGGCATCCGACGCCGGTCGTGCCTCATGTATCGCAGCGGTGATCGGCCAGTCTGGACACCACAGGACCATCACCCGCGGGATCGTCGCGCCGGGCAGCTCGCCACCGCCGGGATGCCTGGGCGAGAGGGCGGCATCCGCGGGGATACGGATGGGCGCGGCGCGGCGGGTGTGCGGGCTCATCCCGTCGCCTCCCGCGGCATCGTGGAGAAGCCAGCAGAAGCGGACGCAGAGCGCCGCACCTGCTCGTCGGCGTCTGGCAGCCAGAGCCGTGCGCTGCGCGGCCTGCCGGTCACGCGATTGGTCACAGTGACGGTGACTTCGCGGGCGGCCAGGTGCCCGTGGCCTTCGCCGATGCCGTGCCACTGGCTCTGCGAGAGGGAGAGCATCGCCTCGCTCTGCGGCCAGCTGCCGAGCACGAGCAGGGTGGCGCCGCGCTGGCGCAGCCGGGCAGAGAGCCGGGCGATGCTCGAATCGGTCGCGCGTTTTGGCGGACGCGTGACGACGACGCCCATGACATCGGCGACGGCTGCCGTGACCGTGAGCCAGTCATCCCCGGGATGCGGCACGAGCACGAGCCGCTCGAGGTCGATCCCGAAACGCTGGGCGGCCTCCACCCCGAACTCCGGCACCCCCACGACCGCGCACCACGACCCGGCTGCTGACGGCCCCGCAAGCAGCGTCATGAGCAGCATCGCCGAGCGTTCCACCGAATACACGGCACCCTGCTTGAGGCCGCCGCCCGGCAGCAGCCCGGCGATCGCCGGATGGGTGGGGATGAGCCGAGAATCGAGTTTCGTCGCCTGCATCGAACGGATGCGCGCCTGCAGCTGCTGCACGGACTGGGTGGACCGGGCGGCGGGCTCGTCGATGACCGGCTCTGGGGTCAGGACAGCCGCAGTGGACATGTGTCCATATTCGAACATACGTTCGATTGTGTCAATTGCTGGCGACATCCGACCGGCGTGTCGGCCGCGCGGCCTACGGCATCACGTTCCCGGTCTTCGGCAAGATCGAGGTCAATGGCGATGGCAGGCACCCGATCTACGACGAGCTCGTGACAGCCGAAGATGCCAATGGCGACAGCGGCGACATCCAGTGGAACTTCGAGAAGTTCCTCATCGCTCCCGGCGGTGAGGTGGTGGGCCGCTTCCGCCCGAATACGACTCCGGATGACCCGGCAGTGGTCAGTGCGATCGAAGCCGTTCTGCCCCGCTAGTCAACCCCTGGCAGTTGCCAGCTTCCGGCGATACACCGGAATATGGCCGTGAAACTGAACCACGCAGGATATGACCACGCCAAAGCCCTCGTGAGGGCAGGCAAGGCTGTGCACGACGAACGGGACGACTGGAGCGAAGACGCGCCGACTGCCGATGATGAGAACTCCTACATCGATGAGCACGGCTTCGGCGAGTATGCGAAATGGTTCCTGGGCGTCGACGAGACGAAGCCGGAAGACACCAAAGGCCGGTACAGCTTTCCGTTCGGCGATTTCTTGAAAGTGCACCGCTGCGGGGTGATCTCCCTCGAGAGTCGCGCTGCGCAGAATGACCACGACGACATCGAGAAGGCCGCGAAGCACCTTCTCGAGCAGATCGATAGTTGATCAGCGCCGTTTAGGCCGCTTGGGTGGCTTTCTGGGGCCGGGCTTCCTGGGGCCGGGCTTCTTCGGTCCGCCCTTCGGCGCGGCTTTCTTGGCCGGCTCCGGCTTCTTCTCCGGCTCCGGCGGCCGCACGCCGCGCGAACTGTTGGCTGTGCGACCACGCACGATCCCGATGAACTCGTCAACGGTGCCGGTGGTACGGGCAGTCGGCCAGGCGAGGGCGATGCGGGTCTCTGGCGCGTCCGTTACCGGGCGAGCCGTGACATCCCGCCTGCTGTGCGCCCGGGCCACCGACTGCGGCATGACGGCGACGCCAACATTCGCTGCGGCGAGTTCGACGGCTGCTTCCCAGTCGGAATCCTCGAGGATGCCGAACCCGGCGAGCTCAGCGAGGGTCACGTTGTCCACAGCTTCGAGAGCGTGCCCCTTCGCGGCGACGACGACGGGCTGCTCGGCGTAGAGCGCGATCGTGGAGATGGACTCGTCCTCGATGGGCAGCCGCAGGAGGGCGGCATCCACGGTTCCATCGGCGAGGGCGGCCAGGGCGGCCCCCTGGGACAGGGCACGCAGGGTGAGCGGGGATGCGGGCATCCTCGCCTCCCAGGCGCGGGCCCATTTGCCCGGCGTCACCCCGACGACGAAGGCGACGACGAAGGGTTCAGGCACGCGTTCAGGCTAGCGCGCCCGTTCTGGGGCGACCGGGCTCACAGCCTCCGGGGTTAAACTCCGATTACGCGGTGGCACGGTTGTCGGCGCCGGAAACGCACTGGAGAGATTTTGCGCAGGCAGTTGGCGCACAGGATTTCGGCTCCCGTAATGGAGCTGCTCCTGATGCCGGTATGGCGGAGGTGGGCCGCCCTCCCACGACCGCACGACCTGCCGCACATTTACGCCATGGGCCCGAACGCCGACCGCGTGCTGCTCATCGGGGGCGCAGCTGTACAGGGTCTTGGTGTCACATCCCACGAGATCGCGTTTGGCGGACATCTCGCACGGCATCTGTCCGCCAGCACCGGGCGTGGCGCCGACATAGAGGTGGTCGGCAACCTCAATCTCACGGTGCAGCAGTGCACGCGTCTCGTCGAGGCAACAGATCTCGGCAGGTTCGATGCTGTGGTCATGCTCCTCGGAATGCGCGAAGCCATGATGCTCGCGCAAAGGAGCGAATGGCGGCAGGATCTCGAGGCGCTGTTCGACGCCATCGCCGGGGCCGCCCCGTCGACCCTGACGACCCTGATTGTCGGTATTCCGCCTCTTCCGCTTATCGTGAACCTCCCGAAACCGCTCCGACGTGTCATCGGGCGCAAAGTTGTGCGCCTCAATGCCCAAACCAGCGCGTCGGTTGCCGGCAGGGCCGGGGTGAGTTTCGTGCAGTTCGAGGCCAACGCCGCCGATCTCGCGGGTCTCGGGCCCACGAGGGGAACGAATCTCTATGAGACCTGGGCAGGCCGGATAGTTCCCGCGATGCTGCCCGTGCTCAATGCGGCGAGCGAGGGTCCTCGGGTGCACGCTCGCGTCGACGAGTCTGATCGCCAGCATGCGCTCGACGAGTTGCACATCCTCGATACGCCGCGGGATGAGCAATTCGACTCGATCACCCGCGTGGCGCGCGACCTGTTCGGCGCCTCCGGCGCCGCGGTCACGTTCATCGACAGGGATCGGCAATGGATCAAGTCGGCGGCGGGTATCCGCAGAAATGTCACCCCGCGCCAGGATTCGTTCTGCTCGGTCACGATTGGGCGTGACAAGTTGTTCGTTGTCGAGGATGCGCTGGCCGATAAGCGCTTCGCATCCCACCCATGGGTGACCGGCGACGAACACATACGGTTCTATGCCGGGTATCCGCTCGAAGCGCCGAACGGGGAACGGGTGGGAGCGCTGTGCATAGTAGACACCCAGCCGCGCACGTTCACGGCGAGTGATGCTTCACTGCTGCGCGAACTGGCGCTGCGGGTGCAATCGAGGCTGTGGGCCGCGGGTGCGGGCACCCGTTAGCCTTGGATAATGCCAGACCAGACAATGAAGCCAGCGACAGCAGCCAGGAAGCTGGGTATCTACCTGCCGGCAACGCCTGAGGCTTTCCAGGCCGCGGAGGTGACGCGCGCTGAGTTTCTCGAACTGCAGTCGAATCCGCCGGAGTGGCTTGTCGCGCTGCGCAAAGACGGGCCGCACCCGCGCCAGGTGGTCGCGCAGAAGCTGGGCATCTCCACGTCTGGGCTCGCCCGCGCCGGCGCAGCAGACGTCATGACGACAAGCGAGATCAAGTCACTGCTGGAACAGAAGCCCGAATGGCTCGTCGTCGAGCGCGCGACGCATGCGGTCGTGCAGGACGAGAATTCGAGAATCAAGACCGAGCGCGCGGCCAAAGCCGAGCAGCGGGCCACGCGTGAGTCATCAGGCGGCCGGGGCCGCTAGGCAGCTACGCGGTCTTGACAGTCGCGCCGTTGGAGTGCGCGGCGATCCGCACCTGGATTGCGGTGACAACGAGGGTCACTCCGAAGACGACGGCGTAGATGCCGACCGCCCAGATGAGACCAAGCAGCGTCGCGCCCGGGGTGAGGAGAATCAGCACGCCGAGCACGATCCCGAAGACCAGGGTCAGGACACCGGCGACTATTCCCCAGGTCTTTGCCCGACCATCGGAGGCGCCAGCGGCCGACCGGATTCCGGCGAAACCGTGCATGAGGTTCCAGATCGCTATCGTCCAGAGCACGACGAGGCCGCCGAGAGCGCCCACAAGGGCGGGAAGCACGAGCGCGGCCAGACCCGCGAGGGCCGAGAGGATGCCCTGCACGAGCAGCCAGCCCCACGGCTTGAACGAGTTGCGCACGCGCACCGCCTGGCTGGCCGCCATGATGCCGTCGACGAGCGCATACGCGCCGAAGACTATGGCGACGGCGGTCAAGGCAGTGCCGGGCGCGATGAGTGCGATAACGCCGAATACGACGGCGAGGATGCCACGGAGGAGCACCCACCACCAGATGCCCCTGGCCAGCGGCGCGAGTGGATCTGTGAACGTCCCGGAATCAGTCATACATTTACCGTAGCAACGTCCCTCCAGCGGGGGAAAGGGGTCCGCAACACCCCTGAACTGGGTTGACGGGCGTGAGCCTAACTCATGATCGCACGGATATACTGGTCACAAAATCGGGTGGGGGGAAGAATGCAGGAGCTTCTGAGGCACGTACTCGTGCTTCCTTTGCTGCGCTCGTGGCTCGCGTCATCCACCGAGTCCTGGCACGACCTTCCCCGACCGAGCGGAAAACCTACGGCAAGTGTTCCGGGAATGAACCCCGACAGGTTGCTGCTCGTCGGTTCCGGTATCGCCGTGGGATACGGCGCGGTGTCGCACGACCTTGCACTTGCCGGCCAGCTGGCCCTGCGCGTGTCAGAGATCACCGGCAGGGGGGCGCGGGTCGACGTTCTCGTCACCGAGGAGATGACCGGCAACGACGTGCGTAAGGCACTCAATCGCAAGTGGCTCACCTCTGTCGACACCATCGTCGCGACCCCGGGAGGCCCCGAAACACTCCTCATGCGCTCACCCAGGGCATGGCGCCGACAGATCGAAGCCGTGCTCGACTACGTACTCGACCATGCCCCGGCAAGCCTGCACGTGTTCATCGTGGGCGTTCCGCCGCTTGCTTCGATAGTGCGGATGCCGCGAATCCTGGGCCTGCTCTCGAAGATCTCGTCACGACGCATAAACGCGGAGATCGAGTTGCTGTGCAAGTCGCGCAGCAGCACGACATTCGTGCCGTTCGAGCCGAAAGACCTCGCCGGGCGCACGGGAACCGGCCGCACATATCGGCAGTGGGCGGAGATCATCGCGCCCCCGGTGACTGTCGCGCTCGAGCCCCACTCGCCCGTCACGGCGGGGCCGCGTTCCCAGGGTTAGCCTTCGTCTGACAGTGGCTTGAAAATCACACAGTGGCTTGAAAATCACGCAGCGGCTTGAAAATCACGCCCGCGGCGCCGATGAGCGAGCCGAGAAGCGAGAGGGCGAACGCCGTCAACACACCTTAGGCTGACGCTCCGGTGGCGGCCATGGTCTTTGCACATCGGAAGTCGACGTAGCGTTAGTCATGGTCCCCGATCCGGGATGCCACGGGAGGATACGGCGCAAGTGACGGAGTGCATTCACGGTCTCGAGGTTCCGCTCTGCGATATCTGCTACCCGAAGGCCGCACCGGAGAAACCGCGTGCAGCCCGCGCGGCGGCGGCCCCACGCACTGCTCGTTCCGTCCCGGTAAGAACCTCGCGCAAGTCGATAAACGCGGGGGACCAGCGCATTTACCACGTGACGCACATCCGCAACCTCCAGGGCATCGTCTCGGCCGGCGCGCTTTCGGCCGATGCTGCGCCTGTTGTCGACGTGAGCTCTGAACTGACTAAGGAGCTGCGGATGTCCGCAGAGGTCTCACCATCGGCCAGCGCCGGGTTGGATGGCGCGGGCCGCCACGCGAGTGTCGCCGAGTACGTGCCCTTCTACCTCGCACCGGACGCGGCACTCTGGGAGGACCTGCGTGCGGGTGCGGTCGACGAGACCCGTTGGTCGGATGCCGCGCGCAAAGCCACCCCCGCCGATTTCGTGTTCCTCGTCAGCACTGTCGGGGCGCTGGGTGATGGCGCGGTGATCGCGGACGGTGACGCCGCCGCGACGTTCACGCGCTTCTCGACGGGTGACGGCATCCAGCGCACAATCGAGAAGCTCCACGACGATGAGGATGCCCGGCGCAGCGCCGAGGCCCTGGTGATGCACTCGTTCCCGTTCGAGTCTGTGCAGCTCATCGGTGTCGCCAATGACCGTGTACGCGACAAGGTGCGAGAGCTTGTGTCTGGTGTAGTGCCCGCGCCGAAGGTCGCGGTCTACCCGCCGTGGTTCCAGCCGGCTGCCTGACCGGGCCCCCGGCACCCTGACCGGCCCCCCGGCACCCTGACCGGGCCCCCCGCACCCCCACCGGCCGCCGCTCGGCTCGGTGGGCGCCGAAGCGATTTAGCTGCGGGTCGCGTCTTACCCCGCTGCGTAGGCTGCGCAAGACGCTGGCGGGTCTATCGCGGGCTGGGCGGCTCGCGGCCCATACAGTCATCCCGAGCCGTCATACCCGATGGCATCCACCGGAGGCCAGCTCATGGGATATGTCGGTCATTTCGTCGCGAGCACCATCCTGCGCGTCTGGCATGCTACGTCGCCGAACTCGTGGAGGCAGCTGCCTCGACCCGCCTCGACTGCGTCGGTGCACGCGCCAGGACGGGATGCCGACCGCATCC
Organism: Rhodoglobus sp.; assembly: GCA_025464445.1. GTDB lineage: Bacteria > Actinomycetota > Actinomycetes > Actinomycetales > Microbacteriaceae > Rhodoglobus. The sequence goes on along the minus strand of JAODLY010000026.1, from coordinate 25,165 downwards.
TGCTTGTCGGGTCTGGTGGCACCGTGGGATACGGCGTGCTCTCGCATGACCTTGGCGTTGCCGGGCACCTCGCTCGTCGGGTGTCGCAGATCACCGGGCGCGGCACGGACGTCGATGTCATCGCCGGTCCCGATATGGGCCCGCTTGCGGCTCGGGCAGCCCTCGCGAGTGTGAACCTGGCACGTTACGACGCTGTCATGTTCACTTTCGGGGGGCTGGAAGCGCTGCAGCTCATGCCGAGGGGCAGATGGCGTGGCCAGTTGCGTTCCCTGGTGGCTTTCATCGGGGGCGCGGCGCCGGCGAGTCTCACAGTGATCGTCATTGCGGTGGCGGCGATGCCCTCCATAATCCCCATGCCCGCCCGATTCGCTCCTTTCGTGATCCGGGCGGGTAGGGCGCTGAATGAGGAGACGATCGCTCTCGCCGCTGTCGACCCGCAGGTGAGGTTTGTGCCGTTCGTACCGCGTGCCGGCGACTTCAGTTCGCTCGCCCGTGGTGATGTCTACAACGAGTGGTCGGCGATGGTCGCGCCGGATGTCGCGCTCGCCCTTGATGCCCATGCCGCCCATCTCGATGAAGAGGTCGATGAGGCTGCCCGCATGCGCGCGGTCACGGCAATGAACCTTCACGAGAGCCCCGACGAGAGGGTCGCGAAGATCGTGGCGAGTGCGCGCGACCTGTTCGGCGCGCATGGGGCATCGCTCAACATCATCGAGGGCGATAGGCAGTGGGCGTGCGCGGCGTCCGGGGTGCCCCATGCCGGCGTGCCGCGGGACGAGTCGCTGTGCGACACGACAATCGGCACGCCCGGTCTGTTCGTCGTCGAAGACACGCTCGAGGATGATCGCTTTCGGTCAAGATCGTGGACGACCGGGCCGGATGCCGTGCGTTTCTACGCTGGGTACCCGGTCGAGGCACCCGACGGCCAGCGCATCGGCGCCCTCTGCATCGTCGACACGAAGCCGCGGGTGTTCGCCGGTTCCGACGCGATGTTGTTGCGTGACCTCGCGCTGAGCGCGCAGGCGCTGCTCTGGGAGAACGCACTTCGGCGCCAATAGCGGGGGTTGTGGATGCCCGGGCCGCAGTGCCACCGTTGAACATGACTTTCGACAACCGCACGCAGCCCCTGCCCGAGCCTGCGCGGCATGGCGAGAAGCCGCCCCGAAGTGGAGCGAGAATCGCTCTGGTCGTGCTGGCGACGGTTCTGGGTCTCGCGATCATCGCCCTCATCGTGTTGCTGTTCGCGCGCAATGGCGCAGCACCCGCGTCGACACCGACTCCGACGCCGTCGGCCTCTGTGACCCCGACCTCGACTCCGACGGCACCACCCAGCCCGACTGCCTGTGGGGCTGGGGATCTCACGGTGACGCTCGGCACCCCGGATGGCACTGCCGGCAGCACTTTCGTGCCGGTCATCTTCACCAATTCGGGTAGCGCGGCGTGCACGCTCAGCGGGTATCCGGTCGTCTCTCTCATCGATTCTTCGGGGTCGGATATCGGTGCGGCGGCTTCGCCCGATACGACCCAGCCGATCAGTGACAATACGATCGATCCGGGCAATGCGGTTTCGGCACTTCTCAAGGTGACGGATGCCGGCAACGTCGATAGCTGCGATCCCCAGGATGCTGTCGGCGTGAAGGTCTTGCCGCCGAACATCAGCACGCCCGTCACGATCGTGGCCAGTGGGTACACCGGTTGCGCGAACGGTTCGGCGAACATCCTGTCGGTCGGTCCGGTGGGGCCGGTGGTGGCGGGTTAGCTTCTGGGTGCGTTCTTGCGCTTGGGGCCTCATGCGGCTACGCGTCCACGAGTTCTTGAGTGCGATCGAGCCCGCGGTCGACGAGTTGTTTCACCGCGGGGGTTTTGCTCACGAGGAGGATCGGCTGTTGCTGCGGGTCGACGGCCCGCGGCGGCACGAGCCAGTATTGCGCGCCGGTTCGGCGAATCTCCCAGCCGTTGTTGTGCAGCAACATGTGATGGAAACGACATAACAGCACGCCGTCGGCAAGGTCTGTGCGGCCGGTATCTCGATGCCATTGGTTGATGTGATGGGCTTCGCATTCGCCGGGTGGGCGCAGACAGTTGAGATAGATGCATCCACCGTCTCTCACGGATTGTCCGGTTCGCTGGTGGTCGGTGAAGAGTCGCCGCTCGCGGCCGACGTTGATGCCCTTGCCTTCGTCATCGAACAGGATTCCAAGGGTTCCGGTGTCGCAGAGGTACCGCTCGACTGTGCCGAAAGCCACGGGATCGGGCATTCCCTCCAGTGCGCCGCTGCCACGCTGCCTGATGCTGTCTTCCGTGACGATCACGCGAACGGCGGGCCGACGGCTGCCGAAGATCGTGCCGCTGTCGGCGTCGATGGCCAGGCGGACCATTGTCATGAGGGTGTCGACCGCGAGCTGGTCGTTCGTGCGGGGGTCGGCGAGGAGCGCCGCCGCCCTGGCTTTGGCCGCGGCATCCACGAATCGCGGACCACCACGACGGGGACTGAGCGCGGTGTCGATCGCGGAGAGGAACAGGGCGCCGTCTTCCTGGTCGAGGAGGAATGAACCGGCGACGAGACCGTCGGGGCGCCGCGCGACCCTGAGGTAGCGCATGTCCCTGCGCTGCTTTTCGCGGCGGGCGATGCCCTGCTCATCGAGTTCGTTGCGCAGTGCGCGGGCACGGCGGTAGAGCTGGTCGGCGTCGAGGTTGTCGAGGTCGGCGAGCAGTCGCTCAGCTGCGGCCTGCAGTTGCGGGGGAGTGACAGCGGCATCCGGTTCGCCGAGCCCACGCAGGATCGACTCGATCGCGTCGAGCGAGGCCCCGCCTCGGGAGAGGGCGGCGGCGAGGGGAGCGCTCCACGCGGGCGGATCGTCGTCGGTCGGGGCGGCCGCCGCAAGCATCATCGAGCCGACATGCACGAGCTTGCCCGCCTCGGCCTTCGTGGTGCCCGACACGGATTGGATGAAGTCTTCGGCGGAACGGAACCCATTGGACTGGGCCAGCCCGGCGTAACCGAGATCGCGTCGGGAGCGGTGGGCGATCTCCCCGGCGGCGAGCCCCGCAAAGGTGTCGATCGCCCGGCGATGCGCGCTCACGGCGGCCTGGAGCCGTAGGAGGCCGGCCTCGTCGAGCGCGGCAACTTCGGCAGCAGTCACGGCTGCTGCCGAGAGAATTCCGGTGGCCGCGATCACCGCCTCGGTTGGATTTGTCATAGTTCTATTTTGCCAGATTCGAACATATATTCGAAGTGCTGGGGCGAATCTGTGGGGAAGTTCTTTCCGCAGCTCCTGTGAGGGAGAGGACGCGGCAGGGACGAGCAGGGCGGCAGCGGCGGGAGGCAGGGACGAGCAAGCCGGCGGGGACGGGAGGCACGAACATGCAGGCCGGGCCGCAGCAGCAGCCCCCGGGCAGCGCACCCCAACCCCCGGCTACCCTTAACCCATGCCCCAACCGATCGACCCCACGTCCGCTGCAGACCTCGAGGCGAAGGGGCTGCGCCTCGGGCTCGTCGACACGGGCGACCCGGCTGCATTCGAGGCGTGGACGCGTGCGGACAACCGCGGTTTCCACGGCGGCGAGCTGACCGACGAGCGGGTCGCGCAGTACTTTGCCGCGTTGGCGTATCGCCGCACGACCGCGGTTTGGGACGAGGGCGCGCCGCACGCGGCATCCCCGGTGGCGACTGTCAACTCATGGGTCGCGCAGCTGAGCGTGCCGGGGGAGCGCATCGTGCCGGCTTGGGCGATCAGTTCGGTGACTGTCGCGCCCACCCACCGCAGGAAGGGCATCGCACGGGCGCTGCTCGAGGCGGAGTTGCGGACTGCCCACGCGCAGGGGGTGCCGCTCGCGATCCTCACGGTGTCGGAGAGCACCATCTATGGGCGTTTCGGTTTCGCCCCGGGCGCGTTCGTCTCATCCCTCACATTCGACACGCGCCGGGCGAAGTGGGCGGGTCCGGATGCGCCGGGCCGGGTGCATTTCGTGTCGATCGAGCAATTCCGTGACGAGGTCGCCGCGATGCACGATCGCGTTCGCAGATCTGTGCCCGGACAGATCGAGATGTGGGGGATGCGCTGGGACGAGTACACGGGCGTGGCCAGCGATGACGCCGAACGCACGAAGGCTCTGCGGGCTGTGCGCTACGACGCTCCCGATGGCGCGACGACCGGGGTCGCCATCTACCGGGTGACCGGCGGCGATGATGACTTCTCCACCCACACCCTCGTCGTCGAGTACCTGTCCACGGAAACCCCTGAGGCCTACGCGGCGCTGTGGCGCTACCTGCTCGAGGTCGACCTGGTGAGCCAGGTGAGGGCGGGGATGCGCTCGGTCGACGAGCCGGTGCTGTGGCAGGTGAGCGACATGCGCGCGGTGCGCACGCAGAAGGCGGATCACCTGTGGCTGCGCATTCTCGATGTAAAGGCGGCGCTCGAGGCGCGGGCGTACACGGGGTCCGGCGCCTTCGTGCTCGAGATCGCGGACGAGCTCGGCTTCGCGGGCGGGCGGTTCGCCGTGGAGATCGCCGACGGGGTCGCCACGGTGGCGGTGACGGATGCCGCGGCATCCCTGGCCATGTCGATCAACGAGTTGTCCGCGCTCTACCTGGGCGGGGTCGCCGCCACGACACTCGTCGCCGCCGCACGCATCACCGAGCTGCTGCCGGGTGCCGCGGCAGCTCTCGACACGGCGTTCCGCAGCGCGCGGCCGCCACACCTGGGCCTCTGGTTCTGACTCACCGCCCCGCGGCGTACCCTTGTGCGCCGCGCGGGTTTGCGGCGCCGAACAGCAGCCCGGTGTCATCCACGCCGACGGCGGAGAGGCGCCCGAGCGTCCAGTCGCCGGCGCGCGTGACGACGTGCCCGCGCTGTTGCAGGCCGGCGACGAGGTTGTTCAGCCGGTTCTCGATGACGGCGCCGCCGGGCTCCCAGGTGCGTGGCCAGAACGAGTCGGGGAAGGATGTGGTGTGCAGCGCGGGCGCGTCGATTGCCTGCTGCGGGGTGTAGCCGCCGACGATCGTGCGCAGCAGGTAGAGCAGTTGCCACTGGTCTTGCTGGTCGCCGCCGGGGGAGCCGAGCGCCGTCACCGGGCGTCCGTCGCGCAGCACGAGCGTGGGCGTGAGCGTCGTTCGCGGTCGCCTGCCGGGCGCGAGGGACGCCGCGGTTCCCGGCACCAGCCAGGTCATCTGCAGTCGCGTCCCGAGCGCGAACCCGAGCTCGGGGATCGCGGGCGAGGACTGCAGCCACCCACCGGAGGGGGTGGCCGACACGATGTTGCCCCACCTGTCGATCACATCGATGTGGCAGGTGTCGCCTTTGGTCTCGCCGCTCAGCGAGACGGTGGGCTCGCCGAGTCCCGTCGCCCCGACCGTGAGCGGCGGCAGGAACGGCTCGACCCCTGGCACGACCCCGGGGCGGAATTCGTGCGATGCTGCGCCCGTCACGAGGTCGCGCCGGGCGGCGATGTAGTCGGCGGAGAGCAGCACGTCGAGCGGCACGGGTCCGTCGCCGAAGTAGGCGTCGCGGTCGGCGAGGGCGAGCTTCTCCACCTCGAGGATCGTGTGCGCCCCGAGCCCTGACGACGGGTCGAGGTCTTCGAAGCCGTCGAGCATCGCGAGCATCTGCAACAGCGCGGGCCCCTGGCCCCACGCCCCAGACTTGGCGATTGTGTGCCCGCGGAACTCGCCCGTGACGGGCGCCTCATACGTCGCCTCGAACGCGTCGGTCGCGCGAAGCACTCCCGCGTAGTCGTTGCCGTCGGAGTGGCGGTGCGGGGTGCGCACGAAGTCGTCGATGGCCTGGGCCACGAACCCGGCCGACCACGAGGTGCGCGCCCCGTCGATGCGATCCTCGCGGGTCGAACCGACAGCCGTGGCCAGCAGGCGCGAATACGTGCGCGCGAGGGGGAGGTTCGTGATGACCTCTCCCGGCGCGGGCGGGCGGCCCCGCGGCATCCACAGTTCTGCCGACGTGGGCCAGTGCTGCTCGAACAACTCGGCGACGGTGGCAATTGTCGAGCAGACCCGGTCGAGCACGGGATGCCCGTCCCGGGCGTACCCGATCGCGAAGGCCAGCACATCCTCGAGTTCCCAGCTACCGTGATCGCGCAGCAGCAGGAGCCAGGCGTCCATCGCACCGGGGATCGCCGCCGCCAGTGCGCCAGCTCCCGGCACGAGTGACAGCCCGAGGGAGCGGTAGTGCTCGATGGTCGCGCCCGCCGGCGCTGGCCCCTGGCCCATGAGCACTGTCGGTTCGCCGCCGGCTACGGCGAAGATGCCGACCATGTCACCGCCGGGGCCGTTGAGGTGCGGCTCGACGACGTGCAGCACGAACGCCGCGGCGACAGCGGCGTCGAAGGCGTTGCCGCCGCGCTCGAGCACGGCCTGGGCGGAGGCGGTCGCGAGCCAGTGAGTCGAAGCTGTCATCCCGAAACTGCCTCGAAGTGTCGGACGGGTGGTGAACGTCGAGGCAGGCGTGAATGTCATTCCTTCGAGGCTACGCCGCTATCCTCTCCCCATGAGCTTCCAGGCGTACCTCGACACCATCAAGGCGAAGACCGGCCTCGATCCGGCCGATTTCCGCAGGCTCGCCGAAGAGCGCGGCCTCCTTGCCGAAGGCGTCAAGGTCACCCAGATCGTCGACTGGCTCAAGGAGGACTTCGGTCTCGGGCGCGGCCACGCCATGGCCATCGTCAACATCTTCCAGGACCGCCCGGCGCGCGAGGAGCGCCTCGAGAAGCAGTTCACGGGAACGAAGGCGCACTGGCGGGCCACATTCGACGCGCTGCTCGCGACCCTCGGCAAGCACGGCCCTGTCGGCACCGCCGCGACCGACACCTACGTGAGCCTGCTCAAGGGCAAGGCCAAATTCGCGATCGTCGCGATGACTGCTGACCGCCTGGATATCGGCATCAAGCTGAAGGATGCCGCCCCCACCGACCGCTTCGAGCCGGCCGGGTCATGGAACGTCATGGTCACCCACCGCGTGCGCCTGGTCGATGCCGCACAAATCGATGCAGAACTGCTCGGCTGGCTCGAGCGCGCGTACGACGCCGCGTAGAAAACACATGTTGCCGGACTAGACTCGCCGCCACGCGCCCCTGGCGGGGGCGACGTCGGGGGACATGTCATGGCCGAGCTTCTACTGCACGCGATCGTTTCGCCTTTGGTGCGCCTTTGGCTGAAGAACTCGAGCGAATCCTGGCGACTGCTGCCCAGGCCGACAGATCGTCTCGCACATTCCCCCGGCGCGAACGCCGACAAGATCCTTCTCGTCGGCGGTGGGCTGGCGGTCGGCTACGGCGTGCGCACGGCGGGTCTTGCGCTAGGGGGGCACCTCGCGCGGCAGCTGACCATGCTGACCGGGCGGGGCGCATCCGTGCATACCGTCGCCGAACTGGGAATGCGAGTGTCTGGATGCGCGTCGGCGATCGAATCGTTCGACCTGTCCAGCTTCGATGCCCTCGTCATGACTCTCGGCGCGGATGAAGCCCTCAATCTCGTGCCGGTGAGGCGGTTCCGGCATGACCTGGATGCTCTCCTCACCTGGGTCGATAACCACGCACCGTCGAGCCTGAGCGTGGTTTTCGTCGGCATCCCGTCGATCCCCAGTGTTTCGAGACTGCCGCGGATCTTCCGGGCCCTTGTCGATCGAAGCAGCGCGCGGCTGGACGAACAGCTGAAGCGGGCCTGCGCCGAGCACACGGGAGCAACGTACGTTCCCTTCCATCCCGAAGCCGCCGACTTCCTGTATGACAGCGGCAGCCTCTTGTACAGCATGTGGGCCGGCCTGCTCGCTCCGAAAGTCGCGCGCGTGCTCGACGCGCAGTTGTCGAACCCGCGCGGTCCTTCGGCGATCGACGAGCCGGCCCGCCAGGTCGCGCTGGGTGAACTTGGCATCCTCGATACTGCGCGTGAGGAGCGGTTCGACCGCATCGTCGCGTCTGCCCGTGACCTGTTCGGCGTAGCCGGGGCATCCCTCACGTTCATCGACTGCGATCGCCAGTGGACCAAGGCAAGCGTCGGCCTGGACCCGACCGACAGCCCCCGTGGCCACGCGCTGGGTGACGCGACGGTCAACAGCGGCAAGATCCTCGTCGTGACCGATGCGAGTGTCGACCCGCGTTTTCGAAAGTATTCCTGGGTTACCGGACGCGACCAGGTGCGGTTCTTCGCCGGCTTTCCCATCGAGGCGGGCAACGGGCAGCGCGTCGGGGCGCTGTGCATCATGGACTCCAAGCCGAGGGCGTTCTCCCCGGCGGAGAGCTCGCTTCTCGGCCAGCTCGCGATGCAGGTGCAGGCCGACCTGTGGGGGAGCAGGCACTGACTGCTACCGTGCAGCATGCCCACAGACATCAAGCCCCTGATCAAGAGCATGTTCGCCGGTGTCGAAGCCAAGAATGTGGATGCCGCGACCGCACCCTTGGCGGACGACGTCGAGCTCTACGACCCGCACTACCCCTACCCCAACATGAGCGGAGTCGCGGAGGTGCGCGAGGGCATCACATGGGCGTTCACGCAGATGAAGTCCATGGGCTTCGACATCGAGCGCTGGTTTCTCAGTGAGGACGGCCTGAGCGCGACAGTCGAGGTCGCCACCCACCACTTGATCAACATGGGCAGCCAGCACCTCGACTTTCCGCAGGTGTTCGTGATCGACACCGACGGAACGAAGATCATCAGGATGCGCGCCTACGAGCCATACGGACCCCACGGCATGACCGGCTTCGGCCTCGGTATCGGCCACCGGATCTTCCGCATGCAGCACCCGCGTAAGGCGCCCGCCAACCCCTAGACTCGCGGCAGGCGCTGAGCCTCACCTACAACGACGTTTGGAGATCTTTCATGGCAGTATCCCGGTCCCGCCGTTCCACTTCTGGCATCGTGTTCATCATCGCCGGAGCGCTCGTGCTGCTCTCGCTGCTCGTGCCGCTGCTGGGCCTGTCGGCTCCCTGGCTGTTCGTGCTGGCCGAGGTCGCCCTCGCTGTGGCCTTCATCATCCTCGCGGTCGGCGCCGTGAACAGCACCCTCGCGAAGGTCGCGCTCATCGCCGCGGCCGTCGGCTGGGCCATCCTCGCCGTCTTCGGTCTCGGGCTCGGGCTGCCCGGCACCCTGCTGACGATCGCCGCCATCGTCGCCGCCATCGGCGGGCTGATCGGCGCGATCCTGCTCTACGTCGGCAAAGAGGTCACCAACGCCTCCGCGATCATCTTCATCATCGCGACGATCCTGGGCGCGCTCTTCCTGTTCGCCCTGATCGGCACCCTCGCACTGGGCACCCTCGGCACCGTGGTCGTCGTGCTCTTCGGCGCCGCCCTCATCGCGACGGGTTACTACTTCACCCGCAAGGAGCGCGGGCGCAAGTAGCTCTCGACAGCTTGGTCGGGGGCGGTCGTGATTCACGCCCGCCCCCGACTTTCGAGGTGAATAATCTTCCTGTGTCGGCGGCCAGTGAGAGGGTCTAGTCGTCCGCAACTCGGCGAAGCCGTTTCGCGTGCGGACAGAACGGAGTCAATATGTCTTACGACATTGGCGAGAAGCCAGGCAAGGGCACATACCAGGATGCTTACGGGCACCAGGTAACACTGGACGACGCGAGCGATGTGCTGCCTCCGTGCGCCAAATGCGGACCCGGTCAGAACACGAAATGGACAAAGGTCAACTAGTCGACCTGGCGGGCGAACCGGAGTCGCCCGCCCCGACAGCTTCAGCTACCCGCAGGCAACCCCGTCGCCGTCGCGGTCGAGACCGTAGATGTCTGATCCAACCACGTACACGGGACCGCTAACGTAGGCCGGTCCGTTCCCGCTTCCGCCCGCGCAGTCGACGTCGCTCGCAATCGGCACGCATCCGCCGTCGTAGTTTGGATCGCATCCCGATGGCGCGGCGGCAACAGGCGGGGGAGCCACATACGTTCCGCGCGATGTGACCTCGGAGACCGGCGCGAGCGTCACCGTCTCCGATAGCACTGTCCGTGATGTCTCAAGACCATCTCGCTTAGTCACCTGGTACACGACGGTTTTGGTGCCCGGAACTCCCACAGTGGTCACCTGCACGGTGCCGGCGGGGTAGTTCTCATCATCAATCGCCTGCTTGTCGAACGGAATAGATACGACTTCGGTTTCTTCCCCCGTGACTACGACGGACGCCTTCGGAGTGGGAGTGACCTCGCTTTGTTGGCTTGACTCAGCCACGAGCTGGATCGACTGCGCAGATGGCTTGGCGTTTGCGAGCGAACTCAGTGCCATCACAGCCAGAATGCCGCCGGCAATGCCGAGCATCACTTTCTCACTCTTCGTCAGCGGTCGGCGGACTGGGATCTTGGGCATCGTTGCCTCCTGCGGTGAGCATAGGCCACGTGAGTCGTGCTCAACAAGGCCTGAGCTGGACGGGTTGCTGTCATGCGACATCCCAACTCACTGACACCGCCCACGCACTCCTCGCCCGCATGCCCACGGATACCACCGTCGAAGCCATCTTCCTCGCCGACCTCACCGAACAGTTCGACCAAGGCGGGCATCCTGCTGCGCGCGAGCCCCGCCCAGTGGATCAAGACCGGCGCCGAATCGCCTTCTTAAGGTCGTCCCGGAAGGAATAACCGACCATCACAAGCCTGTCCGAGTGCTCCACAAATTGGTCAAACTCGAGCAACATCGCGAGGAACGGTCCGTCTGAACGCAACTTGGTCCTCGACCAAATACCAAAGCAAGACGAACCTCTTGTGCTTGTGGAACCTAGTTTGGTCGAAGGTCGTATGGTTCTTTGCGCATCCAACCATTGAGGATCTCGATGCCGTCCTCCCGATAGTCGGATAGATCCAGGTCGCACTCGAGATCGTATTTCTCGACCAGCGCAAGTAACGAAGAACCAATCCTGCGCCGAATCGCGAGCAGTGCCACGTCCAAGGTCTCCGCATCCGGGTCTCGTCCGACTGAGGACACGTACGCACGACAAGCGCGCCTGATCTCCTTGATCGCAGCCTGAGAGGTCCTGCTTCTGGGAAGATATTGAGCCTGAACCGCATACTCGCGGACGTTCTGTACGGACAGAAATACGTGATCCCCGTACTCGGATCTAACAGCATCGAACATGAATCTCTTGTCTTCGACGTATCCCGCTAGCTTTTGACAAATTTGCGCGTCGGACTCTATCCAGGTTCCCGCGATCCCCCCACCGGTGAGGCTCGCGCTGAACCCCGTGGGCAACCAGGTTCGTTGATGCATAACTTTCCTCCTCGTGAATGTCCGAGCCTGCCATCCGAAGGATACTCATTTGCGTCGGTGAATATTGGTTTAGTTCTACTTTGCCCGCCGCCTATCGCATCCCGCTGGTAAATTGACGCCATGCCAGACCTGACCGTTAGCGACGAGATCGCCACCTTCGTCGCCGAACGAGACTGGTCCCAGTTCCACACTCCTGAAAACCTCGCGAAGAGCATCTCAATCGAAGCCGCCGAGCTCCTCGAATGCTTCCAGTGGGACGTCGACGCAGACGACGCCCGCGTTCGGGAAGAACTCGCCGACGTGCTCACCTACTGCATGATGCTCGCCGCCAAGATCGGTGCCGATCCCAACGAGATCATCTTGGACAAGCTGGCCATCAGCCGCGCGAAGTACCCGGTGGACAAGGCACGTGGCAGCAGCGCGAAGTATGACGCCCTTTGACATCACTGGCCTCGACTTCACACTCGGTGCCGTAAATCGATGGGCGCCCCTTAACCAGCGGAACATCAACTGGCCTGTGGTCTATGTGTTGGACGACGCGACGACGCGACGCTCGACAAAGGAACGCCTGAACGACGTATACGTCGGGGAGTCCCTCAACGCGGCCGCGCGAATGCGGCAGCACCTCGCTTCGCCCGAGAAGCGGCACCTGTCCAAAATCCGCGTGATCGTCGACGAGACGTTCAACAAATCGGTCTGTCTGGATTTGGAGTCCTACCTCATCCGGATGCTTGCGGGCGACGGCGCGTACCGAGTCCTCAATCGGAACGACGGCATAACGGAATCCGACTATTACGACCGTGGACGCTATCGCGACACTTTTCGCGAGGTCTTCGATCAGCTCAAACGAGATGGCGTTTTCACGCGAACTATCCCTGAGATCGAGAACAGTGACCTGTTCAAACTCTCGCCGTTCAAGGCGTTGACACAGGATCAGGCGATCGCGGTCGAGGGCATCCTCGAGGGCTTCTTCGACGATCTTCGGTCTGGTTCGGGAAGCACGGTCGTAGTCCAGGGCGAACCAGGCACCGGCAAGACCGTCGTCGGGATCTACATGATCAAGCTGCTGATCGACATCGCCAACACCGTGCCCGCAGAAGACCTCGACAGCGACTCAATCTTCTCCGAGTTCTTCCTGGAGGGATATCGAGAACTTCTAGACGGCATCCGGATTGGACTGGTGGTGCCCCAGCAGTCCCTTCGCGAGTCGATTAAGAAGGTGTTTCGCAAGACGCCCGGTCTCAACCCCGACATGGTCATGACCGCCTTCGATGTCGGCGCGACCGATCGGCACTTTGACCTGTTGATCGTCGACGAAGCACATCGATTGAATCAGCGAGCAAACCAGTCGTCCGGTGTGCAGAACAAGAAGTTCAAGGACATCACCGAACAACTGTTCGGTACCGACGACATCACCAAGACTCAGCTCGACTGGATCACAGCAAAGAGCACCCATCAGATCCTTCTTGTCGACGCTGCGCAAAGCGTCCGACCTGCAGACCTCCCTCCCGAACTGATCGCAGAAGTAGTCAGCGCAGCAAGGACGTCGAACCGTCACTACCCATTGGCTACCCAGATGCGGGTGCAGGCCGGCTCCGACTATGTGGGCTATATCCGGAGCATCCTCGGCACGACGGACTTACCGAACACGGCCACGTTCGACGGCTACGCCCTGAAGATGTTCCGCAGCCTCCCAGCGATGCAGGCTGAGATCCGGCGCAGGGATGCCGAAATGGGGTTGTCACGCATGCTCGCAGGTTTCGCCTGGAAGTGGGCGTCCAAGAACGACAAGAGCGCGTATGACATCGAGCTCGATGGGCTCCGGCTTCAGTGGAACAGCACTGACGTCGATTGGGTAGCTTCGCCCAACTCCTTGGAGGAGGTCGGATCTATCCACACGATCCAGGGTTACGACCTGAACTACGCCGGCGTGATAATCGGGCGCGATCTTCGGTACGACACGGCCACGAAGACCATCATCTTCGACAAGGACTCCTACTTCGACACGAAAGGCAAAGAGAACAACCCGGTTCGCGGCAAGAAGTACACGGACGACGACCTCCTGCGCTTCGTGACCAATATCTATGCGGTGCTCCTGACCCGCGGCATCCTCGGCACATATGTTTATGTAGTCGACCCCGATCTGCGCGAATACCTCTCGAAGTTCATCCCGAGCGCTTAGCCTGCGGTCGCCGCGAAGAACCCCTCAAATCGCGGCCATCGCGGCCATCGCGTCCAACGCTGTGCTCAGTCGCCCACGGGTCGTGCCCGCCACGTGCGATCGCGGCGAAGAGGTCGGTGTCGCAGGTCGGGCGGCAGGCGAGCAGGGCGCCGCTCGAGTCGGTCCGTAGGATCGAACAGTGCCCAGCTTCCGCGTCACCCTCGCGATCGGCACCCTGGCGGCGGGTGTCGCACCCTCTGAGGTTCTCCCGGCCGCGAAGGCGGCCGCGCTCGAGCTCGCGGTAGTCGAGGCCACGGACCTGCAGGTGATATCCGGGCAGGCACGGATCGTTGTGCGGTTTGCGGCGGACGATGTGGAGATCGCGGCCCAGGTCGGACGGCACGTGGCATCCACGGTTCAGGCGCTGGCGGCGGTGGCCGGCTGGCGGATCACGGCACGCAACGGGTCGCGCTGGCAGGCTGTCTAGCGGTCCGCCAGCGCCGCGTTCACCGGCGCGAACGCGACACGGTCGAGCAGCAGCTCGATTGACGTGATCTGGCCTTCGCTGACGGTGAGCAACTCCACACAGGTGACCGCGCCAACTGGGGTGTCGGTCACGAAGCCGTAGACGACGCAAGCCCTATCGCCGTCGACGAAGACCTCGCGGATGTCGTTGCGCACGAGCACCGGCAGCAGGCGCTGCAGCGCGGCGATCCAGCCGGCCTTGTCGAGGTGGCCGCCAGCGAACAGCGCGTCCAGCGAATCGTCGAGCAGGGTCTCGAGCGGGGCCAGGTCGTGGGTGCTCACGGCGCCGATGTAGGCGCGGGCGATTGAAGAAGTGGTCATGACTGCACCATAACCACAACATCCAACATGTACAAGTCGCTGTTTGTGGTAACGTGCTCGCATGAACGATCTCGACGGTGCGCTGCGCGCCCTGGCAGACGGCAACCGCCGCGCGATCCTCGGGGTGATCCGCAACGAGCCGCGACCTGTGGGGGAGCTGGCCGAGACGCTCGGACTGTCGCAACAGACGACATCCCACCACCTTCGCGTGCTGCGCTCCGCCGGCCTGGTCACCGAGACGCGCGAGGGCACGCGACACCTCTTCACTGTCGACACCGATGGCTTCGCGGCCGTGCGCAGCTACCTCGACGACTTCTGGCCGATGCAGCTCGCCGCCCTGAAAGCCGCAGTCGAAGGGCGGGATGCCCGTGGCTGAGTACGCCACGAGCATCGAGATCGCGGCGACCCCAGACGAGGTGTTCGAGTACCTCGTCACGGCCGAGGGGATGACCGCGTGGATGGGCCAACGCGCCACCCTCGAACCCCGCGCCGGCGGCACGTTCCAGGTCGACATCGCGGGTTCGCCGATCCGCGGCACCTACCTCGAGGTCGATCGACCCCACCGCGTCGTCGTGTCGTGGGGTCTGGCGGGCAGCGACGAGTTTCCGGCGGGGTCATCGCGCGTCAGCTTCAGCCTCTCGCCGAGTGCCGGCGGCACCCGCGTGGATCTCGTACACTCCGAGCTGCCTGACCTACGGGTCGCCGGTCACGTCGACGGGTGGGCCCATTTCCTGCCGCGGCTCGCGACCGTCGCCGGTGGGGGAGCCGCCATCGTCGACACCTGGATCCCGCTGCCATTTCGCGGGAGCGCTTAGCCGGTACACCGGCGTCTCGACGGGGGTTGACACACCCGTGCCCGACGGGCGTACCGTCGAGGCATGACAGAGGATCCGAGCAGGATCGGACTGCAGCCGGCGCTCACGACGTCCACCGGACGAAGCTGGCTGATCGTGGGCGGGCTGTTCACGGTGATCGCCCTGGCTGTGCTGTTGCCGATGACGTGGATGCCGCCCGCCGGGGTGGGCCTCGGAGCGTCCATCACCGTGGCGGTGCTCTATGTCGCGATGGTCGTGGTGCGCCTCATCGTCGGCCCGGGCGCGCAACGGCTGAGGCTGCTCGCCGGCGGACTGATCGCGATCGCCCTGGTGTCGCTCGTGTCGTCGGGGATCATCGCCTACTTCGCGCTGGCGACCGCCTGATCAGAACAACGTGTCGGGCGTCGCGGATGCCTCGGCATCCCGCGTGACTGCGGGAGCGCCGCCCGGGTAACCCGGGCCCGTGTCGGGCAGGGCACCCCTGGCGAAGGCTTCTGCGGCACCGCGAGCGCGGTCATCCGCCGCTTCGTTCAGCTCGTGGCCGATGTGGCCCCTCACCCACTCGAACCGGTAGCGGCGGCCGGCGAGAGCCGCGTCCAGCTCCCGGAGCAACTCGAGGTTCAACACCGGTTTGCCGTCGCGCTTGCGCCAGCCCTTGGCCTTCCAGCCGGGCATCCACTTGGTCACGGAGTTGATCACGTACTGGCTGTCGCACAGGATGTGCAGGTCGTCATCGACGTGCGCCGTCGCCCGCAGCAGCTCGAGCACGGCCTTCAGCTCACCCTGGTTGTTTGTGGCGTGCTTCCACCCGCCGGCCGCCCAGGTGTTGTCGTCGACGTACCAGGCCCAGCCCGCTGGGCCGGGATTGCCGAGGGCTGACCCGTCGGCGGCTGCGGTGATAGTCATCACCCCAAGGCTACCGAGCGGCGAGAGCCGCCTGGAGCAGTGTCTGCAGCGGCACGCCGAAGATCGCGGAGAATGCCAAGAGAGCCGCACCGGCGATGACCAGATCAGCGAAGAGGAACGTCAACAGCAGTGCGACGCTGCCGGAGCCCGTGCGCACGATGCGCATCACGAAGTAGACGACCGGCAGCAGGATCCACCACGGGGATGCCACGGGGGCGAAGCCGCGGTCGCGCAGCCGTGCCGCGTCCGCTCGCACGAGGCCCACGATCAGCAGCAGCATCAGGATCAGCACGCCCACGCGCGCGAACAGCTGGTCGGCGGGCAGCAGGAACTGCGCGACGCCGAGGCCCGCACCCGTCCATGTCGGGTAGAACGCGAGAAGCCAGCCGGGCAGGGTCTGCACACTGGCGCGGTAAGGCACGTACTTCCAGGTGCGGTCGTCGGGGTGCACCTCGCCAAGCGGACTGTACCCCCCGGCGACACGCAGCTTGTCTGGGGCGGAGAGCGCGGGGTTGATCGTGATGTCCGGCGTGCTCGCGGCGGGTGGTTCGAGTTCTTCCCAATTCTCACCCGGGCGCTTGAACTCCTCGCCTTCCGGTGGGCGCTCGAGGGTCGAGACGGCCGATGACTGGTGCTGGTGGCTGGTCTCGGGTGCGTCAGGCTGACCGTGCACGAGGGCGCCGACCTGGGAGCGCAGTTCGCGACGGCTCTGCGGCGCGTCGGCAGCGGCGGCTGAGCCGGACGGCCCGACGGGAGTCGGGCGGGTCGGCCGGCCGTGCACGCGTTCCGTCCAGGCGCTGCCGTCCCACCAGCGCAACTGCTCAGGGTCCAGCACGTCGGGGTACCAGCCGGCAGGCGGCATCCCGTCGCTCATTGGAAGCCCGCAGCCGCGCGGAGCACTTCGATGGATGTCACGAGCGGCTCGTCGCGCAACCGATTGATGGCGATGCCTTGCGGAGCCGAGCCGTGCTTCACGAGTTCGACGTGTTCGGTCCAGGCCGTGCCATTCCACCAGCGCACCTGCGCAGCATGAAGCAGATCGGGATACCAGCCGGCAGGCGGCATCCGCGTGATAGTTCCTGACATCGCATCCCCCCGGCGGCGTTTCGTCGTCACCTGACGATATCCACCGGATGCCCGTGCTCGCGTCCCCCAATAGGCGGGGTCCCACAAGGTGGGATGCGCGGTCAGCTGCCCTCAGTGGGCTCCTCGTCGCCGTCATGCCAGCCATGCTGCTGCGGGGTTTCCGGTGCCTCCGGCGCGGACGGCGGGGTGGGGCCCTCGGGGGCCCCGAGCGGTTCTGGCGTGTCTTTGTCGGTCATGGAATCAACTATGCCATCACCACATCTGGCCACGATGGCGGGTACTACCCGCCATCGTGGGTGCTAGATGTATCCCTCGCGACTATTCGGCGCGAAGCGTTGAAGTGGTGAGCGGCCCGACCATCTCGCGCAGCTGGCGGCGCGTGAGGCTGGTGCCGAATGGTGCAGGGTCGGGAAAGTGGTTGACGACGTGCGGCAGCGGCTCGCTGTATCGCACCTGCTCCACGACGGGCGCCTGCTGCTTGATGTCGGCAAAGAAGTCGTAGCGGGGCAGCGGAGCGGCGACGAACTCGTCGGGCTCCTCGAGGAAGTACTCGCCGGGCTGCGGCAGGTCTGAGTAGGAGAGGTCGGACTCGATGGTCTCGGCGACTGTGCTTTCGGCAACCGCCGTCTCGGGGACGATCGTCTCGGCGACTGTCGCCTCCGGGGCAACCGGCGCGGCCTCGGCCGGCGCACTCCACTCGCGGGGAACCTCGTGCACGGCCGTGTGGATGTCTTTGCGCTCCCCGATCGAAGGCGGTGGCCAGGCGCGCAGCTGCTCAGCGGATGCGTGCCCGAAGCCCTGCGCGTGCTGTGCCACGGCGTGCAGCCCACGCCTGGTCTGCATGACGGGCACGTCGGGCTCTGCGCGAGCTGCCTCGGGCTGCGGCACTGCCGCGATCATCGGCCGCACGTCGTCGGTCCAGTCGCCGCCATCCCACCAGCGCAGCTGGCTCGGATCGGTCCGGTCCGGGTACCAGGCTGCTGGTACGTCCTGGTGCTCCGCGATCGACATTCGGCCCCCAATTAGTGCAACGATTCACCTGACCTTAGGCAATCGCGGGGGATAGGCGGGAGTCCCCAATAGTGGGGACCTAGCGGGTCAGCAGGCCGGCCCGCTCCGGATGCTTGTCGAACCACTCGGCGACATACCAGCACATGGGCAGCACCTTGCGGTCCGATGTCGTCTCCACGTCGTCCATCGCGAAGTCGACGACCTCGCCCGCGTAGCCGTGCCCGCGCTCAGCCGGCTGCGTGTAGGTGTGGGTGAACGAGATCGAATGCCCGTTGATCGCGTAGTCGGCGAGTGCCACGAGCTTGCCGTCGATGTGCAGCGTGTAGCGGCTGGCGTCCGGTTCGTGGGCGAGGGTCTTGGCCATGTAACCAGCGTACGTGCGGTTGCGAGAACATCGCCGACCTGCGGGAATGCCTCGCAACGGTCATACGCTGGAAACCTCATGAAACGCATCGGGTTCCTCTCCTTCGGGCACTACCAGGCGGTTCCCGGCTCTGTCGTGCGCACCGCGGCAGAGGCGCTCGCGCAGACGATCGAACTGGCGGTAGCCGCCGAAGAGCTCGGGGTCGACGGCGCCTACGTGCGCGTGCACCACTTCGCCCGCCAGCTCGCTTCGCCGTTCCCCCTGTTGGCCGCGATGGGCGCGCGCACCAGCACCATCGAGCTGGGCACCGCCGTGATCGACATGCGCTACGAGAACCCCCTCTATATGGCCGAGGATGCCGCGGCCGCCGACCTCATCAGCGCCCACGCCCACGGCGAGGGCCGCCTGCAGCTGGGCCTCAGCCGCGGGTCGCCGGAGACCGCGCTGCACGGCTACGAGCGTTTCGGCTACGTTCCCGCAGCGGGGGAGGGCGACGAGCAAGCCGCGGCAGAGGATGCGCGGCTGAAGACCGCCATCTTCCGCCAGGCGATCGGCGGCGCCGGCATCGCCCACGCATCCCGCGGACCGGGCCTGCTCGCGATCGAACCGCAGTCACCCGGGCTGCCCGACCGTATCTGGTGGGGCTCCGGCACGCGCGCGACGGCGAAGTGGACGGGGGAGCAGGGCATGAACCTGATGAGTTCCACACTGCTGACCGAAGACACGGGCGTGCCGTTCGATGAGCTGCAGGCCGAGCAGATCGCGATCTTCCGCGAGGCGTACGCGGCGGCAGGGCACACCCGTGAGCCGCGCGTCTCGGTGAGCCGTAGCATCCTGCCGATCACGACGGACGAGGATCGCCGCTATTTCGGCGGCGAGCGGGGCAGCGAAGACCAGGTCGGCCACCTCGACGGTGGGCTCGCGCGGTTCGGCAAAAGTTACGTCGGCGAGCCCGACGAGATCGCCACGGACCTCGTGAAGGATGCCGCGGTGCAGGCGGCCGACACCGTGCTGGTCACCGTGCCCAACCAACTCGGGGTCGAGTACAACTCGCGGCTCCTGAGGACCATCGTCGAACACATCTGGACACCCCTGGGCTGGAAATAGCCCGGCGATAGGGGGCAGGTTAGGCTCTGCCCCATGCGACATCTTCTCGGTTCTGCCGCCCTCCTTGCCGTTGCCGCCGCGGTGCTGCTGCCTGCGGCGGCGGCGGTCGCCGACACGAGCGATTTCACGTTCGACTCCTTCGACGCCGACTACACGATCACCAGGGCGGACGACGGAACCTCCCACCTCGATGTCGTCGAGACGATAGTCGCCCGCTTCCCCGACTTCGACCAGAACCGGGGCATCATCCGGGCAATCCCGAGCGACTACGACGGGGTCGACCTCGGCACGGTGGTGAACTCGGTGACCGATGAGAAGGGTGCCCCCGTGCCTTTCGAGACGAGCTACGCGAGCGGCTTCGTCGACCTCGCGCTCGGCACCAACGACTTCGTGCACGGCGCCGTCACGTACGTGATCAGCTATTCGCAGCAGAACGTGGTGCGCTCCTTCCAGGACACGCACTCCAACGAGTTCTACTGGGACATCAACGGCACGGGATGGGCCCAGCCGTTCGGCCGCGTCTCCGCGATGGTGCATGTCGACCCGTCGCTCGTGCAAACCCTCACCGGCAATGCCGCCTGCTACGTGGGGCCGCAGGGCAGCACGACTACCTGCCCGATCGGCGCGCCCACGGGCGCCGCCGGCTTCTCCGCCTCCGCTACCAACCTCGGCCCGGGTGAAACCCTCACAGTCGCCATCGGCTTCGCCCAGGGCACATTCGTCACCCCGACACCCACGCCGCCCCCGGTGGCGCAGCCGTTGCCCTTCGGCTTCGACCTGCTCTCCGGCGGCCTCGGCGTGCTGAGCCTCGCGGCGCTGGGCGGGGCGATCGCGGCGCGGGTGCATGCCGGTCGCGGCGCGCGCGGCCGAGGGATCATCGTGGCGCAATACAGCGAGCCGAAGGATGTGACGATCCTGCAGGCCGCGCACCTCATGCACCGTGCATGGACGGCTATGCCCGCCGCCATCGTGCGGCTCGCCGTGCGCAAAAACCTCAGGATCCTCGCCTATGCGACCGCCGAGGACAGCGAGCCCTACTCCCTGCAGTACCTGGGAGCCGATGGCACAAACGCCGAAGACCGGGCGCTGCTCGACATCGTGTTCGGCGAGAACCCGCAGGCCGGCGCCGTCGTCGGTTTCGGGCAGTCGAACCAGCCGGTCATGACCGCCCTGGCCGGCTTGTCGGACCGGTCGGGTGAGTCACTCGTCTCGAGCGGGCTGCAGCGAAAGCCGGGCAATCGCGCTGCCGGCGTCCTGCTGGTCGTCGCCCAGGTGGTCATGGGAATCGTCGCGCTGGGGCTGCTTGTCGTCTCGGCCGGCGCCTATCTCACCGTGAGCGTGTTCCTGTGGCCGACGATGCTCGTCGGCACCGCCGCGTTCATTGCGACGGCCGTTCTCGCGCGACGGCCGCTGCAGCTCACGGACAAGGGCGCGGATGCCCGCGACTACCTCCTGGGCATGCAGGTGTACCTCACTCTCGCCGAAAAGGATCGCCTGCGCGCCCTGCAGAGCCCCGATGGCGCCGAACGCGTCGATGTCGGCGACAACCTGCAGATGGTCAAGCTCTACGAGAAACTGCTGCCCTGGGCTGTGCTCTGGGGTGTTGAAGACCAGTGGATGAAAGAGCTCGCCGTGCGCGTCGAGCAGTTGCCGGAGCAGCCCGACTGGTTCATCGGCGCCAATGGATTCAACGCAGCCCTGTTCTCTGGCACCGTGCACGGTTTCTCGGCCGCCCTCGCGCCGCCGGCCACGAGCTGGGGTGGCAGCGGCGGCGGCTCGTTCGGTGGCGGCTCGTTCGGCGGCGGTTTCTCCGGCGGTGGTGGTGGCGGAGGAGGTGGCGGAGGCCGCTAGTCGGCCTCGGCGGCGCTCAGCGTCTCGCCGGTAGGGTCGTCCGCCGTCGGATCTGCGAGGTCGGCGCCGCCCACCGGGGTGCCCTGCCATGACAGCAGCGTCCACCCCGACGCGGGGGAGCCCACGAGTTCGACAACGCCCGTGTTGTCGATGTCGTGCTCACCGGCGAACGACGGCGGCACGTTCGTGGCGCGCGCGGCCACCCAGACCCGGATTGCCGCTCCATGGCTGAAGACGACTGCCGTGCGGCTCGCGGCGGTGGCCAGGGCGATGGCGGGGTCGGCGTTGAGCGTCGAACCGGCAAGCTGTCGGGCGATTGCCGCGACATCCCGGTCGAAGCGTTCGAAGAAGGCGTGGCCGTCTGTGCCGCCGGGCATGGTGGCGTCGAGCTGGCCCAGGCCCCAGGCGAAGGCGGTCTTCAGGTAGGTGCGGATCGAGTCATGGTCGGTGTTGCCCTCGAGCGAGCCCGCCTCGATCTCGTGCAGGCCGGGCATGACCTGCACTTCGAGCCCGCGGTCGAGGCCGAGCGGGGCGGCGGTCAGCTGGGTGCGCACGAGGATGCTCGCGAAGATGCCGTCGATCGGGTCGTTGGCGAGAGCCGGCGGCACCTCGGCTGCCTGCCTGGCACCGAGCGCGGTGAGTCCGGGGCCGGGAGCGAGGGTGTCGAGTTCGCCTGCGACGTTTGCGGGGGTCTGGCCGTGCCGGATGAGAAGGAGGCGCACCCCACCAGCCTAGGCGCGCAAGGCGGGCAGCGAACTTTCGATGAGGCTGACGATCGCCGGGTCGTCGGGCTCGGTCTTCGGTCGGAAGCGGTGCACAGAGCCGTCGGGAGTCACGACGAATTTCTCGAAGTTCCACTGCACCTTGCCCGCCTTGCCCGACGCATCGGCGGTCTGGGTCAGCTCCTTGTAGAGCGGGTGCGCGTTCTTGCCGTTCAGCTTCACCTTGTCGAACATCGGGAAGGTCACACCCCAGGTGAGGGAGCAGTACTCCTTGATGTCTTCGGTGTCTTTGAGTTCTTGCAAGAACTGGTTGCTCGGAAAGCCGAGCACGGTGAAGCCGCGGTCGCCGTAGGTCTTCTGCAACTCCTCGAGCTTCTCGTATTGCGGCGCGAGGCCGCAGCGGGATGCCACGTTGACGATGAGCATCACCTTGTCCCCGTACTCCGCCAGCGAGGTCGTCGCGCCGTCGATAGTGGTCAGGGGGATGTCATTGAGCGTCGTGTTGATAGTGGTCACGTCTACAACCTACGTCCGGCTGCCTGCGGTTTGGCTGCAAATGCTTGCCGCAACCCCCGGGGAGGGCAATGATCAAACCACCCCGGTCAAAGGAGATCGACATGTACAAGAGCCCGTTCGCCGACGAGACGATCCCGGCGGTCAGTGTCTACGAATTCCTGTTCGGGGACATCACCGAAGACGAGCTCGAGCGAATAGCGCTCGTCGACGGCAGCTCCGGCGCGGAGACCACCTACCGGCAGCTCCTCGGGCAGATCAACGGGATCGCGGGCGCACTCTCTGCACGCGGCGTCGCTGTCGGCGACGTGGTCGGGTTGCTCTGCCCGAACCTGCCGATCTTCGCCTCCGTGTTCCACGGCATCCTGCGCGCCGGCGCCACGGCGACCACGATCAACGCGCTCTACACGCCGGAAGAGATCACCACGCAACTGAAGGACTCCGGCGCGACGTTCCTGTTCACGATCTCGCCCATGCTGGCCCAGGCGAAAGCCGCGGCATCCGCTGCCGGCATCGACGATGAGCACCTCATCGTGATCGACGGGGCCGACGGGCATCCATCGCTGAAAGACCTGCTCGGCGAGCAGGCGCCGGCACCCGAGGTCAGCTTCGACCCTGCGACCCAGGTCGCCGTGCTGCCGTACTCGTCCGGCACGACGGGTGTGCCGAAAGGCGTCAAGCTCAGCCACACAAACCTCGTGGCGAACGTGATCCAGTGCAAGCCGGTGCTCGATGTCGAGCGCGACGACCGGGTGCTCGCCCTGCTGCCGTTCTTCCACATCTACGGGATGACCGTGCTGCTGAACATCGCGCTGCGCAAACGCGCGCGGCTCGTGACGATGCCCAAGTTCGATCTCGCGGAGTTCCTGCGGATCATCCAGGACGAGGAGTGCACCTACCTGTTCATCGCGCCGCCGATCGCCGTCGCGCTGGCCAAGCATCCGCTCATCGACGCGTACGACCTGTCGTCGGTGCGCGCGATCCTCTCCGGCGCCGCCCCGTTCGACACAGCGCTTGCCCAGGCCGTCGCGAAACGCCTCGGAACACGCGTGCGGCAGGGCTACGGCATGACAGAGATGAGCCCGGTGTCGCACGTGATCCCGCCGGACCGCGACGACATCCCGCTCGGCTCCATCGGCGTGCCGATCGCCAACATCGAGTGCAAGCTCGTGGATGTCGAGACGGGTGAGGAGATCGCCGCACCCGAGGCAGACACCAACCACGGCATGAGCGAGCCGGGGGAGTTGCTGGTGCGCGGCCCGAACGTGATGCTCGGCTACCTCGGGCAGGATGAGGCGACCCGCCAGACCCTCGACGCCGAAGGATTCCTGCACACCGGCGATATCGCCACGATCGACAGCAACGGCGTCTTCTGGATCGTGGACAGGCTCAAAGAGCTCATCAAATACAAGGGCTACCAGGTGGCGCCCGCTGAGCTCGAGGCCCTGCTGCTCACCCATCCCGGGATAGCGGATGCCGCGGTCGTCGGCTCCCCGGACGCTGACGGCCAGGAGGTGCCCAAGGCGTTCGTGGTGCTGGCCCCTGGCGCTCAGCTGGACGAGGCGGGCGTGATGTCTTTCGTGGCTGAACACGTCGCACCGCACAAGAAGGTGCGCCAGGTCGCGTTCATCGACGTCGTGCCGAAGTCGAGTTCAGGCAAGATCCTGCGCAAGGACCTGAGGGGCAAGTAGCCCGGGGCGGCGCACGATCCCACAGCTACGCGCGGGTATCCTTTAGCGATGCCCGAGAGCCCGATGTCGGCGAGCCCGTACGAGGTGCTCGGGGTTGCGGCATCCGCGCCCCATGACGAGCTGCGCAAGGCGTTCCGCAGGGCGCTGCGCGAGACCCATCCAGACACCGGTGGAGACCAGAAGCGGTTCGTCGCAGTGCAGCTTGCCTGGGAGCGGATCGGTACGCCCGAGAAGCGCGCCGCCTACGACGCCGGGCGAGGCCTTTCGGGTGCGCACGAGACGTTCACGGCACAGGCGGCCAGGCCCAGGCCCGACACCCGGCCCCAGGTGCGCTCGTTCGGGCATCCCGGAGGCTGGCGGCGCGAGAAGTTCCTCGGGCAGATGCGCGAGTGGGTCGGCCGCGGTGCGACCCTCGACGACCCCTACGACCCCGCTCTCGTGCGCGAGGCGCCGCTCGAGATCCGGCACACGCTCGCCGACGCCCTGGCCGAGGAGGCGACGGCGCGCATTCTCGGCACCCTCGGCATCGGATACACCGTGTGGCACGACGTGTCGACCGGCGATCCCGAGCAGAAGGTCGACCACATCGTGCTCGGCCCGACCGGCCTGTTCGCCATGCTCTCCGAGGACTTCGGCGGCCCGGTGCGAGCCCGTAAGGGCGAGCTCATCGGCAAGGCCGTCGGCTTCGAGCGGCCGATGCACGAACTCGCCTCGCGAACGAGGGTGCTCGCGCGGCAGTTGCGAGTGCGGTTCACCAGCCTCGTCGTCGTGCTGCCGGATGACGCGCTGGATGAGCCCATCGTGTCGCTCGGCACCATCAGGGGCGCTGCCGCGATCGCCGTGCGGCAGGAGCACCTGCTCGTGATCCTGCGCACCTGGATCCTCGA
>JAODLY010000013.1 GCA_025464445.1 Rhodoglobus sp. | reverse complement strand
CGGTGGCGCGAGCTGGCGGGCGCGAGCGGGCGGGGTGTGCGCCGGGGCACCCCGCGCCGGCATACACCGCTGGGATGATTCCGGATGCCGCAAGGGCGAGATCCCGCCCCTAACAGCCGCGCGGCACGTACCGTTGGACCCATGTTCCGCGTCATGAGGCCAGCACAGCTCGCCGTGGACGTCGGGATCGCCGTCGCGTGCCTGTTGCTGCGCTGGGCGATCGGCCTCGGGTCGTTCCCGCTCTGGGTTGTGGTGATCGCCATGGCGGGCGCACTCGCGCTGCGCAGGGCGAGCCCCGGCCTCGCCCTCGCGATCGCGTGGGCCGGCGCCGTCATCCAGATGTCCACCCACCTGCCGCCGGACATCTCCAACATCGCGGTTCTCGCTGTGCTGTTCACGACCGCGCGGTATGGCGGCCGCCGCACGAGTTGGTTGGGTCTCGCGTCGGCGATCGTGGGCGCAATCCTTGCGACCGCGTACATGCTCGTCACCCCGTACATCGGGATCGGCGTGGGCAATTCCGCCGGCTTTCGGCTTCCCGGTCTCCCGCAGGTTTTCGGCGCCGCCACGATCGGGCTCGCGGCGGCGCTCGCGCTTCTCGGGCTCAGCTGGACGCTCGGCCTGCTCGCGAGAACGTGGAGCACCGCCCGCGAGAGCCGCCGCAGCCAGGCCGCCGCCGAGCAGACAGTCGTCGTCGAACAGGAGCGCAACCGCATCGCCCGCGACATGCACGACGTGGTTGCGCACTCGCTCGCCGTGGTGATCGCGCAGGCAGACGGCGCAAGGTACGCCACAGGAGTGAAGGCGAAGGACGACGCACTGGGCACCATCGCGTCGACAGGGCGGGAGGCCCTCGCCGATGTGCGCCTGCTGCTGGGCCAGCTGCGGCACAGCGAGGAGGCGGGGCCGCAGCCCATGCTCACCGACCTGGAGCGACTCTTCGAACAGTTGCGGGCATCCGGCCTGGTAATCGTCTTGCGGCAGCACGGCGACCCGCTCCCGCTACCCGCCGGCCAGCAGCTCGCGCTGTACCGCATCGTGCAGGAGGCCCTCACCAACGCCTTGCGCCACGGCGACACCGCCGAACCTGTCGACGTCGAACTCGACTGGACCCGGGATGCCGCGACCGCGACGATCT
Source organism: Rhodoglobus sp. (assembly GCA_025464445.1). GTDB lineage: Bacteria > Actinomycetota > Actinomycetes > Actinomycetales > Microbacteriaceae > Rhodoglobus. The sequence continues at coordinate 104,320 of JAODLY010000013.1, read as the reverse complement.
CGAGCGTTCTCGCCGCGCCGTCCGCCGCCGCCCCTGCCGCGGGTCACGGCATCGCCGGCATGCGCGAGCGCGCGATCCTCGTGGGCGGAACGCTCACCGCCGCCCCCGTCGGCAACCGCTTCGTGGTCGACGCGAGAATCCCGGTGTCGGCGTGACGCCGATCCGGGTCGTGCTCGTCGACGACCAGGCGCTGTTCCGGGCGGGCATCCGCATGCTCGTCTCCTCGCAGGACGACCTCGAGTTCGTCGGCGAAGCCGGTGACGGCGCAGCGGGCGTGGCCGTCGTCGCGGCGACGAAGCCCGACGTGGTGCTCATGGACATCAGGATGCCCGTCATGGACGGCATCGAGGCCACCCGCGCGATAGTGGCGGCCGGCCGGAAGCCGCGGGTGATCGTGCTCACGACGTTCGACCTGGACGAGGCGGCGGCCAGGGCGATCCGGGGTGGCGCGAGCGGCTTCATCCTCAAAGACGCGGAACCCGAGTTCCTGCTCGCGGCGATCAGGGCCGTGCACTCCGGCACCTCGGTGATCGCGGCATCAGCCACGCGGGAGCTGTTCCAGCATTTCGGCACCGCCCCCGTCGCCCGCCCGGCGGCTTTCGGCGACCTGACGCCGCGCGAGCGCGAGATCTTCCTGCTCGCCGCCCGCGGACTGAGCAACGCCGAGATCGCGAAGGGCGAGTTCCTGAGCGAGGCCACAGTCAAGACGCACATCAGCCGGGTGCTCGGCAAGCTCGGGCTGCGCGACAGGGTGCAGCTCGTGGTGTTCGCCTACGAGCACGGACTCGCCTAGTTCATCCTTACGAGGTATACCGCGCAGCCGCGCGGCCGATTCGCAGACGGCCGCGCCACGAGAGTCTTGAGGCATGGAAATCACCTCGTCAGACCTCGGCCTCGTGGCCAGGGTCGCGCACCTCACCAAGTCGTACGGAGCCGGGTCGAACACGATCACGGCGCTCGATGACATCTCGATCGGCATCAGGAAGGGCCAGTTCACGGCCATCATGGGCCCGAGCGGATCCGGCAAGTCGACGCTCATGCACATCATGGCCGGGCTCGACACCGCGACGACTGGCCGCTCCTGGATCGGCAATACCGAGATCACCGGGCTCGATGACACCGAGCTGACAATGATCAGGCGCCGCAGGGTGGGGTTCGTCTTCCAGTCGTTCAACCTCGTGCCGACCCTCGACATCGAGGGCAACATCCTGCTGCCCTTCGAACTGGACGGGCGCAGGCTCTCCCGGGAGGAACGGGACTGGATCGACCAGTTGATCGATTCGCTCGGGCTTCGTGACCGGCTCAGGCATCGTCCGCACGAACTCTCCGGCGGCCAGCAGCAGCGGGTCGCGATCGCCCGTGCTCTCGGCACCCGCCCCGAGCTCGTGTTCGCGGACGAGCCGACAGGCAACCTCGACTCCCGCACGGGCCGCGAGGTGCTCTCCCTCCTGGCCGCGGCGAGCTCGAGCTACGGCCAGAGCATCGCCATGGTCACCCACGACCCGATTGCCGCGAGCTATGCGGACCGCATCCTGTTCCTGGCCGACGGCCGCGTCGTCGAAGACCTCGGGCGTTCCACCGCGGAGGAGATCAGCCGCTACATGCTGGGAATGGAGAGGATCGCGTGAACCGCTTCAGCGCCAGGGAGCACGTTCCCAGCATCCTCGTCGCCACCCTCAGCGCGGCCTTCGGCATTTCGCTGCTCCAGGTGACCGGCGTGCTCGCGACGGCGATGACGGCGGATGACCTGACCGGGTCGAGTGCTACCGTCGCCTACCTGCTGTCCATCCTCGCCATCGTCTTCATCGTCATCGCCACCTACGTGAGCGCCATCGTGACGGCGAACACCTTCTCGACGATCATCGCGGGCCGCACCCGCACCATCGCGCTGCTGAGGCTCATCGGGGCGAGTGCACGCGGCCAGCGGGCCGCGGTCTCGCGCGAGGGACTCGTCGTCGGACTCATCGGCGCCGCGCTCGGCGCCGTGGTCGGCACGGCGGCGACCGCCGGGCTGGCCGGCATCGGGATCGCTGCCGGCTTCCTGCCGGCGCACCCATACTCCTACTTCGAGCCCGTCATCATCCTTCCGATCGTGACTGTCGTGCTGACCACCTGGCTCGCGTCCTGGGTCGGCTCGCGCCGCGTGCTCGTGGTCTCGCCTATGCAGGCGACGGGTGCGGCGCAGGAACTCAGCAACGAAGAGGCCGCGGGCAAGACCGGGCGCAATGCCGCAGCCCTCGTGCTGTTCATCATCGGTGCCGTGCTGCTCGCCCTCGGCATCGTCGTCGGTCTCATCAACCCGCTCGGCGTGCTCATCGGGCTGTTCGGCGGCATCTTCTCCTTCACGGGCCTCGTGCTGGGTGCACAACGCGTCATGCCGCCGGCCCTGCGGCTCGTGGGCAGGGCATTCGGGCGCAGCGCCCCGGCTCGCCTTGCCGCGGAGAACGCGCTGAGGTATCCGGAGCGCAGTTCGCGCACCACCATCGGGCTCGTCATCGGTGTGACGCTCGTGACGATGTTCTCGGTCGCGATCGGCAGCTACCAGGACATGATCCACAGGGCCCAGCAGGATCGGCCAGAGCTGTTCCAGGGCGTCGACCAGATGCTGCTCGTCACTGTCGTCGTCTTCTCGATCCTCACCGGGTTCAGCGCCCTCATCGCCGCGATCGGCATGGTGAACAACCTGTCGCTGAGCGTGCTGCAACGCACCCGCGAGCTCGGCCTGCTGCGGGCCTTGGGCTTCACCGCTGGGCAGGTGCGCCGCATGATCCTTGCCGAGAGCGCCCAGCTGACGCTCGCGGCGACCCTCGTCGGGCTCGTGCTCGGGGTCGTCTACGGCTGGGCCGGCGCGCAGTCGCTGCTCGGGGGCATCCAGGAGACTCCGAGGTTGGTGGTGCCGACGGTGCCGTTCGTGCTCATCGCGGTGGTCGTCGTCGCCGCTGGGGTGCTCACGGTTGCGGCATCCATAGTCCCATCGCGGCGCGCGACGCGGGTCGCGCCCGTTGCCGCGCTCGCGGTGGAGTAGGCGGCCGTGCCCGGCATAGATGAGAACCGGCTGTGCAATTGCCGCATGCTTGCGGTGGATGGGATGTGAACTGACTCCGCGCCTGTCGTCGTATCGGATACTTGTCCCGATCGCGGTCGAAGGAGGAGTTCGTGGGTCCCTTCCTTTCGGGCATTCAGGTGATCGGCGGCCCGCTCCCCATAGTGTTCGAAGTGATCGCTGCAATCGCGGCGGCCTGGCTGGCCGTGCGGATTCTTCCCCGTGGCCGCCGCGCCCAGTGGGGCCTGATCGTCGTGCTGTCGCTCGTCGCAGGGGCGAGCGTGGGCGTGCTCGCCTGCTGGGTGATCGGCGACCTGGCAAACGCCTTCGGGGTGACCTTGAGCGTGGGGTCTCGCGCCTGGGTCGCCCTCGCGTTCGCCGGAATCGCCCTCGCGCTCGCAAATCTTCCCGGCTCCCGTGCGCGACGGCGGATCGGGGCCGTCGCCTCGGCGGTGGTTTTTATCCTGGTAGGAGCCATCGGCGTCAACGCGAGCTTCGGGCAGTACCCGACGCTTGCCAGCATCGTCGGCTCGAGTTCGTTCGCCGACCTGCCCGCCCCGGTGCTCGCCGCGCAGCGGGCCGCCGCCGGCGCTAGCCTTTCGTCGGCCGCGCCGGCCCTCTGGCAGACCTGGCATGCCCCCGCCCGCCTTCCGGCGAGAGGCCTTGTCGGGGCCGTGACGATCCCGGGAACGATCTCCCGGTTTCCGGCGCGGCAGGCTCTCGTCTATCTCCCACCCGCGGCCCTGGTGGCGAACCCCCCTGCCCTGCCCGTGCTCATCATGCTCGCCGGCCAGCCCGGCAGCCCCGAGCACGTGTTCATCGCGGGCCATCTCGACCGGGTCATCGACTCGCTCGCCGCGCTCGACGGCGGGCTCGCGCCCATCGTCGTCGTCCCCGACCAACTCGGCAACCCCTCGGTCAACCCCATGTGCGTGGATTCGGCGCTCGGCAATTCGGCGACCTACCTGACGGTCGATGTCCCCGCCTGGATCCATGCCAACCTCGACGTGCTGCCCGACGCCGCGGCGTGGGGTATCGGGGGGTTTTCGCAGGGTGGCACCTGCGCGATCCAGCTGGGGGCCGGGCATCCCGAGCTGTTCGGGTCGATAATCGACGTTGCGGGGGAGCTCGAGCCGAAGAACGGCACACCCGCGCAGACGATAGCTCGGGGCTTCGCGGGGGATGCCGCGGCCTACGACGCCGCGAAACCCTTGTCGATCATCGGTGCGCACGCCCCATACACGAACACCCTCGGTGTCTTCGCTGCCGGGCAGCAGGACGACAAGTTCACGGCCTGGACGGCCACGATAGCGGCGGCTGCCAGGACGGCGGGGATGCGCACGACAGTGCTCAGTTCCCCGGGCACGGCGCACGACTGGTACACGGTGCGTTACGCCTTCGAGCAGGGCCTTCCGCTGCTCTACGCCCAGATGGGCCTGGCGAGACCGAGATCATGAAATTCGTCAAGCGCGCCCCATTCACCATCGCCCTCGTCGTGGTGCTGCTTGCCCTTGCCCTCGCCACCGGTCCGCTCACGGGACCCTCCTCCGCGCTGCGGCAGGAGGTGGGGATCGATCTCGAGACAATCACGCACAGCGAGTGGTGGTCGCTGCTGACGGCGGGCTTTTTCGTCACAAACATCGGACAGCTCATCATCGTGTTGGTCGCGGCGATCGTCGGCGTCGGCATCGCCGAGAGGATGATCGGCACCCTGCGCACAGTTATCGCCTTCCTCGTGACGGGTGTCGTCGCCGCCGCCATCGGGCTCACCGCGCTATGGCTCGGTTCGCTCACCGGTGAATACTGGGCAGCCTCGGTGCGGCACCTCATCACCCTCGACCCGTTGAGCCCGATCCTCGGCACCGTCGCCGCGGCGAGTGCCTATGCCTCCGTGCTGTGGCGGCGGCGGATCCGGTTCGTCGCCGTGGCATCTGTCGTGGTATTCCTGCTCTATTCGGGTCAGCCTTCCGACCTCTACCGGCTGCTCGCGGTGTTCGTCGGGCTGCTGCTCGGCGAGATCATGACCCGGCACCGCATCCGCCTGCAGCGCTGGACGAGTTCGCACCACGAGACGAGGGTGCTTCTCGCCGTCGTCGCGGTGATCTTCGCTCTTGGCCCGATGATCACCCTCATAGCGCACGGGCGGTTCGGCCTGCTCTCGCCGCTGGGGCTGTTCATCGCAGACGGGATGCGCCGGTTCCGCGGCGGTGGAGTGCCTTGCAGTTCCCCCACGCTCGACCAGGCCTGCATCGAGCAACTCGGAGCACACGCCGGCCAGGGATTCCCGGCTGTCGTGCTCGCGTTGCTCCCGCTGGCGATCGTGCTCGTCGGCGCGTACGGGCTGCTGCTCGGTCGGCGCTGGGCCGTGTATCTGGTCGCCGCCGCCGCGGTCGCCGACGGGGTGCTCGCGGCGTTCTACTTCGGCGTTGTGCCGGTGATCGGCAACCCGTCGCACCTCGCCATGCGCGCCGGCCAGTCTCCCGAGTTCGCCGGGTGGATAGTGGCCAATGCGCTCCTGCCGGTAATCCTCGCGGTCATCGTCGTCTCGCAACGTCGGCACTTCCTGATCTTGGCGGGCGCCGCGGCACGGCGGAGGTTCCTGCTGACCATGGGTATCGCCATCGTCGCGATCTCGGGCGGCTACCTCGCCATCGGGTCGCTGCTCGGTGCGCAGTTCACGCCAGCCGTCGGATTCCCCGACCTGCTGTCGAGCCTGCCCGAGCGGTTCATCCCGATGTCGTTCCTGCTGGCAGAGCAGCGCGACTTCGCGCCGACGACCTTCGCGTCGAGCCTGCTCTACGACGGCACGGGGCCGCTGCTCATGATCGTGCTGTTCATCGCGCTCGTCATGTTGCTGCGCGGCAGGCGGTCCTCGGCTGCGGCCCCGGATGACGCGTCAGAGTACCGCCGCCTCGCACGCGAGCACGGCGGGTCGATGTCGTTCCCCGGAACCTGGGCGGGCAATAGTTACTGGTTCGACGCAGAACGGCGCATGGGGATCGCGTACCGCGTCGCCAACGGTTGCGCCGTCACGACGAGCGAGCCCGTAGGCCGGCCACGAGACCGGCGCGATTCGCTGGGCCAGTTCGTGCGGTTCTGCGACAGCAACGCGTGGACCCCGGTGTTCTACAGCGTGCACGCGGAGTGGGCGGGCCTGCTGGAGGAGCTGGGCTGGTCGACGACCGTCGTCGCTGAGGAGACTGTGATCGATCCAGCGACCTGGGAGATGACCGGCAAGAAGTGGCAGGACGTGCGGTCATCGGTCAACCGCGCAGCCCGCGAGGGCGTGCACGTGACCTGGACCAGCTGGCACCAGCTGTCGCCGCGCATCGCGAACCAGATCGCTGAGATATCCGAGCTGTGGGTGGTGGAGAGAAAGCTGCCCGAACTCGGATTCACCCTCGGCGGTCTCGATGAACTGCACGATCCGGATGTGCTGCTCGGCATCGCCGCCGATCGGGCCGGGGTGGTGCAGGCTGTGACGAGCTGGCTGCCGACCTGGACCGACGGCGTGATCACCGGTCGAACCCTCGACTTCATGCGCCGTCGCGCGGACGGCATGAACGGGGTGATGGAGTTCGCCATCGCCGAGGCCGCCGTGCGCGCTCAACTCGACGGGCTCGACTTCCTGAGTCTCTCCGGGGCGCCGCTCGCTGTGGCACCGAGCGCAGGCAAGCCCACACCTCTCGACAGGGTGCTCGCGATGCTCGGGCGCTCTCTCGAACCGGTCTACGGCTTCCGGTCGCTGCTGAACTTCAAGCAGAAGTTCCAGCCGCGCCTCGTGCCGCTGCACCTTGCCTATCCGGATGCGCTCTCCCTTCCGGCGATCGCCGTCGCCCTCTCCCGCTGCTATCTCCCTGACCTGACCATCGGGCAATCCGCTGCGCTCGTGCGCAGCCTCCGCTGAGCGCCGCGTGCTAACCCGACACCACGATGGACGCTCTGCCCGTAGGTAGAACTCGACGCCGGCCGTCGGGTTCGAACGGGAGCAGGATGGTGCCGCTGTGGCTGCTCGCCGTTGTGACGGTCTCGCCCGCGCTGCTGACCGTGGTTGCCTCGGTCGCCCCTACCCGGCGGGCAACCCGCATCGCCCCTGTCGTCGCTCTCGCGGTCGACTGACCTCAGAGAGTCGACTGGCGTCAGCGCTGGTTCCGGCCGTTCGCTACTCTGTCAGGCACGACTCGTAGGCCGGAGGATGCAGGGATGCTCATCGAGCGGGAGGCGGAACTCGCGCAGCTGCGAGCCGCAGTGGGCGCGGGCCGTGCCGGCGTGCTCGTGGCCGTCACAGGGCCGCCCGGCATCGGCAAGAGTAGCCTGCTTCGCGAGCTCGCGTCCGAAGCCGTGGCGCGGGGTGACAGCGTTGTGTTGTCGGGGATAGGCACCCGTATTGGCGCAGGGGTCGCGCACGGCATCCTGCACCAGCTCTTCCGGCCTCTCGCCCGCGCGGCGGAGATCGGGGGCGCGCCGTTCGATGGTCCCGGATCGGTGCTGCAGGAACTTGTGCTGCAGAGCCAGGTGCCGGCCGACGGTGTCGCGATCGCCTACGCGGTGCACTGGACCCTCTCGACCCTGGCCCGATCTGGTCCTGTGCTCCTCGTCATCGATGACGTCCAGTGGGCGGATCCGGTGAGCGCCATCGTCATTGCGCAAGTCTCCGCCCTGCTCGCGGCCGACCCGGTGACCATCGTGCTCGGGGTGCGGGAGGCTCCCCGCGAGACCAGCGGGCCGACCGGCGAGCTGGTGTCGATGGCGAGCACTGTGATCCGGCCGAGGCCCCTGAGTGCCCACGGGATCGGTGCACTCATCGGCACCGGCCCGGCAGAGAGTGATCGGGTGCGCGACCTCAGCGGGGGCATCCCGTTCTACATCGCCGAACTGGCCGCCCTGCTCGCCGCGGGTGAGGAGCTGGGCCCGCCGCCGCGGGTGATCGAGTCGGTGATGTCGCGCCTCGAGGCGCTCGGGTCCGAGGCGCTCGCGGTGACACGCGCGGTCTGCGTGCTGGGCCCGGAGGCCCGTCTCCGCGTGGTAGGCAGGCTCGCCGGGGTGACCGAGGACGAACTCGACGATCTCGCACGTACCCTCGCGGCGGAGGGCATCCTCGGCGCGGACAGCCACGAGCCGATGCTCCCGATCGCCCACCCCCTGGTCGCGGACGCCGTGCTCGCTGGAACCGGGACCGTGCGGCTGGCGGCGCTGCGGGCCGCGGCAGCCGCGATCCTCCACGAGGAGGGGATACCAGCCCCGCGGGTGGCCGCGCAGCTGCTGCTCTCCGAGCCGGGGCAGCGTCCGTGGCACCTAGCTGTGTTGCGGGAGGCGGCCGAGGAGGCGATGTCGACAGGAGCGTTCGCAGGCGCCGTCGAGTTGCTGGAGCGCGCGCTGCTCGAACGCGCGCTCACCGACCGGCAGCGCGGCGAGCTGCTGGGCCTGCTCGGCAGCGCGCACTTCGGTGTGGGCGACGGTTCCGCTGCTGCCGCGGCGTGGCGCAGAGGGCTGGAATACCTCGACCTGCTGGGGCAGGGGAGGCGGATGGTCGACATCGGTGATGCGCTCTACCTTGCGGCGGACTATCCGGCGGCCGAGGACGCGTACGGCGCCGGGGTGGAACTGTTCGACCGTGCGGGGCTGGATCGTGCTTCCGCCCCCGCGCTGGACTGCTTCGCACGTTACGCCACTGCCCGGCTCACCGTCGCGCCGATGGCGGTCGTCGTGCCGGTCGACGTGCTGCGAACCGTTCTCGCACGACCCTCGGATGGCAGGGAGGAGCGACGCTTCCTCGCGACGGCTGCGACCTCGGCCCACAACCGCCAGGAGTGGTCGCTCGACCCCGACATGCTCGCCCAGCGCGCCTATGGTGGCGGCGCGTTCTCGGTCGAGGGCTTCGCGGACGACCCCACGACCTACTTGCTGAGCGGCTCGCTCTACCTCGCCGGGCGCTACGGCGACGCCCTCGAGCTCCTTGGGCGCGCGGTGGAGGACGCCCGAGGCCGCAACCGGCTTGCGAGCGAGGTCTCGGCGCGTGGCGTGCGGGGGCCGCACCGCATCCTGTCGGGCGACCTGCGGGCAGGCATCGACGATCTCGAGGTAGCGGTGAACCTGGGCCGTCTGGGCCCAGGGCTTTACCACGTGCTCGCCTCGGCCATGCTCATCAGGTTCTCTATCGCCGCGGGGGAGCTGGATGCCGCGGCCGGTGCCGCGCAGAGCCTCGAGCACCTCGATCTGCCCGCCTCCCACCGCGCCATCTGGCTGCTCGGCCGAGCGGAGCACGCCCTCGCCAGCGGCGCGCCGGAGGAGGCGATGCGGCTCTCCGCCGAGTCGAGGCGACTGGACCCGGAGGGCGGCTTCGCCTGGACGTTCAGCTGGCGGGGTATCCTCGCGGCTTCCGCATTCGTCCTGGGCGATCCGGGCCGTGCCGCAGAGTTGAACGCTGAGGAGCGCGAGCTGCTCGAGGCCCGCCGCATACCCCGGCCCGCGCACCTGGATGCCGAGCTGCTGCGCTCGCGCCTGATCGACCCGCAGGATGCCCACGCCGCCCTCGAGGCGTACTTCGATGGGCTCCCGGCGGGGCACCGTTGGCAGCGCGCGCGGATCGCCGAGCGGATGGCCGAGCTCGAGATCGCGGCGGGGGAGGCCGACGCGGCGCATGGCCACCTCCTGCTCGCCCTCGCCTGCGCCCTCGAGCAGGGGATCGAGCCCCTCGAGCGCCGCGTGCGAGCCGCGCTCAAGTCGATCGGGCGGGAGCCCATCCCCAGCGCGATGGAGCGCCGGAAACAGTCGCTCACGGCGGCCGAGCTGCGAGTGGCCCTGCGCGCGGTAACCGGTCTCAGCAATCGCGAGGTCGCCCGCGAGCTGTTCGTTACACCAAAGACCGTGGAGTTTCACCTCGCCCGGATCTTCCGCAAGCTGGGTGTCGGCTCCCGGCAGGAGCTCGCTGCCGCCTTCGACGATCGGGACTGAGCGGATCGAGGCGGGGTGGGCTGCCGAAACAACCCACCCCGCTCTCTCGCGCCACAGGGCTGGCCGAGAGTCGGTGGTTCCTAGCTGGCCACCTGGAAGGAGCTGACGACGTTCTGCAGCACGGTCGACTTGTCGAAGTCGGAGACGAGCTGCAGGACCACCGCGACGAGGTGGGTCCCCGTCGTCTCGGTGGCGGCCAGGACGTAGTAGTCCGTGCTGCCGCCTCCGCACCCCGTCCAGCTGTTGTACGTGCCCACGTACAGTCCGTCGTCGTACCCCGTGCCGACATCGAGGGGGGTGCACTCGGCCTCGAGTCCGCTCGAGAGCAGGGCGAGCGCGGCATCCACGGTCATAGCGCTCGCCGCGGTCGCGGCGACGATCACGCCCGGGGTTCCCCAGCTGCCGTCGAAGCCCGCGCGGTCCGGGGTCGCGGTCACGGAAGCCCAGGAGTTGCCCTCCTGGTCCGTGAAGCCCGCGCCGTCGACAGCCGACCACGTGTTCGGCACCGAGACCGAGACCGCGCCGCTGTCGTCGGTCACCGTCACGAATGACCCGACCTCCTGCTGGCCGCCGCCGAGCACGCCGGTGGCAGTCACCTTGAGCGCGCTGCCGTTGAGCTGCCCGTCGAGCATCTCGTCCGTCGAGGGGCGATACACGCTCACGTCGATCGTGGCATCGACGCCCTGGGTGCGGATCACCTGGCAGTAGTCCTCGAGCGTTCCCCCTGCCCCGAGGGTGATACCCGCCAGGCTGATCAGCACGTCGCCGGCCTCGATACCCGCCTTGTCCGCCGGACCGCCCGCCTGCAGCGACGAGACCCAGATCCCGTTCGGGGTGCCGTCCTCTGAGGGAGCCATTGCCTGCGCGTTGATGCCGAGCGAGAGCACGGGCTTGCCCTTCTTGAGGTCGTCGATCACGGCGAGGACCTCGTCCCGGTGGATGGCGTAGTTGTAGTCGAGCTCGTCATTGCCGGCGTAGTTGACCCCGACGACGCGGCCGTTGTCGGCCACGAGCGGGCCGCCCGAGTTGCCGCCGCGGATGCGCGCATCGTGCTCGATCACGTGGTCGAGCGATGCCCACGAGTCGTCCTGCGGCACGTCGGCCTTCGAGACGATGCCCCGGGTGAGGGTGAAGTTGGGGTCACCCAGCGGGAAGCCGGCCGAGTAGACGTCCAGGGCGGTCTTGATCTCGCCCTGGTACCAGCCCACGAACGGGTAAGTGCCCTTGTCGAGCTGAATGACCGCCAGATCGAGGCACTCCGAGGCGCCCAGCACGGTGGCGTTGTACTGCTTGCCGGTGTCGCCGCCGAGCCACACCTTGAGTGTTCCCGCGCCGACCACGACGTGGTTGTTCGTCAGGGCGATGCCGCTCGGGTCGATCAGGAAGCCGGAGCCGCGGCCCGCCGTCTCGGACGGCTGGGTCGTGCCCGGGTCGATGAATGTGCCCTGGGCCTGAATCTGGATCGTGGCAGTCTGCACGTCCTCGAAGCCGACGGGGCTGGGCCCGCCTGCCGCGCAGGAGGTGAGCGCTGTTGTTGCGATGACGAGAGCTATGGCACCCGACGCGCGGGCGCGCAGACGGGCATCCTTCTGTGCTGTGAACACGGAATTCCTCACGCGGCGGAGTGCACCTGACTCCGAACCGCACCCCAGTGTCCTGCGGGGGTGCGGTGCGCCCAGAGAGCTGAGGACCCTAGTTCTCAAGGTCTGGGGTGGTCGCTGCGTGCTACCCTGAAAGGGTGTTCGGTCTGCTTCTCCTTAGCTGCCGCGACGAGTCCTAACTTCAGGCCTCACTCGTCGCGGAGTTCGCCATTGGCTGACCACTTCTGAGACGAAAGCAAAGAGACCATGAAGAACACACAGTCGGCTTCTGCAATGCCGATTCACAAGTACCGCCCCTACCACGAGCAGTTGAACGTCGATCTGCCCGACCGCACCTGGCCGAGCAAGCGCATCACGCGGGCGCCGCGCTGGTGCGCCGTCGACCTGCGAGACGGCAACCAGGCCCTCATCGACCCGATGAGTCCAGAGCGCAAGCGCATCATGTTCGACCTGCTCGTCAAGATGGGCTACAAAGAGATCGAGGTCGGGTTCCCGAGCGCGAGCCAGACCGACTTCGACTTCGTCCGCACCCTCATCGAAGACGATCTGATTCCGGATGACGTCACGATCCAGGTGCTCACCCAGGCCCGCGAGGAGCTCATCAACCGCACCTACGAGTCGATAAAGGGCGCGAAGCGCGCGATCGTGCACCTCTACAACTCCACGAGCGTGCTGCAGCGCGACGTGGTATTCCGCACCGACAAGCAGGGCATCATCGATATCGCGCTCAACGGAGCACGCCTGTGCAAGGCGGCGGAGCCGATCGCAGCCGGCACCGAGATCTTCTACGAGTACTCGCCCGAAAGCTACACCGGCACCGAACTCGAGTTCGCGCTCGACGTCTGCAACCAGGTGATCGAGGTTTTCGAACCGACGCCAGAGCGCAAGGTGATCATCAACCTCCCCGCGACCGTCGAGATGGCGACGCCCAACGTGTATGCGGACTCCATCGAGTGGATGTCGCGGCGCCTGGCACACCGCGAGAACGTCATCCTCTCCCTCCACCCGCACAACGACCGCGGTACCGCGATCGCCGCGGCGGAGCTCGGGTACATGGCCGGAGCCGACCGCATCGAGGGCTGCCTGTTCGGCAACGGTGAGCGCACCGGCAACGTCGACCTCGTCGCGCTCGGCATCAACCTGTTCACGCAGGGCATCGACCCGCAGATCGACTTCAGCGACCTCGACGAGGTCAAGCGCACAGCCGAATACTGCAACCAGTTGCCGGTGCATGAGCGCAGTCCATGGGCGGGCGACCTCGTCTACACCGCGTTCAGCGGCTCGCACCAGGACGCGATCAAGAAGGGCTTCGAAGCCATGGAGGCCGAGGCCAGGGCCAAGGGAGTCTCCGTCGACGACCTGTTGTGGGCCGTGCCGTACCTGCCGATCGACCCGAAAGACCTGGGCCGCGGCTATGAGGCCGTCGTGCGCGTCAACTCGCAGAGCGGCAAGGGTGGGGTCGCCTACCTGCTCAAGGCCGACCACGCGCTCGACCTGCCGCGCAAGCTGCAGATCGAGTTCAGCGGGGTCGTGCAGGCCAAGACCGACGCCGAAGGCGGCGAAGTCACTAGTGACGAGATCTGGGTCGTGTTCCAGGACGAGTACCTGCCCGCTCCCGCGTCCCGGCCCGAGGACAAGTGGGGAATGTTCGAGCTGTTGTCCACTGCCACCACGAGCGATCTCTCCGGAACCGTGCAGCTCGACATCCGGCTGCGTATCGGCGAGGAGGTTCATGCGGCGACCGGTACCGGCAACGGGCCCGTCGCCGCATTCCTCGGGATCATGGAGAGCCAGGGCATCGACGTGAAACTGTACGACTACGTGGAGCATGCGCTGTCCGCGAGCGGGGATGCCCTCGCCGCCGCCTACGTCGAGCTCAACGTCAACGGCAAGCGCCTCTGGGGCGTGGGGATCGACGCCGACATCTCAACGGCATCCCTCAAGGCTGTCGTGTCCGCCGTCAACCGCGCCGTGCGCGCAGAGGCGGGGGACCGCGCGCTCGTCAGCGCCTAGTGGGCGTCAGGAGACTGCGCTCGATTCCCTGACCTTGATATCGAAGTCGGAGACGAGGTCCTGCGGGGTTGTCTCCGCCATGCCTTTGATCCTGCGGTCGAGCAGTGTGACGGCGAGCTCCGCGAGCTGCTCGGTGTGTGGTGTGACGCTCGTGAGGCTCGGAACGGAGTAGCTCGCGTCTTCGGTGTCGTCGAAACCGACCACCGCGACATCCTGGGGCACGCTGATGCCCGCCGACTGCAGCGCGCGCAGCGCACCGAGCGCGAGCGCATCGTTGAAGCAGAAGATCGAGTCGAACGGGATGCCGGAGGCAATGAGTTGCTCGGTCGCGGTCACGCCATCGCTGCGCACCCATTGGCCGGCGACAACCTGGAGGCGTGCATCAGTGGGCAGGCCCGCGGCGCGCATCGCCTCGTGGTAGCCCTGCATGCGCAGAGTAGCTGCACCATAGTCGCTGGGATGCTCCGCACCGATGACGGCGATGCGGGTGCGCCCCTGGGCGATGAGGTGCTGCACCGCGGCCCTCGCGCCGCCCGCATTCGGCATGGTGACGTGGTCGAACTGGCTGTGCAGGATGCGGTCACCGAGCAGCACGATCGGGCTGCCCGCGTCGATGGTCTCGAGATCGCCGGAGCCCAGCGCGAGCGGGGAATAGAGGATGCCGTCGACGAGGCTCGCCCGAGATCCGGAGACGATCTCGCGCTCGCGGTCCGGATCGCCCTCTGTCGTCTCCACGAACACCGTGAGCCCGATGGAGCGTGCGGCGACGATGACGTGCTGGGCGAGTTCGGCGAAGTACGGCTGGTTCAGGCTGGGGATGGCCAGAGAGATCATGCCGGTGCGCCCATTGCGCAGGTTGCTGGCCATGACGTTCTTGCGATAGTCGAGTTCGGCGAGCGCCACCTGGATGCGTTCGCGCGTCTCCGGCCGGATGCCGTCGTGCCCGAGGAGCAATCGCGACACCGTCTGGTGCGAGACTCCCGCACGCGCCGCCACATCGTAGATGGTGGCGGGCTTGCGCGCCTGGTGTTCTGTCGTCATTGTCGCTCCCAGATCATCGAACCCATTCTGCCCAGCTTCACCGTCGTGCGCGCTCCAGCGTCGCCATTCGGTGACGGTTGAGTCGCATTCTTTCGGTCCCCAGTTGATTTCTCTACGATATTATCGATAACATCGGACCAATTCGTTCGAACAGCGCGGTTCAAGCAGCTCTTTATATCGAGCCTCGAGGCGATCGAAGTGACATTCATGGGTCGGCCCGATCCCTGGATCCGCATCAAACACAGTGAACTGCGTGCCCGATCGGCACCGTAAAAGATGGAGAGACAATGAAGTTCTCAAGCAAACTGGCCGCAAGCGCCGTGGTCGTGGGTCTCGGCCTCACGATGTCCGGCTGCGCAGGGGCCCCGGCGGCGGACGGTCCCGTGACGATCAATTACTGGAGCTGGGACGGCGCGCCGGGCCAGGACATCGTTGACCAGGAGATCGCAGCTTTCGAAAAGGCCAACCCCGACATCACCGTCAAGTACACCGAGGTGCCGCAGGCCGACTACAAGGCAAAGACCGCCCTTGCGCTCTCAGCTGGAGAAGACATCGACGTGGTCTCCGTTCAGCCGGCCACCTGGGCACAGGAGGTCGAGGGGTACCTGCTCCCCGTCGCCGACTGGAGCAACGGCGACGCCGTGCTCGGCGCTCTCACCCCGGCCTCGGTCGCACAGACCAGCCGTCTCTTCACCGACAAGCAGCTGCTTGCCGTGCCGCTGTACCTGACCGGTTCTGCAATCGGCATCTACAACGCCGACATCCTTGGGGAACTCGGCGTTAAGCCGCCGCAGACCTGGGCCGAGTTCAAGGTGCTCTCTGACGCTCTCAAGGCCCAGGGCAAGGGCATCCTGCCTGCGGTGATGCCCGGTGATGGCTGGTTCCAGGATGAGGTCACCACAACCATCGTCGGCCAGACCGACCCGGATTTCTTCAACAACGTGCGCTACAACGGCGGTGCGTGGAACACGCCCTCCTATGTCAAGGCGCTCACGGACTACAAGGCCCTGTATGACAACGGCACACTCGACACGGCAACGCTCGACCTCGACTACGCCGGAGCTTCGACAGCATTCGATGAGGGCAAGGCCGCAGTGCTGTTCAACGGCTCGTGGGAGACCGGTCGCATCCTGACCGGCAACTACGGTGTCATCCCGTTCCCGGCCGAGGACGCAGCGAACGTCTCGCTCCGCTCGTACCTCGACGTAACGCTCGCGATCAACAAGGACTCGGCTGAGAAGGACGCTTCGGCGAAGTTCATCCAGTTCCTGGCGGCCGGCGATGGCGTTGACATCTGGGCAAGCGTGCTCAAGGGCATCCCCGCAGTTGATGGCTACCAGCTGCCTGACGGCGTGCTGACCACCGACCTGCAGAAGGCGAGCTACGCGACCATCGTCTCGCTGCTCTCCAACCCGCACGGTGACCGCAACAACCTCGGCGCGTTCTCTGACGCTGCCGGCGCGAACACGAAGGAAGCGCTGCTCGGCCACATCACGCCGCAGCAGGCGGCCGACGACAGCCAGGCGAAGCTGGTCGCGGGCAACTTCTAACCGCTGCTTTCGGCAACGCACCAATGCAAGAACCAGTGGGTCGCTCTCAGCGAGAGCGGCCCACTGGCTTGGCACCGTCAATCATTCGCCAAAAGGAGGAGGCAGCGTGAAAACCGAACGCTCGGCCCCGCGCAAAAAGCGCAAGAGCAGGTCGGACCTCCGGGTGGCCGTCGTGTTCCTCTCGCCGCTGCTCCTCGTCTATGCCGTGTATTTCATTTACAGCATCTTCTTCCTCGGTGAGACGAGCATGACAAAGGTCGGCATCTCGCTGCGCAATGCGGTCGACGTCGGCTGGCTCAACTTCCAGATGCTTGTCGGCGACGCCGCGTTCAGCCGCGCGATCCTGAACAACCTGCTCTTCGCGATGGTAAGCATCGCTGTGGCCGTCACCATCGGCTTCTTCATCGCCGTCGCTCTCGCCACGGGAGTGCGCGCACGCAAACTGTTCTATCTCGTGTTCCTGCTGCCGGCACTCATCCCGGTTTCCCTCGTCGCCACCGTTTTCGGCGGGATGTTCCAGGAGCGATTCGGGATCGTCAACGAGACTTTGCGCTCGATCGGGCTTGGCGCGCTCGCCCAGTCCTGGCTCAACGAGCCCGGCCCGGCGTTCGCGGTGGTCGCCACCCTTTTCGCCTATCTCATCGGCCTGCCGATCATGTACTACACGGCCGACCTCGCTGCGCTGCCTACCGACTCGCTCGAGGCCGCCCTCTTGGACGGCGCCGGAACCTTCCGCATCATGCGGTCGATCATCTATCCGATGATGACGCCGACACACATCACCGTCGTGCTGTCGCTGCTGCTCGGATCCTTCAGGGGGCTCGAGCAGGTGTACTTCTCGACGGGCGGCGGCCCCGGTCACTCCACTGAGGTCGTCGGCTCGTACCTGTACGGCTACATCAACTCCGGCGGCAAGACCATCGGCTTCACGGCGGCGGCCGCGCTCATTGTGCTGGTCATTGCGCTCATCATCTCGATCGCGCAGATGTTTGCGACCCGCACGAGGAAGGGCTCCCGATGACCGCGACGGCGAAGCAGCAGAAACGCCCGAACATCCTCACTGCCAACCCGATGTCGATGGTGGTAACGCGCGGCGCTGACCGCCTGGTGATCTACGGCCTGCTCATCGTTATGGGCCTGATCTTCGCGTTCCCCCTCTACGCGCTCATCAGGCGCTCCTTCGAGGTCGGCGGGATCAACAACTACATCACGCTGTTCACCGATCCGATCGGCAACGTTCCGATCCTCTCGACCTATGTGAACAGCCTCTTCATCGGGGTTGGACACGCAGCACTGGTTGTCAGCGTCTCGACGACGGCGGGCTATGCCCTCTCCAAGCTTCAGTTTCGCGGGAGGGAGCTGACCTTCTCCGGGGTGCTGCTTTTCCTCGCGGTGCCGGGTACCGCCATCCTCATTCCCGTTTACCACATCACCCAGCAGCTCCACCTGTTCAACAACTATCTCGGAGTCGCTCTACCCGAGGCCGCCCTGACGATTCCGTTCGGGGTGCTGCTCATGCGCAACTACGGGCGCAACATCCCAGACTCCCTGATGGAAGCGGCCCAGTTGGATGGCGCGAGCCATTTCCGCATCTTCTGGAACATCTTCCTTCCGCTGGCTCGACCCGCGCTCGCCAACCTGACAGTGCTGTGCTTCATCTGGTCGCTCCAGGACTTCCTGTGGCCATCGATGCTGTTCACCAACCCCGATCTCGCCACGGCCGCGCAGGCAGTGAAGCTCTATTCCAACGTGATCGGACAGTCCCCTGAACAGTACGGCCGCTACAACGCGAGCCTCGTGCTGCTGGCGGTCCCTGCAGTGTTGTTCGTGATCTTCGGTCTGCGTTTCATCGTCAACGGGCTTACCAGCGGAAGCACCAAGGAGTGACGAGCGAGCACGAACTGTGGTTCGATCGACCCGCTGAGGCCTGGACCGAGGCGCTTCCCCTGGGCAACGGCATCCTCGGGGCCATGGTGTTCGGCGGCACGCGCACCGAGCGGTTCCAGCTCAATGACGGTCGCGCCTGGTCGGGGAGCCCGCGCAGCGAGTTGGCGGCACCGCAGATCGAGCCGGCGGTGGCCGCCGAAGCGCTCGCGATGGCGCGCACGGCCATTGCTGCCGGTGACTACCCTGCGGCGGACGAAGCGCTGCGGCGCATCCAGCACCGCTACAGCCAGACCTATCTGCCCTTCGCCGACCTCGCCATCACGGTGACGCCACGCGGCGTGGTTGGTGAGCCGGAGATTGCCCGCTACCGGCGCAGCCTCGACCTCGCAACCGCGACCCACACGACCGGATTTGACCTCGACGGCCACGCCCTCGTGGTGCGCTCGTTCACGAGCCACGCGAGCGGCGTGCTCGTAGTGGAGATCGAATCGGCAGACCCGAGCGGCATCGACGTCGCGGTGGAGGTGTCCAGCCCCCTGCGGGTGGTCGAAGAGCGGCTCACCGACGAGGGGGCGGCGTTGCTTCTGCGCATGCCATCAGACGTGGCGCCCAGCCACGACATCCACGAGCACCCGGTGCGCTACTCCGACGAGCCCGGTGATGCGATGGAAGGTGCCGTCGTAGTGCACGTACAGCGCGAGGCTCGCACTGTGCGCGTTTATCTGGCGACCGAGACGACCTTCTCCGGCATCGGGCAAACCCCGGTCGGCAACGCGGCCGATGCGGCAGCGCGCGCTGCCGATCGCGTCGCCCTGGCCGCCGAACTGGGCGCCTCGGCGATCTACGCCAGGCATATCGTCGACCACGCGCGCCTGTACTCGCGCGTGGAACTCGACACGGGAGCATCGCCAGACCGTCCCACGGATCACCGAATCACCTCACAGCCTCACCCCCTCGACACCGACCCAGCGCTCGCAGCGCTCCTCTTCCACTACGGCAGGTACCTGCTGATCTGCTCATCGCGAGAGGGCGGGGTGCCCGCCAACCTGCAGGGGATCTGGAACGACTCGCTGCAGCCGGCCTGGAGCTCCAACTACACGACAAACATCAACCTCGAGATGAATTACTGGATGGCGGAGGTGGGCAACCTCGCCGAGTGCCTCCCGCCACTGTTCGATCTCATCGACGGCCTTGCCGTAACGGGCGCGGCCACCGCTCGTCAGCTTTACGATGCCCCCGGCTGGGTCGCCCACCACAACACGGATGTCTGGGCATACTCCCAACCCGTCGGACTCGGCGAGCATGACCCGAAATGGTCGTTCTGGCCTCTCGCGGGGGCGTGGCTGGTGCGACACCTGTGGGAGCGCATCCTGCACGGGGCCGACGACGGGTTCGTGCGCGACCGGGCGTGGGCGCCGATCCGGGGCGCGGCAGAGTTCTACCTGTCCTGGCTCGTCGAGATGTCCGACGGCACTCTCAGTACGGTGCCTTCGACCTCGCCGGAGAACCAGTTCGTCACGCCCGACGGCGTGATCGGGTCGTCCGCGGTGTCGTCCACCAACGACCTCCTCGCCATTGCCGACCTGTTCGAGATCGTCGGCGCGATGGCGAGCAGGCTGGGGCTCGAAGGTGACGCCGTGGCGCGAGCCGCGGCATCCGCTCGCCGTCGCCTCCCGGGCTTGAGGATCAGCGCGAGCGGCGCGGTGCAGGAGTGGCTCGAAGACCTGGACTTCCCTGACCCGCAGCATCGCCACCTGTCGCAGCTGTATTTTCTGCACCCGTTGGATTGGCCGATCGATGAGAAGCTGCACGCGGCGGCCTCCCGCACACTTGACCTGCGCGGTGACGAGTCCACCGGCTGGTCGCTCGCCTGGAAACTCATCATGAGGGCGCGGCTCGGGCAACCCGGCAAGGTCAGCGACCTGATGAGGCTGTTCTTCCGCGACATGGCCGTCGACCGCGGCCCATGGGTCGGCGGTCTCTACCCGAATCTCATGGCGGCGCATCCGCCGTTCTCGATCGACGGAAACTTCGGCTTCGTCACGGCCGTCGCCGAATGTCTCATGCAGAGCCACGCCGGGCATATCGAACTGCTGCCAGCCGTGCCGCCCGAGTTTGCGAGCGGAAGCGTGCGCGGCCTCGTCGCCCGGCCCGGTATCGAGGTCTCGCTGAGTTGGAAGCGGGATGCCGCCGCCGCACGCCTCGTCGACGCGACGTTTACGGCGGTGACCGCCGCCGGGACCGGGCGACATGTGGTGCGTTGTGCGGGCGCCGAGCTGGAGCTCAAGCTGGAGCTCAGCGTGCCCGTGACGGTGAATGCCGCGGAATTCGCTCGTGCGGAGCCGCGAGAGCTGATCGGCTAGCGCCGCCGACTGTGCCGGTGATCCTCCGGCTACCGCCTCCGGATGCGCGGCAGTTTCTCGATCGCTTTCTGCTCGGGCAGCGTCCAGTTGAACAGCACGGCGAGCACCCGCACGCCGAAGGTGAGCGCGACACAGATGGCAGCGGCGAGAAACACCGGCAGGCCGATCGAGAGCAGCGCGACGAGCGAGATCGTGCCCGCGAAAGCCGCAATGGCGTAGAGCGAGCCGACGTGCATGAGCGCGATCGGGCGGTTCAACAGCAGGTCGCGCAGGATCGAGCCGCCCACCGCGGAGAGCACCCCAACGAAGATCGCGGGCACGACGGGTAGCCCGGCGGCGAGGGCCTTGGTCGTGCCGATGGCGGCGAACAGCCCGATCGTGAGCGCGTCGAGCACAGTCACGAGAGGTCCGAGCCTGGAGATGAGGCGTTCCAGCAGCATCCCGAGCAGCGCTGCAGCCGTCGCGACGATCAGGTACCAGTTGCTCGTGAGCGCTGCCGGCACCTCCGAGAGCAGGACATCGCGCAGGATGCCGCCCCCGAAGCCGGTCGCGATGCCGATGATCGCGACGCCGAGCAGGTCGAGCCGACGATCGCGGAACTGGGCGGCGAACAGGGCGCCCTGCGCGGCGCCGATGCCCACCGCGAGGAGGTCAGCCCACAGCGGGATGACGAAGAGCGCGTTCACGCGTCATTCGTACCACGGTGCGCGCCTTTTGCCCGCCTTGAGAGCGGCGAACTGCGCGAAGGTCTGCTTGCCGTAGCCGGGCATAGCGGTCATGTGCTGTCCCGCCCGCATCGCCTTCAGCAACTTGAGCGGCAGGTGGAGCGTCCACACCGGCTTCCGTGTTCCGGCCGCCAGCTGCCAGCTGTCGATCGCATCGCGCAACTGTAGTTGCTCCGGTCCGCCGATGTCGGCTACCCGGCCGGAAGCACCGGCATCGACGAGCTCGACCAGCCGCCGAGCCACCTCGCCGGCCGCGATCGGCTGGTCGGGCACGTTGAGGCCGAAGATCACCGGCAATTTTCGCTGCAGGTGCAGGAACAGCTCGATGAACTCGTGGAACTGCGTGGCCCGCAGGATCGTGAACGGGATGCCCGACCGCTCGATGACCTTCTCGCTCTCGAACTTCGCCCGATAGTACGAGTACGGCACCGTGTCGACCCCGACGATCGAGATGAACAGCAGGTGGGTGACGCGGCCGGTGGCGTTGCAGGCGTCCACGAGGCGCTGGGACTGCGCGACATCCTTCGCGCCTGTGCTCGTCGCCAGGTGCAGCACGGTGTCGACGCCCTCGAGTGCTGCGGTGAGGCCGTCACCCGTGTTCAGGTCGCCGACCACGTGATCCGGTCCGGGCTTGCGGCTGAGGATGCGCACCTCATCCCCCGCGGCGCGCAGGAGTTCGACGGTGGGGGCTCCGAGGGTGCCGCTGCCGCCCGTGACGAGGATGGTCATGGTGCCATTCTGGCCAAAACACCAACCAATTGGGGGCGATTCGTACCTCAAGGGGGATCACTGCGGCCTGTGCGGCGGGATCGACTCACAGGCGGCATCCCGGGCTCGGACGGTGGAGGAGTGGATACTTGATGGGTGCCGACCTACCGTGACGAAGCAGTTGTGCTGCGCACCCACAAGCTGGGTGAGGCAGACAGGATCGTCACGATGCTGAGCCGCCAGCACGGCAAGATCCGGGCGGTGGCGAAGGGCGTGCGACGCACAGCCTCCCGCTTCGGGGCGCGACTGGAGCCGATGATGGTCGCCGACATCCAGTGCTACATCGGGCGCAGCCTCGACATCGTGCAGCAGGCAGAGTCGCTCGGCTCGTACGGCGCCGAGATCGCGGACGACTACGCGAGCTACACGGCCGGCAGCGTCATGGTCGAGACGGCAGACAAGATCACGGATGACGACGGCAGCCTGCAGCAGTACCTCCTGCTTGTCGGTGCCCTGCGTTCGCTCTCGCGCCGGGAGCACCACCCCAGCCTCACGCTCGACTCGTACCTGCTGCGCGCTCTCTCGATCGCGGGCTGGGCCCCGAGCTTCGTGGACTGTGCGGTCACGGGCGCGCCCGGCCCGCACACCTACTTCGTCGTGCAGCTGGGCGGCGTGGTCTGCGACGAGGTGGCGCCGCCCGGTACCCCGCGGCTCGACCTCGACACGCTCGGCCTGCTCGGCGCTCTCATCGAGGGCCGCTGGGATGAGGCGGAGGCGGCGGAGGAACGCGCCCGCAACCAGGCCAGCGGCGTCGTCGCCGCGTACACCCAGTTTCACCTCGAGCGCGCGCTGCGTTCCCTGGAACATGTGGACCGATCGGCGTGAGCCCGGTAAGCAAGACCCACAAAGACGCAGTCGACTTCAAGCCCATCGACTGGACGGGCATCTATCCGCCGGAACTGCCGCGCAAGGCGGTGCCCGGGCACGTCGCGATAGTCATGGACGGCAACGGCCGCTGGGCGAACGGCAAGGGGCTCACCCGAATCGAGGGCCACAAGGCGGGCGAGGCGAGCCTGCTCGACGTCGTTGCGGGGGCGATCCAGATCGGTGTGAAGCACCTCAGCGTGTACGCCTTCTCCACGGAGAACTGGTCGCGGTCGCCGGACGAGGTCCGCTTTCTCATGGGCTTCAACCGCGATGTGCTGCACCGCCGTCGTGACCAGCTCAACGATTGGGGGGTGCGGGTGCGTTGGGCGGGGCGCAAACCCCGGCTGTGGGCATCCGTGATCAAAGAACTGCAGTTCGCCGAGACGCTCACCGCCGGCAATGACGTGCTCACCCTGACGATGTGCGTCAACTACGGGGGGCGCAATGAGCTCACGGATGCCGTGCAGCGGATCGCCGCGGATGTCGCGGCAGGCAGGCTGCGCCCGTCCGGCATCACGGAGAAGACCATCCAGAAGCACCTCTACCAACCCGACCTGCCCGACGTTGACCTGTTCGTGCGCAGTTCGGGGGAGCAGCGTACGAGCAATTTCATGCTCTGGCAGAGCGCCTATGCGGAGATGGTGTTTCTCGACACGCTTTGGCCCGACTTCAGCAGGGAGCAGCTCTGGGAGGCTGTGTCGATCTACGCCCAGCGCAACCGGCGCTTCGGCGGCGCGGTGGACGCGCCGGGAACGTAGCAGCCCACCCCGCGGCCGGGAGAAGAGCCAGCAGTGGCTAGGCTGTCTTGATGCCCACCACCAAGCCCATTCGCACCGGAATCGTCGGCTTCGGCCTCTCCGGCCGCGTATTCCACGCCCCGTTCATCGCGACAAACCCGGCGTTCCGGTTGGATCTCATCTCCACGAGCAGCCCGGAGCGGGCCGCGGAGGCGAGCGCGCAGCATCCCGGAGCGACAATCGTCGGCTCGCCCGACGAGCTGCTCGCTCGTGCCGGCGACCTCGACCTCGTCGTGCTCGCCTCCCCGGCGCACACCCACCTCGAGCAGGGGCTCGCGGCGCTTGAGGCCGGCGCCGGCATCGTCATCGACAAGCCCTTCGTGCCGACAGTCGTGGATGCCAAGAAGCTCATCGCGAAGGCCGAGGAGGTCGGCAAGGTTCTCGCCGTGTTCCAGAATCGACGGTGGGACGGCGACTTTCTCACGGTGAAGAAACTCATCGCGGATGGTCGGCTCGGTAACGTGCACCGGTTCGAGTCCACGTTCGAGCGCTGGGGCGGCGCCAACCGCGACCGGTGGCAGGACACCACGACAATCGAGCAGGGCGCCGGCATCAGCTATGACCTCGGCAGCCATCTCATCGACCAGGCGCTGCAGCTTTTCGGGCCGGCAACCGTGGAGGCCGCAGAGCTGCTCATCGTCCGCGAGGGAAGCGTGAGTGACGACGACTCGTTCATCTCCCTGCTGCATTCGAGCGGCGTGCGTTCGCATCTCACGATGAGCCGTGCTGCAGCTCAGAGCGGCCCACGTTTCCGGGTGCTCGGCTCCGAGTCCGGGTACACGGTCTACGGGCTGGACGGCCAGGAGCCCATGCTCAAGCTCGCCCAGTGGCCGGGATCCGAAGGCTATGGGGTCACTCCGCAGGCCGATTGGGGCCTGCTCGGGATCGACGGCTCAGAGGCCGGGCTCGTGCCCGTGCCGACCGAGGCGGGGGACTACCCGGCCTTTTACGCTGGCGTTGCCGCGAGCATCCTCGACGGCGCTCCGGCACCGGTAGACCCGAAGGACGCCCTCGAGGTCGTGCGCATCATCGAGCGCGCACACGCGCTCTCCGCGGCAGTCTGACGCAACGTCTTTGCGCGGCGGGTGCCATCGCCGCAGGATTGGCACCTTGTCGCGGCGCGTGACGCCGGGGATGCTGGAGCAATGACTTCCCCAGCGCTCCAGGCCGCGATCGACAGCTTCGGCGATCCGCGCGGGTATCTCGCGGTGGCATCCGTGGGCATCCCGCCGCGCCAGAGCGTGGACGCCCTCACTGCGGACCTCACGGCCTGGGCACGTGCCGACCGCGACCCGCAAGGCTACGACGCCGGCATAGAACGCACCAGGGCGTCCTACGGCTCGCTCGTGGGCATGCCCGTCGAACGGATTGCGCAGGGCTCCCAGACTTCGGTCATGGCATCCCTCCTTGCCGCAGCAGTGCCAGCCGGCGCCGAGGTGCTCAGCGTCGACGGGGATTTCTCCTCGATAGTGTTCCCGTTCCTGCAACGCGCAGATATTGTGCTGCGCACTGTTCCGCTTGCTGCACTAGCTGATTCGATCACCGAGAAGACCTGGCTGGTGGCCTTCTCGCTCGTGCAGTCGTCGAGTGGTGTAGTCGCGGATGTGCCCGCGATC
The DNA here is from genome assembly GCA_025464445.1 of Rhodoglobus sp. GTDB lineage: Bacteria > Actinomycetota > Actinomycetes > Actinomycetales > Microbacteriaceae > Rhodoglobus. The sequence continues at coordinate 79,095 of JAODLY010000013.1, read as the reverse complement.
GTCGCAACGGCGAAGCTGCACGGCGCGTTCACGTTCTGCGACCTGACCCAGGCGGCCGGGGTGCTCCCGGTCGACGCGTCGTTGTTCGACGCGACCGTGTGCCACACCTACAAGTGGCTGTGCGCCCCGCGCGGGGTCGCGTTCCTGACGCTCTCCGAGGAGTTCGACGCGCTACTCACGCCGCTGCAGGCCGGCTGGTACGCGGGTGACGACGTCTGGCAGAGTTGCTACGGCCCGTCGATGGACCTCGCGAAGACCGCCAGGCGGTTCGATGTGTCCCCGGCGTGGCAGGCCTGGATCGGCGCGGAACAGTCCATTGGGCTTTTCGCCGGCCTCGACATGGCCGAGGTGTGGGAGCGCACGAGTGGCCTCGGCGACGCGCTGTGCGACGCGTTGGGCATCCCGCAGCAGCACCAGGCGATCGTGAGCTGGCCGGATGCCTCCGGCGGCGACCTGGGCAGGCTCATCGCCGCCGGCATCCGCGCGTCCGGTCGCGCGGGGCGGCTCCGGGCGTCATTTCACCTGTGGAACAACGAGTCCGACGTGGAATCGGTGGTGCGGGCCCTTCGGTAAGCTTGCCTCCACCGCCGACCGGGCATCCAGCTCGGCTGACTATTGGAGCGCACGTGGCAACCCCCAGCAATCTCGACGCCGTCATCAACCTCGCCAAGCGCAGGGGTTTCGTCTTCCAGTCGGGAGAGATCTACGGCGGTTCGCGCTCCGCCTGGGACTACGGGCCGCTCGGCACCGCGCTCAAAGAGAACATCAAGAAGCAGTGGTGGCAGACCATCGTGCAGGGTCGCGACGATGTCGTCGGAATCGACTCGGCCGTCATCCTGCCGCGCCGCGTGTGGGAGGCCTCCGGCCACGTCGAGGTGTTCTCCGACCCGCTCGTCGAATCCCTGCACACCCACAAGCGCTACCGGGCCGACCACCTGCTCGAGCAGTACGAGGAGAAGCACGGCCACCCGCCGGCCAACGGCCTCGCCGACATCAAGGACCCGGACACCGGCCAGCCCGGCGCCTGGACCGAGCCGCAGAACTTCTCGGGCCTGCTGAAGACCTACCTCGGTCCCGTCGACAACGAGGAGGGGCTGCACTACCTGCGGCCGGAAACCGCCCAGGGCATCTTCGTGAACTTCGCGAACGTGCTCGGGGCATCCCGCCTCAAGCCCCCGTTCGGCATCGGCCAGGTCGGCAAGAGCTTCCGCAACGAGATCACGCCGGGCAACTTCATCTTCCGCACCCGCGAGTTCGAGCAGATGGAGATGGAATTCTTCGTCGAGCCCGGCACCGACGAGGAGTGGCACCAGTACTGGATAGACGAGTCGATGCGCTGGTACGTCGACCTCGGTATCGACCCCGAGAACCTGCGCTTCTACGAGCATCCCGCCGAAAAACTGTCGCACTACTCCAAGCGCACGGTCGACATCGAGTACCGGTTCCGGTTCGCGGGCAGCGAGTGGGGCGAGCTCATGGGCGTCGCGAACCGCACCGACTTCGACCTCAAGACCCACTCCGAGGCCTCCGGGACCGACCTGTCGTACTTCGACCAGACAAAAGACGAGCGCTGGGTCCCTTACGTCATCGAGCCCGCGTTCGGCCTCACCCGTGCGCTCATGGCGTTCCTTCTCGATGCGTACGCCGAGGATGAGGCCCCCAACGCCAAGGGCGGGGTCGACAAGCGCACCGTGCTGCGGCTCGACCGCAGGCTCTCGCCGATCAAAGTGGCAGTGCTCCCGCTGTCCCGTAACGACCAGCTCTCGCCCCTCGCGAAGGAAGTCGCCGCCGACCTGCGCAAGCTCTGGAACGTCGACTTCGACGACGCCGGCGCGATCGGCCGCCGCTACCGCCGACAGGACGAGATCGGCACGCCGTTCTGCGTCACCATCGACTTCGACTCGCTCGACGACAACGCCGTGACGGTGCGCGAGCGCGACACGATGGCGCAGGAGCGCATCCCGCTCGAGGGCCTGCGCGCCTACCTCGCCGGGCAGCTCATCGGGGCGTAGTTGACGCCCCCCCCCTGGAAATTCAGGACTTTCCGAACGCCCACACGCTCGCCCCCAGTAACCCGGCGGGCGACGCGCAGGCGTGCGGCCTGAGTTCCTGAATTTCCGAAAGGCGGCGCGCTCGGCCTGGCCTACACAGGGCTGCTCTGGCGCCGGTTATCCAGCGAAGGTCGCGGGCGCCGCAGAGGGCTGCGAGAGTCGCCCAGAGTGCCGTTATGACGGACATCGCTTCAAGGGTGGATGCCCTGGGTGGAATGGCCCAGAAACGCCAGCTCGTCGCCCGCGGGGCTCGCGACCTTGACCTGACTCGCGCCGTGCGGTCGGGTGGGGTTAGCCGGGCGCGGCAGGGCTGGTACACCACCCTGCCCGCCGCCGACCCGCGGGTGCGCGCAGTGCGGGTGGGAGGGCGGCTGACCGGGGTCTCGGCAATCGAACGGGCGGGCGGCTGGGTGTTGGGGCCGCATCCACTGCATGTTTCTGTCCCCGAGAACTCGGCACGACTGCGCAACCAGTGGAACCGCCACCGGAGGATCGGCAACTACACGAAGGCGGGGGTCGAGCTGCACTGGGACTCGCCGGAGCTGGGCGACCGTGGTGACAATATGTCGGTCGCCCTCGCGGATGCGTTCGTCAGGGTGATCACCGACGAGTCGCTCGAAACCGCTGTCGCCGCACTCGACTGGGCCTTGCACGGGGGCATCATGGACGCCTTCGACTTCCACGAGCTCATGCGGCGCGTTCCAGCCTGCAGGCGCTTCACCGAGCGCTGGGTGGATGCCGAGTGCGAGAGTCTCCCCGAGAGTCTCGCGCGCACCCGCCTCAGGTTGGCCGGCCACACTGTCGTCAGCCAGGTTCCCGTCGGTGAGCTGGAGCGCATCGACCTTGTCGTTGACGACGTTGTGGGGCTCGAGGTCGATGGCAGGGAGTACCACGTCGACCGCTTCGAGCAGGACAGGCGTAAAGACCTGGCCATCACCCTTGCGGGATATCACGCCATGCGGCCAACCGCACGGATGGTGTTCACCGAATGGCCTGACGTGCAGCGCGGGATAGCGATCGCGATCGCTGCCCGTGGCGGCCACGTTTCGGAAATTCAGGAGTTACGGCACATTGTTCGCGCCGCGCCGCGGAGGGACGCGGCGCGCCGTGTCTCATCGACGGCCAAGTCCTGAATTTCCGAAAAAGGGAGGGGCCGCGGGGCGTAGTTGACGCGTCAGGGAATACGGGGTGCCGCGGCGTGTTGGGTTCTACGTGACTGAACCCATCAAGGTAGACATCTGGTCGGACGTGCAGTGCCCGTGGTGCTACATCGGCAAACGCAAGTTCGAGGCCGGAGCCGGTCTCTCCCGTGTGCCGGTCGAGGTCGAGTACCACTCCTTCGAACTCGCGCCAGACACCCCCGTCGACTTCGACGGCACGCCCGCCGAGTACCTCGCGCAACGCAAAGGCATGCAGCTCGAGCAGGTGCTCCCCATGCTCGAACGGGTGACCGGAATCGCCAAGAGCGTCGGCCTGGACTACGACTACGACCACGTGCACCAGACGAACACGGTGATCTCGCACGAGCTCATCCATTTCGCGAAGAGCAAGGGTCGCCAGTTGGAGATGAAGGAGCGGCTGCTCAAGGCCTACTTCATCAACGGCGAGCACGTCGGGCGCATCCCGGATCTCGTCGAGATAGCTGTCGAGCTCGGCTACGAACGCGCCGAGGTGACGGAGGCGCTCGAGAGCCATCGGTTCCTGGCAGACGTCAAGGCGGATGTAGCCCTCGCCCAGGAGTACGGCATCCAGGGCGTCCCATTCTTCGTGATCGACGGCAAGTACGGGGTGTCAGGGGCTCAGGAGGCGGCAACGTTCGCTAACGTGCTAACACAAGTGGCCGCCGAGCACGAGGCGGCGCAGAAAGAAGCAGTGTCATGACCAGCGCAGCCACGATGCCCATCGAGATCGTGAAGCTCGTCCCGTTCGGCGACGCCGACGCGGCAGTATGCGACGGCGACTTCTGCGAGATTCCTGACCACCACAACCAGGCGATCATCAACCGCAGGCTCGACGAAGACGCCGTCTAACCCACGAACCCACGCCGCGACCAGTCGATGAGCTGGCGGGCTGTCGAATCGGCCGGCGCCTTCTTCAGGACCTCGGGCGGGATGCGCACCATAGCCGCGATGACGGGTCGCGTCGGCAGTGGCGAATTCTGCAGCGCGACCGCGCGCACCCGCTTGTTCACGACCGCGCCGAGCACCGCTCCCACAGCGAAGCCGACAGGGAGCACGAACAGGTTGATGACGGGCGGCAGGCCGGCGAGGGATCCCAGCACGAAGAAGGTCAGCACCCCGGCGGCGGCCCCGATCGCGATGGCCAGCCCCCAGCGTTCATGCCGGGCGTTCGCGACATCCCAGGCTCGTTGGTCGGTGACCTGGCGCAGCATCTCCTCACGCGGCAGTTCGCTCACCCAGAGCCTGCCCTCATGCCGGAACACCCACGGGTTATCGTCGAGCATCAGTCGCTCACATCCGCGACGGTCGCGTCGAAGCCTCGGATGAGGTCGCCCGCGTCCACCCATGCGCTGTAGCCGTGCTCGCCCGCGCCCATCGCGATGCGCCCGGTCATCCGGGAGTCGGCGAACACCGGCCACGCGGTCGTGCTGCCGAACGGGGTGATCGTGCCACGCTCGTAGCCGGTCGCCTCGAGTGCGAGCTCCTGGGAGGGCAGTTGCAGCTTGTTGACCCCGACCGCCGCACGCAGCTTCGCCCACGAGATCTGCCGATCGCCGGGGATGAGGGCGAACAGGAACGTGCCGTCGTGCCGCTTGACCACGAGCGATTTCACGATCGTCGCAGGAGCGACCCCGAGCAGCCCGGCGGCCTCCTCGAGCGAAGATGCGGCGGGTCGTGGAACGATCTCGATCGGGATGCCGCGGCTCGCGGCATCCGCGGCCACACGCGCTCGCCCGGAAAGGGATGGGACAATGGTCACATGACCATTCTCGCGGCTGGAACGCCGACGCTGAACATCGGGCCCATCGCGCTCGACGTCCCCGTCGTGCTCGCCCCGATGGCTGGCATCACCAACACCGCGTTCCGTCGGCTGTGCCGTGAGTACGGCGCCGGGCTCTACGTCTCCGAGATGATCACGAGCCGCGCCCTCGTCGAGCGCACGCCGGAGAGCATGCGCCTCATCCGGCACCACGAGTCGGAGACGCCGCGCAGCATCCAGCTCTACGGCGTCGACCCGAAGACGGTCGCGGAAGCCGTCACCATGCTGGTCGCCGAGGACCGCGCCGACCACATCGACCTGAACTTCGGATGCCCTGTGCCCAAGGTCACGAAGAAGGGCGGAGGAGCCGCCCTGCCGTGGAAACTCGGACTGTTCCGCGACATCGTCGAGGGCGCCGTGAAAGCTGCGGGCGCCGTGCCGCTCACGATCAAGATGCGCAAGGGCATCGACTCGAACCACCTCACCTACCTCGAGGCGGGCCGGGTCGCCGAAGGCGCCGGCGTCGCGAGCATCGCGCTGCACGCTCGTACCGCCGCCGAGTTCTACTCAGGCACCGCCGACTGGTCGGCGATCGAGAAGCTCAAGAACGCCATCACGGGCACGCCGGTGCTCGGCAATGGCGACATCTGGAGCGCGGAGGACGCGCTGCGCATGGTCGACGAGACGGGCTGCGATGGCGTGGTCGTGGGCCGTGGCTGCCTCGGCCGCCCGTGGTTGTTCGGCGACCTCGCTGCCGCGTTTCGGGGTGAAACGCGCAAAGCCGAGCCGACGCTGGGCGAAGTGGCGACAGCGTTCAAGCGCCATGCAGAGCTGCTCGTGGAGTTCTTCGAAGACGAGGATCGGGCGTGCCGCGACATCCGCAAGCATGTCGCCTGGTATTTCAAGGGTTACGCGGTCGGCGGCGACCTGCGTGCGTCGCTCGCGACCGTGAAGGATCTCGCGCAGCTCGACGAACTGCTCGCCCAGCTCGACTGGCAGCAGGCGTATCCCGGTGCGGACGCGGAGGGCCAGCGCGGTCGGGCCGGCACACCGAAGAACCCGTCGCTGCCCTATGGCTGGCTCGACAGCCGCGAGCTGCAGGAGACGCACAGGGCCGAGTTGACTGAGGCCGAGTTGAGTACGAGTGGCGGATAGCTACTCGACGGTCGATGCAGAGCGCTGGCTTCCCGAGGAGCATTCCAGCCGGCGCAGCGACTTCGCCCGCGACCGGGCAAGGGTGCTGCACTCCAGTGCCCTGCGCCGCCTCGCCGCCAAGACGCAGGTGCTCTCGCCCACAGCTGGGCTCGACTTCGCCCGCAACCGGCTCACCCATTCCCTCGAAGTGGCTCAGGTCGGCCGCGAACTCGGCGAGAGCCTTGGGCTCGACCCGGATGTAGTGGACACCGCCTGCCTCGCGCACGACCTCGGGCATCCACCGTTCGGACACAACGGGGAGCGTGCGCTCAACGAGTGGGCGGCCGACATCGGGGGCTTCGAGGGCAACGCCCAGACCCTGCGCCTGCTCACCCGCATCGAGCCGAAGGTCTTCGGACCCGACGGCAGGTCGTACGGGCTCAACCTCACGCGGGCATCACTGGATGCCAGTTGCAAATACCCCTGGCCGAGCGCGCAGGGCGTGCCAGACCCGAGTGGGCGCAGTAAGTACGGCTTCTACGACGACGACACCGAGGTTTTCGCGTGGCTGCGCGCCGGCGCCCCTGACCGCCAGCGCTGCATCGAAGCCCAGGTCATGGACCTGTCAGACGACATCGGCTATTCGGTGCACGACTTCGAGGACGCGATAGTCAACGGCTACGTGGATGTCACGGCTCTCGGCGCGCGCGTCGACCACGACGAGCTCGTCAACAGCATGTTCGCCTGGATCGGGGGAGAGGTGGACCACGACGAGCTCATCGCCGCGTTCGACCGCCTGGACTCCCTGCCGGTCTGGCTCGACAGCTGGGACGGCAGCCGCGAGGCGCACGGCAGGCTCAAGAACCTCACGAGCCAGCTCATCGGGCGCTTCGCGGGTGCGGCGACGAAGTCGACGCGGGAGGCGTACGGGGGCAGTCTCGCGAGATTCGGGGGATCGCTCGTCATCCCGCGCGAGATCCAGGCGGAGATCGCCGTGCTCAAGGGCATCGTGGCGGCGTTCGTCATGTCGACGAACGCGCGCCGCCCGATCTACCGGCAGCAGCGCGACATCCTCTCCGAACTTGCCGACGTGTTGCTCTGGAGTGCGCCCACCAACCTCGACACCGGCTTCACCGCCGACTGGAACGCAGCGCAGACCGACGCCCAGCGTAAGCGCGCAGTCGTAGACCAGGTCGCCTCGCTCACCGACCAGTCGGCGATGGCCTGGCACGAGCGGCTCGTGGGCTAGCTAGCGCTCGGCCCACAGGCGGTCCGAGCCGGATGCGTCCCCAGCGGCTCGTACAATCATCACTGTGGCTGGCCTGATCCGACGAAGCGATATCGACGAGGTCAGGTCGCGCACCAACCTCGCGGACATCGTCGGCGACTACGTCTCGCTCAAGAGTGCTGGCGTCGGGTCGATGAAGGGCCTCTGCCCGTTCCACGAGGAGCGCAGCCCCAGTTTCCACGTGCGCCCGCAGGTCGGTTTCTACCACTGCTTCGGCTGCGGCGAGGGCGGGGATGTGTTCACCTTCCTGCAGAAGATGGACCACGTGTCGTTCTCCGAGGCCGTGGAGCGCATGGCCGCCCGCATCGGCTTCGAGCTGCACTACGAGGATGGCGCCGCCGCCACCGATCACGGCAACCGTGCGCGCATTCTCGCGGCCAACCAGTCCGCCGCCGAGTACTACGCCGCACAGTTGAAGACCCCGGAGGCGGAGCCGGGGCGCAAGTTCCTGGGCGAACGCGGTTTCGATCTCGCGGCGGCGGACCGCTTCGGCGTGGGATTCGCCCCGCGCGGCGGCCTGCTCGGCAAGCACCTCAAGACGCTCGGCTACACCGAGGACGAGCTCGTCACCGCCGGCCTGCTCGGGCGGGGCGAGCGGGGCGACGTGTACGACAGGTTCAGGGGGCGGCTGGTGTGGCCGATCCGGGATGTCACGGGCTCGACCCTTGGCTTCGGCGCACGCAAGCTGCTCGACGACGACAACGGGCCGAAGTACCTCAACACCCCGGAGACGCCGGTGTACCACAAGAGCCAGGTGCTCTACGGGCTCGACCTCGCCAAGCGGGACATCGCCCGCGGCCGCCAGGTGGTCGTGGTCGAGGGATACACGGATGTGATGGCCTGCCACCTCGCGGGCGTCACGACGGCTGTCGCCACCTGCGGCACCTCATTCGGTGTGGACCACATCAAGATCGTGCGCCGCGTGATCGGCGACGTGGACAACTCGGACACCACGGGCACGGGCGAGGTGATTTTCACCTTCGACCCGGATGAGGCCGGCCAGAAGGCCGCGAGCCGCGCGTTCGCGGAGGAGCAGCGCTTCGCCGCCCAAACGTTCGTGGCGGTAGCCCCCGACGGGCTCGACCCCTGCGACCTGCGGCTGAACAAAGGCGACGACGCCGTGCGCCGACTCATCAAGAGCCGCAAGCCGATGTTCGAGTTCATGGTGCGGCGACGGCTCGCCGAGCACGACCTCGAGACCGTTGAGGGCCGCGTCGCCGCCCTGCGGGCGGCCGCCCCCGTGGTCGCGGGGATCCGCGACCAGGCGCTCAGCGTCGGCTACGTGCGTAATCTCGCCGGTTGGCTGGGGATGGAGCCTGGCGAGGTGCAGCGGGCTGTGCAGGCCGCACGGGGAAGCGTGTCGCGGGCTCCGGAGCCCGACCGCAGCCACGAGGATGAGCAACCGCGGCGCGAAGACCAGCCCGACCTCATGAAACTGCCGACAGACCCGGCCACACGGCTTGAACGCGACGCGCTCATGGCCGTGCTGCAGCATCCGGCAGAAATCGGTGAGGACATGATCCGCCGGGTTTCGCAGGTCGCGTTCGCCGACAACACCCTCGCGGTCGTGCGTGACGCTATCGCAACGAGCCTCGACCGCTGGAACAGCCCCGGCTGGCTGTCGGCGGTGGCGGACGAGGTTCCCGTCACGTTCTCCACTCTCGTCAAGCAGCTCGGGGTCGCTCCGATCCCCGAGCGCGAAGACCGCATCGCCGTGTACTGCCGCAGCGTGACCGCAGACATCGTGGATCGCGACCTGCTGCGCCAGAAACGCGACCTGCTGGGGGCGATGCAACGACTGGATGCGGCATCCGAGCCCGAAAAGTACGCGCAGGTGCAGCGAGACCTGGTGCGCGTCGAAACCGAGCGCAGGGCGCTTCGAACCGATTGAAATGTACCCCGAATGCGGGGTTCTGTTGCTTTACTGTAAACATCCGTCGCGAGAGACTCGCTCGATAGCGACCCGTCCTCGGTTCTGTGTTACTACTGAACAACAGCAATGCGCGGGGCGTTTCTGCGCGCCGCAAGCATTCCTTGTCACCAATAGGAAGAGGTAGACGGATATGACATCCGCATCCAAGAACAAGCGCCTGATTGGCGCGCTTGCCGGCACCGCGGTGTTCGCACTGGCACTCGCCGGCTGCGCTGCCGGTACTACCGGCGGCGGCGCCTCCAGTTCGATCGTCGTCGGCACCACCGACAAGGTCACGGCGCTCGACCCGGCCGGCTCGTACGACAACGGTTCGCTGACAGTGCAGACCCAGGTCTTCGCGCTGCTGCTCAACTCGGTGCCCGGCAGCGCCGACGTCGTACCCGACCTCGCCGCCTCGGCCGAATTCACTTCGGGCACCGATTACACGGTCAAGCTCAAGCCCGGGCTCAAGTGGTCGAACGGCAAGCCGCTCACCTCATCCGATGTGAAATTCAGCTTCGACCGCCAGCTCAAGATCGCGGACGAGAATGGCCCGTCAGTGCTGCTCTACAACCTCGACAGCACCGAGGCTGTGGATGACACGACAGTCGTCTTCCACCTGAAGGCGCCCAACGACCAGATCTTCCCGCAGATCCTCACCAGCCAGGCCGGCATCATCGTCGACGAGGATTCGTTCTCGCCCGACGCCGTGACCCCTGACGAGACCATCGTCAAGGCGAACGCGTTCGACGGCCAGTACGTCATCACGAGCTACGACTTCAACAACCTCGTCTCGTTCCAGGCCAACGCGGACTACGCGGGTGTGCTGGGCGCGGCGAAGACGAAGAACGTCGACCTCAAGTACTACACCGACTCCTCGAACCTCAAGCTCGACGTGCAGGAGGGCAACATCGACGCCGCGTACCGCAGCCTTTCGGCTACCGACGTGGCTGACCTGAAGACGAACAGCAAGGTCACCGTCACCGACGGCCCGGGTGGAGAGATCCGCTACATCACGTTCAACTTCAACACGCAGCCGTTCGGTGCGACGACAGCTGAGGCCGACCCGGCCAAGGCCCTCGCCGTGCGCCAGGCAGTCGCCGATCTCGTCGACCGCCAGGCGATCGCGGACCAGGTCTACAAGGGCACCTACCTGCCGCTGTACTCCTACGTTCCCGCCGGCTTCGTCGGCGCAACGGATGCCCTGAAGGGCATCTATGGCGACAAGAACGGCGGGCCGGATGGCGCTGCCGCCAAGCAGGTGCTCGCCGACGCCGGAATCACGACGCCGGTCGCGCTGAACCTCCAGTACAACCCCGACCACTACGGTGAGTCGTCCGGTGACGAGTACGCGCTCGTGAAGAGCCAGCTCGAGGAGGGCGGACTGTTCGCGGTCAACCTCCAGTCCACGGAGTGGGTGCAGTACTCGAAGGATCGCGTTGCCGACGTCTACCCGGTGTTCCAGATGGGCTGGTTCCCGGACTACGCGGATGCTGACAACTACCTGGCGCCGTTCTTCACGCCGGCCAGCTTCCTCGTGAACCACTACGACAACTCCGAGGTGACCGACCTGATCGGTGCCCAGGCCGTCGAACTGGACCCGGCGACCCGAACGAGCGACATCGAGAAGATCCAGTCGCTCGTCGCGGCGGACCTTCCGACGGTGCCGTTGCTGCAGGGTGCACAGATCGCGGTAACGGGCAAGAACGTGACGGGCACCACGCTCGACGGATCGTTCAAGTTCCGCTTCGCGACCCTCGTCAAGGGCTAACCAGGCACGGCTAGAGTCTTCTCTAGTGCATGATCGGGGGCGACCTGCCGTCAGGCGGGTCGCCCCCTTTTTACGGATTTGATAAGCACAGACCGCGATAGGCATCGATGACGACTGCACAGCTGGCCGCAGAGCCGGTCCCGGCACCGACCGCGCCGGGCAGGCGCCCGCGCGCGACGGGCAACAACCTCGTGCGCTACATCGTGGTGCGGTTCCTGCTCATCATCCCGACGGTGTTCATCCTCGTGACCATGGTGTTCCTGCTCATGCGCACGATCGGCGACCCGATCACGGCGTCGCTGGGCGGCAAGCTCAATCCCGCGCAACTCGCGGAGCGCATCCATGCCGCAGGCTATGACCGCCCGGTGATCGTGCAGTATTTCGAGTACATCGGCCAGGTCTTCACCGGGAACTTCGGCACAACGCTCAGTGACAACCGTCCCGTAGCCCAACTTTTGCTCACCTACGGCGGTGCAACCCTCGAGCTCACGTTCTACGCGCTCATCGTCGCGTTCGTGGTCGGCATCCCGCTCGGCATGCTCGCGGCATACCTGCGTGACAAGTGGCCGGATGCGATCCTGCGGGTCTTCGCGATCCTCTGCTACGCGACTCCCGTCTTCTTCGCGGGACTGCTTCTCAAGCTGGTGTTCTCGGTGTGGCTCAAGGTGCTCCCGGTCGCGGGCCGTGCATCCACCCGCACCGAACTGAACATGTCCAGGCTCGAGAACAAGACAGGCATCTACCTCATCGACGCGTTCCGGCTGGGGCCGACCGCTGTCGCCGACGTGCTCTCACACGCCGTGCTGCCCGGCGTCGCCCTGGGCCTGCTCACCGCCGGCATCTTCCTGCGCCTCGTGCGCACCAACGTCATCGGCACTCTCTCGATGGACTACGTGGATGCCGCGCGCTCGCGCGGCGTGAGCGAGTTCCGTCTCGTGCGCACGCACGCCTACCGCCCGGCCCTCATCCCGATCATCACGGTCATCGGACTGCAGATCGCCGTGCTGCTCGGCGGCGCGGTGCTCACGGAGACGACCTTCGAGTGGAAGGGGCTCGGGTTCAAGCTCGCCGAATACCTCAGCGCCCGCGACTTCGTGGCCGTGCAGGGGATCGTGGCCCTGCTGGCGGTGATCGTCGCGTTGACCAACTTCATCGTCGACATCCTCGCCGCGATCATCGACCCGAGGGTGCGGTACTGATGAACAATTTCTGGCGACGCCTTCCCATAGTCAGGCAGCTGCGGCAGAGTGTCGGGCTGCAACGCGGCATGCTCATCGCGGGAGTGACGATCACGGGATTCTTCATCCTGGTCGCCGTTCTCGCACCGCTGCTCGCCCCCTACGGCTTCTCCCAGCTGAAGGACGCCGACGGCACGTTCGGCGCGCAGGTTCCGCCCGGCGGCAAACACCTGCTCGGCACCACTGTGGGCGGATACGACGTGCTCTCCCGGGTCATCTGGGGCAGCCAGACAGCGCTCGAGGTCATCGTCGTCGCCGTGCTCCTGTCGATTTTCGTGGGCGTGATCCTGGGCCTGGTCTCCGGCTACATCGGCGGTTGGCTCGACCGCACCCTCGTCGTCATCGCCGACGCCGTCTACGCCTTCCCGACCCTGCTGCTGGCGATCGTCGCGGCGATCGCGATCTCGGGCGGCCAGTCCAGCCTGTGGGGCGGCGTCTTCGCCGCGGCGATCTCGATCACGGTGGTCTACATCCCGCAGTATTTCAGGGTGATCCGTGCCGAGACGCTGCGGATCAAGCAGGAGGCGTACGTCGAGTCCGCGAAAGTGATCGGCTCGAGCACCGGCCGCATCATGTTCCGGCACGTGCTGCGCAACGCGACCCGCACCATCCCGCTCATCTTCACGCTGAACAGCTCAGACGCGGTGCTCACCCTCGCCGGTCTCGGCTTTCTCGGCTTCGGAATCGAGCCGACGGCGGCCGCCGAGTGGGGCTATGACCTCAACCGGTCGATTTCCGACGTGACGAGCGGAATCTGGTGGACGTCGGTCTTCCCCGGTGTGGCGATAGTGCTCGTCGTGCTCGGGATCACGCTCGTCGGGGAGAGCCTCAACGACCTCGCTGACCCGCGCCTGCGCACCCGTCGCCGCGCCGACGTGCTGCCGTCGCCCACCGCCGTGACATCCGTCGCACCGGGCGGCAGCCCGCTCGACGCCGACCTCGCGGTCGACGCACTGGAGGGCAGGGCATGAGCCGCGTCGTGGACATCGAGAATCTCGAGGTCACATTTGCGACCGACGGCGGCAACGTCGTCGCCGTCGACGATGTGACCCTTTCCGTGGACTCCGGCGAGGTACTCGCGATCGTCGGCGAGAGCGGCAGCGGCAAGACCGTCACGGCGAAGACCATCCTCGGCCTGCTGCCCGAGACGGCCACAACCCGCGGCGCGATAGTGCTCAACGGCACCGACGTGATCGGGCTGAGCCCCGAGAAGCTCCGCGCGATTCGCGGGGTGGATGTCGCCATGGTGTTCCAGGAGCCGTCCACCGCCCTCAATCCGGTATTCACGGTGGGCTGGCAGATCGCCGAAGGCCTGCGCGCGCATGGGCGGCTCAGTCGCGGCGCGGCGCGGGCGAAGGCGATCGACATCCTCGGCCGGGTGGGCATCCCCGAGCCGGAAAAGCGCGTCGACTACTACCCGCACCAGTTCTCCGGCGGGCAGAAGCAGCGCGTCGTGATCGCCATGGCCCTCGTGCTCGAACCGGAGCTCATCGTCGCGGATGAGCCCACGACCGCCCTCGATGTGACGGTCCAGGCCGAGATCCTCGACCTGCTGCGGCGCTGCAGGGACGAGTTCGGCGCCGCGATAATCCTGATCACCCACAACATGGGCGTCGTGGCCGATCTCGCCGACCGCGTCGCGGTCATGTTCGACGGCAAAGTGGTCGAGGAGGCCACGGCAGAGGCGCTGTTCTCAAAGCCGCAGCATCCATATACCCAGCGGCTGCTCGCCGCGGTCCCACGCATCGGCACCGGCGGCGCCAGGGCCGCAGCGCGCGTCGCCGATCGTGTGGCGTCGGGCACGACGAACACCGCAGCTCCCGTGGTCGTGGCTCGCGACCTCGTCATCGAATACCCGGGTCGTTTCGGGCGCAGTGGCTTCCGCGCCGTCGACAGCGTGAATTTCAGCATCTCGCCCGGCGAGGTGCTCGGCCTCGTCGGCGAGAGCGGCTCAGGCAAGACCACGATCGGCCGCGCGATCGGCGGCCTCACGAAGATCACCGGAGGCTCGCTGCGGGTGCTCGGCCACGAGATGCTCGGCATCCGCGAGCGCAGCTTCAAGCCGGTGCGCAGTGACATCGGCTTCGTGTTCCAGGACCCGGCGTCGAGCTTCAACCCGCTCCTGACGATCGCGGAGTGCGTGGCAGAGCCCCTCATCGTGCACGGAAGGGCCCGGGATGCCGCCTCAGCCCGCCCTCGTGCCGACGAGTTGCTCGAGGCCGTGCAGCTCCCACGCGCGTACGGCGACCGCTATCCCCACGAACTGAGCGGTGGCCAGCGGCAGCGCGCGAGCCTTGCCCGCTCGCTCGCGCTCGAGCCGAGCCTGCTCATCGCCGACGAGCCGACGAGCGCGCTCGATGTCTCGGTGCAGGCGCGCGTGCTCGAGCTGTTCGCCGAGCTGCAGAAACAGTTCGGCTTCGCTGCGCTGTTCATCAGCCACGACCTCGCGGTCGTCGACATGCTCTCCGACCGCATAGCCGTGCTTTGGCAGGGGCGGCTCGTGGAGGAGGGCACGGGCGATGAGGTGCTCGGTGCCCCGAAGCATCCATACACCCAGCGCCTCCTGGCATCGCTACCCGTGCCCGACCCGGTCGAGCAGGCGCAGCGGCGCGAACAGCTGAGATTGCTGCGGCAGAATGACTGACGTGCAACTGCCTGCTGTCAGCGTGCGCGACCTCTCGCTGCGCTACCCGTCCCGCAACCCGGAGACCCGCTCGATCGCGGTCAATGGCGTAAGTTTCGACATCGCCCCGGGCGAGGTGCTCGCCGTGGTCGGTGAAACGGGGTCGGGCAAGAGCACACTCGCGAAAGCTATCGCGTTGCAGGCGGACCTGCCGGGGGAGCCATCCCCAGGCATCACCGGAGGTTCGGTCTCGGTGCTGGGCACGAGGGTGCGCGGCATCTCGAACCACAGGCGCAGCCGGCTCAGCCTCTATGTCGGATACCTGCCACAGGAGGCGGGTGACTATCTCGAGCCGCGCCTGACCGTCGGGGAGAACATCGCGGAGCCGATATTCTCGCGTGACAGGCGATTCGACCAGGACGAAGCGGGGCAGGCGGTGGCCACACTCGTCGACTCGGTGCGGTTACCGCTCGGCATGATGAACATGTATCCGCACGAACTCAGCAAAGGCCAGCGGCAGCGGGTAGCCATCGCGAGGGCGATGATCCTGCAGCCGCGGGTGCTCATCGCCGACGACCCCACTGCCGGCATCGACGTGACAGTTCGCTCCGCGATTCTCGACATCATCGTGTCCATGCAGAAAGAGCACGCCTTCTCGGCGCTTGTGGTCACGGCCGACCTCGGCGAGGTGCGCCGCATCAGCGACAGGGTGGCGATCATGCATGGCGGCATGATCGTCGGCATCGGGGATGTCGAAGAGGTTCTCGCGGATCCGCGGCATCCGTACGTCACGGGCCTTGCCCACTCGCTGGATCACCTGAAGGGCGGCCAGGTTTCTATCAGCAAGGAGCAGAGTGTCTACTAGCAAAGAGACAGTCGCCTACATCGAAGACCAGCTCGACGGGCTCGACATCCGCACTACCCGCATGTTCGGCGAGTACGGAATCTATTGCGACAACAAGGTTGTCGGTTTCATCTGCGACGACACCCTGTTCATTAAACCTTCGCCCGTGGACCCGGCGGTGTTGGAAGGCACGGTGATGGCGCCCGCGTACCCCGGCTCGAAGGACTACCACAGCGTGCCGGGCGACCTGCTCGAGCATCGCGAATGGCTGCACACGGCGATCCAGGCGACGGCCGACGCCCTGCCCGTTCCCGCGCCGAAGAAGACGACAGCGAAGCGGCCGCGGCCGTCATCCGGCGGGGGCGGCGTATGACAGCGAGGGCACCCGGGCAGCACAGGGACCCACTCGCGGGCACCGGCACGCCCGTCGCCGCGTCGCGCCGTCCGCAGCCGGGGCCGATAGCGATCCTGCCTGAGCCGCGCGCGATCTACGTGCGGGCGATCGAGGCGGGCGGGGGAGTGGTCGCACCGCTCTCGGCGCAGACCCGCGGCATCCTCTGGCTTTCCGACGGGGAGTCTGCCGAGCTCACCACCATCCTGCGGGCGAACCCCGCAATCGGCTGGGTGCAGCTTCCCTGGGCGGGAGTCGACGGCTTCGCCGAGGTGCTCGCCGAGTTCGCCGGCGACGAGACGCCGGTGTGGACGAGCGCGAAGGGCGCCTATTCCGAGCCGGTCGCCGAACACGCGCTCGCCCTCACCCTCGCGGTGTTGCGCGGCCTGCCGGAGAAGAGCAGGTCGAGAACCTGGGCGTACGCCAAAGAGGGAATCTCGCTGTACGGGCGTAACGTCGTGATAATCGGCGCAGGCGGCATCGCCGTCGAGCTCATGCGCCTCCTGGCACCGTTCGAGGTGTCGGTCACCATCGTGCGCCGCACCCCGGGCGACCTGCCGGGTGCCGACCGCACGGTGACCGCTGCCGAGTTGCTCGACGTGCTGCCGGATGCCGACGTCGTGATCGTGGCCGCCGCGGCGATCGAGTCCACGGCCAGGCTCATCGGCGCCAGGGAGCTCGCGGCGATGAAGCCGAGCGCCGCGCTCGTGAACATCGCTCGCGGCAGCCTCGTGGACTCCGCCGCGCTCGCGACGGCCCTGGGCGCCGGCCACCTGGCGGGAGCCGGGCTCGACGTGACCGATCCGGAGCCACTGCCGGACGGGCATCCGCTCTGGAGCGCGCCGCGCTGCCTGGTGACATCGCACGCCGCAGACACGCAGGAGATGGTGGAACCGCTACTGGCCGAGCGGCTGCGGCTCAACGTTGAAGCGCTGCTCGGTGACGGGGCATTCATCGGCGTCGTCGACCCGGCGGCGGGCTATTGAGCGCGACCTGGTGGGTCGGCGGCTACGGCCCCGACATGAATGGCACAGGCGGCGGCATCTACCGGTTGAACACGACGGCCAGCGGCTCACTCGAACTCGCCGGGCTTGTCGTCGAGGTCGAGTCACCGTCGTTTCTTGTCGGCCGGGGCGATCACGTCTACGCCGCGCTGGAGGGCGCGGGCCGGGTCGAGTCATTCCGCCGCTCCGGCCGGGCCCTCGAGCGCGACGGCGGTGCGGAGTCCGGCGGCAAATGGCCCTGCCACCTCGCCTTCGCCGGAGACGCGCTCGTCGCCGCGAACTACTTCAACGGCTCCCTCGGCGTCGTCACCCTGGATGCCGCCGGCGCGGTCGCGGGCCTCGCCCAGGTCGTGCAGCACGAAGGTTCCGGCCCCCGACCGGAACAGGACGGACCCCACGCCCACGCGAGCTTCGCGGTCGCGGACGACGCGCTGCTCAGCCTCGACCTCGGCGCCGACAGGATCGACGTGCACACGGTGAGTGAGGCGCGGCTGCAGCCGCACTCGTCCGTGGCGCTGGCGGCGGGCACGGGGCCGAGGGACATCGCGCGGCATTCCTCCGGCCTGCTCTACGTGGTCGGTGAGCTCGGCGGCGAGTTGCTGGTGTTCGAGTGGCGCGACGGGGGGCTTCGTGCGGTGGCATCCGCGGGTCTTCCCGGCTTCGTGGAAGGCGATCACGCCGCGGGCATCAGCTTCGGTCCGGGTGGCTTCGTGTACGTGGGGCTGCGCGGCGGCCAGCGAATCTCGGTGCTGCACGCCGGTGCCGACGGTGCATCGGTCGAGCAGGTCGGCTGGGTCTCCAGCGAGGGCGACTGGCCCAGGCACCAGGTCATCGACGGGGACGTGCTGCACGTGGCGAATGAGCATTCGAGCTCGATAGCCAGCTTCAGGCTCGGCGCCGACGGGATGCCCGTGCTGATCGCCGACCCGATAGCTGTGCCTTCGCCGAGCTACCTGCTGCGTGCCTCCGCGTGATTTTGCGACGGGGCAGTCTTTGGTAAAGTGACTAGGCTGTTCCAGCAATCCTCGATAGCTCAATTGGCAGAGCAACGCACTGTTAATGCGTAGGTTCTTGGTTCGAGTCCAAGTCGGGGAGCTAAGGCCCAGACCCTCCACGGTCTGGGCCTTTTTGCTTGCGCGTTCTGCCCTCAGCTGTACTCCCGGGGGAGTAGCCCCGGCACGCCCACGAGCCGATGCCCCCCGAGAGGCATGGGCCTAGCATCGGAACATGCCATACCCAGGTCCCGTGCGCGCTGGCGGCCGCTTCGCCCGGTGGCACGACCAGCAGTGGCGTGAGGAGCGCATCCTCGAACAGATGGCAATGCGTCCGCCTCGACCGTTCAGGATGTCGCGGGCCGCCCGCATCGTGATCCCCGTTATCGTCTCGCTCATCCTCCAGCTGCCCGCGAGCATGTACTGGCTCGTGCGGTCCCCATCGAACACCTCGTGGCTGAGCGTCATCCTCGCCCTTGTCGGCCCGCTCGCGCTGCTGTTGGTGCGCCGCTTTCCCGGCCCTGTCGTCGCATTCGTGTCACTCGCGGCGTGCGTCGACTTCTTCCTCGCCGACGCCTCGCAGGGCCCGCCATACGTCGCACTCGCGTTCGCCATAGTCCTCGCCATTGCGCGCGGCGCCCGAATCTGGGCCTGGATCTCGGTGGGCGCGTGCTGGATCGGCACGGTCACGATCGGCCTGATCCTCGGCCTTGACTGGCATCCGGCCCGGATCGCCGTCACCACACTGGGCATCCTCGTGGTGTTCGGTGTCGGCGAGGCTGTGCGTTCCCGCAGGGAGAACTACGAGAAGTATCGCCAGGCTTTCGCCCAGCGCAAGCTGTCGGAGGTGCAGGCCGAGCGTGTGCGCATCGCCCGTGAATTGCATGACGTGCTCGCGCATTCGCTGAGCCAGATCAACGTGCAGGCAAGTGTCGGCCTCCACCTCATGGACAAGCAGCCCGAGAAGGCGGCTGAGGCCCTCGCGAACATCAAAGAGACCTCGAAGACCGCCCTCGACGAGGTGCGCTCGGTGCTCGGCGTGCTTCGCGCGGAGGGTGGGCAAGATCCGAGCGCCCCCTTGGTACCCGAGCCCGACCTGTCGCGGCTGGCGGGGCTCGCAGCATCCGTCACGTCGCAGGGGGTCGAGGTGACGCTGTCGAACACCGTGGATGCCGCGCCCAAGGCGGTGCAGCTGGCCATCTACCGCATCGTGCAGGAGTCACTCACGAATGTGGTCAGGCACGCGCACGCCACGAAGGCGACAGTCGACATCGCGCGGGACGGCGACGACCTGGTGGTGAACGTCGCCGACAACGGGCGGGGGCTCGACGGCAAAGACCCGCAATCGGATCAAACACAGGGCGGTCGCGGGCTACTGGGCATGCGCGAGCGGGCCGAACTGCTCGGCGGCACCCTCGAAACCGGTCGCGCCCCCGAGGGTGGCCTTCGCGTGACCGCGCGGATACCGATGCATGAAACGGCAGGAGAGCGCGAATGATCCGGGTGGCTATTGCGGACGACCAGCAGCTCATCCGCGCCGGGTTCCGCAGCCTGCTCGAGGCGGAGCCGGACATCGAGATCGTTGGGGAGGCCGGCAGCGGGGCCGAAGCCGTCGCGCTCGTGGTGGCGACCCGTCCCGATGTGGTGCTGATGGACATCCGGATGCCCGATGGTGACGGTCTCTGGGCGACGGAGCAGATCGCGTCGAAGCCGGAGCTGGCCACCACCCACATCGTCATCGTCACGACATTCGAGCTCGACGAATACGTCGGGCGTGCGATTCGCGCGGGGGCGAGCGGGTTCCTCGTGAAAGA
The DNA here is from genome assembly GCA_025464445.1 of Rhodoglobus sp. Taxonomy (GTDB): domain Bacteria; phylum Actinomycetota; class Actinomycetes; order Actinomycetales; family Microbacteriaceae; genus Rhodoglobus. The sequence continues at coordinate 59,093 of JAODLY010000013.1, read as the reverse complement.
CACCGAGCCCGTCGAGTTCATCCGCGCCGTGCGGGTCGTCGCCGCCGGTGACGCACTGCTGAGCCCGGGGGTGACGCGACGCCTGCTCGAACGCATTTCGGGCGAATTGCGTGAAGCCCCGGATGCCTCGCAGCTGACGGCGATCACGGAGCGGGAGCGCGAGGTGCTCGCCCTCGTCGGCCATGGACTCACGAACGACGAGATCGGCAAGGAGCTCTTCCTGAGCCCGCTCACCGCCAAGACCCACGTCTCGCGCATCATGTCGAAACTGGCCGCACGTGATCGTGTGCAGCTCGTGGTGATCGCGTACGAGACCGGCCTTGTCACTGCAGGGCGTACGGAATAGCGCCCAGCTACTCCCCGCGCAGTAGCCCAGGTGCAGCCGCAGGGCAGATTCCCGCGCCGGGGCAAAGGATGAGGCTTGTGCTAACGGTCCAACCAGGACCCTTAGTGAATGGATATCAACCGTGTTCTCATCGCTCGCTCTCGCCGCCCACGTGGGCGGCCCGTTCTTCTGGGGCTTCGGCTTCTTGCTCTTCCCGCTGTTCTTCATCATCCTCATCGTGCTGTTCGCCACCCTCGGCCGTCGCCGCTGGGCCCGCGGCGGCTGGGGCCCCGGCTATGGTCGCGGCTATGGCCACCCGTACTTCGGCGGTGCCGCCCGCGGCGCCGAGTCGACCCTCGCCGAGCGCTTCGCGCAGGGCGATATCGACGAGAAGGAGTACCGCGCCCGCCTCGAGGTGCTGCGCGCCAACAACGGCTTCACGCCGCCCGCAGCGAAGTAGCGCGAACAGATAGAGTCTCCCTTCTGGCCATCCCGGCCGGGAGGGAGATTCGTCGTTTGGGCACAGTACGCAGCCCCGAGCGCAGCGCGGCGATCCGGGCGAGCCTGGCCGTCGGCCTCGCCGTTTCCGCGTACGGGGTCTCCTTCGGCGCCCTCGCGGTGACTGCCGGCCTGGACATCTGGCAAACCTGCGCGCTGAGCCTCTTCATGTTCTCCGGCGGCTCGCAGTTCGCCGTGATCGGGGTGCTCGCCTCCGGCGGCGCCTCCGCCGGTCTTGCCGCGATAGCGAGCGGAACCCTGCTCGGGGTGCGCAACTCGCTCTACGCCATCCGCATGGCACCGGTAGTGGGCGGCAGGCGGCCGCGCACCCTGCTCGCGGCCCAGTGGACGATCGACGAGACGACTGCAGTGTCAATCGCCCAACCCACGCCAGAGGGCCAGCGTGCCGGCTTCTGGTGGACCGGCGTGATCATCTACGTCGGCTGGAACCTCACGACCCTCATCGGCGCCCTGATCGGCAACCTGCTCGGCGACGTCAGCCAATACGGGCTGGATGCCGCTGCCGCCGCCGCATTCCTCGGGCTCCTGTGGCCCAGGCTCTCCTCACTGCAGCCGATCGCTGTGGCAGTCGGGGCAGCCGTCGTGGCGGCGGTGCTCACGCCGACGCTCCCGCCGGGCATCCCGGTGCTCGCGGCGGCCATCGTTGCGGTCGTCGTCGGGATGACGAACTGGTTCGGCCGAAAAGAGCCAGTCGCATGAACACCTGGCAGGTAATCATCCTCGCGTCGATAGCGGTGTTCGCACTCAAGCTCGTCGGCTATCTGGTGCCGCCTTCGGTGCTGCAGCGGCCACGTCCGGCGCGCATCGCAAACCTCACTACCGTCGCGCTGCTCGCCGCCCTCATCGTCGTGCAGACGCTCGGCGCGGGCTCGCACATAGTGATCGATGCGCGAATACCGGCCGTGGTCGTCGCGGCCGGGCTGCTCGCACTGCGGGTGCCGTTCATCCTCGTCGTGATCGCCGCGGCGGCAACCGCCGCGCTGATCCGGCTCCTTACCTAAGCGGGGCCGGCTGCTCACCTGAGGGGCAGCCGCCTAGTCTTCCAGGTGCTCTTCGCCCGGTAACCACGAGAGCCCCGGGTCACCCCAGTTGCGCTTGCGGACAGCCTTCTTCGCCGCCTTGGCGTACTCCGCGTCGAGGCGGTCGGCGTACAGGATGCCGTCGAGGTGGTCGTATTCGTGCTGGAAGATCCTGGCGAGCCACCCTTCCGCCCTCACCTCGAACGGCTTCTGTGCAAGGTCGACGGCCCTCAGGGTCGCGAGTTGCGCGCGGCGCAGGGGAAACCGTTCGCCGGGCAACGAAAGGCAGCCCTCCGACTCGTCATCCTCATCCGGCTCGCCGACCGGTGTGGGGCTGAGCCAGAGCTGTGGGTTGATCGCGACCCCGCGATGGAGCACCTCCGCATCGTCCGTCCAGTTGTAGACGAAGAGCCGCAACGGCACGCCCACCTGCGGTGCCGCGAGACCGACGCCCGGTGCCACCTTCATGGTCTCGAACATGTCGGACACGAGGCGCTCGAGCGTCCTGTCGAAAGCTGTCACGGGCTCGGCCGTGTGGTGCAACACCGGTTCACCGGTGATGAGGATCGGGAGAACGGCCATTCACCCAGAATATCGGCCCGGAAACGGGTAGATTCAACGGGTGCCGCCGGACCTGAACGACCTCAGCAACCAGCTGACCAATCTTCCGACGACCTCCTGGATCGGGATCTCGTTGGCAGTGGTTGCTGCGGTGATCCTCGCCCTCGGCACGCAGTTCCAGCACCGCGGAGTGACGCTCGTCAACGCGGCATCCGCAGGCCAGACGAAAACCGGCCTCAGCCTGCGCCAGTTGCGGGCGCTCGTTGCCAGGCCGTCGTGGGTGATCGGCACCCTGCTGCTTGCGGTCGCCATCGTGTTGCAACTCACGAGCCTGAGCTTCGCGCCCCTCATCGTCGTGCAGCCGCTCGGTGCGGTTGCCCTCGTCATCACCGCGATCGTCAACTCCCGGGTCACGAAGGTGCCGCTCGATCGGGTCGACATCAGGTCGATCCTCATCTGTGTGCTCGGTGTCGGCGCGTTCGTGACGATCGCGGCGTTCGTGGGCCAGTCGCATCCGATCACGGCCACCCAGCTCATCACCGTGCTGGTGCTTCTCGTGGTCGTGCTGAGCGTCTTCATCACCCTGTTCGTGCTCATGCGCAAGCGCAAACCTCGCCCGATCTTCTACGTCATCGCAGCAGGCGTGCTCTTCGGTTTCGTCGTGACGCTGGCCAAAGTCGTCATCGACAGGGTCAAGACGATAGCTGTCGGCGATTTCCAGATCGATGCGACAGACATCCTGACGATCGTCTGCCTCGGGGGTCTTGTCGCGGCGGGACTGCTTGGCACCTACTTCGTGCAGACCGCGCATTCGTCGAATCCGCCCGATATCGTCGTCGCCGGGCTGACGGTCATCGACCCGCTCGTGGCTGTCTCGATAGGAATCGTCGTGCTCGGTGAGGCGGCTGGGGCGCCCATCTGGGCGATCGTCGCGTTCGTGCTCGCCGCCGCGGCCGCGATCTGGGGGGTTATCTCGCTGTCGAGGAACAACCCGCAGCTCACCATCGAAACCCCGTTCGCGGACGCGGCTGAGGACTCAGCCCGGCGGCCTTAGGGTACGTTGTAACCCGTGCCTGACGCCCCCAGAGTCTCCCCTCACGAGGGCAAGCCGCGACTACGCATCCTGATCGGCGCCGATACGTTCTGGCCGGAGATCAATGGTGCTGCGAGCTTTATCGCACGGCTCGCGGCAGGGCTAGCCGAGCGCGGTCACGATGTGCACATTGCCGCGCCATCCTTCTCCAACACCAAGCTCGGCCCTCGCACCGAGGAGCACGAGGGCCAGAAGATGACCGTGCACCGCATCTACTCCTGGCGCTGGTACCCGCACCCCTGGCTGCGCTTCTCGCTGCCGTGGCGCATCAGGCAGAACAGCGCGAAAATCCTCGACCTGGTCAAACCCGATGTCGTGCACTTCCAGTCGCATATCGTCATCGGCCGCGGCATGACCATCGAGGGCAACAAGCGCGGTGTCCGGCTCATCGGCACAAACCACTTCATGCCGGAGAATCTGCTCGAATACACCCTCATCATCCCGCGGTTCCTGCGTCGCTGGGCGGTGCGCATGGCGTGGGCGGCAGCCGACCGCACGTTCAGGCTCGCCGAGCGCGTCACGACGCCCACCCGCAAGGCGGCCGAATACCTCGAGGCCAACACCTCGGTGAAAGACGTGCTCGCGATCTCCTGCGGCATCGATGCGCACAACTACACGCCGAACATGAACAAGCGCACGGATAACCTCATCGTGTTCCTGGGCCGGGTTGTCGACGAGAAACAGATCGACAGGCTGATCCGGGCGTTCGCGAAGCTCGATGCAACCTTGGATGCCCGGCTCGAGATCGTGGGCGGCGGCGAACTCGAAGGCAAGCTCAAGGCGCTCGCCCTCTCGCTCAAGGTGAGCGACAGGGTCAAGTTCGCCGGCTTCGTGGACGAGGCGTACCTGCGCAACGCACTCACCCGCGCGAGCGTGTTCGCGATGCCGTCGATAGCCGAACTGCAGAGCATCTCGACGATGGAGGCCATGGCATCCGGTCTTCCCATCGTCGCGGCGGATGCCATGGCGCTGCCCCACCTCGTGCACGACGGCGAGAACGGCTACCTGTTCGAGCCGGGCAACGTCGACGACCTCGCCGACAAGCTCACCAGGGTGCTCACCGCGCCCGAGGACGAATACCAGCGAATGAAGAAGGCGAGCCTGAAGATCGTGGAGTCGCACGATATCCAGCGCACCCTCGACACCTTCGAGAGCCTCTACCGGGGCGAGCCGGTGCATGACACGTTCGTGGTGACGTCGGAGTAGGTGGCGCCGATTATCCCGGCCCGCTCGCGCGGCTCGTCTTCTCCCTAACAGGCACGCTCGAAATCGACTTCTCAACAGCAATTTCACCAATGGGCAGTGGTGGTAAGAATGTCGGTGGCCACTGTTTTCCTTAATGCATGGAAGCAGGCGACACACTCCTTGACGCGAGCAGCGCAGAGGTGCGCGTCGAGTTCGGCATGGCGCGGGCTGAGGTGGCGCTGCGGTCCGCATCCATGGCTTTCGCCGAGCAGCTCGCCGCTATCGACGCCACCCTGAGGGAGGCGCGGGCGTTTCCCGAGGTGTTCGTCGGGCCGATCGCCGGTGCCTTCGACTCGGATGCCGTGGTTTTCGCCGAGCGCGCGGCCGTCGCCGATCTCGCGGTGCGGCTCGGTCTTGCCGAGCAGACGGTGCGCGCCCAGGCCCACGAAGCCGAGGTGCTGCTGCATCGTGCACCGCGGGTGTGGGCCCGGTTCCGCGACGGCGACATCTCCACCCCGAACGCGGGAGTCGTGGCCGACCTTGCCGCCTCACTTCCCGCGGGGTCATGGGAGCGGTTTGAGAACGAGATCCTCGAGCAGGCCGCAACACTCGCACCCGCACGCTTCCGGGCTCGCGCCCGCGACGCCCGTGAGCGGGTGCAGCCGCAGCAGATCGTCGAACGCCACGCCCGTCGGGCCGAGCAACGCCGCGTCTGGCTCGAGCCCGACCTCGACGGCATGTGCTGGCTCAGCGCGTACCTTCCGGCCACGATCGCCCGCCGTGCGATGACGCACCTCGACCGGGCGGCCGCATCCCTCGCCACCCGCCCGGACGAGACCCGCACCCTCGCGCAACTGCGGGCGGATGTCGCGGGTGACCTGCTCGCCGGTGTGCTCGGGGCGTCCAACCCGGCGGTGGGCGTCGCGGTCGCGGTCACCGTGCCCGTGCTGACGCTTCTCGGGCGCGGGGAGGAGCCAGGCATCCTCGACGGTTATGGTCCGATCGACGCGCAGACGGCCAGGCGGCTGGCCGCCCACGCACCGTCATTCATGCGGATTCTCACCCACCCGGTCACCGGCACCGTGCTCGACATCGATCGCACCTCGTACCGCCCGCCCGCCGACCTCAAATGCTGGGTGCAGGTGCGCGGCAAGGTTTGCGAGTTTCCCGGTTGCGGGCGTCTCGCCGACGATTGCGACCTCGACCACACCGTCGCCTGGGCGGATGGCGGAAAAACCAGCGCCGACAACCTCGCCCTCCTGTGCCGAAGTCACCATCGACTGAAACACAACAGCAAGTGGGCGGTCGAGCGCACGAAGTCCGGCTTGCAGTGGACGAGCCCAACCGGGGCGATCCGCACCGCCGATCCGCCACCCTTCTGACCCGAATCACCTTTCTGTGTCGCAGAGTGCTGCGGGATGCCGCGTGCCGCTGCCTGTATCGTGGGAATCCGCCAGCGCACGCGCGCCGGCGCGGGGCGGTAGCTCAGCTGGTTAGAGCAGCGGACTCATAATCCGTCGGTCACGGGTTCAAGTCCCGTCCGCCCTACCAAGACCCCAAGGTCCCGATACATCGCACCAGCGCCTGCCAGGGGTCTTGGTAGGGCGGACGGATCGCGAACCCGTTCGTGGGCCCCCGCTGAGCAGTCCGGACTATTGCGACACCGCGGGCAGCTCTTCGCCAAGTGGCCGCAATAGGCCGGCGGCTCAGTAGGGGAGTCAAGTCCCGTCCGCCCTACAGATGGCCGACGAACCGCGGCACCTGCATCGAGCAGGAACCAAGAAGCGCGGGCAATTGCACGTCGATTAGCGTGACCACCATGACATCCATCGAATACATCACCCTCGAAGTGGCCGACCCCGCAGCCGCCGAGCGTTTCTACACCGCCGCTTTCGGGTTGGGCCCCCAGGTGCGCGTGCGCGCCTCGGACGCCCCGACGACCGGCTTCCGCGGGTTTACCGTGTCCCTCATCGTGTCGCAGCCGTCGACGGTCAGCAGCCTGATCGACTCGGCTGTCGCTGCGGGGGCCACGACGTTGAAGCCTGTCGAAAAGTCGATGTGGGGAGTCGGTGGCGTCGTACAAGCCCCGGACGGGGCGATCTGGAAGGTCGCGACGTCGGCGAAGAAGGACACGGGCCCGGCCACCCGCCAGGTCGACCAGATCGTGGTCCTGCTGGCTGCCGATGACGTCGCTGCGAGCAAGCGGTTCTACGTCGACCTCGGTCTGGCCGTAGGCAAGAGCTTCGGCAAGTACGTCGAGTTCGAGATGGCCTCCAGCGCCGTCAAGCTGGGGCTCTACGGCCGCAAAGCCCTCGCCAAGGATGCCGGGGTCGCTCCCGAGGGCACGGGGTCGCACCGGATCGTGATCAACGGCGACGCCGGGCCGTTCGCCGACCCCGACGGATTCGCCTGGGAGGTCGCATCGGCGTGAGCTGGGAGGTCGCGTCGGCGTGAGCTGGGCGCAGCGGCGTCGCCCACGCTGGTACCGTTGTCCCGAGCGACGTCGGGAGGCACCGGGTGGGAACCCTGTATTACGGTGATGGCAGGTACGCGATTCCTATCGAGGATCGCGCGCTATCGCATCTCAAGGTCGTCATCGTCAACAAGCTCCGGCGCGGCGAGTCTTTCACGTTCTCCTGGGTGAAAGACCAGGCGCAGGGCGGCGGACGCGGCACGATCTGGCTCGACCCGGCCATCCCGCTTGCCTTTGATTTTTCGGGCAGTCGCGCGCCGCAGCTCAATCGCAACTGGCTGGAGGCGCTCGCGCTCGAGGCGGGCAGCACCCGCGGTCTTGTGCTCACCGACGAGTCGAGCGTGCCCGAAGACACAGGTGTGCAGTTGCCGTAACCCGTTGCCAACGCCGTCATCCTCGTGGATGGTGGAATGTATGAAACGAATCCTTTACGCAAACGGATCGGTTCTTACGGGGGATGCGATTGCCCACTCGGTCGTGCAGTACGCGACCACATTGGCGAAGGCAGGATCGGCGGACGCGATCCTGGTTCCGGTGGTGCAGGGGGATGGCGGCACCACTGTTGAGATGCTGATCGGCCCATCGAGCCAGCTCATCATCGAGGACGCGGGCCAGGATCCGGGCTCGGTGTTCGAATACGAGTCGTTCAGGGAAGAGATAGAGCGGCGGCGAGACAGCGTCGAACATCCGCCGAGTGTGAGGCCGAGCCTGAGGCGGATCGGGGCGCCCGACGGGCCCGATTCGCTCCTCGACGACTTCTGACCTCGGCGACCGTCCGCGCGGCCTTTTGACCCTAGTTCGCGGACTGACCGGCAGACGACCGGCACCGTACGATCGAAAGCGTGGGAGTCATGGATGCCGCGTGGGCAGCGCTGGGAGAGCACCCGTCAGCGCTCGCTCTCGTGCGCGACCGCGGCTCGGAGGTGCCGCTGGACTCGGTGCTGCCTGTCGGCCGCTTCGTGCACGACGCGATAGCCGTGGCATCCCTTTCTGCCGCCCTGCTCGCAGCGCGGCGCACCGGTTCGGCGGTGCCGATGGTGGAGCTCGACCCGCTGCGTGTCGTCACGGCGGTCACGAGCGAACGACATTTCCGCATCGACGGCGAACCGGTGGATGCCTGGGCCGAGCTGTCGGGTTTCTGGCCGGCGGCAGACGGTTGGCTTCGAACCCACGCGAACTACCCGCACCACAGGGCGCGGTTGCTCGGGGCGTTGAATCTGCCGCAGGAGACCACGGCCGACCAGTTGCTCACCCACCTGCACGGCCGTAGCGCGATAGTTGTGGACGCGCTCGTCGCCGAACAGGGCGGCGTCGCTGTCGCCGTCGCGACGGAGGCGCAGTGGCGTTCAAGCGAACAGGGGCTCATCGTCGCGAAAGAGCCACTGCTGCGGCTTGAGCGTCTCGGCGACGCACCGGCTGGCGTGCTGCCGGAGACGACAGTGGATGCCCCAGCGCGCGGCATCCGGGTGCTCGATCTCACGCGGGTCGTGGCCGGCCCGGTGGCGACGCGCACGCTCGCGCTCTGGGGGGCCGACGTGTTGCGGGTGGACCCGCCGCAGTATCCGGAGATCGGTTGGCAGCATCTCGACTCCGGCACGGGCAAGCGCTCGACACTCATCGACCTCAATTCGGACAAGAAGACGCTGGATGCCCTGCTCAAGCAGGCGGATGTCGTCGTCACCGGCTACCGTGACGGCGCACTCGACAGCTTCGGCCTCTCGCCGCAGGAGCTCGTGCGGCGTCGGCCGGGCATCATCGTTGCCAGGTTGAGCGCGTGGGGGACTGTCGGCCCGTACTCGTCCCGTCGCGGTTTCGACAGCATCGTGCAGGCCGCGACCGGCATCGGCTGGCTCGAGACGCGAGACGGCCAGAAGCCGGGGGCGATGCCAGCACAGGCGCTCGACCACGCCGCCGGGTACCTGATCGCCGCCGGCATCACGACGGCACTGCGGCGGCGGATCGACGAAGGTGGATCGTGGCTCATCGAGACCTCGCTGGCCCGGATCGCGCAGGAACTTCTCGATTCCCCGCGCGAACGAGGCCACGCCGCGCACCCGCCATGGCCTCCAACAGTGCTCACCCGCACGCTCCCGGACGGCACGAAAGTCACGAGCGCGGCATCCGCGCCGCACTACGACGGCGGCCCGCAGGACTGGGTCGGCGGGCCGGTGCTGTGGGGCAGCAGCGCCCCCAAATGGCTAACTGCAAGGTCATAGCCGACTGCCGGGGTTCGGCATTTTCCCGTGGGTCGCGGCGTTGCATCCAGCGAGGCCGACAGAATGGATTCCATGACCGACACCGCGACGACGACCGCAACCCCAGAGCAGCTCTTCGCCACTTATCACGCGCGACGCGAGGAGTCGGTGGTGCAGCCCAAGGGCAACCTCGCACTCGTGAACACCCAGTGGGTGGACTCCGAGCAGACGATTTGGGGTGTGCCGGGCATCTGGGCGCCCGCACCGGAGGGTGGCCTGAAAGTTTCGGCAGCGGCATCCGAGGGAATCGTCGTCGACGGCGTTCTCGTTGACGGTTCGGCCGTGGTTCGCGGCAAGGATGACCCGAACCCGAGCGAGATCGCCTTCAGCGACACCGTGAGCGGCTTCGTCATCGCGGGCGAGGACGGGCAGTACGCGCTGCGGGTCTGGGACTCGAACTCGGAGGGCATCCGGGAGTTCGGCTCGATCGACACCTACCCGTACAACCCCGACTGGGTGATCACCGCGAAGTTCACCGAGAACCCGGCGGGCACGACTATGGGCTTCGAGCACCTCAAGGATGACGGCAAGACAAAAGAGCAGGTGATCCCCGGCGAGATCACGTTCACCAAAGACGGAGTCGACTATAACCTCGCCGCCTTCAAGGCCGGCCGCGCGCTGCAACTCGTCTACGCGGATGCCACGAGCGGGGTCGACACCTACAGCGTCGGACGCTTCCTGTTCGTGGCCCCGAAACCCGACGGCTCGATCGAGCTGGACTTCAACCGCTCAGTGCTGCCGCCATGCGCGTTCAGCTACAACTTCAACTGCCCGCTCCCGCCGAAGCAGAACCGTTTCGCCGTAGCGATCGAGGCCGGCGAGAAGACCGTGCTCAAGAAGGACGGCAGCCCGCTTCACCCGGAGTGAGGGGCGTGGTTCTCCAGGAATTCGAACACCTCTGTGGAGTCGACGCCCGGGTACATGCCGGTGGGCATCGCGGCCAGCAGTGAGCTGTTCATCCGGGCGCTGGGCAGCGAATGCTGCTCCCAGCGACCGGCGAGACCGGCGGGTGGGCGGCGACAGCAGTTCTCGTCCGGGCATGACGAGACCGCCCGGTTCGCGGTATCCCGGCCCCTGAACCATTTGACGTGGGCGAACGGCGTGCCGACACTCACCGAGAAGTCGCCGCGACTTGACGACTGGATGCGCGAGGTGCACCAGTAGGTTCCGCCCGGCTTGTCCGTGTACTGGTGGTACGGGCTGAACCGGTCGGCGACGTCGAACACACGTCGCGCGCTCCAGAAGCGGCAGACGAGCTGGCCCTCCACGGCGCCAAGCGCGTCCGTGGGGAATGCCGCGTTGTCGTTCTCGTAGGCCTTCGAGATGGTGCCGCTCTCGTGCACTTTGAGAAAGTGCACGGGGATGCCCAGGTGCTGGGTCGCGAGGTTCGTGAACCGGTGCGCCGCCGTCTCGTAACTCACGGCGAACGCGTCGCGCAGGTCTTCGACGGAGAGTTCACGCTTGTCCTTCGCCGCCTGCAGGAACGCGACTGCAGTGTGCTCCGGCACCATCAGGGCTCCCGCGAGGTAGTTCGTCTCCACCCGCTGCCGCAGGAAGTCCGCGTAGTCTTTCGGCTCGGTCACGCCAAGCACGTGGCTGGCGAGCGCCTGCAGGAGTGTTGACCGCGGGTCGCTGCCGGCCGCCTGGCCAACCGGAAGGTAGATGCGGCCGTTGCGCAGGTCGGTGACGCTGCGGGTGGAACCGGGCAGGTCTGGCACATAGTGCAGCGTGAATCCGAGGTGGGTGGCGAGGTCGGATGCCACCCGTTGCGACAGCGGACCGCCGGCATGCCCCACGGCATCCAGCAGCCCTCTCGCCGTCGACTCGAGCTCCGCGAAGTAGTTGTTGCGCTTGCGCATCGCCCGACGCAGTTCGGTGTTCGCGCGCCTGGCCTCCTCAGGGGTCGCCGCTCGTTCCTGGTGCAGGCGCTGCAGTTCGTCGTGCAGGCCGAGGATCGTCTCGATGGCCTCGTCGCTCAACGTTTTGCGCACCGGCAGCGACGGCAGGGGCAGTGAGGCGTAGAGCGGGCCGCGCTGGGCCCGCTCGAGCGCGATCTCGAGGGCAGCACGTCGCGATGGCGCCTCGGGGCTGAGCAGCTCGTCTGTCGTGACCCCGAGGATGCGCGAGAGCTTCTGCAGCTCGCCCAACCTGAGCTCGCGTTTGCCGTTCTCGATGACCGAAACCTGGGAGGCCGCACGGCCCAGGGCGACGCCGAGGTCGTCGAGCGTCAGGCCGCGGTCGGAGCGCAGCTGGCGGATGCGCCGGCCGATGGTGAGGGAATCGAGCACGCTCTCATCCTGTGTCGCATTCGCGGCGCTCGGTTCCATGGTGCGGCCCTCCCTCGCCGGGTTCTTCCGGGAAACAGAAGAATGGCGATAATTCTGCCGCATCTTCGGGAGAAGAACCACTCCATGGCCTGCAGAGTCGAAGCACGACCAACAGTTTTCGGGAGGACAGGACGATGACCAGCACGACCCGCCCGGGCGACCAGGCACAGACCGCGGCAGAACTAGAAACCGAGTGGAAGACCGATGCCCGCTGGAGCGGCATCGAGCGTGACTACACGGCGGATGACGTCGTCGCGCTGCGCGGGTCAGTGCGCGAGGAGCGCACGCTCGCCAAGCGTGGCGCGGAGAACCTGTGGCGCCTCATCCACGAGGAGAGCTGGGTGCCCGCCCTCGGCGCGCTCACGGGCAACCAGGCCGTGCAGCAGGTGCGTGCGGGCCTCAAGGCGATCTACCTCTCCGGCTGGCAGGTCGCGGCCGACGCGAACCTCTCGGGGCAGACTTACCCTGACCAGAGCCTGTACCCGGCGAACAGCGTGCCCGCAGTCGTGCGGCGCATCAACAACGCGTTGCTGCGCGCCGACCAGATCGAGTACGCCGAAACCGGCATCCCGTCGCCGACAGACTGGCTCGCCCCGATCATCGCGGATGCCGAAGCCGGCTTCGGCGGGCCGCTCAACGCCTATGAACTCATGGCTTCGATGATCGAGGCCGGCGCTGCCGGCGTGCACTGGGAAGACCAGCTCGCGTCGGAGAAGAAGTGCGGGCACATGGGTGGCAAGGTGCTCATCCCGACCGGGCAGCACGTCCGCACCCTCAACGCCGCACGCCTTGCCGCGGATGTCGCCGGCGTGCCCACCCTCATCGTGGCGCGCACCGACTCCCTCGCTGCAGATCTCATCACGAGCGACGTGGATGACCGGGACAAGCGGTTCCTGACCGGGGACCGCACGACGGAGGGCTTCTACCGCACGATGCCGGGCATCGACACCGTGCTCTCCCGCGGGCACGCGTACGCACCGTACGCCGACCTGCTGTGGGTGGAGAGTTCGGAGCCCGACCTCGCGCTTGCGCGGGCCTTCGCGGAAAGCATCCACTCCGAGTTTCCCGGCAAGAAGCTCGCATACAACTGCTCGCCATCGTTCAACTGGAAGAGCCACCTGGATGACGCGCAGATCGCGAGTTTCCAGCGTGAGCTCGCTGCCATGGGTTACGCGTTCCAGTTCATCACGCTCGCCGGCTTCCACGCGCTGAACCATTCGATGTTCACGCTCGCCAAGGACTACTCCCAGCGCCACATGAGCGCGTATGTCGAGCTGCAGGAGGCAGAGTTCGCGTCCGAACCGGACGGCTACACGGCCACGCGCCACCAGCGCGAGGTCGGAACCGGCTACTTCGACAGGATCGCCACGGCGCTCAACCCGGAGAGCGAAACCCTCGCTCTCGCGGGCAGCACCGAGACAGCACAATTCCACTGAAACGACTAAGGACAACCACATCATGACCAGGATCGAAATCATCGGGCAGCTCGACGAGCGCTACGACGAGATACTCACCGAGGAGGCGCTGCGCTTCCTCACCCGGCTTCACGACCAGTTCGCCGGCCGCAGGCATGACCGGCTGGCCGCCCGCACCGAGCAACGCAGGCAGATCGACAACGGCAGGGATCTCAAGTTCCTGTCGGCAACCGCCGCGATTCGCGAAGAGCCGAACTGGCGGGTTGCGGGGCCGGGGCCAGGGCTCGAAGACCGCAGGGTAGAGATCACCGGCCCCACCGACCGCAAGATGACGATCAACGCGTTGAACTCCGGTGCCAAGGTTTGGCTCGCCGACCATGAGGATGCCACGAGCCCGACCTGGGAGAACGTCATCGGTGGCCAGCTCAACCTGTCAGACGCGATCCGCCGCCGCATCGACTTCACAAGCGATGACGGCAAGCAGTACACCCTCGGGCAGACGACGCCGACAATCGTCATGAGGCCGCGCGGCTGGCACCTCGTCGAGAAACACCTGCGGTACACCGACCAGGCGGGCCTTCGCTCGCCGGCCGCTGCATCCCTCGTCGATTTCGGGCTGTACTTCTTCCACAACGCGAAAGAGCTGATCGCGCGGGGAACCGGGCCGTACTTCTACCTGCCGAAGCTCGAGAACCATCTCGAGGCCAGGCTGTGGGATGACGTGTTCACGTTCTCCGAGAACGCGCTGGGCATCCAGCACGGCACGATTCGCGCGACGGTGCTGATCGAGACGATCTCCGCGGCATTCGAGATGGAGGAGATCCTCTACGAATTGCGGGAGCATTGCGCAGGGCTCAACGCCGGCCGGTGGGACTACATCTTCTCGATAATCAAGAACTTCCGCGGCCGGGGGGCGAGCTTCGTGCTGCCGGACCGGGCGAGCATCACCATGACTGTTCCGTTCATGCGCGCGTACACCGAGCTCCTCGTCGCGACCTGCCACAGGCGTGGAGCGCATGCGATCGGGGGCATGAGCGCGTTCATCCCGAACCGGCGAGATCCGGAGGTCACCGAGCGCGCCCTCGCTGCCGTCACCGCCGACAAGCGACGCGAGGCCGGCGACGGGTTCGACGGCACCTGGGTCGCGCATCCCGACCTCGTGGTGACCGCGCGGGCCGAGTTCGACGCAGTACTCGGGGAGCGACCCAACCAGGTCGATCGGCTGCGGCCAGACGTCAATGTGACCGCGGCCGATCTGCTCGATCTCAGGATCGACGGGACCGTGACGGACGCGGGGGTGCGCTCGAACGTGTCGATCGCGCTGCGCTACATCGAGAGCTGGCTGCGGGGTGTGGGCGCTGCAGCGATCGACAACCTCATGGAAGACGCGGCGACCGCCGAGATCAGCCGGTCGCAACTGTGGCAGTGGATGCACCAGCGCGTTGTCACAGCCGAGGGCACCGCGGTGACCCACGCCGGCGTGGAGGCCGAGCTCGCACGCCAGGTCGCGGTATTCCCCAGGACGGCGGATGATCGTCTCGACGACGCGGCGGAGGTGTTCCGCTCGGTGACCCTTGGCGAAGACTTCCCGACGTTCCTCACCATCACGGCGTACACGCGCTTCCTGGTGGACACCGCGCAGCCGCGGGCCGCCTGACGTCGCGGGGATGCCGGGCGCCCGTCGGGCGCCCGGCGCCCATCACGCCGGGTACCCTTGGGACAATGGGATTCCGCCCCGAGATACAGGCTCTGCGAGCCGTCGCCGTGACGCTTGTCGTGGTGTTTCACGTCTGGCCGGATGCCCTGCCCGGCGGCTACATCGGCGTCGACGTGTTCTTCGTCATCTCGGGCTTCCTGATCACCGGTCACCTTTTTTCCGAGGTTGAGCGGACCGGGCGGATCGCGCTCGCGGGATTCTGGGCGCGGCGCATCCGGCGGCTACTGCCTGCGGCATCCGTCGTGCTTCTCGCGTGCCTTGTCGGCATGCTCGCGCTGATTCCGCGTTCGCTCTGGCAGCAAACGGCCATCGAGATCGGGGCCAGTGCGCTCTACGGTGAGAACTGGGTGCTCGCGGGCAGCTCGGTGGATTACCTCGCGGCAGACGGAACGCCCACGCTGGTGCAGCACTTCTGGTCGCTCTCCGTCGAGGAGCAGTTCTACATCGTGTGGCCGCTGCTGCTGCTCGCCGCGGTGCTGCTCGGCTCACGCCGGCGGCGCACGGTCGTCATCGCTCTCGCATCCGTGTTCGTGCTGTCGCTGGGTTACTCGATCACGCAGGCCGGTTCGCCCGCCGGCTACTTCAACACGGGTACAAGGGCGTGGGAGTTCGCGGCAGGGGGGCTGCTCGCCCTGGCGCCCGGCCTCATCGCCTGGCTGCGGCGGCACAGGCTGGTGGCCGGTGCGGCCTCATGGACAGGTGTCGCGCTGGTAGCGGCCACCGCCGTGCTGTTCACCTCCGCCACCCCGTTTCCGGGCGGCTACGCCGCGATTCCCGTGGCCGGGGCCGTGCTCATCATCGCCGCGGGCGACGGCGGGCTGCGCTTCACGCCGAATCGGGCGGCAGCGGCCCCGCCCCTTCAGGTCGTCGGTGGGCTCTCGTATTCGATCTACCTGTGGCACTGGCCGCTCGTGGTGCTTGCGGCGATCGCGCTCGGGCCCGTCACACCGTGGACCGGGATCGGCATTCTCGCGGCTTCGACGGGTCTCGCCTGGCTGACAAAGCGTTTCGTCGAAGACCCGGTACGGCTCAGCCCCGTGATCTCCCGGCCGAAACTGTCGTATATGTTCGCGACCGCGACTATTGCCGCGATAGTGCTCGCGACCGGTGGCAGTTGGGTCGTCCTGCAGGCCTCCACAGCTGCATCGGCACGGGAGTCCCTTGCCCGGTCGCTGTCGGATCCCTGCTTCGGCGCGGCAGCCATCGCCGGGTCCACCGTTTGCCCGCTGCCGTTCGCCATGACCGGTGTGGACACGGTGTTCGCCGCGCAGGACCGCGGCTCGCTGGCCCTGCCCTGCAGTTCTCGCGGCACCACGGTCACGCAGTGCGAGTTCGGCGACCTCACGAATCCCGTGCACACGGTGGCGGTTGTCGGCAACTCCCACGCGGGTGCGCTCATCGCCGGATTCGAGGCGTACGGCACCGCGCACCACTGGAAGATCATCCTGATGCGCAAGACCGACTGCCTCGCGGTCTCGACACTCGACCTCGGCCAGCCGGGCGGACAGGACTGCATCGACTGGACGGCGAACGTGTTGCACGAACTCGCCTCCCGCTCGGACATCGACACCGTCGTGTTCGCAACCCACAGCAACGCGATCCACTACCTCTCCAAAGCGCATCCATCCGAATCGGATGTCGCTGCGCTCACCCGGCACGTCGAATCGACATTCGCCTCGCTCGTCGCGCTCGGCAAAACTGTCCTCGTCGTGGGGGACACTCCCGGCACCCGCCCGACCCCCGCGCCGGAGTGTGCGGACCTGCACCGCAACCAGTACGACCCGTGCGCCACGGGGCCCACCGACGGCCTCCAGGACGGCAACCTGGAAAGCGTCGCGGCGCGCGCCGTGCCCGGCGTCAACTACCTGTCGCTGCTGCCGTACGTGTGCGACAGCGCCAGCTGCCACGTCGTGATCGGCGGCACGATCGTCTACTTCGATGATCACCACCTCAGCGCATCGTTCTCGAGGTCGCTCGCCCCCTATCTCGGGGCCGCCGTCGAGCGCGCGTATGCCGCCACCGGCGGCTGAAGTGCTCATCGTTCTTGCCCGCGTCTCCACTGGCAAAGCCAGTACGGGGCGCGTCATGGCGGCGCGCCTGAACGATGCCGGCGGCTCCATGGGCATCGAATACGTGGACGACCTGCCCACTTTCGTGCGCGCCGAGGAGAAGCAGCGCCCGCGGTGGGTGTGGGACTACACATCCCGCTGGTATCCCGCGCTGCTCGCTGAAGGCGTGCGCGTCGAGCGCTGCTTCGACCTGCGGCTGTGCCATGCGATCCTGCGTTTCTCGGCGCTGACGGCAGACTCCGCCCTAGCGAAAGCGGAGCCCGGCGTGTGGGATGCGCCCGCCGCAACTCTCCAGCGGCCCGATGACGGCGGCGCGCTGTTCGAATTGCCGTCGACGCAGGAACAGCCTGTCGCGGGCGAGGCCGACCCGCTGGCCGAGTACTCCCTGCAACGGGCGGCGGTTGCGGCATCCGCGGAGCCCGGACGGATCGGGCGGCTGCTCGCCGCCGAATCGGCGGGGGCGCTCATCGCCGCCGAAATGCGTTTCGCCGGTTTGCCGTGGCGTGCGGACAGGCACGACGAGATCCTCACCGGCATCCTGGGGCCCAGGCCCACCGTCGAGGGCGAGCGCCCTGCGAAATTGCAGGAGATTCTCGCAAAAGTGCGCGAATTGCTCGAGTCGCCCGACCTGAACCCGGATTCTCCTGCAGATTTGTTGAAGGCGCTTGGGGCGGCAGGGCTCAGTGTGACCTCCACCCGGTCGTGGGAGCTCAAGAAGCTCAAGCATCCCGCGATCGGGCCGCTGCTCGAATACAAGAAGCTTGCCAGGCTGCTGTCCGCGAATGGCTGGCACTGGCTCGACACCTGGGTCGCCGACGGGCGGTTTCGACCGGACTACGTTCCCGGTGGGGTTGTCACGGGCCGCTGGGCGACGAGCGGTGGGGGAGCGCTGCAGCTGCCGAGGCAGATCCGCGGGGCGGTCGTCGCGGATGAAGGCTGGAAGCTCGTCGTTGCCGACGCCTCACAACTTGAGCCCCGCATCCTCGCGGCGATGGCGGGAGATCGCGGCATGGTGGCGGCAGGCACGGCCGGCGACCTCTATGCGGGCATCGTCGCCAGCGGCGCGGTCGAGACCCGCGACCAGGCGAAAATCGCGATGCTCGGGGCGATGTACGGGGCGACGACAGGAGAGAGTGGCCGGCTCATGCCGAAGCTCGCGCGCGCGTACCCGAAGGCGATCGGACTGGTCGAGGATGCCGCGCGCGCCGGCGAACGCGGCGAGGTGGTCACGACGCGCCTGGGCAGGAGCTCACCGCCCGGCCTGCAGGCGGGATACGACGAATCCAGGTCCGAGGCGGAGACGACCAGGGCGCGCGAACACGCACGGGCGTGGGGTCGGTTCACGCGCAACTTCATCGTGCAGGGCACAGCGGCGGAGTGGGCGCTGTGCTGGATGGCGAGCATCCGCAGACGGCTGAACGAGCAGGCCGACGGCGCCTGGCTCACCGAGGCACCGCACCTGGTGTTCTTCCTGCATGACGAGGTCGTCGTGCATACCCCCTCCGCCCAGGCGGAAGGGGTGGCCGAGACGATCCGCGCGGCGGCGGCGGAGGCGGGCACCCTCCTGTTCGGCGCGATTCCCGTCGAGTTCCCGTTGACCATTGCGATCGTCGACGACTACGGCAAGGCCAAGTAGGCGCTCCCAGACACGCGGAATGACAGGCTTGTCATTCGGGTGGAGAATCCGTCATAATTGCCCCAGCGGTTCGCCGCACAATTTCACAGGTCACGCATTCGTTCCACGGGTCGATGGGGAAGTCGCACCCAACCGGAACGGAGGCAGTTGTGTCTGCACTGCATGTGACTGCACCAAATGCTCGCGGAGTGCTGTTTGTGCACTCCGCTCCTCGCGCGCTCTGCCCGCACATCGAATGGGCGGCGGGCCGGGCGCTCGAACGCGCCGTCAACTTCGACTGGGACGTGCAGCCCGTGCTGAAAGGCTCGCAGCGCACCGAGTTCTACTGGGAGGGCGCGCGCGGCACGGGCGCGAAGCTCGCATCGGCGCTGCGCGGCTGGGAGCACCTGCGCTTCGAGGTCACGGAGGATGCCGGGCTCGGCACTGACGGCGGCCGCTGGATGCACACCCCCGACCTCGGGATCTACTTCGCCCAGACCGACACTGTGGGCAACGTCGTGATCCCCGAGGATCGGGTGCGGTACGCGATGGATGTCGCGGGCGCCAACGCCACGGAGCTGCACCGCGAACTACGTCTCGCGCTCGGCCAGGCATGGGACGACGAGCTCGAGGCATTCCGCCACGCGAGCCAGGACTCAGCAGTCGTGTGGCTGCACAAGGTGGGCTGACATGGATACGGACATGAACACACTCGACCGCGAACTCGACGACCTCATCGAGGCGGTGGCACCGCCGCTCATCGACCTCGAGCAACTGGAACGCCTCGTCACGGAAGACGACCTCCACCTCTTCGACGGTGAGTGCTTCATCCACGATTCCTGCCGGCCGGTGCGCTGACGGCTTTCATCATCCAGGAGGGTGTGTTGCCCTCGGGTGTGCAGTGGCCGATGTTCGGGGATCCCGCCACAATCTCCACACCGGCAACACCCTCTCCTGGATCATGAAGGCCTGGATCATGAAGGCCTGGATGAGGAAAGCGGACTTGACGGGATGCCGCGCCGCCCCAATACTAAACCACATGGTAAATAGTTCGAGCCGGCTCGACGCCGTGTACTCCGCGATAGCGGATCCCACCCGCCGGGCCATGGTGGAACGCCTGTCCGGCGGCGGGCTCTCGGTCAGCGAACTCGGGCAACCGTTCGCTATGACGCTCGCGGCGGTCGGCAAGCATGTTGCGGTGCTCGAAGCTGCTGGCATCGTGCGCACCACCAAGACCGGCCGCGTACGCAGTTGCGCGATGGTGCCGAACGCACTCGGCGATGCCACGTCGTGGCTCGCCCGGCACGAGCGGTTCTGGAACTCGCGCGTCGACGCGCTCATCGAACACCTGGAGGAGAAATCGTGACCGAATTGCTCATCGAACGGACGATCCCGGCACCACCCCAGCGGGTGTGGGCGGCTTTCACCACGGCGGAAGGCCTCACCGCCTGGATGTGGCCGGAGTCATGGCAGACGACCGCGGAGGTCGACCTGCGAGTGGGTGGACGTTACCGCATCGCATCCAGCGAGAGGGGCATGGCGATCGTGGGCGAGTTCGTGAGCCTCGACGAGCCCGCTCGCCTCGTGCAGACCTGGCAGTGGGAGGGCGACCCGGAGGAGACCCTCGTGACCGTCACGTTCGAGCCGTCAAGCGAGGGCACTGCCCTCACCATCCTGCACGAGCGTTTCGGCTCCGCGGAAGATCGCGACCGCCACATCCAGGGCTGGAACGACTGCCTCGACAGGCTCGCGCCCTACTTGCTCTCGTAGCTCCTGAACGCCACGACGGCGTTGTGGCCGCCGAACCCGAACGAGTTGCTGATCGCCAGGAGCGGCCCGTCGCCGAGCGCACGCGGTGAGGTCACGACGTCGAGCGGGATCTCCGGGTCTTGCGATGTCAGGTTGATCGTCGGGGGAGCCGTGCGGTGGTGCAGAGCGAGGATCGTGAAGATCGCCTCGAGCGCGCCGGTGCCGCCAAGCAGGTGGCCCGTCGCGGCCTTCGTCGCCGACACCGGGATGTTGGGCAACAGGTCGCCGAACACCCGCAGCAGTGCCTTGTACTCGGCGATGTCGCCAACAGGGGTGCTCGTGGCGTGCGCGTTGATGTGTCGCACATCCGCGGGGGTCGCGCCGGCCTGGGCGAGCGCGCCGAGCACGGCGCGTGCAGCGGCGGAGCCCTCCGGGTCCGGGGCAGTGATGTGGTACGAGTCGCTCGTCACGGAGCCGCCGGCGAGCTCGGCGTAGATTCGCGCCCCACGGGCGAGCGCGTGCTCCTCGGTCTCGAGCACGAGCGTGCCCGCGCCCTCGCCGAGCACGAAACCGTCGCGCGTGACATCGTAGGGCCGGGATGCCGCTGCCGGGTCGTCGTTGCGCTTCGACAGCGCCTGCATGGCCGCGAACGCCGCGATCGGCAGCGGGTGCACGACGGCCTCCGTTCCACCGGCGATGACGACGTCGGCGAGACCGGACTGCAGGTGGTCGTAGGCGTTGGCGATCGCTTCAGTGCTCGAGGCGCAGGCAGAGACATCCGTTCGCGCGTATGCACGGGAGGGAATGGACATGCTGATCGTCGCGGCGGCGGCGTTGGGCATGAGCATCGGGATGGTCATCGGGAGCACGCGGCGCGGTCCCTTCTCCTTGAGCGTGTCCCACGCGTCGAGGAGCGTCCAGAGACCGCCGATGCCCGTGGAGTAGTCGACGCCGACCCGTATCGGATCGACATCGGGAGCGCCGGCATCCGCCCATGCTTCGCGCGCCGAGATGAGCGCGAACTGGCTCGAAGGGTCGAGGCGCTTGTATTCGACGCGTTCGAGGACAGTGTCTGGGCGCACCCGTGCCTCCGCCGCGAACGTCACGGGCAGGTCGAGTTCGGCGACCCAGTCATGCGTGAGGGTATGCACCCCCGATTCGCCGGCGAGCAGCGCGTCCCATGAGTCCCTGGCCGTACCGCCGAGCGGTGAGGTCGCGCCGATGCCTGTTACAACGATCTTCTTGGTCATATCAACATTCCTTTAGGGGACCGCGCGCGGCGGCCAGCCGGGAAGTCCCGGCAGGCCAGCCGCGGCGTTCGTTAGCTAGCCCTGGGCGCTGGTGATGAAGCTGACTGCGTCGCCGACTGTCTTGAGGTTCTTGACCTCTTCGTCGGGGATCTTCACGTCGAACTTCTCTTCGGCGTTGACGACGATGGTCATCATCGAGATCGAGTCGATGTCCAGGTCGTCTGTGAACGACTTGTCCAACTCGACTGTGTCGGTCGCGATGCCGGTTTCGTCGTTGATGAGTTCGGCCAGGCCGGCCAGGACTTCTTCGGTGGACAATGCCATTGTGTTTTCTCCTTGGGGGATGTGATTTGACCGTGTTACAGCTTACGGGAGCACTACCACCTGCGCGCCGAACACCAGCCCGGCGCCGAAGCCGATCTGCAGGGCCAGGCCGCCGCTGAGTTCGGGATGCTCCTGCAGCAGCCGGTGGGTGGCGAGCGGGATCGAGGCGGCGCTCGTGTTGCCCGTCGTCTCGATGTCGCGACCGATGATCACGGATTCGGGCAGCTTGAGCTGCTTGGCGAGCTCGTCGATGATCCGCATGTTCGCCTGGTGCGGCACGAATGCCGCGAGGTCATCCGCTGTGATGCCCGCGACCTCGAGCGCCTGCTTCGCGACCTTCGCCATCTCCCACACCGCCCAGCGGAACACCGTCTGGCCATCCTGGCGCAGCGTGGGCCAGGCGGCAGCCCCATCCCGGAAGTCGACGAGGGTCGCGTTCATTCCCACCGAGCCGGCCTTTGAACCGTCCGAACCCCATACAGCAGCGGAAATGCCGGGGGTGTCGCTCGGGCCGATCACGACGGCGCCGGCACCATCGCCCAGCAGGAACGAGATGGTGCGGTCGGTGGGGTCGACGACGTCGGAGAGCTTCTCGGCGCCGATCACGAGCGCGTAGTGGGCAGCTCCCGCTCGGATCAGGGCATCCGCCTGGGTCACGCCATAACTGAACCCGGCGCACGCCGCGTTCGAGTCGTACGCGGCGGCGGGGTTGGCCCCCACGCGATCGGCCACGACAGCCGCCATCGACGGCGTTTGCTGCACGTTGCCGATGGTCGCGATGATGACGAGATCGATCTTGTCCGCGGCCACACCGGACTTGGCGATCGCCTCGTTGGCGGCATCCGTGGCGAGGTCGACAGCGAGGATGCCGGCGGATGCCCGGGTTCGGGTGATCACGCCGGTGCGCTGCCGAATCCACTCGTCGCTCGAATCGATGGGCCCGATGAGATCCTCATTGGGAACGACGAGATCGCCGCGCGCGGCGCCATAGCTGTAAATACGTGTGAACTCCACGCCGTGGGATTGCTTGAGCGTGGCCATCAGTTGTCTCCATCGATCATCGCGAATGCCGCGGCCAGGTCGTCAGGGGTCTTCACAGCGACCGACGGGATGCCCTTCAGCCCGCGCTTGGCGAGGCCGACGAGTGCACCGGCCGGCGCCAGCTCGACAATACCGGTAACGCCGGAGGCGCCGAGTGAATCCATGACGAGGTCCCACCGCACGGGAGAGGACACCTGCCCGACCATCAGCTTGACGAAATGGCTGCCGCTTTCGACCCGCGACCCGTCCCGGTTCGTCCAGATCGGCAGCGTCGGGTCGAGTTTCTCCAGGCCGGCGGCGAACAACTCGAGGATGCCCACCGCGGGCTGCATGTACCGGGTGTGGAACGCGCCGGCGACCTGCAACGGGATGACCCTGCTGCCCGCGGGCGGGTTCTCCGCAAGTCGGGCGAGGGCGTCGAGGGCGCCAGCGACCACGAGCTGTCCTCCACCGTTGAAGTTCGCGGGCTGCAGGCCGAGCTCAGCGAGACGCTCGAGCAGGGCGGCCTCGTCGCCGCCGACGACGGCGGACATTCCGGTGGGCTCGAGGGCCGCGGCATCCGCCATCGCCCGCCCGCGCTCGCGCACGAAGCTCACCGCGTCGGTTTCGGAGAGGATGCCGGCGGCGGCCGCGGCGGTGACCTCGCCGACGGAGTGGCCCGCGACCCCGCCCACCTTCTCGCGCCGGCCGTCGGCGAAGAGCGCGCCCAGCGTGAGCAGCCCCGCCGCGACGATGAGCGGCTGGGCGACCTTGGTGTCGCGGATGGTGTCCGCGTCGCTCGTCGTGCCATGGGCCACGAGATCGATCTGCACGCCGTCGGAGATGGCCTCCAGGTGCTCGCGGAATCCCGGCTCGGCGAGCCAGGGTTCGAGGAAGCCGGGAGTCTGGGAGCCCTGGCCGGGCGCGACGATGACGATCACCGCTCTAGTCTGCCAACGATTCGCGTGCCGCGCTGGGGCGGACATCCCAAGAACGGCTCGAATCGTTGTGCGATGCGTTCAAAGGCACGGGCATCCCGACGAAAACGCAGGAGATCGCCCTCGCACGGGCTGTTCCCGTCGTTTTCGACGACCACGGTACGCATCTCCTGCGTTTTGGGCCGAGGCCCGCAGAGCTGCCGCAGCGACGCGCCCTTCGAAAATTCAGGACTTTCCGGATGAATCCCCGCGTTTCGAGCACACAACGGGGCTGTTACTTGCCAAAGTCCTGAATTTTCGAAAGGCGCGAGAGGGCGAGGCGGCACCGGCACCGGCGCCGTGCGGCCGCCGGCGCCGTGCCGCGCTGTCAGCGACGCTTCGCGGAGTCCGGGTCGGCGATCGAGCCCACGATGAGGGCAGACTGCAGGATGAGCGCCTCCCGGGCGCCCGTGGCATCCCAGCCGATCACGTCGCTGATCCGCTTGAGGCGGTAGCGGACGGTGTTGGGATGCACGAACAGCTCACGCGCTGTCGCCTCGAGTGAGCGGCCGTTGTCCAGGTAGCACCAGAGCGTCGCGAGCAGGTCGGTGGAGTGCGCCTGCAACGGCCGGTAGATCTTGTTGATGAGTGTCGAGCGGGCCAGCGGGTCGCCCGCGAATGCGCGTTCGGGCAGCAGGTCGTCGGCGAGGGTGGGCCGTGGCGCGTTGCGCCAGGAGCGGGCGACGGCGAAGCCGGCCAGGGCCCCCTTGGCGCTCTTGGATGCGTCGACGAGGCTCGGCACCTCATGGCCGAGCACGAGGTGGCCGGGCCCGAACCCCGGCTCGAGTTGCTCGGCGATGGCCAGGAACGGCATGGGCGCCTGGGCGTCAGCGCCGTCCGGCTTCGCCGGGTCGTCGGGTTTGGTGGGGCTCGCCCTGCCGATCACGAGCACGAGGCGGCTGCCCTGCACCCCGATGAGCACGTCGGCGTCGAGGTGGCGTGCGGTGCGGCGCAGCTGGTCGACGTCGAGCATCTTCGGCGCGGTGCCGACGAGCACGCACACCTCGCCGTGCCCGTTCCAGCCCAGGGCCGCGATGCGTGACGGCAGTTCGTTGTCGTACTCGCCGGAGAGGATCGAGTCGACGACGAGTGCTTCGAGGCGGGCATCCCACAGTCCACGCGCTTCGGCCGCGCGGGCGTAGACGTCCGCAGCAGCGAACGCGATCTCGCGGGAGTAGAGCAGGATCGCCTCGCGGAAGACGCTGTCGCCGTCTTTGACGCGCTCCTCGACGACCTCCACCGTGATGCGGATGAGTTGCAGCGTCTGCTGCAGCGACACCGATCTCAGAAGCTCCCGCGGCGCCGCCCCGAACACGTCGGCGGCGATCCACGGAGTGGATGTCGGGTCCTCGAACCAGCTGATGAAACTCGTGATGCCGGCCTGGGCGACGAGCCCGACGGCGGAGCGTCGCCCAGGCGGCATGTTGCCGTACCAGGGCAGCGTGTCATCCAGCCGCTTGATCGTGGCCGTGGCGAGCTCGCCGGAGATCGTCCGCAGCCACGCGAGGGTCTGCTCCTTGGTCTTCTGCGCCACCGCGACCTAGCTCTCCCCGCCGGCCGATCCCGTCGTGCCGGCCGTGACGTCGAGCAGGCGGTACTTCTCGATCGCCTGTGCAGGCAGTGACCTGTCGACGAGACCGCGCCTGACGAGCGACTCGAGAGTCTTCACCACGAGCGATGGGCCGTCGATCTTGAAGAAGCGGCGGGCGGCTGCACGAGTATCTGAGAAGCCGAAGTCGTCGGCGCCGAGCGTGGCGAAGTCGCCGGGCACGAACTGCCTGATCTGGTCGGGCACCGCGTGCATGTAGTCGGTGACGGCGACGAACGGGCCATCCGATCCGGAAAGCTTCTGCGTGACGTACGGCACGTGCGGCTCCTCGCCCGGGTTGAGGAAGTTGTGCGCGTCGGCGGCCAGCCCATCGCGACGCAGCTCGGTCCACGAGGTCACCGACCAGACATCGGCGGACACGCCCCAGTCGTCGGCGAGCAACTGCTGGGCCTCGAGCGCCCACGGCACTGCCACGCCGGAGGCGAGCAGTTGGGCGCGCGGTCCCTGGATCGGCGCGGTCCTGAGGTGGTAGATGCCGCGCAGGGCGCCGTCCACATCGAAGTTCTCCGGCTCGGCGGGCTGCACTATGGGCTCGTTGTAGAGCGTCAGGTAGTACATGACGTTGGGGTTGGGATGCGTGCCGCCATACATGCGCTCGATGCCGGCCCTGATGATGTGGCCGAGCTCGTACCCGTACGCGGCGTCGTAGGCGACGACAGCCGGGTTCGTGGAGGCGAGCAGCAGTGAGTGCCCGTCAGCGTGCTGCAGCCCTTCACCGGTGAGCGTGGTGCGGCCGGCGGTCGCACCCATGATGAAGCCGCGCGCCATCTGGTCACCCGCAGCCCACATGGCGTCGCCGGTGCGCTGGAACCCGAACATCGAGTAGAAGACGTACACGGGGATGAGCGGCTCGCCGTGTGTCGCATACGACGTGCCCGCCGCGGTGAACGCCGCGAAACCGCCGGCCTCGTTGATGCCGACGTGCACGATCTGGCCTTGCGGGCTCTCCTTGTACGCGAGAAGCTGCTCGCGGTCCACGGAGGTGTACTGCTGCCCGGCCGGGTTGTAGATCTTGGCTGTCGGGAAGTACGCGTCCATGCCGAAGGTGCGTGCCTCATCCGGGATGATCGGCACGATGCGGTGGCCGAAATCGGGCGACTTCAGCAGGTCTTTGAGCAGCCGGGCGAACGCCATGGTGCTGGCGATCTCCTGCTTGCCTGAGCCCTTCTTCGCGAGCTCGTATGCAGAGTCGTCGGGCAGGGTGACCTGCGTGTACTTCGACCGGCGCTCTGGCACGTAGCCGCCGAGCTGGCGGCGGCGCTCCTGCAGGTACTGGATCGCCTCGTCGTTCTCCCCGGGGTGGTAGAACGGCGGCTGGTACGGGTTCGCCTCGAGCACCGCATCCGTGATCGGGATGTGCATCACGTCGCGGAACTGCTTCAGGTTGTCGAGCGTGAGCTTCTTCATCTGGTGGGTCGCGTTGCGGCCCTCGAAGCTCGGGCCGAGGCCGTAGCCCTTGACGGTCTTGGTCAGGATGACTGTCGGCTGCCCCTTGTGCTCGGCCGCAGCTTTGAACGCCGCATAGACCTTGCGGTAGTCGTGGCCGCCGCGCTTGAGCCCCCAGAGCTCATCGTCGGTGTAGTCCTTGACCATCTCCAGTGTGCGGGGATCGCGACCGAAGAAGTTCTCCCGCACGTACGCGCCGGACTCGGCCTTGTACGTCTGGTAGTCGCCGTCGGGGGTGCGGTTCATGAGGTCGCGCAGCGCGCCCTCGGTGTCTTTGGCGAGCAGGGCATCCCATTCGCGCCCCCAGATCACCTTGATGACGTTCCAGCCGGCGCCCCGGAAGAAGCTCTCCAGCTCCTGGATGATCTTGCCGTTGCCGCGCACCGGCCCGTCGAGGCGCTGCAGGTTGCAGTTGATCACGAAGTTGAGGTTGTCGAGGCCGTCGTTCGCCGCAAGCTGCAGGGCGCCGCGGCTCTCCACCTCATCCATCTCGCCGTCGCCCAGGAACGCCCAGACCTGCTGGTCTGAGGCGTCTTTGATGCCGCGGTTGGTGAGGTACTTGTTGGACTGCGCCTGGTAGATGGCGTTTATCGGGCCGAGGCCCATCGAGACTGTCGGGAACTGCCAGAACTCCGGCATGAGCCGCGGGTGCGGGTAGGACGACAGGCCGTAAGGGGCGCGCGACTTCTCCTGGCGGAAACTATCGAGGTTCTCCTCGGAGAGGCGCCCCTCGAGGAATGCGCGGGCGTACATGCCCGGCGAGGCGTGCCCCTGGTAGAAGACCTGGTCGCCGCCGCCCGGGTGGTCGGGGCCGCGGAAGAAGTGGTTGCTGCCGACCTCGTAGAGGGTGGCGGAACCCGCGTACGTGGAGATGTGGCCGCCGACGCCGATGCCGGGGCGCTGCGCGCGGTGCACAGTGATGGCGGCATTCCAGCGGATCCACGCGCGGTACTTGCGCTCGAGCTCCTCGTTGCCGGGGAACTCGGGTTCGTTCTCCGGCGCGATGGTGTTGATGTAGTCGGTGGTCGGGACCATCGGCACGCCCAGGTGCAGGTCTTTCGAGTGTTTGAGCAGGCTGAGCATGATCTCGCGGCCGCGCTCGTGGCCCTGCGATTCGACGAGGGCGCCGAGGGACTCATTCCACTCGGCGGTCTCTTCAGGGTCCCTGTCAGTGTGGTTCACCGAATACGGGTCCTGGTCGTTTACCGTCACCGCTGACTTCTTTCTTGTAGAGAGATGGTGGTCACGACCGTCGGGTTGCGATTGTCGCGATCTACTACGCCCATCGATTCTAGTTGTCGGTTTCATGGTGTTCGGCGCAGGGGTATGATTGCCCATCGTGCCTGTTAGACGTGGGTCCGGGCACGGAAGGAAATGCCTCGTATGGCACTCGTAAACGACATCACCGCTCCCGACTTCGAATTGGCCAACCAGTTCGGGGAGCACATTCGACTCAGTGACTTTCGCGGCAAGAAGCCGGTAGCGCTCGTGTTCTTCCCGTTGGCGTTCTCCAGCACATGCACGACCGAGCTGTGCGAGCTACGCGACAACCTCAACCTCTTCAAGACCGAGGGTGTCGAACTCATCGGCATCTCGGTCGACTCGAAGGCGACGCTGCGCGCGTTCGCCGACGCCGAAGGCTACGACTTCCCGCTGCTCGCCGACTTCTGGCCGCACGGTGAAGTGGCCAGGGAGTACGGCGTCTTCCTGGACGAGAAGGGGTTCGCTAACCGCGCCACGTTCCTCGTGGATATTGACGGCGTCATCCGCGCCAGTTTCGTCACGGCGCCGGGCCAGGCCCGCTCACTCGATGAATACACCGCGGCTCTCGCGGAATTGCACGTCGCGCGCGTCTAGCCCAGCTTGAGGGCCGCGCCCTTCGGGGGTGTGATGTCGAGGCGGTGCAGCACTTCCTGCAACTCGCAGACGATCTCGTACTGCTTGCGGTTGATCTCGAGCAGGCTCTCGATGTCTTTCTTGGCCGTGACATTGGTGTCGTAGTCGTGCTTGGCGAGCGCGGCCGCGAGAGCATCCTGGCGCTTCGCGGCGATGAGCAGGATCGCGCCCTGCATACCCGCCAGCATGCTCAGGAACAGGTTGAGCAGGATGACCGGGTACGGGTCCCACCTGGCCGCCGTCGAGTTGATGATCGCCCAGATGATCATGAACAGGATGAAGCCACCGACGAACGGCCAACTGCCCATTCCGTTGCGCATGATGTCGGCGGCGCGCTGCCCGCGGGTCAGGGTCGCTTTGTGTTCGGTGTGCCAATTTGAAACCGGGGTGCGTGAAGTCATGCGGGCGAGTGTATGCCCGCCGGCCTCAGCCGAGCAGCGAGACCGCGCGGGCGATCACGAGCACGAGCAACACGTACGCGCCGAGGGCCTCGAAGCCGACGACGATCTTCGCGCGGTTCGTGAGGGGCACGGCATCCGGCGGGCTGAAGGCCATGGAGTTCGACAGCGAGAAGTACAGGTAGTCGATGAAGTTCGCAGTCCAGTCCGACTTCTTGGATGAGCCGATCACGACCTCCCTGACCGTGTCGTAGTCCTCGTCCTGAGGAAAGCGGAAATCCGCTTCAGGCAGGTCGCGGCGCTCTGCCTGGGTACGCGTCACCGGCCCGCCGCGGTCGAGGTCCCAGTAGATGAGCGCGAAGACGATGATATTCGTCGACCAAACCTGCACCGCTGCGAGCAGCAGCACAGGGGCTTCCGCTTTCGACCCGGACTGCAGCAACTGCACGATGAGTTGCACGAGGGCGACCTGATTCGCGACGGCGAGCAGCATCGTCAGGGTCACGGAAATGCGCCGCGACCATGGGGTCTGCCGCTTGAGCTTCACCGGGTTGATGGCGACCACCGGGATGAGCAACGCGAGGCCGATGATCACGACGCTGATCCGCAGGAGAGGCAGGAAGCTGCTGGGGAGCAGACCGTAGAGCGTGAGTGCGACAAGGATGGCGGCGACAGCCGGCCATCGGGGTTCCGCGCGCGCTTCCCGTTCGATCCGTTTCGTCACCACTTGCAGAGTGTATGCGGGGCAAGAACCTCACGTCAGGATGTTGACAGCGCGAGAAATGACGAGTGCGAGAATGACGAATCCGGTGAGGGCCTGGTAGGCCATGAGTCCCTTGGCGCGCTGGGTGAGCGGCATCACATCCGTCGGGCTGAACGCCATCATGTTCGTCAGCGAGAAGTAGGCGTAGTCGAAGAACTCGGGCATCCACCCCTCGACGCCGATCGTGTTGTCCTGCTGCGGAAAGCGGAAGTCCTGTTGGGCGTCGTCTTTCAGGCCTTCGAGCCGACGGGCGATGGGGCCGCCCTTGTCGATCTCCCAGTAGACGAGCGCGAATGCGGCGACATTCGTGATCCAGACGCCGGCGGCGGTGAGCAGCACCCCGCTGCCTGTCGCCTTGCCGTTGAGCAACTCCCGCAAGATGAGCACGATGTACACCTGGTTTATGCCCGCGAGCCCGACCGCGAACGCCACCCCGATCCAGCGCGACCATGTCGTCTCGCGGTCGAGCCTGCGCGGGTTCACCAGCACGAGCGGCACGAGCACGATCACGCCGGCGGCCGGGACGATCCATGAGGGGAGGAAGGTGATGGAATTCGGGAGCAGGAGATACACCCCGAGAGCCGCCAGCGTCGCAACGAGTACAGGAAATCGGTGCTCTGAGTGCATTTGCGGGGTCGAATTGGCTGCCATGACCGGAAGTGTATGCCTGTACCATTGACGAGCGTCACCGCACCGCCACGAGCGTGGCATGCGGCTTGACGGGCCTTTAGCTCAGTTGGTAGAGCGCCACGTTTACACCGTGGATGTCATCGGTTCGAGCCCGGTAGGGCCCACTGTCGCGGTCGCACGGGGGCGTGCCCAACGCTGGCCCCACTCGACCATCGGCTGCAGCGAATCCATGAGGTCGGCGCCGCGCTCGGTCAGGCGGTAGCGCACCTGCACGGGGGTGCTCGCGACGACCTCCCTGGCGACGAGCCCGGAGAACTCGAGCTCTTTCAGGCGCTGCGCGAGCAGCCTGTCGGAGAGCCCCGTCACGGCCGAGAGGATCTCGGAGAACCGGGTCGAGTCGCGCGCGATCGCCAGCAGGATGCCCGAGTTCCATCGCTTGCCCACGAGTTCGACCGACGATTGGAAGCGGCGGCACTCGTTGTCATCGATGCCGTGCAGGAGGGTGTTCACTAACCAATAGTAAGTCGCTTACCTACTGTTTGCCAAACCGGACACCGCGCGGCAAGGTGGAAGCATGCCCCACTACGGTCACCCGCTCGAGTTCGGGATGTTCATCACCCCAGTTAGCGACCCGCCGCAGGCGGCCGTGCAGAGAGCCGTGCTGGGCGAGCAACTCGGCTTCGACCTCGTGACATTCCAGGATCATCCCTACCAGCCCGCGTTTCTCGACACGTGGACGCTCATGAGCTGGGTGGCGGCGCGCACCGAGCGCATCCACGTGTCGGCGAACGTGCTGAACCTGCCACTTCGGCCGCCGGCGGTCGTGGCGCGCGCCGCGGCATCCCTCGATCTTCTTTCGGGCGGGCGGTTCGACCTCGGGCTCGGCGCCGGCGGGTTCTGGGACGCGATCGAGGGGATGGGCGGGCGCAGACTCACCGCGGGGCAGGCTGTCGACGCGCTCGGGGAGGCGATCGACGTGATCCGCGGGATCTGGGCGGTCGACGATCGCGCCCCGCTGCGCCTGGCCGGGGAGTACTACTCGCTCGCCGGGGCCAAGCGCGGCCCGGCCCCCACGCACGACATCCCGATCTGGGTCGGGGCGTACAAGCCGCGGATGCTGCGGCTCACCGGCTCGAAAGCCGACGGCTGGCTGCCCTCCCTCGCCTACCTGGCGCCCGGGGAACTGGCGGCGGGCAACGCGGCCATCGACCAGGCCGCCGCGGACGCCGGCCGCGACCCCCGCGAGATCCGGCGCCTGCTCAACGTCGGCGGCCGGTTCTCGGCGACCTCCGGCGGCATGCTTGTCGGCCCGAGCGCGCAGTGGGTCGAGCAGCTGCTGCCGCTCGTGATCGAGGACGGCGTGGGCACGTTGCTGCTCGCCGCCGACGATCCCGCGGTGATCCAGCGATTCGCCGAAGAAGTCATGCCGGCGCTGCGGGAGGCGGTCGCGTCCGAGCTCGCCGATCGCGGAATCGTCGAGGCGAACACTCGCGGTGCGGCAGCCCTGGCGCGCCGCCGCGACGGCATCGACTACGACAGCCTGCCCGCGTCCCTCGCCGGCGGCGCGATCGAACCGGGCGACTTTCGGTACCGGCAGGTGAAGTCCACCTACATGCGTGGCGGCAGCCCCGGGCTCGTGTTGCAGGTGCGCGACGTGCAACAGGTCGTCGATGCACTCGCGTTCGCGAAGGCCAACCCGTTCGCCAGGCTCGCGGTGCGCAGCGGCGGCCATGGCATCAGCGGTCGCTCGACGAACGACGGGGGCATCGTGATCGACCTCGGGCATCTCGACACCGTCGAAGTTCTGGACGAGGCCAAGCGGCTCGTTCGCATCGGTGCGGGAGCCAGGTGGATGGATGTCGCGGCGAAGCTCGCCGAGCACGGCTGGGCGCTCAGCTCCGGCGACTACGGCGGTGTCGGCGTCGGCGGGCTGGCCACTGCGGGCGGCATCGGCTGGCTCGCGCGCGAGCACGGCCTCACCATCGACCACATGCGGTCGGTGGAGGTGGTGCTCGCCGACGGATCCGTGCTGCGGGCGAGTGACACCGAGAACGCTGACCTGTTCTGGGCGATGCGCGGGGCCGGCGCGAACTTCGGCATCGCGACATCCTTCGACTTCGAGGTCGACGAGGTGGGAGATGTCGGTTGGGCCCAGCTCGCGTTCGACGCGGGCGACACCGCCGGGTTTCTCGAGGCGTGGGGTGGGGCGGTCGAGAATTCGCCGCGGGATGTCACGAGCTTTCTCATCATGGGTTCCACGCAGGCCGGGCAACAGAACGTCGCCCAGACCATGACAGTCGTGGACTCGCCGGATGCCGAAACCGTAATCGACCGGCTGCAGCCATTTGCCGAAATCGCGCCGCTGCTGCAGCAATCCGTCGAACTCAAGCCGTACGCAGCCGTGATGGCGAATGCGCAGCCCGGCTACCACCAGGGCCAGGGCGAGCCCAACTCGCGATCTGGTCTCATCGAGCACATCACCCCCGAATTCGCGGCGGCGGCAGCCCAACTGCTCGCCAGCGGTGCCGTGTACTTCTTCCAGGTCCGCTCGGTCGGGGGATCCGTGGCGGATGTCGCGCCGGAGACCACCGCGTATGCCCATCGCAGCGCGAACTTCG
Source organism: Rhodoglobus sp. (assembly GCA_025464445.1). Classification (GTDB taxonomy): domain Bacteria; phylum Actinomycetota; class Actinomycetes; order Actinomycetales; family Microbacteriaceae; genus Rhodoglobus. The sequence goes on along the minus strand of JAODLY010000013.1, from coordinate 25,840 downwards.
CGATCGCGGCGCTCGGGTCGAACGCTCAACGACTCGACGAAGCCTGGGACCGGGTCATCGGCCACCTGGACGGCCTCTACGTCAGCTTCGAGACGGGCCTCGACCCACGGCTGCTGGATGACGCGTTTCCGCCAGCAACTCTCGCGCGGCTGCGCGAGCTCAAGGCGCGCTACGACCCGCACAATGTGTTCCGCGACAACTTCAACATCGCGCCCGCACAGGCCTAGGGGATTGTCACGACCTTCGACGCCGTCGCGTAGTTGCCGCCGAAGTCGATGACATTCAGTTCGATGTAGAGCCGCGTGCCCGACGGCAGCGTGTTGAAGCTGTACACGAGGGTGCCGAGATCGGCGTATAGGCCGACCTCGCTCGTGAGCACCCATTCCTCGGTGCCGTCAGGAGCGACATTGAGCACCTGCGGAACGACTATCCAGTCCGGCTCCGACGAGAACTCCCCGTAGGTGGCCGAAGCGTCGTCGTAGGTGTAATACGTCGACGACAGTGTCTCGCCCGTGGCGGAGTCGATGACGGCGTCGAGCAGGAGGTCGCCTGCAACCGTGCCGTCGGGTGAGTAGTACGACAGCGGAACGTCCGCGACCACGACCCCGGCATCCTCGCTCGGGTAGAGCGCAAGGTATGCCCCGGTCGTGTCCTGGCCGTCGCTGAGGTTGAGCGTCGTCAGGTCATACGTGCCGGATGCCGTGTTGTCGTCGAACAGGTCTGCGCTCTGCTCGCCGAGGAACGTCGTGGAGCCGTCGGCCTCGATGATGCCGTAGCGGATGTACGCCTCAGAGAGGTTGTCTGCGGTTGCCTGGTCGAAGCCGACGGTGATCGTCACGCCGTTCTCGTCGAATGTGACGTCGGGATCGGCGAGCGTGGGCCGATGGTCGTCAGGGATGCCGGCACCCTCCCCGTAGTAGGCGGTGAGGAAGTCCACCCATCCGCCGGTGTTCGGCAGGTCGCGGTAGCCGCTGTCGAAGTAGTCCACCTGCGGCGGGAAGTAGATGGAGAGCCCCGTCGCCCCCTTCGTCGCCTGCCCGTCGACCTTGTCGAGCACGACGTCGTTGATCGCCCGAGTGAGAGCATCCGCGGCATCCGAGGAGAACAGCAGGTCGACCCCGACTTGCGAGGTGAAGCCAGCAAGGTCGGTCATGAACGTGTCCTGGCTGGGATCCGGGCTCTTGCCGAAACCCAGGGTTGCGGCCAGGGTGCGCCCGACCGTGGGTCCAATGGCGGCGGCCTGGTTGACGAGTACGTCAGTGAACGCCTTGAGCGCGGCATCCACGGTGTCCATGCGGGTGAGGTCGATCTCGGCGAGGGTGATGTCCGACTCGTCGCCCTCGCTCTCCGCCTGGGCCTTGAACCCGGCGATAACGGCGGAGGCGAGTTCGTCGACTGTGGCCTTGCCGTCTTCGGCGATCGTGTCGAGAGCGGTGTAATCCCAGCCGTGCCCAGGTTCGAGTTCCTGCGAGGCCACGAGCCTGTCGGCCAGCGGCGCGAGCGTCGACGCGACCTCGTAGGTTGCCATGAGGCAGGCGTCGAATCCGAGCATGTCGAGTTTGTCCACGCCGGCAGTGGAGAGGCCGTCGGCGATCCCCGAGTTGATCTCTGCGAGGCTCAGGCCGTCGTCCTCGAACGATCCGTCGGCGCCCACCCCCGGCCAGGAGGCGCCGTGGTCGGAGATGATGAGGGCGTAGTGCTCGGCGGGGTAGGCCTTGATGCCGGTCGCGATGAAATCGGCGAGCACCGCGGGGTCGCCGGTGTCGATGTTGCCCTCGTCGGCGAGCACCGTCGCTTGGTTCTTGCCGATCTCGAGCAGCTTGCCGCCCGACCAGTTGTCAAGGCCGAGCACTGGGTCGTCGGAGTAGTCGCTCGACCTGTCGACGAGGGCCACGAGGTTCAGGCCCGGCTGCGTGCCGACATCGCCGAGCTCCTCGAGGTCGGTCATCATGAACGGCTCGAGGTTCGTGTCGGCGATCGAGTAGGTCAGTACCGTCCAGGTGCCACTCGTGACGGGCTCGGCGACCTGCGCCGTAGGGTCTGCGCTGCACGCCGTCGCTGTGAGAACGATCGCGGCGGCAGCGAGGATTGCGGGGAGTCGGGTGCGCATGGTCACACCATAGGGGACGGCCCGATACCCTCGAGCGATGGACTCGACCCCGCTGCCGATTCGTAACACGGGCGCATGGGCGCTCGTCGTCGCCTCACTGTTCTGGGGCACGACCGGCACGGCCGCGAGCTTCTTCCCGCCCGACGTGAGCCCCCTCGCGACGGGTGCCTCGACGATGGCGATCGGCGGCCTGCTGCTCTTCGCGGTGTCGGCGAGGCCCGCCATCAATGCGATCCGGGATGCCGCGAGCCGCCGTTGGCTGATCCTCGGCGCCCTCGGGGTGGTCGTATACCCGCTCGCGTTCTACTCGTCGATGAACCTCGCGGGCGTCGCCATCGGCAATGTCGTGTCCCTCGGCAGCGGGCCCGTCTTCGCCGCGATCTTCGAGTGGCTATTCGAGCGGCGGCGGCTCTCCGCGCGTTGGGCGCTGTGCACCGCAGTGGCGGTGGGCGGGGTCGTGCTGCTCGCACTGGGCAAGGCCCCTGCCGGGCAATCCTCGTCTGGCGTGGGGTTCGGCATCGGCCTCGGGCTTGTCGCCGGGCTCGCGTATGCGCTGTACACGTATTGCTCGAGCCGCGGCATCCGGGCAGGAATGGCGTCGCGGGGCGTCATGGGCGCGATGTTCGGGCTCGGTGCGATCGCGCTGGTACCGGTGCTGCTCGTGCTCGGCGCACCCCTGCTGCAGTCCGGTCAGACCGTGGGGATCGCCGCGTACCTGGCACTCGGGCCGATGTTCGTGGCATACCTGCTTTTCGGCATCGGGATGCGCACCATGAACAGCAGCACCGCGACCACGATCACCCTTCTCGAGCCGTTCGTCGCAACCCTGCTCGCCGTGGTCGTGGTGGGGGAGAGGTTGGCGCCTGTTGGTTGGACCGGCCTCGCGTTGATCCTCGCGGCGGTTACCGTGCTCGCGGCAACTGCGCAAGGTGCGGCCCGGCAACAACCGCCGCCCCACGCCGCGCCGTAGTATTTTCGCATGGCAGACGACGACGAGGTTGGCGAAGACTTCCCCTTCGACCCGACGTTCGCCACGGCGGGTCCGCGGCGGTCGACGTTCACGCCGCCTACGGGGAGCTCTCCCGTGCAGCCGCCCGCGGTGAGCCTGCACGATGACGACGCGCTTGCCGATGCGCTGGCCGCCGATTTGACGCGCCTGAACACCGGAGTGTTTCCTGTCATCGAGCACCAGGACGCCCCCGATTCGGCGCCCGCACCGCCCCTCGCCGCTGAGCCCGCGCAGCAGGAGCCCGCCGCCTACCAGCCTCCCGTGCAGCCCGCCTCCGAGCCGCAGGGGGAGGTTCCACCCGTCTCCGATCCGCCGGCGAGCGCGACACCGCCATGGTCTGCGCCCGCACCGTGGGCGGCGTTTCCCGCGCCCGACCCGTCGCAGGCCGTGCAGCTTCCCGATCCGCCCGACCGACCGGTGCGCAGGTCACTGCCGGACGACGAACTCCTCAACCTCGTGGATGACGCATCCCGGGAGCACGGTGCCACCCTCGACGTCATCGAGCAACTGCAGTCCCAGCTCGAGCTCCGCGAGCAGGAGGCCCGGGAGTTCAGCGCCTGGGAGAGCAACATGCGGCTGCTCGGCACGCCCGATGCCATGGCGGCGGTGGAGGACGCGCGCCCGGACTTCAACGGTGTGCTTCCGGCACCGCCACAAAGCCCGGCGGCGCCATCGTTCATCGATCCAGAGCATGTGACCGCGTGGCCGTTGCCCAGCTACCCGGAAGACGAGGGCAATGCGCCGGCGCCGCTTCCTTACGCCGACGAGGTCGACGACGAGGTGTTGGAGGAAACCCAGCAGTACGAGGTACCGCCGTCGGCACTTCCCGCGTGGGAAGTGCCTGCGCCGGGGCCGAACTGGTCGCCGGGCCCCGATTACGATCTCGAGCCGGTGCCGGTGCCGGAGCCTGAACCGGAGCCCGTGCCGGAGCCGCAGCCCGTGCACGAACCGGAGCCGGAGCCCGTGCAGGAACTGGCGCCCGAACCCGAGCCCGAGCCGTCATGGCAGCCCGACTTCGAAGATGCCGCCCAGGCCAGGGACCAGGACGAGGTCGTCGAGGCCGAACTGCTGCCCGAGACCGCACCCGAGGCGGCCGTCGCCCCCGCAGAGCCCGCGCCGTACGCCCCGCCGCCGCTCATTGAGCCGTCGCTGCACGGCCCGCCCCTGCTGCCGTCCCAGGCCTCGTCGCGCCCCAAACCCGTGCAGCCATCAGCGCTCTCCGAAGACTGGCCGCCTCCCGCTGGCGATCCCGAAGCGCCTCCCGCCGGTGACACCCTCGAGGCGCCGGTCGTCGTCGACACGCCACCCCCGTCCGCGCGCCAGTTCAGTTTCGACGACATCCTCAGCGGCGACAACGACGAAGAGCCGCCGCTGCATCCCGATCCCGAACCGGAATCTGCCGAGAGTGCCACGCCAGAGGCGATATTCATCGAGCCGATGCCCGTGGCTGCCGGTGAACCCGTGCCGACCGACACGGGATCGATAAGTGTCGTCGACCAGGCTTACGAGGAGGAGCTGCCCGACGACGTCGATGAGACCGACAGGGTGTCACCGGCAATGGGAGCGGTCTCCGTCGATGCCGCCGGGGTAGCTGTGGTCACGGGTGCGATCATCCACCCGCCGTCCGGGCCGATCTCGACGGTGCGCATTCCTGAGCACGAAGTCGTGCTCAGCGACGGCGAGCCGGTGCGCATGCGGGTCTTCAGCCTCGAGGAGAACGGGCTCGAACCGACACCCATCGACCAGCGGGTCGGCCGCTCCGCGCGGCTGTTCTGGCTGTGGTTCGCCTCCAACTCGTCGATCCTGAGCCTCGGGCTCGGTGCGACAGTTTTCGCCGTCGGCATGAGCCTGCGCCAGTCAGTGGTCTCCGTGCTCGCCGGTGTCGCGCTCTCCTTCATTCCCCTCGGCCTGACGACACTCGCCGGCAAGCGCAGCGGCCAGCCGACGATGGTGGTGTCCCGGGCGACATTCGGACTTCTCGGCAACATCGTTCCCGCAATTCTCGCCCTCGTGACCCGCCTGTTCTGGGGCGCGGTGCTGCTCTGGCTCCTCGCGTCGTCCGTCGCGGTAGTGCTCGTGGGCGCAGCCCTCGATGGCGGGATGGGGGACAGGCAGTTGCTGCTCATCTCGCTCGCGGTCGCGTTCCTCGTGGCCCTGCTCGTGGCGTTCGCCGGGTATCCGCTGTTCGCCCGCATCCAGCTCATCCTGAGCGTGATCTCGGCAATCCTCGTCGTCGGCCTGATCGCTCTCACCTGGAAGTACGTCGACGTGTCTGCCGCGCTGACCGCCACAGACGGTCCGTGGGTGCTGACCATTAGCGGCACGGTGCTCGTGTTCAGCTTCGTGGGGCTCGTGTGGGCGAACAGCGGCGCCGACCTCGCCCGCTACCAGCGCCCGGGCTCGAGCGGGGCGGCATCCATGCTGTGGGCGACAATCGGCACGACGCTGCCGACATTCGTCCTCATCGCGTATGGTGCACTGCTCGCCGCATCCGACAAGGGCATCGCAAGCGGTTTCCTCGCGTCGCCGCTCGACACGCTCACCCTCATGCTACCGGACTGGTACCCGGTGCCACTGCTCGCGGCGACAACGCTCAGCCTGCTCTCCGGCGTCATCCTCACCCTCTATTCGGGCGGTTTCGCCCTGCAGGCGATCGGTGTGCGGGTGCGGCGCCAGTGGTCGATCGTGATCGTGGCAGTTCTGCTCGCCGGGCTCGCCCTCCTGCTCTCGTTCGGCGTCACGGGCGGCATGACAGAGCTGTTCCGGGATGCCGCGACCACCCTGGCCGTGCCGACGGCGGCATGGGCGGGCATTTTCGCCGCGGAGACGATGATCCGCAATCGACGTTTCGAGTCCCAGTCCCTACTCGTGCGCGGAGGGATCTACGCAGACGTGCGCTGGCTCAACCTCATCGCTCTCGTCGTGATCAGCGCGATCGGGTTCGGGCTCACGACGGCGACAATCACCTGGCTGGGCTGGCAGGGCTACGGCTTCACACTGCTCGGGATGCCGCTCGACAGCGACCTCGCGGCGAGCGACATTGGCGTGCTCGTGGCGCTCGTGCTCGGCATCCTCGTGCCCCTGGTCGCCGGGGTGCCCGCCATCCGCAGGCAGGAAGCCATGCGCCCCAACATCTAAACTGGCGGTGTGTCCCCGACAGTTGCCGATGTGAATGCCGCCGTCGGGCGACTCTGGCCGGTGGCCGGCGCCGAGCCGTGGGATGCCGTCGGGCTCATCGCCGGTGACCGCGAGGCGCCGGTGTCGTCGATCCTGCTGGCCGTCGATGCCGTGCTCGACACCGTGCGCGAAGCCGTCGACAACAAGGCGGACCTCCTGCTCGTGCACCACCCGCTGCTGTTGCGCGGCGTCACGAGCGTCGCGAGCGAGACCTACAAGGGCTCCGTGCTCACGACCCTCATCAGGGCCCGGTGCGCACTCATCGCCGCCCACACGAACGCGGATGTCGTCGCGACCGGCACGTCGGCCACATTCGCCGCGAAACTCGGCCTCGTCAACCAGCGCCCGATCGTGCCCGCCGCCGACCCCACGCGCGGCATCGGACGCATCGGCGAACTCGAGCGGCCCACCACGCTTGGCAGGCTCGCCCGCACCCTCGGCGGGCTGCTGCCCGCCACGGCGACGGGGATCAGGGTTTCCGGCGATTTCGACGCGTCGATCACGACGGTCGCGCTGTGCGGGGGAGCGGGCGACACCTACCTCTCAGAGCCGGCCGTGCTCGCCGCCGACGTGTACATCACGAGTGACCTGCGCCACCACCCCGCCTCGGAGGCCAGGGAGAACGCGAGAACCTCGGGGCTGTCCAGCGGCACGGGCGGGCCCGCGCTCATCGACGTGAGCCACTGGGCGAGCGAGTGGTTGTGGCTGGACGCCGCGGCATCCGAACTCCGCGACGCGTTGCCCGGGGTGACGGTGACGGTGAGTGAGATCCGCACGGACCCGTGGGACTTTGTGGTTACCCAATGAACAGGAAGAACTAGAGCCATGGCCGTGAAAGCCAGTACGCGTTGAAAGCCAGCACAGAGGATCAGGCCCTGCTGCTCGACCTGCAGGCACTCGACACGAAGATCTCCCAGCTCGATCACCGCGCGAAGAGCCTGCCGGAGCATGCGACGCTCGACGGCCTCGGTGCGACAGCGCAGCAGCTGCGGCTCGCACTCGCCGAACAGAATGGCGCGCTCGAAGACGTCAAGATCGAGCTCGGCCGCGTCGAGTCCGACGTCACCGTCGTCGAAACGCGCATCACCCGCGACTCGGAGCGGCTGCAGGGCAGTTCGTCGGTGAAGGATGTCGCGGCGCTCGAACAGGAGCTCACCGCCCTGCGCAAACGCCTCGGCGACCTCGAAGAGATCGAACTGACGGTCATGGAGCGGCTCGAGGAGCAGCAGTCGGCGGTGGACTCGACAGCGGCACAACTGGCCGCCATCGCCGGGCAGGTCTCGGCCGTCGAAGCCGAACGGGATGCCGCGCTCGCAACAATCACCGGGGAACGCACAACGGCTGCCGCCGGCCGGCGCACCATCGAAGGCAAGGTGCCGGCGGACCTGCTCGCCCTCTACGAGCGCCAGCGCGCCCGCTACGGAACCGGAGCATCCCTGCTCAGAGGCGGGGTCTCGATGGCCTCCGGCGTCAAACTCCTGGAGAACGAGATGCAGGCGATCCGCGCCGCGGCGCCCGACGACGTGATCATGTGCGCATCGAGCGAGGCCATCCTGGTTCGAACGGCGGAGTCGGGGCTGTAGCGGTTGCGGACGCCCCGGTAGGCTTACCAGTCGAATGGGTCGGCAAGACGGCCGCGTCGGCTGGCAACAGTCGCCGAGGAACGTCCGGGCTCCGCAGAGCATGGCGGTGGGTAACACCCACCCGGGGTAACCCGCGAGATAGTGCAACAGAAAGCAGACCGCCACGGACTTCGGTCCGGGGTAAGGGTGAAACGGTGGTGTAAGAGACCACCAGCGGCCGGGGTGACCCGGCCGGCTATGTAAACCTCGCCAGGAGCAAGGTCAGACAGGAAGCGTTACGGGCTGCTCGTCCAGTTTCCGGGTAGACCGCTAGAGGCGTGCGGCAACGTACGTCGTAGATAGATGGCCGTCCAGCGTTGCATCCTCGGATGCCGCGTCAACAGAACCCGGCGTACCAGCCGGCCCATTCCTTGCTCGGCTACTCGATGACGCGCACGACGTGCTTGCCGCGGCCCCCGCCGGCCTCAAGGGCGGCGTGCGCGGCCGCCAGTTCCGCGAGCGGGCGCACCGCATCGATGACCGGCGCGAGTTCGCCGCGGTCGACGTACCCGGCGACGTCGGCGAGAAGCTGCGCCTTTGGGGTCGTCGAGAAGGCTCGCACCCGCTTGGAGCCGTGGATCGTGGAGAACAGGATGTACGGGATCGCGTTGGCGGCCGTCGTGACCATCCGTCCATGCCTCGCCAGTAGGCGGCGATACGCACCCATCCGGGAGCCCGTGAGGTCGAGGATCACCTCGAACCGTCCAAGCTGGTCGGGCCCGTGGGTGTGATAGTCGAGTGCGGCATCCGCACCCAGGCCGCGCACGAAGGCGAGGTTGCCGGCTCCGGCGAGCGCCGTGACCTGCGCGCCCATGGCCACGCCGAGCTGGACCGCCGCACTCCCGACGCCGCCGCTCGCACCACGGATGAGCAGCCGGTCACCCGCCTTGAGGTGGGCGTGGTCGCGGAGAGCCGTGAGGGCTGTTGCCGCCGCCATGGGCAGCGCCGCGGCATCCACGAGGTCGATGCTCGTGGGGGCGATCGAGAGCCTGCCCGGTTTGGTGACGAGATATTCGGCGGCTGCCGCGCTCGGGCTGCCCGGCAAGCCGGGCAGGAAACCCCACACCCGGTCGCCGACGGCCACGGAGGTGACCTCCTCGCCGAGCGACTCGATCTCGCCGGCGAAGTCCAGCCCCATGCCCTTGGGGAACCGGAACCCGGTGGCGATGCGCAGCGCGCCCCTGCGCACGGCGAGCTCGATGACGTTGACACTCGTGCCGTGCACCCTGACCAGCACCTGGCCGCGCCCCGGGACGGGTCTGGGGGTCGTTGCCTCGTGCAGCACGTCCGGTTTGCCGTAGGCGTCGTACTGCGCCGCGCGCATCGAGTCCACTCCTAGGCCCCCACGGCGAGGGCGGCGGCGCCCAGGATCCCCGCGTTGTTGCGGTGTACGGCGGGAACTATCGGGGTCTCGAGGGTGAGCAGCGGCAGAAAGTCCTCGTGCGATTTCGACACGCCCCCGCCGACTATGAACAGGTCGGGGGAGAGCAGGCTCTCCAGCCTCATGTAGTACTTCTGCAGGCGCTTAGCCCAGGCCTTCCAGTCGAGGTTGTCGCGTTCCTTCGCGGCGTACGAGGTCTGTTTCTCGGCATCCTTGCCGTCGATCTCGATGTGGCCCAGCTCCGCGTTCGGGATGAGCACGCCGTCGTAGATGAGGGCGCTGCCGATGCCCGTGCCGAGCGTCGTGAGCAGCACGAGCCCCGGCACACCCTTGGCGGCGCCGTAGCGCGATTCGGCGTAGCCGGCGGCATCGGCATCGTTGACGAAATGGATGTCGCGCTTGAGCGCCTTCTCGAACAGCTTCTCGGCCTCGAGCCCGATCCACTTCTTCGACACGTTCGCCGCCGAGAGAGTGCGCCCACCCTTGACTATCGCCGGGAAGCACACCCCGACCGGCACGCCGTCTTCGAGACCGCCGAGCTGCTTGACGAGTTCGAGCACGGTTTTCACGACATCGTTGGGCTGGCCGCCGTTCGGGGTCGGCAGCTTGATGCGCTCGCCCAGCAGGTCACCGCTGACAGTGTCGACAAGGGCTCCCTTGATGCCCGTGCCGCCGATATCGATCCCGAGCGCCTTTGCCATGTGCTGATTGTCCTTTACGGGAGTGTGAGAATATCGGCGCCGCGCTCGGTTACCACGAGCGTGTGCTCGAACTGGGCGGTCCAGCTCTTGTCTTTCGTCGTGACGGTCCAGCCGTCACCCCACTGGTCCCACGCGTAGCCGCCGGGACGCTCAGGGGTGCCCATGGTGAGCATGGGTTCGATAGTGAACACCATGCCGACCTCCATCACATCGGCGAATGCGGGGGCCGAGTCGTAGTGCGGGATGATCAGCCCCGTGTGGAACGCCGCGCCGACCCCGTGGCCGGTGAAGTCCCGGATGACGCCGTAGCCGAACCTCTTCGTATACGACTCGATCGCGCGGCCGATGACGTTCACCTCTCGCCCCGGCGCTACCGCCCTGATCCCGCGGTCGAGCGCCTCGCGAGTGCGCTGCACGAGGTCCGCCGCCGCCGGCGCAGCCTCGCCGACGATGAACGTCTTGTTGAGGTCGCCGTGCATGCCGTTCCTGTACGCGGTGATGTCGAGGTTGATGATGTCGCCATCGACGAGGGTCGTGTCATCCGGGATGCCGTGGCAGACCACCTCGTTGAGACTCGTGCACACCGACTTCGGGTAGCCGCGGTAGCCGAGCGTGGAAGGGTACGCGTCGTGGCTGACGAGGAAGTCGAAGGCCACGTCGTCGAGCTGCTGCGTGGTGATCCCAGGGCGAATGGCGGCGGCGACAGCCTCGATGGCTTGGGCGGCGATGCTGCCGGACTCCCGGATCCGCTCGATCTCTTCGGCCGAGTAGGTGTTGTCGCCGGCGTACGCCCGCGGGCCGGGCTTGCCGACGTATTCGGGCCTGGCGATGCGCGAAGGAACGGGCCGCGAGGCGGAAATGACCCCGGGAACGAGGTATCCCTGCGCATCCCGAGGCATAGTGTTGAGTCTAGTTTTCCCTCGGAGGTGCGCATGACCGAATGGTGGTACAACCACAAGACCGGCCAGGTCGAGGAGGGCGCCCAGTCGCTCGGCTCAGACCGTGACGGGCCGTTCGCCACGAAGGAGGATGCCGCGCGGGCGCCCGAGATCGCGGCGGAGCGCGCGCGGAAGTGGGCACAGGACGACGCTGACGACGACTAGACCGACGGCGCCAGCCGCTCGATGAGGCTCATCGCGTCGATGGGCGCGCGGGTCTTCGTGTCGTTGTCGAAGTAGATGTAGGCGTCCCGGCCGCCGTCGAGCCAGCCCTCGACCCGGGTTGCCCAGCGTTCGATGTCTGCGGGTTCGTACACGCCGCCGGGGTAGAGCTTCTCGTCGGCGTGCAGCCGGGCGTAGCGGAACCCCGCGGTGTCCTCGTCGATTACCGGCCACTTTCCGCCGGAGTCGCCGTAGACCGCGGCTACCCGGTACTTGCGAAGGAGGTCGGTGAACGCGGGCGTCGCGAAACTCGAGTGCCGCACCTCGAGGGCGTGGCGCACCGGGCGATCGGCGTCGGTTTCGAGGTGTTCCTTGCCGGACATCCGCTCGCTTCGTTGTTTCGCGAGCGCGACGGCCTCCGTCGTCGTGTGCGGCAGCTGGGCGAGAAACTGCTCGAGCAGGTCGGCGTCGAATGGCAGGTGTGGCGGGAGTTGCCACAGGATCGCCCCGAGTTTGGCACCGAGCACGAGGATGCCAGAGGCGAAGAAGTTCGCGAGTGGCTCCCCGACATCCTCGAGTTTGCGTTCGTGGGTGATGAATTTGGGAGCTTTCACGGAGAACACGAAGTCGTCTGGCGTGCGGTCGCGCCAGCTCGTCCAGCTTGCCGGTTTCTGCAGCGCGTAGAACGAGCCGTTGAGCTCGATCGAGGTCACGTGGGTCGAGGCGTACTCGAGCTCGTTCTTCTGGGTGACGCCTTTCGGGTAGAAGCCGCCGCGCCACGCCGGGAACACCCAGCCGGCCATGCCGACGCGTGCCTCGCCGCGCGTCATGGCAGCTCCTGGCTCGCGATGCCGACGGTGTTGCCCTCGGAGTCGGTGAAGAACGCCATCCACTCGTCGGTTCCGGCCGCACCGAGAGTGTCATCCTCGTGCCTGAAGATCACGTGCGGTTCGGTGGTGATTTCCACACCGGCGTCACGCAGTTCTTCAGTCTTCTCGCGAACGCTGTCCACGCGCAGGTAGATGAGGGCGCTCGGGGCCGCGGCATCGAGCAGCAGCCTGGTGTCGCCGAGCACGAAGAAGGCCAGCCCTGGCTGCGGGAAATGGGCGGTGACCGGTTGGCCGGTGAGTGTCTCGTAGAACGCGATCGCGCGGGGGAGGTCCGTGGCGCGCTGGGCCACCTGAAGCAGGTGCACGCCTCAGTCCTCGTAGGAGTGTTCGGGGCCCGGGTATACGCCCTGCTCGACATCCGCGCGGTAGCTCTGCACGGCATCCGTGAGAGTGGCGCGCAGGTTCGCGTACTGCTTGACGAATTTCGGGATGCGGCCCTTCGTGAACCCCGCCCAGTCGGTCCAGACCAGCAGCTGCCCGTCGACGTGCGGGCCTGCGCCGACGCCGATCGTGGGGATGCGCAGCTCCTTCGTCACGCGTGCTGCGGCTTCTGCAGGCACCATCTCGAGCACGACGGCGAACGCACCGGCGTCTTCGACGGCGTGGGCATCCGCGAGCAGTTCGTCGACCTGGTCGCCGCGCCCCTGGATGACGTGGCCGCCGAGCCCGTGCTCGCTCTGCGGCGTGAAGCCGATATGCGCCATGACCGGGATGCCCGCAGAGACGATCCTGCGGATCTGCTCGGCGCTGCGCACCCCGCCCTCGAGCTTGACGGCGTGTGCACCGGTCTCCTTCATGAAACGGAATGCCGTGTGCAGGGCCTCATCCGTGCCGGTCTCGTATGAACCGAACGGCATGTCCGCGACCACGAATGCGCGCGTCACCGCCCCGGCGACGGCGCGGGCCAGCGGGATGAGGTCGTCGATCGACACCGGAAGCGTCGTGTCGTAGCCATACACATTGTTGCCAGCAGAGTCGCCAACGAGCAGGAAGTCGATGCCGGCCTCGTCGAAGATGCCGGCGGTGAGCTGGTCGTAGCTCGTGAGGCCGGTGATCTTGATGCCGTTCTCCTTGGCACTCTGGAAATGCCTGGTGCGAACGCGCTTGAGGTTGGCCTGTGCTGCCGCTGCGGCGGGGTCAGTCATGCAAAGAGTCTAGCCACGGGCATCCCATCGTCCAGCGGAGCACAGGCCCAGCCGGTAGCCTGATACTGCACCGCAGCAGACATAAGAGGGAGCTTGATGGACAAGCAGCGCGACTTCGTTCTTCGCACGATCGAAGAGCGAGGCATCAAGTTCATTCGCCTCTGGTTCACCGATGTCGTCGGCACGCTCAAGAGTGTCGCGATCGCCCCTGCCGAGGTCGAGGGTGCTTTCGCAGAGGGACTCGGGTTCGACGGCTCCGCGATCGAAGGATTCACCCGCGCCTACGAGGCCGACATGCTCGCCCATCCCGACCCCACGACGTTCCAGATCCTGCCCTGGCGCGGCGAGATCGACCCCACAGCGCGCATGTTCTGCGACATCACGACGCCGGACGGGCAGCCGGCGGCATCCGACCCGCGCAACGTGCTCAAGCGCGCCCTCGCGAAGGCCGCCGATCGCGGGTTCACCTTCTACACGCACCCTGAGATCGAGTTCTACCTGCTCAAGTCGTCAAAGCTCAAGGATGGGCAGCCGGTTCCCGTGGACTCCGCGGGCTTCTTCGACAACGTGCCCGGTGGCACCGCCCACGACTTCAGGCGCCGCTCGGTGCGCATGCTCGAAGACCTGGGGATCTCCGTCGAGGTCTGCCACCACGAGGCGGGCCCCGGCCAGAACGAGATCGACCTGCGCTACGCCGACGCGCTCACCACCGCCGACAACATCATGACCTTCCGTACGGTCATCAAGGAGGTGGCGATCGAGCAGGGCGTCTACGCGACGTTCATGCCGAAGCCGATGTCAGGGCATCCCGGGTCTGGCATGCACACCCACATGTCGCTGTTCGAGGGTGACTCGAACGCGTTCTACGACGCGAGCGGGCATTACCAGCTCTCCAAGATCGGCCGCCAGTTCGTCGCCGGCCTGCTCACTCACGCACCGGAGATCACCGCTGTCACCAACCAGTACGTGAACTCGTACAAGCGGCTCTGGGGCGGGGATGAGGCCCCGAGCTTCGTCACGTGGGGGCACAACAACCGTTCGGCGCTCGTTCGCGTGCCGCTGTACAAGCCAGGCAAGGGCCAGAGCGCGCGGGTCGAGTACCGCGCCATCGACTCCGCGGCCAACCCGTACCTGACATTCTCGCTGCTGCTCGCCGCCGGGCTGAAGGGCATCGAGGAGGGCTACGAGCTGCCGCCCGAGGCCGAAGACAACGTGTGGGAGCTGTCTGACGCGGAGCGCCGCGCGCTCGGCTACAACCAATTGCCAGCATCCCTCGACCACGCGGTCTCGATCATGGAAGATTCCGAGCTCGTCGCCGAGACGCTGGGCGAGGCGGTGTTCAACTACGTGCTGCTCAACAAGCGGCGCGAATGGAAGGAATACCGCGCCCAGGTGACGCCGTACGAGCTCGAGAGCAACCTCGAGATCCTCTAGCGCGCAACCCGGCCGAGCGCCGCGCACATCATGCCTCGCAACCAGACAACGCTGACTGAACTGGCCAGGCTCGGATTCGCCGAGCTTGGCGAGACGAGCGAGCGCCTCGACAGCCTCGACACCCCTGAGCTCGTCCCATACTTCGCGGCCGCCGCAGATCCCGACCAGGCGCTGCGCATCCTCGTGCGCCTCCGCGAGAGTGCGCCGAAGCAGGTCGCGGCGCTGCTGAAGGTTCCGGATGCCGCGGCTCGCCTAATCCGCGTGCTGGGCGCCTCCTCCGGTCTCGGAGAGTTCTTCGAACGCCGCCCCGCCGAGCTCGCGGCTCTCGCCGCCCCACTCACGGCCCCGCCGCAGGCGGCAGAGTACGACGCCGACCTGCTCACCGCAGTGGACGGTCTCACCGGCGACGCGGCCTGGGTCGCGCTGCGGGTGCGGTACCGCCGTCACCTCGCCCGGCTCACGGCATGGGACCTCGTGCAGGCCGACCCGCTCGCCGTCGTCGACAGGGTTGCCGCAGCCCTGGCCGACCTCGCCGGTGCAGCGCTGGACGCCGCGCTGGATGTCGCCCGCCGCGAGTCGAAGTTCCCCGCGGCCGAACTCGCGGAGACCCGCCTTGCGGTCATCGGCATGGGCAAGGCCGGCGCCCGCGAGCTCAACTATGTCTCCGACGTCGACGTGATCTTCGTGGCCGAAGGCGGGGAGCGATCCGTCGAGATCGCGACGAAACTCGCCATGCAGGCGATGAAGGGTATCAACGAGCTTTCGACGGAACCCGGCCTCTGGGAGGTCGACGCCAACCTGCGACCCGAGGGCAAAGACGGCGCACTCGTGCGCACCCTCGAATCGCATCTCGCGTACTACGACCGCTGGGCAAAGAGCTGGGAATTCCAGGCGCTGCTGAAAGCTCGTCCACTCGCGGGTGACCTCGAGCTCGGGCAGCGTTACGTCGAGGCCATAGCACCCAAGGTGTGGTCGAGCGCGTCGCGCGAGAATTTCGTGGATTCGGTGCAGCGGATGCGTGAACGGGTCACCGACAACATCCCGGGCGATGAGCTCGACGTGCAGCTCAAGCTCGGTCCGGGCGGGCTGCGCGACGTCGAGTTCACCATCCAGCTGCTGCAACTCGTGCACGGGCAGACCGACCCCCTCGTGCGGCAGGTGGCCACCCTGCCCGCGCTGGTCGCACTCGCAGAGCAGGGCTACATCGGCAGGGTGGAGGCGGCCGAGTTCGCCCAGGACTACCGCTTCCTGCGGCTGCTCGAGCACCGTCTGCAGCTGTCGAGACTGCGGCGCACCCATCTCATGCCGACGGATCCGGATGCCCTGCGCGTGTTGGCGAGGGCGAGCGGCCTCGCCACGAGCGCGGCCGGGCTCACCGAGCAGTGGCAGCGCACGAAGCAGGCGGTGCGCAGGCTGCACGAGCGCCTCTTCTACCGTCCGTTGCTGTCGGCGGTCGCTGCGCTGCCCGACGAAGGGCTCACCCTCTCGAGCGAACAGGCGGTCGCGCGGCTCGCCGCGATCGGTTTCCGCGATCCGAGGGGCGCGCTCAACCACATCGCGGCCCTGACCGGGGGAGTGTCGCGCCGGGCGACGATCCAGCGCAACCTGCTGCCGGTGATGCTGCAATGGTTCGCCGACGGAGCGGATCCCGACCACGGCCTGCTGGCGTTCCGCAGGCTCAGCGACGACCTGGGCGAGGCGTACTGGTTCCTGCGGATGCTGCGCGACTCCTCGGGCGCCGCCCAGCGGCTCACGCACGTGCTGTCCGGCTCGAAGTTCGTGGGCGACCTGCTCGAGCGCATCCCCGAGGCGGCCGCGTGGCTCGAGAACGAGGAAGAGCTGCGACCGCGTCCGCTGCCGCTGCTGCTCGAGGAAACCGCGGCCACCGTCGCCCGGCATGCCGGCGACGAGGATGCCGCGGCCCTCGCCCTGCGCACCGCCCGCCGTCGCGAGGTGCTGCGACTCGCCCTCGCGGCCATCCTCGGGCTCATCACCATCGAAGAGCTCGGCCGCGCCCTGTCGGACATCACGACCACGATCCTCAGCGGGGCGCTCTCCCTCGCGCACCGCTTCGGAGATGGAATCGAATTCGGCATCATCGCCATGGGGCGCTACGGGGGAGCCGAGCTCGGCTTCGGGTCGGATGCCGACGTCATGTACGTCTACCGCCCGGCCGGGGCATCCGACGAGGATGCGCAGTCACGCGCCGAGGCGATCGTGCATGCCCTCAGCCGCATCACCGAAGACCTGCGCCTGCCGCTCGACCTGGACATCGGGCTGCGGCCCGAGGGCAAGAACGGCGCCATAGTGCGCTCCCTGGAGAGTTACCGGGCGTATTACGCCCGCTGGTCGCTCACCTGGGAGGCGCAGGCGCTGTTGCGCGCCAGGCCGGTCGTCGGGGATCGCAGCGTGCTCGCGGCGTGGGAGCAGCTCGTCGAAGACGTGCGCTATCCCGAGACGATCGCCGAGCAGGATGTGCGCGAGATCAAGCGCATCAAGGCCCGTGTCGAGGCCGAGCGCCTGCCCCAGGCCGCCGACCCCGCCCGCCACCTCAAGCTCGGCCGCGGGAGCCTGAGCGATGTCGAATGGTTCGTGCAGCTGCTGCAGCTGCAGCACGGGGCGCGCGTCGAGGGGCTGCGCACGACATCCACCCTCAGCGCGCTCACGGCCGCGGAGAAAGACAAACTGGTCGCGCCAGCGGACGCCAAGAAGCTGCGCGATGCGTGGATTCTCGCGTCGCGCGCCCGCTCCGCCATGACGCTGTGGACCTCGCGCACGAGCGACCTGCTGCCGACCGACCGCCAACAGCTCGAGGGTGTCGCGCGACTTCTCGAGTATCCTCCGGGGTCGGCAAGCCGATTCGAGGAGGACTACCTGCGGGTGACCCGCCTCGCCCGCCAGGTGTTCGAGAAGCAGTTCTACGGCACTGTCAAGGGCAGGGCGACGACGGGCTGATGTCCGCAATCGGCACGGTGCTCAAGCACACGCTGAATCCGCTCACCAAACGGGTCGCGATGGGCCGCCGCGGGCCCTTTGCCCTCGTGCGTCACGTCGGCCGCAAGTCCGGGAAGTCGTACGAGACTCCCATCATCGTGCAGCCCACCGCGGGAGGCTTCGTGATCGAACTCACCTACGGCGACGGCGTGGACTGGTACCGCAACGCGCGCGCGGCCGGCGGCTGCGGCATCCGGTTTCATGGCGTCGAATACACGATCACCGGCTTCGAACCGATGGATGCCGCGGCCGGCATCGCCGCGTTCACCCCCGCCCAGCAGCGCATCCTCCGCCTGCTGCGTCGCGACCACTTCGTGAAGTTCGTGGGACACGCCACCGCAGGCTAGGGCTGCTCAGGCCGGAATCGACGCGGCCGTGAGCCTGGGAGATGCGCACGGTGTTGCCGGAAGGGTCACGGAACGCGCAGTCGCGAGGACCCCATGGCTGGTCCATCGGCTCCTGCAGCACCTCGGCGCCTGTCGCCCTGATCTTCTCGAAGGCGGCGTCGACGTCATCCGAGCTGAAGACGAGCAGCGGCAGCGAGCCCTTCGTGAGCAGCTGCTGCATGGCGTCGCCGTCGGCCTGGGAACGGCCGGCGTGCGGCTCGGAGATCACGATCCCGAGGCCGGGCTGGGTATCGGTGCCGAGCGTCACCCAGCGGTAGTCGCCTGAGGCGACATCGTTCTGCACCTCGAGGCCGAGGGCATCGCGGTAGAACCCGATCGCCTCGTCGACGTCGTTGACAGTGACATTTGTGAAACGCAGTGAGATTGTCATGACGGCAACGCTACGCGGCGGATGTCGGGGCGGCTTCTCGAATCCTGCTCGGTCTGGTCCTGGTCTTTGCGACCATGTCTGGCATGGCCTTCACGGCGGGATGTTCGGCGGCAGCGTATGCGCTCGGTGTCATCCCCATGAGTTCGGTGAAGCGCGAGCTGAATGACCCGAGGGATGTACAACCGACAGCCATGCAGGCGTCGGTCACTGTCATCCCGCCGCGTAGCAGCGTCATGGCCCGCTCGATGCGCCTGGTCATGAGGTAGCCGTATGGCGTCTCGCCGTAGGCGGCGCGGAACTGGCGCGAGAAGTGCGCAGGCGACATGAGCGCTTTGAGGGCCATTGTCGGCACGTCGAGCGGCTTGGCGTACTCGCGGTCGATGAGGTCCTTCGCCCCGCGCAGCAGCGCGAGGGTCTTGAGCTCCTGCGGGGTCATGGGACGAGGGTAGCACCGCGGTCGTGAGCCTCTCCGGGCACCCCGTCCGGGCACCGCTCCTGAGCGCACCCTCCGTCCGCCTCGTGGTCGACCTCGTCGAGCTGGCGCCAACTCCGGACAAACAAAGGGCCGCACCCGAAGGATGCGGCCCCTGTCGTTGCTGCGACGTGTGTTACACCGAGAAGTACAGCTCGTACTCGAACGGGTGCGGGCGCTGCGCCATCGGGATGATCTCCGCGGAGCGCTTGTAGGCGATCCAGGTCTCGATCAGGTCCTCGGGGAACACGTTGCCCTGGGTGAGGAACTCGTGGTCGTTCTCGAGGGCGGTGAGCGCCTCGGCGAGCGAGCCGGGAACCTGGGGGATGAGCTTGGCCTCTTCGGGCGGCAGCTCGTACAGGTCCTTGTCGACGGGCTCGTGCGGCTCGATCTTGTTCTTGATGCCGTCGAGGCCCGCCATGAGCTGCGCCGCGAACGCGAGGTACGGGTTGCCGGAGGCGTCTGGCGCGCGGAATTCGATGCGCTTGGCCTTCGGGTTCGTACCCGTGATCGGGATGCGAATCGACGCGGAGCGGTTACCCGCGGAGTAGACGAGGTTCACCGGGGCCTCGAACCCGGGCACGAGGCGACGGTACGAGTTGAGGGTGGGGTTGGTGAACGCGAGCACTGCGGGGGCGTGCTTGAGCAGGCCGCCGATGTACCAGCGTGCGATGTCGCTCAGTCCGCCGTAGCCCTTCTCGTCGTAGAACAGCGGCTCTTTGCCGTTCCACAGCGACTGGTGCGTGTGCATGCCAGACCCGTTGTCGCCGAACAGCGGCTTCGGCATGAACGTCGCGACCTTGCCCCATTCGAGCGCCGTGTTCTTGACGATGTACTTGAACTTCAGGATGTCGTCGGCCGCGTGCACCATCGTGTCGAAGCGGTAGTTGATCTCCGCCTGCCCGCCGGTGCCCACCTCGTGGTGGGCACGTTCGAGGATGAGGCCGGCGTCGATGAGCTTGAGGCTGATGTCGTCGCGCAGGTCGGCCTGCTTGTCCACGGGGGACACCGGGAAGTAGCCGCCCTTGTACGGGGTCTTATTGGCGAGGTTGCCGCCCTCTTCGATGCGGCCCGAGTTCCAGGCGCCTTCCTCGGAGTCGACAGCGTAGAAGCTCGCGTTCTGCTTCACTTCGTAGCGCACGTCGTCGAAGATGTAGAACTCGGCTTCCGGTGCGAAGAATGCGGTGTCGGCGATGCCTGTGGACGCGAGGTACTTCTCGGCCTTCTTGGCCACCTGGCGCGGGTCGCGGCCGTAGATCTCGCCGTTGCGCGGGTTGTAGATGTCGAAGATCATGATGAGGGTGCGCTCG
Source organism: Rhodoglobus sp. (assembly GCA_025464445.1). GTDB lineage: Bacteria > Actinomycetota > Actinomycetes > Actinomycetales > Microbacteriaceae > Rhodoglobus. The sequence goes on along the minus strand of JAODLY010000013.1, from coordinate 5,718 downwards.
GCACGGAACGGGTCAACGTATGCCGTTGTCACGTCGGGGATGAGCTGCATGTCGGACTCGTGGATCGAGGCGAAGCCCCGAATGGATGAGCCGTCGAACAGCTGGCCGACGGAGAAGAACTCCTCGTCGACGGTGGATGCCGGGATGTTGAAGTGCTGCTGTACACCGGGCAGGTCGGTGAAGCGGATATCAAGGAACTTCACGTCAGTGTCCTTGATGAACTTGAGCACTTCCGAAGAATCACTGAACATGTGAAGAACTCCAATGAGCTTGGTGCTGAGCGGCAGCAGACGCGGCCACTCATGAGGGTAAGGGGAAGGGGTTTCGCTAGCGTCACGCAATTGTTTCACGCATGTTACGCGTCGGACGCTCGGTAAGATTATCGGATGCCCACGGCCCCGACAACACCGCAGGATTGGCCGGGCAAGCGGCTCGGGCTTCCGGAGTCCGGCCCCCGCTCCGTGGGCAGGCTCGGGCGGAGGCTCGCCGCCCTCGTGATCGACTGGGGCACGGTCGTCCTGATCTCTGTGGCGTTCTTCCAGTACAACGCCTGGGCGACGCTCGTCGTATTCGCGGTGGCCCAGGTGGCTTTGCTCCTGACGGCGAACGCGTCGATCGGACATCTCATCCTCGGCCTGCGGGTCGTGCCGCTGGCCGGTGGCTATCTCGGGGCCTGGCGCCCATTCGCGCGTACTGCGCTGTTGTGCCTCGTGATCCCTGCGGTGATCTGGGACCGCGACCAGCGCGGCATGCATGACCGGCTTATCGGCACGGTGTTAGTCCGCCGCTAGCGCTACTCAACGGCTCAGCGCGGTCGCGGCGCGCGCGCCTTATACGGGTCGACGCCCTTCGGGATCGGCAGGCCGTTCTTGCCCAGGGAGTTGAGGCGGTTCGCCACCGCGAGGATCTCGGGTTTGCGCAGTGCCGGCTTGAGGGTACGCAGTTTCGAGGCGAGCTTGTAGAGCGGCACGGAATCCGCGTCGGGCCCGACGTAGAGAAAGCTCACCGGCACGTTGGGCAGGATGCGCGTGACGACCTTGCGCTCGTCCTCGAGCATGCGCTGGGTACGGCTGCGCGGACCCTCGCCGATGAGTGCGACGCCGCCGCGTCCGACTGCGCGGTAGACGGCATCCTGGGTCTTCGGGCTCACCGAGACGGGCATTTCGCTCGCGGTCCAGCCGCGGCGCAGCGAACTCTTGAGCACGGCGCCGACGGCGCCGGGCTGGCCGGCGATCTGCGAATACGCCGCCTTCTCGGCGCGACGTCCAAGCACTATGAGGAAGACGAGCACCCCGCCGAGCACGCCGGCGATGATGTACAGCACGAAGCCGAGCACCTGGTCGGGGGCGAGCAGCACGGCGAGCACCAGGCCCGCGAGCACCGGCCCGAGGAATGCGAGCAGGAACCACCAGATCGCGAGCTTGTCGTAGCGACGAGTCATGTTGAACACGTCGTACATCTGCTTCAGCCGACCAGGCTCCTTCGGGGGCTTGGGGGCTGTGGTGGAGGTGCGTGCCATGGAGTCAGGATACCGGCTCTGACCTACACCGCCTGCGCGAAACCGAGGTTCGCGTCGGCGAGGTGGATGAGATGCTGCGGGATGTCGCGACCCTTCGCCACCATCGAGCGCGCCCACAGGCGTCCCGCACGGTAGCTCGAGCGCACCAGTGGTCCGGCGAGCACGCCGAGGAAGCCGATCTCCTCCGCCGCCTCGCTGAACTCGACGAACTCCTGCGGCTTTACCCAGCGCGCGACCGGAAGGTGACGCGGGGTGGGGCGCAGGTACTGGGTGATGGTGATGATGTCCGTGCCGGCGTCGTGCAGGTCGTGCAGCGCCTGGATCACCTCGTGCGGCTCCTCGCCCATACCCAGGATCAGGTTCGACTTCGTGATGAGGCCGGCGGCCCGCGCCTGGGTGAGCACGTCGAGCGAACGCTCGTAGCGGAAGGCGGGGCGGATGCGCTTGAAGATGCGCGGCACGGTCTCGACGTTGTGCGCGAACACCTCCGGCCGGGAGTCGAAGACGATGCCGAGCAGTTCGGCATTGCCCGAGAAATCGGTGGCGAGAATCTCGACGCCGGTTCCGGGATTCTGCGCGTGGATCTGGCGCACGGTTTCGGCGTGCAGCCAGGCTCCCTCGTCGGGCAGGTCGTCGCGGGCGACTCCCGTCACCGTGGCGTAGCGCAGGTTCATCTTCGTGACGGATTCGGCGACCCGGCGCGGTTCATCCGTGTCGTAGTCCGCCGGCTTGCCGGTGTCGATCTGGCAGAAGTCGCAGCGACGGGTGCACTGGCTGCCACCGATGAGGAACGTGGCCTCGCGGTCTTCCCAACACTCGAAGATGTTTGGGCATCCCGCTTCCTGGCACACGGTGTGCAGGTTCTCGCCCTTGACGAGCTCCTGCAGCTGGCGGTACTCCGGCCCCATGTGCGCGACAGTCTTGATCCATTCCGGCTTGCGCTCGATGGGGGTCTCGGCGTTGCGCACCTCGAGGCGCAGCAGCTTGCGGCCTTCGACCTGGTTGGCTTCGGGATGACTCATGCTGTCGCCATCGCTTCCGCGAAGTGCCGCGCGACGAGGGGAACGACATCCTCGGGCGTCACGGTGCGGCCCAGTTCGCGCGAGATCGAGGTCACGCCGGCGTCGAGGATTCCGCATGCCACGATCTTCGTGTAGGCCTCGAACGAGTTGCTGCAGTTGAGCGAGAAGCCGTGCATCGTCACGCCTTCAGCGACGCGGATGCCGATGGCCGCGATCTTCTCGGACCCGACGGGCTGGTCGTAGCCGATCCACACACCGGACCGCCCGGGCACCCGCCCGGCGTCGATGCCGAGCTCGGCGAGCACCCCGATGAGGATGCCTTCGAGGCGCCGCACATAGCCGACCACGTCGATCGGTTCCGCGAGCCTGAGGATGGGATAGCCCACCAGCTGCCCGGGCCCGTGCCACGTGATCTTGCCGCCGCGGTCCACGTCGATGACGGGGGTGCCGTCTGTCGGCCGCTCGAAGTCCTCTGTGCGCTTGCCTGCGGTGTAGACCGAAGGATGCTCGAGGAGCAGAAGGGTGTCCGGTGAGCTTCCGCTCACGACTGCCCGATGGGTTGCGCGTTGAAGCTCAAGGGCTTCGATGTACGGCACGGAGTTGGCGCTTAGCCCCGTGACGACAATGTCGATCACGGGTCGAGTCTACGTGCCTTCTCCTCCACATCTGCGCGCGAGACCCCGGCGGCCCCGGTCGGGTTTCGGGCCGACTCGCGGCGGTCAGTCCGCGGCAGGCTCGTGCCGTGGGCATGGACACTCTCGGCGGGTACCGACTCGTGCGCAAGCTGGGTGACGGCGCACGCGCAGAGGTCTTTCTCGGGCATCCACTCGGGTCGTCGGTGATCGGTCTCGGCGAGCCGCACGCGCCGCCCGTGGCGATCAAAGTGTTTCGGGACGGGGTGACCGACGTGTCGATCCTTGCGGAGATCGAGGCGCTGTCCCGAGCGGCCGGCGAACATTCGCTGCGGCTCGTGGATGTCACGACCGCCCCCGACGGCGCGCAGGCGCTCATCCTCGAGCGGCTCACCGGCGGCACTCTCGCCCGCCTCTTGCGGGATCGTTCCCGCCTGCGCCCCGGCGAGGCGATCACGATCCTCGCACCGCTCGCCCTTGCCATGACCCGCCTCCACGCCGCCGGAGTTGTGCACGCGGCGGTGCGGCAGGAGGCCGTGCTGTTCGACGGCGCCGGCGCTCCCGTGCTGTGCTGTTTCGGCCGCGCGTTTCCGATCACGCCGGGGCAGCCGCCGGCCCTGCTCGACGCCGTGCCGGGGGTGGTTCTCGATGTGCGTGCGTTCGCGGGGCTCGCCCACTCGGTGCTCGACACCGTCGATGATCCGTCGGCCAGGTCGCTCACGGACTGGGTCGAATCGAGCCCGTCGCTGGACACCGACGCCTGGTTCGAGCAGCTTGCCGACAGGCTCTTCGACCTGGCGGTGCCGGAGCCTATCGACTTCCTGCCGACCGCGATGGCCGTGACCACGCCGCTGCTGCCCGGGAGGCTCGTCACGGGGGAGCCCGTTGCCGTGGATGATCCGGGTCGGCCCGCGATTCCGCACTGGGCGGCGCGGCTACTTCCCGACGACGCTGGCGCGGTCGTGGAGCGCGCCCGGAGCGCCGTCGGGCGGGTGCGGGCTCGCCTGTGGGTGGCCGCTGGCGCCGTCGGGCTCGCGCTTGTCGCCGCTCTCGTGATCGTGCCAGGCGGGTCTGGCTCGGCGCAGGGGCCGTCCGCCACCCCTGCCACCTCGGCTACCGCGAGGCCAGGGCCGCACGCGGGGCCGGTTGCCGGAGACGACCCCGTCGCCGCGCTCGTCGCGCTGCTCGAAACGCGCAGCGGGTGCATCCGGGACCTGTCGGTGCTGTGCCTGGATGCCATTGGTCAGGCCGGCTCGTCGGCCCTCGCCGATGACCAGGCACTGGTGCGGTCGCTACAGGCGGGCGCGGAATCACCGCCGGTATTCGAGGTGGATGCCGCGCAGGTCACGATCGACGAACGGCTCGGGGATTCGGCGATCCTCCGCCTCGGAGACGTGGCCGACAGCGAACCGGCCTCGATCCTTCTCATGAAGGGCGAGGCCGGTTGGCGGATTCGGGACTACCTGGAGGAGTAGGTGCCGTGGAGTGAGGCTAGATTCCGAGCTTGGACTGGAAGTCGCCGCTTTCGAGGCGGTCTTTGACAGCCACAAGGAAGCGGGCGGCATCTGCGCCGTCGACGATGCGGTGGTCGTAGCTCAACGCCAGGTAGACCATCGAGCGGATGGCGATCGCGTCCCCGCCCGCGTCGCTCACGACTACGGGCTTCTTCGCGACGATGCCCGTGCCGAGAATCGCCGACTGGGGCAGGAAGACGATCGGGGTGTCGAAGAGCGCGCCGCGCGATCCCGTGTTGGTCACGGTGAACGTGCCTCCGGCGAGCTCGTCGGGCTTGAGCTTGTTATCCCGGGTGCGGGCGGCGAGATCGGCGATCTGCGTGGCGAAGCCGGCGAGGTCGAGCGCCGCGGCATCCCGGATCACCGGGGTGAGCAGCCCGCGCTCGGTGTCGACCGCGATCGAGATGTTCTCCTGCGCCGGGTAGACGATGTTGTCGCCGTCGATGGTCGCATTGACTATCGGGTACGCGGTCAGCGCCTCGGCGGCGGCGAGGGCGAAGAACGGCAGGAATGTCAGCTTCACGCCGGTCTTCGCCTGGAAGTCGGCCTTGACCTGGTCCCGGAAGTTGGCGACGAGCGTGACGTCCACCTCGACGACGGATGTCAACTGCGCCGATGACTGCATCGAGATGACTGCGCGCTCGGCGATGACCTTGCGCAGTCGGGACATCGGCACTGTCGTTCCGCGCAGCGGCGAGATCTCGAGGGGCTTTGCGGCGGCCGCGGCGGGTGCGGGTGCCGAAGCGGATGCCGCGGTCGCCGAGCCGGCGGAGAGCACGTCCTGCTTGCGGATGCGGCCGCCGACGCCCGTGCCGGTCACGGCGGCGAGGTCGACGCCCGCCTGGTTCGCGAGCTTGCGCACGAGCGGGGTGACGTAGCCGGCCTGTGCGTCGCCGGAAGCCGGTACAGCAGCTGGGGCCGGTGCTGCCGCGGCAGGTGCGGGTGTTGGTGCGACAACCGCGGGCGCTGCCGCTGGGGCCGCCGGGGCTGCCGCTGGGGCCGCCGGGGCCGCAGCCGGGGCTGCTGGCGCT